>NZ_JBREIC010000004.1:0-390504 GCF_052907485.1 Sphingomonas benefaciens | reverse complement strand
TGGAAAACCGACTTGGCCAGATCAATGCCGACTGTGCTAACCTCTTCCATGGACGCCTCCTGCAGTGGTGCTTCAACACCTCCACTCTGGCACATCGATGCCGTCAGGGGGCGTCCACCCCAACGCATCTGGGTCGCCGCTGCCGGTGGCCACTACAGTGCGCAACGTTTATCTCTGTATTCCAAAAGCAGTAGGCATTCCCTATCGGCTAGGAAGAGAGGAAACGATGGGACTGATCTTAGCCGTCTTGCAGGCTGCGTCGCTTGGCGCGGCGAACTACGCCGTGGATGTCCCGATGGTTGTGCCCGAAGGCGCGCCAAGCTTCGCCGACGAATTCCGCGGTGGGACGGTGGACGCTCACACATGGCGGTTCGATACCTCGCGTAATGCAGTCGGCTGGTTCAACAACGAGCGCCAATATTATGCGAGGGATCGCTCCGCGAATGCGCGGATCGAGGAGGGCGCGCTCGTGATCGAGGCGCGACATGAGCGGGCGACGCGATCGCGGTTCAGAGACGCGGGCGGGCAGGACTACACGTCTGCCAAACTCGTCAGCCGGCAGCCGTTGGGTTATGGTTTCTTTGAGATTCGTGCCAAGCTGCCATGCGGACGCGGCGCATGGCCGGCGATTTGGCTGTTGCCGTCGAGCGGGTCCTGGCCCGATCGGGGTGAGATCGACGTGATGGAGATGGTCGGCTGGGATCCGAACGTCATTCATGCGACATTGCATTCAGGCACGTTTAATCATCGGCTGGGGACCCAGCGAGGCGCGGAGCGGCACATGCCGACCAGTTGTACCGCCTATCACCGCTATCAGCTCGACTGGCGCCCGGGCGCAATCACGATTGGGGTCGATGGCCATGGGTATATGCGGGTCGCGCAGCCGCCGGCGCCCGACCACGGCGCGTGGCCGTTCACGCGCCCTTACAATCTTATCCTGAACGTTGCGATCGGTGGAGACTGGGGCGGCCAGAAGGGTATCGATGATGCGGCCTTCCCCCAAGCGATGCGCATCGATTATGTTCGCTACTGGAAGGCGCAGTAGAGCAGCCACAACGCGCAACGCGGTTCGCGCCGACTCCTTACGCTCTAGGACGGCAGCCTGATCGCTGCCGGCGAGGTTGTGCATCGCTAAAAGCTATCGCCCGGTAGCTGTCGCTTCGCCGAACCGAGCAAATGGCTGCATGCGGGTGAACCGCCGTCGCCTATGAACGTCGGCTTATGGGTCAGTCGCGGCGGAAGGGCAGGGCGGCCGCTTCCCGGCAAGGAACTGACGCGCATCCACGTTGAGCGCAAAACCGGTAGTATTTTGCAAGCGAGAGCCGCGACCAGACTTTTCTTGGCGACCCGTTTCTGACAATCAGTGTCTGATAACGCTACCAATAAGGAGGGGACATGAACCGCCGCGACGTAATCAAGACGGGGCTGACGACTGGTGGGGGATTGGCCGCGTTCAGTCCGAAAGGCCTCATGGCGGCGACGACCGAGCGTCGGCGATTGGATTCCAGCTTTCCGAAGAACTTCCTCTGGGGCTGTGCGACTGCGTCCTACCAGATCGAAGGGGCGGTCAAGGAAGACGGGCGTGGCGCAACGATCTGGGATGTATTCTCCCACACGCAAGGGAAGGTCGCCAATGGCGACACGGGCGACGTCGCCTGCGATAGCTATCACCGTTATCGTGACGACATCAGGCTGCTGAAAGACCTCGGTGTCGGTGCCTACCGCATGTCGATCGCCTGGTCCCGGATGTTCCCCGAGGGACGGGGCGCGGCCAATCAGAAGGGTATCGATTATTACAACCGGGTCATCGACACTCTGCTTGCCGCCGGAATCAAGCCATATGTGACGCTGTTCCACTGGGATCTGCCAGCAGGCCTGCCGGGGGAATGGCGTAACCGCGATACAGCACTCGCCTTCGCCGATTATG
Source organism: Sphingomonas benefaciens (assembly GCF_052907485.1). NCBI lineage: Bacteria > Pseudomonadati > Pseudomonadota > Alphaproteobacteria > Sphingomonadales > Sphingomonadaceae > Sphingomonas > Sphingomonas benefaciens. Next base: position 388,577 of record NZ_JBREIC010000004.1, on the reverse strand, counting down.
CCGGCTTCATGGCGGGCAAATTGTCCGATCGCGTTCGCCACTTCATGACGGTCAACGAATTGCGGTGCTTCACCGATCTCGGCCATCTGCAAGGGATCCACGCGCCCGGGCTCAAGCTGCCGCCCGCCGAGGTCAATCAGGTCCGCCATCATGGCGTGCTGGCGCATGGCCTCGGGGTGCAGGCGATCCGCGCCCATGCCCGCGCGGGAACGCAGGTCGGCCTGGCCGACAACACGACGATCTACACGCCCGTGATCGAGACGCCCGAGCATATCGCCGCCGCGAAGAAGGCGACGCGGGAAATGAATGCGATGTTCCTGACCGCTATCATGGAGGGGCGGTATATCGACGAATATCTGGGGCAGGAGGGAGCCGCGGCGCCGAAGGTGCAAGCGGGAGACATGGCTGCGATCGGCAGTCCGCTCGATTTTGTATCGCTCAATGTCTATACGCCCGAATGGGTACGGGCCGACGACAGCCCCAAAGGTTATGCCGTCGTTCCGCATATCGCCTCGTCGCCGCGCATGGCGTCGCCCTGGCTCATCGTCGGGCCCGAAGTCGCCTATTGGGCGGTGCGTCTGGTCAGCGAATTGTGGGACCCCAAGACGCTGTTCATTTCCGAAAACGGCGCCTCCGCCGATGACCCGATGACCAATGGTCGGGTCGATGACGTCGACCGGGTCATGTATCTGCGCAACTATGTCGGCCAGTTCCGACGGGCGGTCGCTGAGGGCTATCCGCTCAAGGGCTATTTCCTGTGGAGCCTGATGGACAATTTTGAATGGGCTGATGGCTATACCAAGCGGTTCGGCATCCATTATGTCGATTTCGCGACCCAGAAGCGCACGCCCAAGCTCAGCGCGCGATGGTATCGCGAGGTGATCCGCCGCAACGCTCTCGTCTAGAGCCAGGCGGGGGGTGATGCACGGACGGCGAGAGGAGCGCGCATGCTTCGCCAGCTGATTCCGGTGGCGTTGGCCACCCTGGTCCCGGGGGTCGCGCCGTCGTCGCCCGAACCGGTGCGCTTCACCGACTTCCGCTATGCGGGGCATGACGCGACGTTTGATACGATCCCGCACGGCCATTACGCCAATCCCATCCTTCCTGGCTTCTACCCGGATCCCAGCGTCATTCGCGTCGGTCGCTGGTTCTACCTGGTCAATTCTACCTTCTCCTATTTCCCGGGCCTGCCGGTGTTCCGCAGCAGCGACCTGGTGCACTGGGTGCAGATCGGCAACGCGATCGACCGACCAGGTCAGATCGACCTAACCGGTCGGGGTCTGTCGGAAGGGTTGTTCGCGCCCGCGCTGCATTATGCCGGCGGGTTGTTCTACATTATCAATACCTGCGTCGGCTGCGGCGGGACCTTCGTCGTCAGCGCCCGCGATCCGGCGGGCCCATGGTCCGACCCCGTCTGGATTCGGGAGGTGGGCGGTATCGATCCTTCGCTGTTCACCGATGCGGACGGTTCGACCTGGCTGGTCAACAACGACGCGTCGCCGGAGGCACCGCGGTACGACGGACATCGCGCAATCTGGATCCGGCGGTTCGATCTCGCCACGCTAAAGGTCGCGGGGCCGGCCATTCCGATCGTCGACGGTGGCATCGATCCCGCGGCCAGGCCGGTGTGGGTCGAGGGGCCGCATCTCTTCCGACACGACGGCCACTATTACCTGATCACTGCCGAGGGCGGTACGAGCACAAACCATTCGGAGACGGTGTACCGCGCGAGCCGGCCGAATGGTCCCTTCGTGCCCTGGCCGCGCCCGATCCTGACGCAGCGCGACCTTCCGCCAGGGCGGCCTGCGCCGATCACCTCCGCGGGACATGCGCAGTTGGTCAACGCGGGGGCGGCGGGATGGTGGGCGGTATTCCTGGCCACCCGGCCCTATGCGGGGGACCTGTACAATACAGGCCGCGAAACCTTCCTGCTGCCGGTGACCTGGCGGGCGGGTTGGCCGGTGGTGACAGAGCCGGGAACAACGATCCCATATGCGGTGCGCCGACCGGCACTGCCGACGCCGCAAGGTGGCCGGGCCATGGCGAGCGGGAATGCCGTCACTGACGACACATTCGTCGAACCGAGCCTGGCGACGACGTGGCTGATGGTGCGCACACCCAAAACGCAGTGGTGGCATACCGGTCGAGGCGGTCTCCGCCTCGACCCACGGACGGAGCCGATCGGCGGGACTGGGCAGCCGAGCTTTCTGGGGCATCGGCAGCAGCACATGCATGCGCAGGCGACGACGACGGTGAGCGTCGCCGCGATGCGGAACGGCGCCAAGGCGGGGCTCGTCGCCTATCAGAACGAGGCGCATTATTATTTCATCGGCATGGTGCAGGACCAAGGACGCCGGCAGATGCGGGTCGAACGCCGCGCCGGCAGCGGCGATCCGATCGGCGGCGCGATACTGACGAGCACGCCGCTGCCCGACGGCGTCGGCGGCCCTGGCTCGCCCGTGCAGCTGCGGATCGCGGCCGACGGCGGCCGTTATACGTTCGACTATGCGACTGCGCCGGGGCGATGGGTGAGGCTGCTGGGTGATGCCGATGGCACGGTGCTCAGTACGGCACGCGCCGGGGGCTTTGTCGGGACGACGATCGGGCCCTACGCTTATTCGCCGTAGTCGATCGGGGCGACGCATGACGCGCCGCCCCGATCGACCGACATCAGAAGCGGTTGAGCAGGTTCTCGAGCCATTCCTGCCGGCCGGAGCGCGGTTGCGGGTCGAGGTTGCGGCTTACGGCGAGGTCGGCGATGTCGGCGAGGCCGGTATCGTCGGCATGGATCATGCGGCCGAGTTCCTCGTCCCATCCGGCATAGCGGTCGCGCTTGAAGGCATCGATCCGGCCGTCCTCGATGATCGCCGCCGCGTTGAGCAGCGAGCGGGCGACGGTATCGATGCCGCCGATATGGCCGTGGAACAGGTCGACCGCGTCAATCGACTGGCGCCGCACCTTGGCATCGAAGTTGAAGCCGCCCGTCGTGAAGCCGCCCGCCCGCACGATCTCCAACGTCGCGCGGGTCAGTTCCTCTACCGAATTGGGGAATTGGTCGGTGTCCCACCCATTCTGGTAATCGCCGCGGTTAGCGTCGATCGACCCGAAGATGCCCAGCGACGCCGCGGTCGCGATCTCGTGTTCGAACGTGTGGCTGGCGAGCGTCGCATGATTCGCTTCGATATTGACCTTGACCTCGTTTTCCAGCCCGTGGCGCTTCAGAAAGCCGTAGACGGTCGCGGTGTCGAAGTCATATTGGTGCTTGGTTGGCTCGAACGGCTTAGGTTCGATGAGGATCGCGCCGGTGAAGCCGATCTTGTGCTTGTGCTCGACCACCAGGCTGAGGAAGCGGCCGAGGTTGTCGGTCTCGCGCTTCAGATCGGTATTGATCAGCGTCTCATAGCCCTCACGGCCGCCCCACAGCACGTAATTGGCGCCACCCAGCCGATGTGTCGCCTCCAGCGCGGCGCGCACCTGCATCGCGCCCCAGGCAAACACCTCCGGATCCGGGTTGGTCGCGGCGCCCGCGGCGTAGCGCGGATCGCTGAACAGATTGGCGGTGCCCCATAGCAGCTTGATGCCGCTATCGGCCTGCAGGGTCTCGAGATGGTCGACCGCTTCGCCAAAATAGCGGCCGTATTCTGCGACGCTGGCGGCGTGCGCCGAGACGTCGACGTCGTGCCAACAGTAGAAAGGGACGTCGAGCCGCTTGACGAAATCGAACGCCGCCGCGCGCTTCGCCGCCGCACCTTCCGGCGTATGGGCGTGCGCGGCCCAGGGACGCGAGAAGGTACCCGGCCCGAAGACGTCGCTGCCCGGCCAGCAGAAGGTGTGCCACATACACACCGCGAAGCGCAGATGCTCTGCCATCGTCTTGCCCAGGACGACGCGGTTCTTGTCGTAGAAGCGATAGGCGAGGTCGTCGTCCGTATCCGGCCCCTTGAAGGTGACGGTCGGGATATCCGCGAAATAGTCGGTCGCCATGGTGGGTCAGATGCCTTTCGGTGTGATGCGGGGATAGGCGTCGCGGAAGCGCGCCTTCTTGGCGGACAATCGATCGACCAACTGCGGATCGGGATCGATCATATGGGATATGGGCGGCGGCGCGCAGACGGTGGCGGGATCGCCGCCGTCGACCGCGATCTGCGCCAGGCGCGCGGCGCCGAGCGCAGGCCCGACCTCGCCGCCCTTGAGGTAGACGAGCTGGGTGTCGAGCGCGGCGGCGATGATCCGCCCCCAATAGGCCGAGCGCGCGCCGCCGCCGATCACCGCGAGCTGGTCGACGCGGGAGCCTGCGCCGGTCAGCGCGTCCAGCCCGTCGGCGAGCGCGAAGGCGACCCCTTCCAGCACCGCCTGCGCGAGTCGTTCCGGCCCGGTCTCGTTGTCGAGATGGAGAAAGGCGCCGCGCACCGCGACATCGTTGTGCGGCGTGCGTTCGCCGGACAGATAGGGAAGGAACAGCTCGGGGCCGGCGGCGGGGCCCGCCGTCTCGGCGCGCGCGAACACCTCCGCTGCACCGCCGGCACCGGTCAGCCGCGCGGCCCAATCAATGCAGGACGCCGCGGACAGGTGGACGCTCATCTGGTGCCACAGCCCGGGCAGGCAGTGGCAGAAGGCGTGGACGGCGCGCGCCGGATTGGGGCGGAAGGCGTCGGTCGCGACGAAGATCACCCCCGACGTGCCGAGCGACAGCAACGCATCGCCGTCGCGCACCACCCCGACGCCCGCCGCGCCCGCGGCATTGTCGCCCCCACCCGCCGCGACGGGCACGGACGGTACCCCCCAATGTTCGGCGACGTCGGCGCGCAGGCGCCCGGTGATGTCGGTTCCCTCGAACAGCCGGGGCATCTGTGCCTCGGTCAGGCCGCAGGCGCCAAGAGCGGCGTCGTTCCACCGCCGGGTCGCGCCGTCGAGCCATAACGTGCCGGCGCTGTCCGACAGGTCGGATGCCTTGTCGCCCGTCATGCGAAGCCGGACGTAATCCTTGGGCAGCAACACCGCCCGGACCTGCGCGAAAAGATGGGGTTCATGCGTGCGGACCCACATCAGTTTCGGGGCGGTGAAGCCCGGCATGGCGATGTTACCCGTGATCGCCTGCAGCGTCGGCAGCGCAAGCTCCAGTTCCGCGCATTCCGCAAAGCTCCTGCCGTCGTTCCACAGGATCGCCGGTCGCAGGGGCTGGTCGTCCGCACCGAGCAAGGTCGCGCCGTGCATCTGTCCGGCGAGCCCGATCCCGCGTACCGAACCCCGTATCCGAGGATCGATCGCCTGCACCGCGGCGGTCGTCGCCCGCCACCAGGATTCCGGGTCCTGTTCCGACCAGAGGGCGTGGGGGCGCTGGACATCGAGCGCGGCGATGCCCTGGCCGATGACCATGCCTTCCTCATCAACGACGACCGCTTTCACCCCGGAGGTGCCGATGTCGATTCCTAAAAACATCGGATTACGGCGCGAAGGGGTCAATGGTCGGGATCGAGCCGTCCGGCGCGAACCGGAGCTCGGTGACCTTGACGTTTCGCAGGTGGTTGCGGTTCGACATCTGCGTGTCGGCATAGAACAGCCACCACTTGCCGCTCCATTCCACGATCGAATGATGCGTCGTCCAGCCCTGCACCGGCTGCAGGATATGGCCGCGATAGGTGAACGGCCCGTACGGGCTGTTGCCGGTCGCGTAGTTCAGGAAGTGCGTATCGCCAGTCGAATAGGTGTAATAATAGACGTCGCCGCGACGGAACATCCACGATGCCTCGAAGAACCTCTTGTCGTGGTCGCCGCCCAGCACCGGCTTGCCGGTCGCGGGATCGAGGATCACGGCGTCGCGCGGCGTTTCGGCGAAGCTCTTCATGTCCGCGCCCATCCGGACGACCTTGCCCGACAAGGCGGGCGCATCGTCGCGGTGGAGATCGGTGTCGCTGCCGTTGGGGTCGAACGCGCCAGCGGTCCAGCGCTGCAGCTGGCCACCCCAGATGCCGCCGAAATACATGTAGGTCGCGCCGTCGCGGTCGGTGAATACGGCCGGATCCATCGAAAAACTGCCGGCGATCGGCTGAGGTTCGGCGCGGAATGGGCCCATCGGGTTCTTCGACGTCGCGACGCCGATGCGGAAGGCACCGAGACCGTTCTTGTCGCGTCGCCGGTCTCGAGCCGGGAAGTAGAGATAATAGATGCCGTTGCGATAGGCGGCGTCGGGCGCCCACATCTGCTTCGATGCCCAGGGCACATCCTTCACGTCGAGCGCGACGGGACCAACCGTGACCGGGCCGCCAATGCGATCCATGCGCAGCACGCGATAGTCGCGCATCGCATATTCGCTGCCCAAGTCGTCATCAGGGATATCGGTCGGCACGTCATGGCTGGGGTAGACGTAGATACGGCCGCCAAAGACGTGAGCGGAGGGATCGGCGGTGTAGATCTGCGTGGTCAGCGGCTGTGCGCGATAATGCCGTCCGTCCCGGGTCGTCATCGGAACGGGGGTGCCGGCCGGCGTGATTGCGCCGGGGACTTGGGATTGTGCCAATAGCGCCAAGGCGGACGTGACGAACGCCATGCACAAGCCCAATTTTCGGAATTTTTGGCTCACTTCACCCTCCCCTTGCAACCAAGTCTCTGGCGGACTTCGCGGTAGCGCTACCATATTGCGAAATTCGGGCATTGCAACCCGGCTTGCGAAACATTGCATTTCCCGATTGGCCGCGCCCGACCCACTACTGGGGTGCGATAACGCGCGGCCCACGACGAGCCGGCGGTCCTGCTTGCGCAGGGCAGCGGCCCTGTCGTACCGGATAGAGGCTTCTGTTCATGAGGAGATCATTCTGGCCATCGCCAAAACCAGCTCCCGCAACGGGCGTCGTCAGCGTGGCGCACCGACCATCAGCGACGTGGCACGGCATGCCGGCGTCTCGCCGATGACCGTGTCGCGCGTCATCAACGGCGAAAGCAACGTGCGTGCCGAAACACGCGAGTTGGTCAACGCTGCGGTCGAGGCGCTCAATTACACGCCCAATCAGGCGGCCCGCAGCCTCGCCGGCGCGGGGCAGGTGCGTATCGGCCTGCTTTACGCCAACCCCAGCGTGGGATTCGTCGGCGAGTTTCTGATCGGCAGTCTGGACGAAGCGACGCGGCGCAATGTCCAGCTGGTCTTCGAGCGCTATGGGGACGACGAGCGGGACGAAGAGGTCGCGACCCGGCTGATCGAGGATGGTATCGACGGGGTGGTGCTCACGCCGCCGCTGTGCGAGGCGGACCACGTCAGGGCGATGTTCGCTGCCGCGGGTATCCCCATGGTGTTGCTGGCCACGTCTCGCGGTGAGGGCGAGCAGCGCGCGGTCGCGATCGACGATGTCGCGGCGGCGCGCGAGATGACCAAGCATCTGCTGGCCCTTGGCCATCGGCGGATCGGCTTCGTTACGGGAAACCTCAACCTGTCGGCATCGGCACAACGCCTGCGCGGCTATCGAGAGGCGCTGGGAGAGGCGGGGCTGCCGCTCGACGACGACTTGGTGGCGGGCGGGCTTTATACCTATCGATCGGGGCTGGACGCAGCGGAGCAGTTGTTCGCCCTCGCCGAGCCGCCGACCGCGATCTTCGCCTCCAACGACGACATGGCGGCCGCGGTCGTGGCGGTCGCGCATCGCAACGACTTCGACGTCCCGGGCGACCTGACCGTCGTTGGATTCGACGACACGATACTGGCGACGGCGATCTGGCCCGAGCTGACGACCATCCGCCAGCCGATCGCCGACATGGCGCGGTTGTCCGTCAATCTGCTGGTCGATGCGATCCGCGGGCAGGGGGATCCGGCAGCGGATGCGGTCAGCCTGCTGCATTACACGCTGATCCGCCGCCAGTCCGACGCGCCGCCCAGGCGGCGGCCGCCCAGCGGAGGCTGACGCGCTGGCTTGACACGCCGCCTCCTGCTGATAGCGCTATCAGGATGAGAGTCGTCAAAGGACGACCTGAGGAGGGGTGACATTATGGGCAGCCATACGTCGGAAGGTAGTACCAATATTGGCTTCGTTGCCGCGATCGTTGCGGTGGCGACGATCGGCGGGCTGTTGTTCGGATATGATTCGGGTGCGGTAAACGGCACGCAGGACGGCTTGCGCGCCGCCTTCGCCTTATCGGACGCGAGCCTGGGGTTCACGGTCGGTTCGCTGCTGATCGGATGTTTCGTCGGCGCCTTCCTCGCGGGGCGGCTCGCCGACGTGCTGGGCCGACGCAACGTGATGATGTTCGCAGCCGCCCTGTTCTTGGTCGGCGCGATCGTCCAAGGCGTCGCGCATGACCACACCATCTTCCTGATCGCCCGTCTGTGCGGCGGGATGGCGGTCGGCACGGCCAGCGTGCTGTCGCCCGCCTATATCGCCGAGGTGGCGCCGGCGAACGTACGCGGACGGATGACAACCATTCAGCAGGTGATGATCATCACCGGCCTGACGCTAGCCTTCGTCGTGAATTACTTTCTCGCCGCGGCGGCGGGGACGTCGACGGCGCCGTTCTGGGGCGGGATCCCGGCGTGGCGCTGGATGTACCTGTGTCAGGCGATTCCGGCGGCGGTGTTTTTGGTCGCCCTGTTTTTCATTCCCGAAAGTCCGCGCTTTCTCGTCTCGCGCGGGCGCCACGACGATGCCCTGGGCGTGTTGGCGCGGCTGTTTGGCCACAGCGTTGCCGCCGCCAAGCTGACGGAGATCCGCGCCAGCTTCTCGAGCGAACAGCCGCCGCGGCTAAGCGACGTGCTCGCGCCCGGCGCAGGGCTTCGGCCGATCGTCTGGGCCGGTCTGGTCATCGCGGTGTTCCAGCAGCTCGTCGGAATCAACGTGATCTTCTATTATGGCGAGACGTTGTGGAAGCTCGCGGGTGCGAGCGAATCGACCGCGCTCCAGCGCAATATCATCTCCGGCCTCGTTTCGATCGCGGCCTGTTTCGTTACGATCGGCCTCGTTGACCGGATCGGGCGCAAGCCGCTGCTGTTGATCGGATCGGCGGGGATGGCGGTCGCGCTGTTCGTGATGGTCTATGCATTCCATTCGGGCGTCATCGACGCGACCGGGCAGTTGCAACTGTCGCAAGCCAATGGCACGCTCGCGGTGATCGCGGCGAACATCTACGTGATCTTCTTCAACGCCAGCTGGGGCCCGATCATGTGGGTGATGCTGGGCGAGATGTTCCCGAACCGGCTGCGCGGATCGGCGCTGGCGGTATGCGGCTTCGCGCAATGGTTCGCCAATTACCTGATCGCGCAGAGCTTTCCAGTGATGGCGGCCAAGCTGGGCCTGACCGCGACCTATACCTTCTACGCGGTATCGGCGCTGATCAGCTTCTTCCTGGTCCAGCGCTTCATCCACGAGACGAAGGGCCGCGAGCTCGAAGAGATGGTGGGCTGATCTAGCGGCACATCGTGTCGGCGGGCAGGGGGGTGTCGGGGGGCACCGGCACACCCTTCGCCCGCGCCGCAGCCTCCAGCGTCGGGCTCGGGCCGGGCAGCGCGAGGTCGACCGCCGGCATGTAGAAGGGGTCGGCTTCCGCCGCGGGTAGCGTGGTGAAGGCGAAGCCCATTTGTTCGTACAAGGTCAGCAAGCGTGACAGCATCCGCGCATCGAACGCGCCGAGGTGCATCAACAAGACGTAGGGTATGTCACGTCCCAGCGCGTCGTGTGCCAATTCCCGCGAGCGCAGCGCCTGCCTGCGCGCGGCGTCGAGATAGCTCGTTTCCAGCATCCCAATCGCCGCCGCGTCCCGTTTGGCGAGGCAGCGCGCGTAAACGCCGTTCCAGGCGTAATCGGCAAAGCTCATCGTCACGGCCGCAACGCGGTATCCGCGGTTCCGCAATCCAGTGCGTACCGCGGACCTGGTCGTGAAATCCTGTCCTTCGGACAGGAAGGGATAGCGGAACCAATGCCAGTCGTGCGCGCCCGCCGCCGCCGCCAATGGCCCCTCGTTGCGGGCGACGTCGGCGAGGAACGAGCTTGCGCCGACCTGGGCGAGATCGAGGTGGCCGTAGCCATGATTGCCGATCGGCAGTCCGGCTCCGCGCCATGCCGCGAGGACCTGCGGCGCATCCGCCACGCCGTCGCCGAATCCTGCGTTCATGAAGCCGAACGCGGGCGAGCGATGCGCCGCGAGGGTCGCGATGATCGATCGCGCGATGCCCAGGCGCGTGGCGCCGGCAGGCAAGGCGCCATGTGCTGGAATGTCATCGAAGGTGATCGCGATACGCGGCCGGGATGACCTCGCTTTGCCGGTTGGCGCGCAATCGGCGGCCGCGCAGCCGCGGGCGAACAGCATTAGCGGCACCGCCGCCGCCATCGCGCGATATCCCTCTGGGCTCGGATGCAGATGATCTCCAGAATCGTATCGGGGCAGCAGGCGATCGGGGCGGGCGGGATCATGCAACGCGCCGTCGAAATCGAGGACGCCGTCGAAGGTCCCCGACGCGCGGATGAAGGTGTTGATCGCCTGCCGATCGGCTTCGCTTCGGGCATCGGGGTGATAATAATCGTTGCCGCCATAGGGGGTGATCGTACCGCCGAACACGGCGATGCCCCTCGCGTGCGCCCGGTTCGCGATCTGACGGTAGGCGGTGGTGATCGCTGCGACCAGTTCGCGGTGAGTCGCCGGGTCGGCCGGCGCGTCGCGGGTCGCGACACCGAGGTCGTTGACCCCCTCCAGCACGATTGCGGCCCGCACGCCGGACCGACCCAGGACATCGCGATCGAACCGCCCGATCAGGCTTGGGCCGATGCCGTCGCGCAAAATCCGGTTGCCGCCGATCCCCGCATTGACCACGGACCATCGCACGGGCGCGTCGACGGCGGCGAGGCGCCGGGCAAGCGCGTCGGTCCAGCGCGCATTGCTGTCATCGACGATGCCACGGCCGTCGGTGATCGAATCGCCGATCGCGACGAGCGTTCCGGTACGCGTGCTCTCCGCGACCTCAACATCCGCGAGCCACCACCATCCGCCGATACGGCGCGGCGCAGTGAGGGCCGGGGTGGCGGACTGGTTGCCTGCGGTGATGAAGGTGGTCGCTCGCGCACCGGGATGCCCGGAAAGCCGGCCTGATGGCGCCGTGAGGAACAGGCTGATCGCGACATCGTCGCCGGCAGCCACCGTTAGCGGGACCGGGTCGCTGTAGAGTTCCGCGCCCGCCGGGATGGTGACGACGGTGGCGCCGGAAAAGGTGAGCGGCCGAACCTGGGTTATTCCATCGTCACCCGATGCCCGCGCACGGGCCAGCGTAGCGGCCGTCACCGCCAGCGGACGGTCGCCGGCGACGTTCGACAGGCGGATCCGCACGCTGTTGCCGTCGGCGGAAAGATGGACGATCTGGCGGATCGTGACCGGCCCAGAAGCCGCGACGAGCGCGGGGTCCTTACCCTCCAAGGGCATCTGGGCCGAGCCCCACGCGGCGACCCAGTCCGGCCTCTGGATGGCGGCCGCAGCCGATAGTGTCGTCGTTGCCATTGCCACCGCGGCGATGTGCGCGGCAGCACGGATACGGCCGCGCCGTACCCTGGCCGGGCAAAAATGGAGATAGTGAGAGGGTGGCGTCCCGCGGGTGGGGCTTGTGGATAGCATTACCTTCGCTCGCTGATCCACGTGCATCCCCTTCCCATCTTATCTGTGATAGCGCTACCGTGTCGTCCACGGACCGTAGCGTCAAGCTTGAGCGCCGGGTGGCCGATGCGAGCGGTGAGGTGGACCATGACGGGACTGGTGTGGCGCATCGCCATGGGGCGGGGGCCGATGTGGGCGGTCTCGATGGTGACTATGCTCATCATGCCCACCGCCGCCTTGGGGGAGGCGTGTCAGGCACCGGTCGCAGCCTGCCTGGCCCCACAGACGGGCGCAGTCGCGTTATTGACCCCGGGGCGCATGACGGCGGTGGTGGTCGACCCGGAAGACGAACCCGGCGTTCGGATCGCAGGAGCTGATCTCGTCGCCGATCTGAGGGCGGTCGGGGGCGGCGATGTTCGCCTTTCCCGCGATATGACGGAAGCGACGGTGATCGCCGGCACCCTGGGCCACAGCCGGCTGATCGATGGGCTGATCCGTGCCGGTAAAGTGGATGTGACCGGACTGGCGGGACAATGGGAGGGCTATGTCGAACAGGTGGTCGCGCAACCGGCCCCGGGTATCGACCGCGCCCTGGTCATCGTCGGCAGCGACCGGCGGGGTACGATCTTCGGCTTGTACGACATCAGCGCGAAATCGGGGGTCAGTCCCTGGACATGGTGGGCAGACGTGCCGGCCCGGCGCCACGCCTCCCTCTGGTTGACGGCTGGTCGGGTAGCCGATCATCCGGTCGTCAAATACCGCGGCATCTTCATCAACGACGAGGAGCCGGCGTTTGGCGGTTGGGCGAGGGCAACATTCGGGGGCGTCAATCGGCAGGCCTACGCCCGGCTGTTCACGTTGCTGTTGCGCTCAAAGGCCAATTTCCTGTGGCCCGCGATGTGGGGCAAATCGCTGTGGCAGGATGATCCCGGCTCCGCGCCGCTGGCAAGATCGATGGGCGTTATCCTGGGCACGTCGCACCACGAGCCGATGGAGCGCGCCAACATCGAGTGGCGGCGCAGCGGTGGGGGAGCGTGGGACTATAGCAAGAATGCTCCCGCGCTGCAGGCATTCTGGCGCGCCGGGATCGTGCGGCGCGGCACGTCGGAAGACCCGGTGACGATCGGCATGCGCGGCGACGGCGACGCGCCGATGACCCGAGGCACCGCGATCCCGTTGCTGGAACGGATCGTCGCCGACCAACGCCACATCATCGCCGACGTGACCGGCCGGTCCGCCGCCGAGACGCCGCAGATCTGGGCGCTCTATAAGGAGGTGCAAGATTATTACGACAGGGGCATGCGCGTTCCCGATGACGTGACCCTGCTGTTCTCCGACGACAATTGGGGCAACATCCGCCGTCTGCCGTCTCCGGGGGTAGCGCGGCGCGGGGGGTACGGCGTCTATTATCACTTCGATTATGTCGGCGACCCACGTAATTACAAATGGCTCGATACCAATGCGATCCCTCGCGTCTGGCAGCAGATGGCCATGGCGCACGCCTTCGGGGCCGACCGGCTGTGGATCGTCAACGTCGGTGACCTGAAACCGATGGAATATGCCACCAGCTTCTTCCTGGCGATGGCGTGGAACCCAGACAGCATGACCGCCGCAGCGATGGCAGACTATCCGGCCCGCTGGGCTGAACAGCAATTCGGGGTGGCGCACGCCGGGGCGATCGGAGCGATGATAGCGCGCTACGGCGAGCTCGCGAGCCGCCGCAAGCCGGAATTGATCGATGCGGACAGCTATGCGCTCGCCACCGGCGACTGGGCGCGTGTTGTAGGGGAATGGACTTCGCTTGAGGCAGAGGCCCGGCAGGTCTACACAACGATACCGGCCGACCGTCATGCGGCTTATGACGAATTGGTGCTGCATCGTATCCAGGCGATGACGAACCTTCATCGCCTATACGAGGCGGTGGCGCAAAATCGCGCTGCGGCGCACAGAGGCGATGCCGCTGCGGCGACACGGTGGGCGGTCGCCGCCCGCCGCTATTTCGACGAAGATGGGGAGCTCGGCCGACGCTACGAGCAATTGGCGGGAGGCAAATGGCCCGAGATGATGGCCCAGACACACATCGGCTATGCCGGCTGGCAGCAACCCGATCGCGATATCATGCCCGCGCTCGCCACGGCCGCTGCGCCGGGTCCGGCCTTGAAGGAGAGCGTGCGCCCGTTTCTGACGATCTCCGCCGACGCGGGGCGGGCTCGCGATGGTGCCGGCTTTCATTGGCAGCGCATCGCCGGCTTCACCGCGGGGGGCGCGGCGATGATCGCCGGCCCCGTCATCGCCGCACCGATCTCGCGCCTGAGCAGCGATGGGCCACAGATTGCATATGACGTGACGCTTTCGGGGGGCGAGCGCGTATCGGTCGGCGTCGTCGCGGCGCCAGGTCTGGATGTGCGCGGAAGCGGGCATCAGCGTGTCGGTCTCTCGATCGACGATGGCGCGCCGCAGATCGTCGATCTGCTAGAGAATGCCAGCGATGCTGCGTGGCAGCGGGCGGTGATCGCCAATCGGCGTGTAGCCCGTGCGACCTTCGCCGTCGCCGGGTCGGGCCATCATGTCATCCGTCTGTGGCTGGTTGATCCGCAGATCGTCGTCGAGGGCCTCGAAATCGAAACCGCTAGCTGATGCGGATCAGCAGGCTTATCGGAAGTATCGCATGATCGTGATGCCGCCCCCCGCCACCGACCGCCGCGTCGCCGAGCGGCAGGCCGTCGACGCCGAGACGTTCGAGCGCGAAATTCTTCCCGATTACCGTCCGGTCGTGCTGCGAGGGCAGGCGAGGCATTGGCAGGCGGTGGCGGCCGCAGGCGGCGGCGATCGCGGCATGGCCGAGTATCTCGCGCGCTTTGGTGGCGGTGCGCCGCTGGAGACGCTGATCGGGCCACCGGACATCGACGGACGGTTCTTCTACGCCGACGATACGCTGACCGCGTTCAACTTCCATCGCCAACAGGTGCCAATCGGTGCGTTGGTCGCCGAATTGTTGCGCTTCGCCGAGGACGGCACCTCGCGACCGCACGCCCTTTATGCCAACGCCGCCACGGCGCCGGAACATCTGCCGGGCTGGCAGGAAGCAAATCCGCTAGGCCTGGGCATCGATGCCCCGGCGCGGCTTTGGATCGGCAACGCAACGCAGGTCGCCACCCATTACGACACGTCGATCAACATCGCCTGCGTGGTGGCCGGCAAGCGGCGCTTCACCTTCTTTCCGCCGGATCAGATCGCCAATCTGTACGTCGGCCCGCTCGACCATACGATGGCTGGGCCGCCATCGAGCATGGTCGATCCCGACGCGCCCGACCTGACGCGCCATCCGCGATTCGCCGAGGCGCTGCGTCACGCGGAAGTCGCCGAATTGGCGCCGGGCGACGCAATCTTCATCCCGCCGTTATGGTGGCACCATGTCCGATCCGCTGGCAGACTGAACGTGCTGGTCAACTATTGGTGGGAACATAGGTCAGGCGCGGCCTTCGTGGCGATGATCCACGCCATCGGCGCGGTGCGCGACCTGCCGGCCGCGGAAAAGGCGGTGTGGCGGACGTGGTTCGACCATTTCATTTTCGCACCGGATGCCGCCAACGCTGCGGATCACCTTCCGGAGGCCGCGCGGGGCATATTGGGGCCGCCAAGCGCGGCACGCAGCAACAGAATCCGCCAGTTCCTCGCAGGGGTTCTGGGGCGGGCGTGATGGGCCCGCGCGACCCGCGTGGCTATTGCGACGGCCCGAGGTCGAGATAGGTCGCCACCCACAGCAGCGGCGCGTTCCAGTTGATCGCGACCTCGTTGAGAGCATAGGCGCGGCCATCGTCGCGCCAGCAGCGCTGCGGCGCACAATGTCCGGCCAGCGTCGCGGCGACCGGATCGGCAAGCGCGGTGTTGTTGGCGCCGCCGCCCATGACACCGGGCGGTGGGCCCGGTAGACGCGGGTCAAACTGATGGGCCCAGAACCGATGATGCGGGCGCGTCATCATGTCCCAGCCAAAACCCGAGACATAGCTTCGGTCCAGCGCGTTGCGTCCCATGACGTAGTCCGCGGCGTCTATAACTGCATCGCGATAGTGCGCCTGCCCCGTAAATCGCGCCGCCAGCGCGAGAACGATGCCGCGGTTGAGAATGGCGCCGTTCGATCCCCAAGGATAGCGGACGGTCGCATAAGGGATGTGATACCCCGTACGGGCCTCATCATCGAGGAAGCGATCCGCCAGCGCAATGAGCTTCGCCCGCGCCCTGTCGCGGTCCGTCGCGGGGATGCCGGGCGCGGTCGCGAGCGTCACCGTTCCGAGCGCTGCGGTGCTGGCCCACCCCGGCTCGTCACCAAGCGGCGCGGCGTCGAGCGCCATGCGGTGCAGCGCCGCCGCGAGCTCGGGCATATGCGTCGTCGCGTACAGTTCGGCGGTCGCCCAGTAAAATTCGTCGGACAGGTCGCTGTCGCCATAGCCGCCGCTGCCGGTGAAGGCCTGTGCGGCATAGACGTCCGGGTTACGCAGCGCGGCTTGATAGGCCCGACCGGCGGCGGCGAGGCATTGGTGCGAGAAGGCGTCGTCAATTCCCCTCCACAGGCGCGCGCATTGTGCTGCGGTGGCGGCGAGATTGAGCGTGGCGGCGGTGCTGGGCGGATAAAGCAGGCGCTCCTCGCGATCGCCGGCGGGGATGGTGGGCAGCGGGGTCCAGTTGCGGTCGGCGACCTTGTGATGCGCCATGCCGCCGGCGTCGACCTCGCTCAGCGTCAGCCGGCCAGCGACTTGCCGTCCGAGCGGCAGTGCGAGCCGGACGCCGTCGGGAACCTGCATCGCCAGCAGGAAACGCATTTCCCAGCGTGCTTCGTCGAGCAGGTCGTTGATGCCGTTGCCCGCCTCGGGCAGCGCCGCAGCCCCGTCCGCGAAGGGCGGCGCCTTGGCGTTTGTTTCGTAGAGGTTCTGCAGCGTCCACAACGCGATACCGCCGTTGACGACGTATTTCCCCTGGTCACCGGCATCATACCAGCCGCCGGTCACGTCGAGGCGATAGGGGCAGCCCGGCCAGACCGTACCGTTCAGGTCCGGCCCCGTGAAGCAACCGGCGACTTCGTGGGGATGGCCGGCGGCACGCGCCCATTGCGCGCCACCGGCATAGCGTGCGTCGATCGCGATGCCGGCACGCGTCTGGTAGAAATAGTTGAGGGCTGCCCTCGCCAGGGGATGGTAGACGTCTGCCCTGATCGCGAAGGGATGGCTGGTCACGCCATCGACCGCGAACCGGTACGTGCCGGCGGGGACGGGCGACGTCAGCGCGATCTGGTGGACGTGGTCGCCCGAGGCCGGATCGTCGCCGAACACGATCGTCGTGCCCTGCGCCACTGGTCGTCCGGCCGCGTCGACGAGCCGCCACGGCAGCGGTCCTCGCGCGTCGTCCGCGACGATCGCGCGGATCGCGCCGTCGGGTCGGAAGCCGACCTGGTTCAGGTGCACCGACCGAGGTCCGGCGGCGCCGAGCAACAGAAGGGCAAAGGCGGTACACAAACGGTTCATGGTCGGCTGAGCTTTTCGAGGAGGGATGCGCGAAGACCGGCGAGAGCGGCGCGGTCGTTGCCGCCGAGCAGGCCACGCGCGTGATCCGGCAGGTGCGCCAGAGGATCGCCGTCCGCGTGAAAAACGAGATGGTCAAACATCGCCCGCCACGCCGCACGTTGGTCCTCGGGCGCTCCGTGCATGGCGAAGCGGGCGACGAGAAGCGCATCATAGGGGCTGACCACGGGCGGCGCGGCGGTATTCCACCAATAGTTGCACAGCACGTTGACCGCATCGAGCGAAGCGACCGCATGCCACCAGTGAAAGGGGATGTAGAGCGCATCGCCCGGTTCAAGCGTCGCCTGTTGGCCCGCCGCCTGGGCCTCGCCGAAGCGGGGGAAACGGGTCAGATCGGGCGCGTCCGGGTCCACCATGCTCACCGGCGTACCAGCGGGCGTCAGGTCGAATGGGCCAATGTACAGATTGGCGATCTGCTCGGGCGGAAACAACGTGAACCGCCGCCGCCCCGCCACCACGACCGCGATATTTTCCATCAGGTCGTAGTGCGTCGCAACGCGGATCGCATTGCCCAGCCAGAGCCGCGGCGCGACACTGCGATCGACGAGGTCTATCCCATGATCGCCAGCGAAACCCGGCAAGAGATCGTCGGCGAGGATCGACTGCACCGCCATCGCATAGGGACGCGGTTCGCCACGGTCGCGCAGCAAGCGGTCGAGGAACGGCGCGAGCGGCGATTTGCCGCGCGTGAAATTCAGTGCGGTGAGATCGGGCGTGTAGAAGAAGCGGCCTTTGATCGCGGGATCGCCGACGATGGCATTGACCGGCGCGTCATGCGCGAAGCCCTTGAGATAGTCGACCAGCGCGACATCGCCCGCTTTGGCACGCTCGACGGCCGGCCAGTCGCCGGCGAGCCCGCGGATCACGACGGGTTGGCGCGCCTGGCGGATGTCGGCGTCGAAGCGCGCGCGATCGATCGCGTCGATTTCGCGGATCGGCGTCATGCCGCCGCCCCGACCGGCGCCAATGTGCAGCCGAGCTGGCGCAGATACTCATCCTGCCGGGGCAGGTCTTGCGCGGTGTCCGCGATCACGTCGCGGATGGCGGCAAGCCGCGCCAGCGTCTCGTCATCCGGCAACGTGTCGGCGGCGGGGTGATAGCCGTTCGGCCGTACGCCCTTGCCGCTCATCACCGACAGCCAGCTCGCCTCCGCGAATACCTCGTGATGATCGCGTAGAATCCGGCCGTTTTCACGAAACATGGCGAGCTTGTAGGCAGTGCCGTCCGGCATAACGCGCGCGCGCATGTCGCGCCAGAATGCCGAATCGTCCCGCGCGCCGGCGGTGTAATGAAGCGCCAGGAAGTCGCGGATATCGCGGTATTCGCGCGCCATTTCGTCATTGAAGCGTTGCGTTTCCAACGGCGAGAAGGCGCGCGTCGGAAACAGCGTCAGCAGCCGGGCGATTGCGGTCTGGACGAGGTGTATGCTCGTCGATTCGAGCGGTTCGAGAAAGCCGCCGGCGAGGCCCAGGGCAACGACATTGCCGATCCACGCACGCCTGCGATGCCCCGCCGTGAAGCGCAGCGGTCGCGGATCGGCGAGTGGCGCGCCGTCGAGGTTGGCGAGCAGGACGCCCGCCGCCTCGTCATCCGACAGATGCGCGCTCGAATAGACATAGCCGTTGCCGAGGCGTTGCTGCAGTGGAATGCGCCATTGCCAGCCGGCGGTGCGCGCCGTGGCGCGGGTCAGGGGCAGCCGGGTCGCCGCCGGGCCGAAGGCGCACGGCACCGCCCAGGCCCGGTCGCACGGCAGCAATCCGGACCAGTCCTCGAAGCCGGCGCGCAGCCGCTCCTCGATTAGCAGCGCGCGAAACCCGGAGCAGTCGAGGAACAGGTCGCCCGCGACCCGTCGTCCATCGGCCAGGACGACCGCGTCGACATGACCGGTCTCGCCGTCTTGCTCGACGTCGACGACGCGGCCCTCGGAACGGGTGACGCCCCATCCTTCCGCGAGGCGCCGCAGCAACCGGACATAGAGCGCAGCGTCGAAGTGAAAGGCATAAGCCAGCGTCGACATCGGCGACTGCGCCAGGTCCGGGCGCGGATGGCCGAAGCGCCCGCGATAAGCAGTCATGGCGTTGAGCGAATATTGTTCCAGGGGCGTCGTGTCGCCCAGCGCCCGCGCTTTCAGCCAATGGTGGTGGAAGGCGACGCCCTGCATGTCGAGGCCGTAGGTGCCGAAGGGATGGACGAACCGGTCGCCGAGATGCGTCCAGTCGCGAAACTCGATTCCCATCTTGTACGTGGCGTCGGTCGCCCGCAGGAAATCGCCCTCGTCGAGCCCGAGCAATGCGTTGAACAGGACGATCTGCGGGATTGTCGACTCACCGACGCCGACGGTGCCGATCTCGTCGGATTCGACAAGTTCGAACGACAGGCCGGACGCGCCGCCCATGACCCGCGACAGGGCGGCGGCGGCCATCCACCCGGCAGTGCCGCCACCGACGATCACCACGCGGCGCAGGCGATCGGCCCTCACAGCGGCGGCGCCTTGCCCGGTGCGACGTCGAAGGGCGATGCGGCGCTGAATTCGAAGAAGGGGACATCGTCCCCCGCCGCAGCGCGGGTCGGCACGACAGGCGCCGACATGGCTGGCGCCAATGGCGAGGGGGCCGCCTGGCGGAGGAAGTCGCCGTGCGTCGGCAGGCGCAGCGCGGTGTCGTGATAGCCGCGCCGCATCTGTTCCATCGCATGCGCGACTTTGTCCTCGTCCAGGGCGTCGACGGCGGGTTCCCAGCCCGTCGGAACGATACCCTGGCCGAGGCATACGGCAACCCAGCTGGGTGTGCTGAACAGTTCGTGCCCGTCGCGGAACAGCCGGCCCTTGCCGCGCCACAGGTTCAGCTTGCGTTCCAGGCTATCCGGGATCGGCATGGTCCGCACCCGGTTCCAGAACGGCGTGTCGTCGCGGCGAGTCGCCTTGTAGTGCAGGATGATGAAGTCGCGGGTGTCCTCATATTGCTCCTTCATCTGCCGGTTGAACTCGTCGCGCTCCGCGGGGTCGAAGCGGCGATCCGGAAATAGGGCGATCAGCCGCTGGATGCCGGTCTGAACGAGATGGATGCTGGTCGATTCGAGCGGTTCGATGAAGCCCCCGGCGAGCCCCAGCGCGACGACATTGCCGCGCCAGCTTTCGCGCCGCCGGCCCGCCTCGAAGCGCAGGTGCCGCGGGGTGCCAAGCTGTTCCCCTTCCAGGCTGGCCAGCAACTGGGCCTCGGCATCGTCGTCTGAAAGATAGTCGCTGCAATAGACCAGGCCGTTGCCCATCCTGTGCTGCAGGGGAATGCGCCATTGCCAGCCCGCGGCCCGCGCGGTGGCGCGGGTGAACGGATCGGGTTCGCGCGGGTCGGGCAGGGCGCATGGCACCGCGACCGCACGGTCGCAGGGTAGCCATCGGGCATAGCTTTCGTAGCCGGCGTGCATCGCCTCCTCGATCAGCAGCCCGCGGAAGCCCGAGCAGTCGATGAACAGATCGCCTTCCAACCAGTCGCCGCTGTCGAGCGTCAGCCGCTCAACATGCCCCGTCTCACCGTTGGTGGCGACCGATACGATCCGGCCCTCGACGCGCTGGATGCCGGCCTGTTCGGCATAGGCGCGCAGATAGCGCGCATACAGCGAGGCATCGAAGTGGAAGGCATAGCGCAGGTCGCGTACCGGCGATCGCGCCTGATCGTTGGCGCGCCCGAATTTGCCGAGTGCGGCGGCAACCGCGGACATCGACCAGGTGGCGATATCCGGCAGTTCGCGCCTTGCCCGCTCGCGCAGCCACAATTGGTGGAAGTGGACGCCCTGCAGATCCTGGCCGTGGGTGCCGAACGGGTGGAAATAGGCCTCTCCCAGCCCACCCCAATTGCGGAATTCGATGCCCAGCTTGAACGTGCCGCCGGTCGCGGCCAGGAACGCGTTTTCGTCGATCCCCAGCATGCGATTGAATTCGATGATCGGCGGGATCGTGGCTTCACCCACGCCGACGATGCCGATCTCCTCCGATTCGACCAGCGTCACCTGGGTGTAACCGTTGTTGAGGAAGCGCGCGAAGGCAGCCGCCGCCATCCAGCCGGCGGTGCCGCCGCCGACAATCACGACGCGCCGGATCGCATGTTCGTTCATCGGGAAAGCCGTTTCGCTTGCGCCGCGCGATAGGCGGCATGGGTTGGCACTTGGGACAGCGCCGCAGTGATGCGGGTGCGGATCGCCGCCATCGCGGCGCGGGCGTCGCCCGGCGGTATCATGTCGACGAGCGGGTCGATGCGGCGGGGGATGCACCCCTGGCCGATCAGCATCGCCGCCCAGCTGTCGCGGGTGAACGTTTCCTCTTCATAGAAGGGCAAGCGGCCGCGCTCCCGCCATTGAGCCAGCGTGTGCGCCAGGCTGGCGGGCGGGGCCGCCGCGGTGACCGAGCGCCACAGCGGATCGTTGCGACGGGCGGTACGCCAATGCGCAGCAAGGAAGTCGCGGGCGCGATAGGCTTCCGCCAACGACTGCCGGTTGAAATCCGCAGCCTCGACCTCGGCCGGCGAACGCCCGGGCAGCATGGTCACCAGCCGGTCGATCGCGCTGAGCGCCAAATGCAGATTGCACCATTCGAGCGGCTCGACCTCGGTGGCGGCGTCGCCGACCGCGATGCAATTGCCCCGCCAGGGTCGGGGGCGGGTACCCGGCCGGATCCGGATGGGTGTGTCGGGGGTCTTGGCCACGGCGTTGCGCAGCGTCCGTCCGGCCTTGCCGTCTGACAGGCTGGCCGAAGCATATGCGAACCCGCTCTGCACGCCGCTGGTCCAGCGCCAGCCGGCGGGATGCGCCTCGACGGTCGTGAGCAGGCGCGGCGCGTCATCGCCCGGGGCCAGCAGTACGCGATCGCAGGGCAGCCAGGCGGACCAATCCTCCCGATCCTGGTCGATCGCGCCGCGCAACTGCGCCTGCGGCCCCGTGGCATCGACGAACAGCTGGGCGTCGAGGCGCTGCCCTCCGTCGAGCGCGACCTGGGTGATGAACCCGCGCCCGTCGACCACCGCACCGGCGATGGTTCCCCGTTCCTCGCGCACCCCGACGTGCAGCGCGAAGGCGCGGATCATCGTCGCATAGGCCGCGATGTCGAGGGTTAGGCCATATTCATGGTCCCCGAACGGCGTGTCGGTGGCGGGCGGGACGAAGCGGTCGTCGCGGGCGAGCGCGGCGGCGGGAGCATAACTGTCGAACGGGGCTGCCTCTCCGAGTGCCGCCGCGCGCATCCAGTGCAGATGAAAGGATGTCGAGCCGAAGGCGTGGCCATAGCGATCGTAGGCGTGGACATAGTCAGGCAGCCCCTCTGCCCAGCCCACGAACATTGTGCCGAGCCGATAGCCCGCGCCGGTGCGGACGACGGCGTCGCCCTCGCCGATACCCAGATCCCTGTGAAAGCCGGGTAGCGACGGCAATGTGCAGGCGATCCGATCGGCGAGCGCATCCGGCACTGGCGGCGTGACGAGGATCGTCACGTCGAGGAACGGCGCGCGGCGTTTCAACGCCGCGGCGGCGCACCAGGCGGTGATACCGCCACCGGCGACCAGCACACGGCGAAGCACGCCTGCCTGGATCATGCCGCATCCACCATCGGGCAGAAGCGATCGATGAAGGTGCGATGGTCCGGCCGGCCGGCGACGTCGGCGGCGATTTCGTCACGCAAGGCCTCGACGCCATGCCGCAGGTCGTCGGGCGCGACGATATCGGCCCGTGGATCCCATCCGTCCGGCACGATGCCTTGGCCGAGATAGACGGCGACCCAACTCGCATCCAGGAACACGCCCTCGCGATGCTTGACCAGGCGTGCACGGCGGCGCCACAGTTCCAGCTTCTCGGCAAGACTGTCGGGGATCGGCATGGTGCGCACGTAATGCCAGAACGGCGTGTCGGTGCGCGTAGTGGCATGGTAATGAAGGATCAGGAAATCGCGGATGCGGTCGTATTCCAGATCGATAACGCGGTTGAACTCGTCGCGGTCGGCGGCGCCGATCACGGGCTCCGGAAACAGCTCGACGAGGGCGGTGATCGCCTGCTGGACCAGATAGATGCTGGTCGATTCGAGCGGCTCCAAAAAGCCGCTGGCCAGTCCGATCGCGACGCAATTGCCCACCCAGCTACGCCGGCGCCGGCCGGCGCGGAAACGCAGCAGCCGCGGATCGGCGATCGGCGCGCCCTCCACCACCGCCTCCAACGTCGCCTGCGCCTCGGCGTCGCTGGTGAATGCGCTGGCGTAGACGTAGCCATTGCCGGTGCGGTGTTGCAGCGGGATGCGCCACCGCCAGCCGGCAGGCATGGCGATTGCGCTGGTATAGGGGGTCAGCGCCGTTCGGGTGCGACACGGCATCGCCACCGCGCGATCGGTGGGCAGCCAGTGCGACCAATCCTCGAACGGCTCGGCCAGCGCCCCGCCCAGCAGCAGCGAGCGGAAGCCCGAACAGTCGACAAACAGGTCCCCTTCGATGCGCTCGCCCGATTGCAGCACGACCGCGGCGATGTCGCCGCGGGCGCCGTCACGCTCAACGGCGGCGACGGTCCCCTCGGTGCGGACCGCGCCCATCGCCTCCGCCAACTCGCGCAGATAGGGAGCGAACAGCAGCGCGTCGAACTGATAGGCATAGCCGAAGGTGCCGGCGAGCCGACGACGATCCGGATCGGGATGGTGGAAGCGACCCTGCCGCGCCAGCGTACAGGCATAGGATAGAGCGTCGAGCGGTGGCATCGCCGCGCCGCGGGCGATCAGCCGCACCCAATAATGGTGGAAATCGATCGCGCCGGTGCCGCGGCCGAAGGTGCCGAACGGGTGGATATAGCTGTCGCCGATCCGGCCCCAGTCGCGAAACTCGATGCCCAGCTTGAAGGTCGCGCGGGTGCGCGCCATGAATTCGGCCTCGGCAATGCCGAGCCGCTCGTTGAAGGCGCGGATATGCGGCAGCGTCGCCTCGCCGACTCCGACGACGCCGATCGCCTCCGACTCGACGAGCCGGACCGAGCATCGGGTGGGCAGCAGCCTTGCCAGGGCGGCGGCCGTCATCCAGCCCGCGGTTCCCCCGCCGACGACCACCACGCGCATCTTGCCGCCGCCTTCCGTCACGCTGGTTCCTGCTCCCGTCCTGCGCCACGGTTCGGGTCGTGGTCGCGCTCACACGCTTCGTGCCGCGTTTGCCGCAGCCCCGTCAATCGTTGCGTGAAAATCACAGTATTCGAAAATTCCGCCTTGATCGCGGCTAAATGGTAACGCAAACATTGCGCAGGTCGAGCGGGTCTGCTTGACAGGATCGAAGACCAAGAAGGCGCCATCAAGGACGCCGGGGCGTTTTAGGGGAGGATCACGATGCGCTTCGTCGCGCCGTCGAACAGCAATAGCCACACCATCGTCACCCTACTGCGCAGCGCGTCCGCTACCGCATTGTGCATCGCGGCGATCAACGGCGTCGCCCAGGCGCAGGACATGCCCGCCGCCGGTGCCAGCCAGTCGCCGACCGGCGCCAAGGCCGGAGAGGGTACAGCCGGTGCCGCCACCGGGCCGACCTCGTCCTCCACAACCGGCATCGCTGCGGCCCAGGCGGCCAGCGATCCCCAGGACGGCACCACCGCCGCGACCGACGACCGCGGCCGGGGTGGCGACGACATCGTCGTCACCGGTATCCGGCAGAGCCTCGCGAACGCGCAGAACATCAAGCGCAATTCCGACACGGTCGTCGACGCGATCACCGCCACCGACATCGGCGCGCTGCCCGACCGTTCGGTGACCGAGGCGTTGCAGCGCGTGCCGGGCGTCGCGATCAGCCGGTTCGCCGGTACCAACGATCCCGACCATTGGTCGAGGGATCGGGCGTCAACGTCCGCGGCCTCAACTTCGTCCGTTCGGAATTCAACGGTCGCGACGCATTTTCGGCAGGTATCGGCGGTCAGTCGCTCAATTTCAGCGACGTGCCCGCCGAACTGCTCGGCTCGGTCGAGGTGTACAAGAATGCCACCGCCGAGCTGATCGAGGGCGGCCTTGCCGGCACGGTCAACCTCAACACCCGTAAGCCGTTCGACAACAGCGGCTTCCACATGGGCGTCGATGCCGAGGCCAATTACGGCGATTTCGAAAAGAAGTGGTCGCCGACCGGATCGATCCTGGTCAGCAACACCTGGGAGACCGGGATCGGCAAGATCGGCCTGCTCGGCGATCTCAGCTATTCGCGCATCCGCAGCCGCGCCGACGGCATCCAGGTGACGAACTTCCAGACCCGCGACAACGGCACCGCGATCGCCGCGAACACGACGAGCACGACGGTGTGCCGCAACCCGTTGCCGGGGACCACGGATACCTCGACGCTGCCCGCGGCCGGCGCCGCCTGCGGCACCGCAAGTACGGCGGGCGCGGACGGCCTGCTGGACCCGGCGGCGGTGCGCTATGCGCCGATCGGCGGCCAGTTCCGCAGCCAGGACTTCGATCGCAAGCGCGACGGCCAGGCCGCCGCCTTCCAATGGCAGAGCAACGATGAGAAGGAGCTGCTGACGTTGCAGTTCCTGCGCAGCCACACGACCAATTCGTGGGGCGAGCATACGTTCGAGTCGGCGCCCGACCTGTCGGAATACAGCACCTATCCGTTCGGCTGCGCGAACAACACGAATGGGCCGGGGGGCACGACCCGCGCGGAATGTCCGACAGGATCGACGCGCAATTACGCCTATGACAACACCGGCCTGTTCCAGAGCGGCTACATCACCTATCCGGGCAGCACGGCCTATCGTGGTCCGGGTCCGAACAGTTCGACGGGCTTCGTCCCCGCCGGCGGCGTGCAGCAGTCGTTGTCGCGGCGCCAAGTGTTCGAAGAAAATACCGTCAATGACTTCGGTGCCAATTTCAAGGTCAAGTTTAACGATCATCTGTCGATGAACCTAGATGGCGACTACACGCGCGCCGTCCACGACAACCTCGATTTCTCGGTATTCGGCTCGACCTTTGCGGACTCGGAACTCAACATCACCGGCAATCTGCCGACGGTAGTGCCGCACAAGCCGGCAAACCTCAATTACAACTGGTCGGGCGCCGCGCCAAATCCGATCGTGGCCGCGCAGACCGACACCCAGTATTTCAACGACCCGCGCAACAGCTTCTGGCGTGCGGCGATGGATCATATCGAGCATAGCGTCGGCCGCGAATATGCGTTCAAGGGCGATTTCGATTATAAGTTCGACGATGGCAGCTTCTTCACGCACGCCAAGTTCGGTGCGCGGTATGCTGACCGCACCGAAACCGTTCAGTACAGCGCCTACAACTGGGGCGCGCTGAGCGAGGTCTGGTCGGGCAATGCGCCCGTGTCGTTCGCTCAATCGCCTGCCAATTCCGCTTTCTATTCTTACGACAATTACTTCCGGGGGGCGACCAACGCGCCGCCGGGGGCCTATTACTACACCGGCGATCTGATCAACAATTATGCGCAGTCGGCGGCATATTTTCAGCAGATTGGCAAGATTTGGACGACCACCAACGGCGCGAACAGCCTTGGCACGTCGGTCAGCACCTGCGACGCCAGCAACGCCTGCACGCCGACCGCGACCTGGTTGCCGGCCGGACAGCGTGCCGGTGTGGTGCCGGGTACGTCTTACCTGCCGTCCGAGATCCAGCGGGTCACGCAGCAGGACAAGAACCTCTACGGTCAGCTGAACTTCGCGACGCCGGGCTCGCTGTTCGGAAACGTCAAGATGAGCGGCAACGTCGGCCTGCGCTACGTGGTGACGGACGTGACCTCGGCCGGCAGCATCGGCGCGCCGACGCAGCAGCAGACGGGTACGGACAATACGTACCAGCAGCGCTGCCTGACTCCGCCGACCAACCTGCCAGCGGGCGCGCCCGATCCACGCGTGTCGGGTGCCTGTACGCTCGGCGAGGCCGGCTACAACGCGCTGCGCAACTTCTCGACGGGCCAGACCACGCCAGAGGTCGCGCGGACCAACTACAGCTACCTGCTGCCAAGCGCGAACCTGAAGTTTGGCCTGACCCGCGACCTGATCCTCCGTCTTGCCGCGTCGAAGGTGCTGACGCGGCCAGATCTGGCGAACATCCGCGACTTCCTGACCGTCGGCTTCGATTCGACGGGCAGCAACCTGTCGGCGACGGCGGGCAATCCGTATCTGAAGCCCGCTACCGCCTGGCAGTTCGACGCCACGGTGGAATGGTATTTCGGTCGCGTCGGCCAGCTGTCGATCGACGGCTTCTACAAGTCGGTACACAACTTCTTCTACCAGCAAGTGTTCAATCGGTCGGTGACCAGCAACGGTATCACCCAAAGCGTGTTGGTGCGTGGCCCGGCCAATTACGACGGCTATGGCAAGGTCAAGGGCGTCGAGGTCGCTTATCAGCAGACTTTCGACTTCCTGCCCTCGTTTTTCAGTGGGCTGGGCACCAGCCTGAACTATTCGTACATCGACAGTTCGGGTCTGCCTAATTCTTTCCTGAACGGCGGCACGCCGCAGGCGACGTCGAACATCAAGCCGGGCAACCTGCCGCTGGAGGGGTTGTCGAAGCACAACTTCAACGCGACCGTCTTCTACGAGAAGGGCCCGATCTCGCTACGTGCGGCCTACAATTGGCGGTCCAAGTATCTGCTGACCGCCGCGGACGTGATCTTCCCCTACACGTCGATCTATCAATCGGCGGGCGGGCAGCTCGACGCCTCGGCATTCATCAACGTCAACAAATACGTGAAGATCGGCGTTCAGGGCGTCAACCTCGCCAACCAGGTGGTCAAGACCGAGCAGGCCTATATCAGCGGGTCGAATGCGACGGCGCCACGGTCCTATTTCGTCAACGACCGCCGCTTCTCGTTCATCCTACGCGGCAACTTCTGATCCGGACGCGGCGGAGCGGAAGCTCCGCTGCTGCCGATACGCCACGAAAAGAGGCGCGTCCCGACTGGGGCGCGCCTCTTTGCTTGATCGCAGCGGACGATCAGTTGCGAGGCAGTTTCGACCGGTCGAAGTTCGGACCCAGGTCGAGCAAGAAGGCCGGCCCGATCTCGATCACCTGCTTGGCGCCGGCAAGCTGGACGGCGATCCGTGCCTTGCCCGGGGCGAACGCCTTGGCGGTGACGCCGCTGGCGAAGAAACGCTGCCAAGTCGGGCCCACCTGCACCGTCTCGTCCGCAATCGGTTCATAGGGGGCATCGGCGGTACCGGCGCCGATCGGGATCGGGACGTGCTCGCCGGCCTTGGCGTCCGGTGCGCGGAGATACACCATCGCCAGCAGTGTGTCGCCCGCCGCCACCGGCTTGATCGTCGGATATTGCGCGCCCGCGTCCCACGGATGCGCGCCCGCGCGTTTTACCTGGACGCGCACAGCTGCCCCGCCCGGCACGTCCGTTGCCGGAACCTGTTTGGCGGTCTGGTCGGCGCCATAGACGGTCCAGCCGATGCCGGGCTGGTTCACCGCCTTGTCGAAGATGCTCGCGGGCGGGTTCGACTGCGCCGCCGCGATCGCCGCGGTCGACGCCAGCGTGAAGCCAAGCGCTGTTTTCATCCTTTCCCTCCTGTTTTCCGTCGGCGTTGATCGCCGGTTTTCCGATCGTCTCAGCGTGGTGCGGCGGCGGCGAGCGCGGCGGCGACCGCCGCGCGCATCGGCTTGGGCCGCAACGCGTCGTCGTACAACGTCGGGCGGCGGCGTGATCCGTCCGATCGCGGCTCGAACCCCTCGATCCAGCTGTATCGATCGGCCAGACCCCAGCACAGCACGTCGCGGATCTGCCGATAGGCGAGGGTGATGTCGAGGTAGCCGCGGGTGTAATCCGCCACCGCCCGATCACGGAGGACGATGTCCGCGGGAAGGCCGTTGTCGCGCACGTCGAGCTCGGTGATGATCAGGTCATATCCCATCGCGGTGACCGCATCGAGGAACCGTCGCCACGCCCCCTGTTGTCGCGCGATCGTCGCACCGATGGCACTACCTTGAGTGATCAGGTGAGACTGGATTCCCAGCGCATCGACCGGGGTGCCGCGCCGACGAAATCCCTCGAGCAGCCGCAACACCCCGGCGCGGTGCGCCTCGTTATGCGGTTCCCAGCTCATATAGTCGTTGTAGACCAACTGCGCCTGCGGCGCGGCAGCGCGCGCGGTATGGAAGGCCAGGTCGAGCGTGGGCTCCGCCCCGCCGATCGCGCGTGACAACGAGGTGTCGTACAGGGCGCCATCAGACGGCCGCACCGCCTCGTTGACGACGTCGTAGCTGCGGATCCGCGTTCCGTAACGCGCGAGGATCGTGCGGATGTGCGTCGTGAGAAGCCGTTCGCCCTCGGCGTGCGGATCGGTCCCGAAGTCATAGGCGTTTAGCCAGGCCGGAAACCACTTGGGTTGATGCCACAACAGATTGTGACCGCGTACCGCGATGCCGTGCTGCGCCGCCCACGCGACGATCGCATCGAAGCGTTCGAAGGCGAAGCTGGTCGGAGTCGGGCGAAGCCACTGCCACTTCATTTCGTTTTCCGGGACGATGACGCCGCACTGGTCCGCGATCAGTCGGGCATAGGCCGGATTGCCGCCCTTGACGCCCTTGGCGCCCTCCGGCTGAATCGTATGCCATGCGACGGCGGTGCCGAACCGCAAGCCGCGCCCCTTGGCGATCTGCTCCAGCGATCCGGCCGGTGGCGTAGCGATCGCCGGACCGGCGGCGATCAGCGCCGCCGCGCCGCCCAATGCCTCTCGACGGGTAATGTGGGTCACGCTCGCCCCTCTCCGGCTTTGTTCTGATAACGCTATCATCGCATGGCATTTCCAGCCGTCAAGGGAGCCGGTGCAAGGTGATGCGGAGGAGCGTCGGCGAAGCGAGATTGAGGCCGTAGTCCGTCTGGTCGCCGTTCCAGATGCGGTTGGCTACGAAGCCGCCATCGGGGGCCAGACGGCCTTCCTCGACGCGCAAGATCTCGCTCGGCCGGCCATCGGCGGGGGCGAAACGGACGCGCACGTCGCGTCCGGCAAGCAGGAACGTATCCGGTGCCGTCTGTGCCGCGACCATGCCGCCGACCGGCCGCCCGGCCGTCGGGGCGGGGTCCGCTTTCAGGAAGGTCCATTCACGCTCGCCGAACGGCCAGAGACCATATTGCGCGGTGATCGTCCAGCCGCCCAGCGTGCCGTGCTGATCGGCATCGTCCGTCCCGCGCGCCGTTCCCCATAGGGGATGCGCCATTGCGACGCGGGCCCATCCTTCCGCCTGCGGCGCGAGCAGTGCATAGGGGGCCGCGAAGGCGTCAAGCGTCGCCTCGTCGAGCGACTTCGCACCCAGCGGATAGTTGATGTACCCGCTGGCATCCATGCCGAAGGGCGCAAAGCCGATCGCTCCTCGGCCGAGCGCCGGCCACAGGAACCGCGCATAGTCCGCGGCATTCCCGATCTCGGGGACCAGCAGTGGATTGTCGGGCCGCGCGTAGCGCGCGAGAATGGCGGCGACCTTGTCGGCGTTGCGGTCGTAGATGTCAGGCGCGACGAGGCTGAGATGCGGCGCGGCGGCCTTCCACACCGCGATCATCGACAGATCCGGGCCGCCGCTCGCGCCCGTCTCGGTGCCGGGGGCCGCGGTGGGGTCGCTGAGTGCGGCGTTGGCGTACATCGGCACGGCCAGTTCGGCCTGGCCCGCCGCGGCGACCTGATCGACGTAGCGCGCGACATGCCAGGCGTTGAATGCCGTTTCTGCGCGCGGCCCAAACAGTTGCGACCAGCTTCCGCTGCGGCCGAGGGCGCGGGAAAGCGGGGGCGGGACGGGACCGGCGAACAGCCGCGTCGCCTCCGCCGACAGATCGCGCTTCTGTCCGTAGACGCCGGTTTCGTTTTCGACCTGCACCATGATAACGCGATGGTCCCGGTCGGTCTCGGCGAGATGATGCATCAGTGCGGCAAAGGCGCGGGCATCCGCCACGCGCGTCGCCTCGCCGTGCGGCGAGAGCGTGACGCTGGGGCGCCCGTCGGCGGTGACCACGCGCGGAAAGCGCCGGCGGTCAAGCCGCACCCAGGCGGGCGCATAGCTCGCGTTGGTGTTCTTCCACGTCCCGAACCACAGCAGCACCAGGCGCATTCGATGCTCGCGCGCGCCGGTCAACAGGGCATCGACCCAGGCAAAGTCGAAATGGCCTTCCTCCGGCTCGATCTGTTCCCAGGCGACGGGCATCTCGAGTGTATTGCCATGAAGCCGTTCGATCACCGGCCACACCTTCGGTAGCATGACGGGAGAGTTGCTGGAATTGTTCGCCTGCGCACCCAGCATCAGGAACGGCCGACCCTCGACCATCAGGGCGTGGTGGCCGTCCCGCGACACGATGCGCGGCAGCGGCGTCTGGGCGACGACCGTCGCAGCCAGCGCGGCCGTGGCGACCGTCACGATCCGAACCAGCCGCCCGATCACCGCCCCACCACCCGGACCAGTGGCGCGAGCGCTTGACCGGTCGGCAGAACGCCGGTCGCGCTGAGGCGCCCGCTCTCCTCGTCCCATACCAGGGTCGCGCTGCGCCCGCGGCCGGCCTTGTACCCGTTGGTGGTGCCATCGTCGTCGTACAGCGTGAAGCGCGCGTCGCGCCCCGGGAAAACGCGGATGCTGTCGAGCGGTTGCGCGGCGGCGGTGTTGGGAATCGTCGAACCGATCGGCACGATCGACCCCGCCCGGACGAACAGCGGGATATGCTGGATCGGCGCGGCCGCAGTGATCCACTGGCCGCCGGCGTGACGCGCGTTGGTCCACCAGTCGTACCAATCGCTGCCCGCAGGCAGGTAGACGCGGCGGCTGGTCGCGCCCTGTTCGGTCACCGGCGCGACGAGGAAGGCGGGGCCGAACATATATTCGTCCCCGAGCGTGCGGGTGATCGGATCGGCGGGAAAATCCATGAACAGCGCCCGCATAAAGGGGGCGCCGCTTTTATAGGTCGCGTGACCCAGAGCGTATATATACGGGATCAGGCTGTAGCGGAGGCGCAGGCTGTCGGCGAGGATCGGTTCCGCCGCGCCGCCATAGTCCCAGATCGCCGTCGCGGGTCGCTGGCCGTGGATGCGCAGCGTCGGGGTGAAGGCATTGTACTGGAACCAGCGGACGAATAGTTCGGGATAGTCGCGGTAGGACGGCGCCATCGCCGTCGCACCGGCCGGATCGACCAGCACCGGGCGTTCGGCCGCCGGCCCGTTCGGCCATTGCCAGCCGCCGGTGTCGCTCGACCAATAGGCGATGCCGCTTGCCGTCATGCCGAGGCCCGCGGGCATCTGGCGCCGCAGCGCCTCCCAAGTCGACTGGACGTCGGACGACCAGAACAGGCAGCCATTGGCCTGTGTGCCCAGATAGGCGGCGCGGCACAGGATCATGTTGCGCAGGTCGGGCCGGTCCTGCGCCGATCCGTCTGCGACGCTGGCGGTGTGCAGCAGCGGGAAGACGTTGTGGTACCGGTCGCCTGAACCGATCGCATAAAAAAAGCCGTCGGGAACGAGGTCCGGCTCGGTTTCGTCGAGCCAGGCAAAGTCGAAGCCGGTGCTGAAGATATTGTCGCGGATCTTGCCCCAATACCATTGCCGGGCCTGCGGATCGGTGGTGTCGATCAACGCGCCCGCCCGATCGGATCGGATCGCGAGACCATCGACGGGTTTGCCGTCCTTGTCGTGCAGCAGCCAGCCCTTGGCAGCGAGATCGTTGAAGTAGCGGCTTTCCTTCTCGAAACGCGGCCAGATGCTGACGATCGAGCGAATGCCGGCGTCGTGCAACTGGCGGTTCATGCCTGCCGGGTCGGGAAAGGCGGTGCGGTCGATGTCGAGCTGCCCCATCCGGGTCCAGTAGAACCAGTCGAGCACCATGACGTCGAGCGGCAGCCCGCGCTTGCGATAGCCGTCGGCGACCGCGAGCAGTTCGGCTTGCGTCTCATAACGGGCCTTGGACTGGATCAGCCCGAAGGCCGCCTTGGGCGGCAATGGCGTGCGGCCGGTGAGCCGTGCGTAACCGGCGTACAGGTCATCTGCGTCGCGCCCGGCGATGACGAAGAACGACACGCGCTCGCCGACGTTCGACTGGAAGCGCGTTGCGTTGTGCAATCCCGGCGAGACGATCGTAGCGGAGGGGTTGTCCCACAGGATCGCATAGCCCTTGTCCGTAACCATGAACGGCACGCACACCGCCTCGCCGACGGGGCGATCATAGTCGTGGCGGCAGTCGATGGTGCGCCCGCGCAGATCGAGAATGCCGTCCTGATACTGGCCGAGGCCATAATAGTGCGTGTCGGGAGTGTCGGAGAAGCTCGCGCCGACACGAAAGGTGTGTTCGCCCGCGACGTCGTGCGGCGCCATCTCCCAGCCGGTCAGTCGGGTGAGTGATGATCCATCCGGCCGGGTTAGGTCAATCGACACGGGGGGCAGAGACGGCGCGAAATACCGCTCCATCTGGCTAGGGGGCTTGGGCCAGGGTTGTGACGGGATAGTCACCGTCAGCCCCGCCGAGACGAAGACGTCGCCCTTGTCGCTGGTGTGATGGGACCAGCCGTCCGCGTCGGGCTTGCCGCTGATACCGAAGCCCGGCGCCGCATCAATCTGGGAACGGTCCGTCGCGATGGTGACACGCACGATACCGGGGCCATAGGGCTCTACCGCGACCAGGGCGCCGTTGCGATCGACAGACCCGGTGGGCGCCGCGACGGCGGGGACGGCAAGGCCAGCGAGGAGCACCGTAAGGAGCGGCCTCATCGGTGCGCAGCCTGGCGAAGCGTCAAGCGGGCGGCCGGCGGCCAACCACCGCCATTCGCGATGCGGGCAATCACGCACATAGACGAACCCCTTTCATGCCGCTGATACCGGTTCGGCCGACCGCCGAACCGCATCACGGCGTCACCACGAACATCGCGACGCCATGCGGCGCGACATCGGCGGCAAGCGTGCCGCTGGCCATCGGCAGGTCGCGGTGCGCCCACAAATCGCGCACGTGAGCCCGCAGATGCTGCGGCCAATCGAGCTGGTCCCAGCTGGCGGCGATCCGCGCCGCTGTCGCACCGCGATTGAAGAAGAGTAATGCGCGGCGCCCACCAGTGAGCGGACGCGTCCATATGTCACGATCGCCGTCGCGCCAGACCCGGTGGCCCTGCCGGCCTAGCGGATCCTGATCGACTGCAATCACCTCGCGGTTGGTCAAGATCGTGCGGGTCGCATCGGTCATGGCCGCCACGTCGTTGCCGGCGATCAGCGGCGCGGCCATCATGGCCCAAAGCGAAAAGTGGCTGCGATATTCAATGTCGGACAGGTGACCATTGCCGACCTCGAGCATGTCGGGGTCGTTCCAGTGACCGGGCCCGGCGAAGGGCCAGAGCGGCTCATTGAGGTCGACGATGGTAACGACACCGTTGTCGTAGCCGTTGGCGCTGGTGTTCCAGCGATCCGCGATGTCGCCTGTGGTGCGCCACATCTGACCGACCTGGGGCGACCATAGCCACGGCTTGTTGGTGCCCCATTCGCAGATGGACAGCAGGATGGGGCGGCCCGTTGCTGCGCCCGCCTCGGCGAGGGCGGCTGCCATCGTGCGATAGGCCTCCTGGCCGTTACGCGTGCCCGTCGAACACCAGTCGTATTTCAGGTAATCGACGCCCCACCGGGCGTAGGTGCGCGCATCCTGATATTCATGACCCTCGCTGCCCGGCCGACCGCCGCAGGTCTTGGTGCCTGCATCCGAATAGAGGCCGAAGAGCATGCCGCGGGCGTGGACATAATCGGAAAGGGCTCTCATTCCGCTTGGAAATCTGGTCGTGTCGGCAAGGATCGTGCCGTCGGCGTCGCGAGCATTCTGCCAGCAGTCGTCGACGACGACGTAACGGTAACCGGCATCGCGCATGCCCGATGCGACGATCGCGTCCGCGACATGCCGGACCTTATTCTCGTCGATAGCGCAGCCGAACTTATTCCAGCTGTTCCACCCCATCGGCGGCGTCGCGGCCAGCGTGGTGGGCCGATCTTGCGGAATGGATGGCGTCGCAGCGCTGGCGGGCAGCAACATCGCGGCGACGGCCAGCGCTGCCGTCCTCATCGCGCACCGACGGCGCGGCACCAAACGGCCGATCATCGCTCTCCCAGTCCCCGGCTTGCCGATGTGTGAGCGCTACCGTAGCGTCGTGGCATCGTCTCGGAAAGGGCCAGCATGGAGTTCACCCGCCGCACTGCTATCACCGCCGGATCGGCGCTGCTGGCCATCACCGCGGCGGCTCCCATACTGCCTGCAGCCGCGCCGGATCGTTTCGTGCGGCGGGACGGGATGCAGTTGATGCGGGGCGGTGCGCGCTATCGCTATGCTGGCGCGAACATGTGGTATGCCGCCTATCTCGGCGCAGCGACGCCGACCGGCGATCCGGATCGCCTCCGCCGTGAGCTCGATACCCTCGCAAGCCTCGGCGTCGGCAATATCCGGCTGCTCGCATCCGCTGAACTGTCGCCCCTGACCAATTCGCTGCGCCCGGCGTTTCGCGACAGGGGGACCCAGTACAACCAGGCGCTGCTGCGTGGTCTCGACGTCGCACTCGCCGAGATGGGGCGGCGCGGCATGACTGCTGTCCTCTACCTGACCAACTTCTGGGAATGGTCGGGCGGGATGATGACCTATCTATCCTGGGTCAACGGCGGCCATTTCATCAATAACAACGATCCCGTGCATCCTTGGCCGGAATTCGCGGATCGCGCCTCGGCTTTTTATGCCGATGCGCGCGCGGTCGCGCTATACAATGACTATGTTGCCGCAGTGGTCGGACGAACCAACAGCGTCACCGGCGTCGCCTATCGCGACGATCCGACGATCATGGCCTGGCAGCTCGCCAACGAGCCGCGGCCCGGCGGGGGCGTTGCAGTGGCGCGCGCCAACATGCCGGCGTTCGACGACTGGGTGCAGCGCACCGCTCGGCTGATCAAGGGGATCGACCGCCACCACCTCGTGTCGACGGGTAGCGAGGGGTTGAAGGGCTGTATCGAGGAGGATGCGTGCGTTCTGGCCGAACATCGCGTGCCGGAGATCGACTATCTGACCACGCACGTCTGGCCGCTGAACTGGAACTGGGTCGACGACAAGGATTTGGCCGGGACTTGGCAGGCCGGGGCGGCAAAGGCCAGGGCCTATGTCGACGCGCACGTCGCGCTCGCACGCCGGCTGGGCAAGCCGCTGGTGATCGAGGAATTCGGTTTCCCGCGCGATGCAGGCTACGATCCGGGGACGCCGACGACGTGGAAGGACCGGTTCTACGCGCTGATCTACGAGGCGGCGCTGGCCGGCGGCAGCGCTGGCGGGCCGGTCGCGGGCACCAATTTCTGGGCATGGGGCGGGGAAGGGCGCTCCCCCCGCGTCGATCACCGCTTCACGCCCAGCCCCCGGTCCTACGTCGGGGATCCGCCGCACGAGCCACAGGGCTGGTACAGTGTGTTCGACGTCGATCGGTCAACGCGGGCGGTGATCCGCGATCACGCTGCGGCGATCGCGCGCGGCTGACCCTCAGCGGACCGGCCATTCGAACGGCACCGCGGGCAGATCCTCCGCGCCATACAAATTGACGTAGGGTGCGTCGGACCAAGCGTAGCGGACCTTGTCGGCGCCACCCGACGCGCCGCCGCGCAGGATCACGTGGTCGCCGTCGATCGTGCCGGGCACGTAGCGACAGCGCGTGCCGGCGCAGGCCTCGAAGCCGATCGCCTGATCACTGCTGTAGGCGCGCAGCCCCCCGCCGGTGCGCCGGAAGGCGACGATCAGATCGTCCCCCGCGCGTGTCACGGTCGCGACTTCCGGTCCGCCGGCAAGCACGGGCGCACCATAGGCCAGGCTGCGCGCGGCGCGGGCAAGCCGTTCGCCGACCTGCATCTTCTGCGTGGGATGGATGTCGTAGCGATCACCAAGGTCGAGCGTCACGGCCAGCCCCGCATGGGGATCGGCACGGACGGCCTTCGCCTGGATGTCGCGCAGCGCCGCCCAGCCGGACTCGACCGGTTGCGCGCTGGGCTTTCCATAAGACGCGAGCTGCGCCACGAGGAACGGCAGGGCGGGATCGCCCAGGTGACTGCGCCAGTCGGCGATCAGCATCGGCAGCAGCGTGCGATATTCCTGCCATTCGCCGACGTTCGATTCGCCCTGATACCAGGCGGCGAGTTTGAAGCCGTAACGCTCGATCGGGGCGATCATGCCGTTGTACAGCGTCGACAGGCTGGCGGGCACCTCCCAGGGTGAGCCAGGCGCCGTGACGCCCTTCAGCGGTGCGGCGACACGGTAGCGCCAAGCCGGCGCGAGCGGCACCACGCCGCCGTCGGCGAGCTGGATCTGGCGGTTGCCGGGCTGGCCTGTTGGACCGCCGTCACCAAGGACGCGGAGGGCGATGACGTTGCGGCCCTCGTGCAGGGCACCAGCGGGGATGGCATAATCGCGCCAGAACCAGTCAATGCCGTTGCTGCCGATCCAGCGGCCATTGATCCACACGGTGTCGTTCGTGGCGATCGGGCCAAGCGCCAGCCGACGCGCGCCGGCGGCCTGCGCGGCGGTCAGCGTGATCTCCTGCCGGAGCCAGACGACACCGTCGAAGCCGGCGAGGTCCGGATGGTTGCCGCCCTTCCAGCTTCCCGCCGGCACGATCGTCGACCATCCGGCATCGTCGAACGACGGGTCCGACCAGCGCCGCGTTTCCGCCCAGCGGGGATCATTCGTCCGCCACCATGCCTCGCTTCGCTTCGCTTCATTGGCCCGCGCGGCCGCCGGGTCGCGTGCCAGCAGCGCAAGGCTGCGTTCGCCCTCCCTGTAGGCGGGCAGGGTGGCGAGCGCGGTGGGGCTTATCCAGCTCTGGATCGTAGTGCCACCCCAATCGGAATCGATGAAGCCGACCGGTACCTTCTCGTCGCGCTGCAGGGAGCGCGCCATGAAGTAGCAGACCGCCGATGCGTCCCCGACACTGTCTGCGTCGACGATCCGCCAGTTTGCGGGCGTCTTCAGGTCGTCGACCGGCGACGGTGCGCTGTCCCGCTCGATCTTGGCGAAGCGCAGCATCGGATCGGGAGCATGGACCAGGCCGCCCCAGGCGCCCGTCGCCTGTCTGGCGGGGAATTCCATGTTCGATTGGCCGCCGCACAGATAGACGTCGCCGATCATCACGTCGGCGACGGTACGGGTTGCGGCGCCGTCGCTCGCGGTCAGTACGTAGGGACCGCCCGCGGGCAGGGCGGGCAGCGTCGCCTGCCATCGTCCACCAGCGGGGCGGGTGACGACGGTGCGCCTCCCGATGGAGACGGTAACCTGTTGCCGGTCGCTGCGGCCCCAGACCGTGATCGGCCGGTCGCGCTGAATCACGGCATGGTCGGCGAAGATCGTCGCGAGCACCGGCGACGGTCGGGCGGCAGACGAAGATGCAGGGGTGGTCGCCTGCGCGGCGACTACAAGGGCGGTGTTGGCCAGAATCGACAGCATGATGGGTCCCTTGCAGAGGAAGACGAGCCTGCGCACCTGGCGGTGCCGATCGGTCGCCTCATGGCTTTCATCATAAGCCGTTTTTTCTTGGTAGCGCTAGCATGGTCGATTAGGCTGATCGTCCGATCGAACACATCAACGGTGGTGGACGGGATGAGGATGGGAGGCGTCGCGGGGGTCGCTGCGGCCGTGTTGCTGCTCGGGGGTATCGCGGGCGCGAGCCTGGCGCGGCAGGAACGGCTGCCACCCAATCCGATCGTCCGCGACACGTTCACTGCAGACCCGGCGCCGCTCGTCGTCGGCGACACGCTGTACCTCTATACCGGTCATGACGAGGCGCAGCGCGACGAGATGTTCACGATGCGGGACTGGCTTGTCTTCTCGACCAAGGACATGATCCATTGGGTCGGCCACGGCCCGATCATGCGGGCGACCGACTTCGCTTGGGCCAAGCAGGACGCCTGGGCATCGCAGGCGATCGCCAAGAACGGCCGCTACTATTTCTATGCCGCGGTCGAGCACGACGCCACCCATCCGGGAAAGGCGATCGGCGTGGCCGTCGCCGATACCCCGACCGGGCCGTTCCATGATGCCAAGGGCAGCGCGCTCATCACCAACGAGATGACACCCAAGGGCTCACATAGTTGGGAGGACATCGACCCCACGGTCTTCACCGACGACGACGGTACGACTTGGATCGCGTGGGGCAATCGCGAATGCTATATCGCCCGCCTCAAGCCGGACATGGTCAACCTGGACGGGCCGATCACGGAAATCACGCCGCCGTTCTTCGAGGAAGGTCCCTGGCTGCACAAGCGCGGCGGGCTCTACTATCTCACCTATGCCTCGCTTGATCGCCGGACGCAACGCGACGAGCATATCTCCTACGCCACCGCGCCGTCGATAAGAGGGCCTTGGACGCCACGCGGATTGTTGACCGGCCCGGGACGGTACAGCTTCACGATTCATCCCGGCATCATTCAGTTTCGCGGCCGATGGTATCTGTTCGCGCATAATGCCGCGCTGACGATCGGTGATCAAAGTGGTGCGATCGGGCGCCGTGCGGTGACGGTCTATCCCCTCCATTACAACGCGGACGGCACGATGCGTCCGGTGCAACAGAACGACGCTGACGCACGTAGTAGCAGGGAGAAACGACGGTGAGGACGATACACACGATCTCGCATGCGCTCGTCGCGGCGATGGTGGCATGGGCGATGCCCGCACACGCGCAGGACGATCGCATGACGCCGATCGCCACGCCCGAGCAGCCGACCGCTATTCCGCTCGACACGGGCGTATTGCCGAACGCCCCGGTCTCGGAAAGCTGGTATCGGCAATATGGCAGCCGCTTCGCCCGCAACGTGCGGCAGGCGACCTTGACTCCCTTCCTGCCCGACCCGGCACGGGCGACCGGGGCGGCGGTGATCGTCGCGCCGGGCGGCGGCTTCCGTACGCTGTCAATGGACAACGAGGGCTATGAGGTGGCGCGGGCGCTGGCGGCGCACGGCGTGGCCGCGTTCGTGCTCAAATACCGACTAAACCAGACGCCTGCAGGAATGCCTGCCTTCGCCAAGTCGATGGCGGCAATGTTCTCCGCCACGGCCCGTCCACCGCAACGGACGCCGGAGCAGCAATTGGCTGATCTGGCGCCACAGATCGCCGATGCGCGTGCCGCCTTCGCCACGGTGCGGTCGCGAGCAGAGGCGTGGCGGGTAGATCCGGCACGCATCGGCATGATCGGCTTTTCGGCGGGCGCGATGCTGACCATGGCGACGGAACTGGCCGGCCAGGATGCCAGGCCGGCCTTCCTCGCCGATATATACGGGCCGCTGTCTCCCGTGTCCCCGCCCGCCGACGCGCCGCCGCTGTTCGTGGCCCTTGCGGCCGACGATCCCTTTTTCGGCAGCGGTGGCCTGGGCCTGATCGAAAGCTGGCGCGCGGCGAAACGTCCGGTCGAATTCCACCTATTCGAACAGGGCGGCCACGGGTTCGGCATGTATCCCAAATCGACCACGAGCAC
Organism: Sphingomonas benefaciens; assembly: GCF_052907485.1. Taxonomy (NCBI): domain Bacteria; kingdom Pseudomonadati; phylum Pseudomonadota; class Alphaproteobacteria; order Sphingomonadales; family Sphingomonadaceae; genus Sphingomonas; species Sphingomonas benefaciens. The sequence goes on along the minus strand of NZ_JBREIC010000004.1, from coordinate 348,013 downwards.
GGGTTGGTTCAACGCGTTCATCGCGTGGCTGGCGATGCATGGATGGGCATCGCGTTGACACCGGCGCGATTGTGCACGGGTAAGGATGCCGTTCTCCGCCGGCCGGGCCCCAGGATGGATAGCAGTTCCCTCGCGTCCACGATTGGCGACTCCCTGACGTACGCTAGGGTCCGGACTAGTTGATCACGGCCAGAGGATGATGGTGGCAGCTGGGGCGATGGCGGCGAATAGGGCAGTGGGGCGGCGATCGTAGCGGGTGGCGACCCGGTGCCAGCTTTTGAGTCCGCCGAACATGATCACCAGGCGGCTGTGCCCCCCCCCGTGGCGGTGCTTGTCGTATTGATCGGCTCGTTGCGTGATCGCCGGGACGAACCATAGTCGGTCAAGGTGGTCACCGAGCGCTTGCTCTCACGTGCGCCGCCAAGCCCTCGACCAGGGCATCGAAGACGATCCTCATGCGATGGGTCGACCTGAGGTCTTCGTGCATCACGATCCACACCGGCAGGCGAGCGACAAATGCCCCCCGTAATACGGGCATGAGCGCCGGATCACGGTTGGCGATAGGGTCTTGGAGTACACCGATGCCGAAAGCCGCTCGTACTGCCGCGACCTGAGCCAGCTGGTTGTCGGTCCGCAACGCGAAATTCGGCAGGCCGGGCCAGACGGCGTTGATCGTGCGCAGCGATGCGGCGTCCCGATCAAAACCGATCACGGCGTGGTTTGCCAGATCCTCGACGGTGGCGATCGGTGCCGATCGCATGAGGTAATCGCGATGGGCGTACAGGCCGAGGCGAATGTCACCAATGGACTTTGCGAGCAGCGCCTGCTGCTTGGGTTCAGTCATTCGGATGGCGACATCGGCGTCCCGTCGCAGGAGATTGGATGAGGCGTTGGTCAGCACCAGCTCGACCGACAGCCCGGGATGGGCGGCGTGAAGTGACGCCAAAATGGGCGGCAGCACCTCGGCGCCGATCACCTCGCTGGCGCTGATCCGAACGACCCCGGCAGCGGCGCCAGCCGGAGCGGATGCGGTACGCACCAATGCCGCCGCGCAGGCCGCCATGGCTTCAGCGTGAGGGGCCAGCGCCCGCCCTGCCTCCGTCGGCTGGAGGCCGCGCGCCGAGCGCGTGAATAGCGCACCGGTGCCGAGCGCCACCTCGAGTTCCGCGATGTGCCGACCGGCGGTCGGCTGGGTCAGGCCGAGCGCACGCGCCGCGGCCGACAGACTGCCCTCGCGCATGACCGCGTCGAACGTGCGCCATAGCTCCCAACCCGGACTGCCCATATCCATGCGGATTTGCATAGCAGCCGTGCAGTTTCCGGCAATTTTCGATTACCTGGCCGAGGCGCATCCTTTGTCGACAGCAAGGAGATGCAGAATGACGCTTTCAACCAACAAGGCTCTGGTGATCGGCGCGACCGGCGGGATTGGTGGGGAGGTAGCGCATGTGCTGCTGCAGCGGGGATGGGAGGTGCGGGCGCTGCACCGTGACCCGGCGCGCGCTGCGTCGAGCAATCCGGCGCTACATTGGCTCGAGGGAGACGCCATGGACCGCAGCGCGGTCGTAAAGGCCGCCGAAGGCATGAAGGTCATCGTCCATGGCGTGAACCCGCCCGGTTATCGCAATTGGGCCGGGCTGGTCTTGCCGATGCTGGACAACACCATCGTCGCAGCCGCCGCGAACGGCGCACGGGTGCTTCTGCCGGGCACCGTCTATAATTACGGCCCCGACGCCGGCGAGCTGGTCGACGAGAGCGCGCCGCAGAATCCGTTGACGCGAAAGGGGCTTATCCGCGTCGAGATGGAGCGGCGCCTGCACGCGGCAGCCGGGCGGGGCGCGACCTCGCTCGTCGTGCGCGCCGGAGACTTCTACGGGCCTCGAAGCGGCAACAGCTGGCTGGCGCAGGGAATGGTGCCGACGGCCGGTCCCGTGAAGCGCGTCTTCAACCCCGCGCGTGCCGGTGTCGGCCATGCGTGGGCGTATCTCCCGGATCTCGCCGAAACAATGGTTCGCTTGCTTGAAAGGCGCGAGGAGCTCGCCGCCTTCGACACCTTCCACTTCGGCGGGACCTGGGTGGACGACAACCGTCGCTTTGCAGATGCGATCCGCACGGCGGCCGGGCGGCCGAAGGCACTCATTTACCCCTTCCCGTGGTTGGCGGTGCACGCGCTGGCGCCGTTCAATGAGACGGCGCGCGAGATGCGGGAGATGACCTATCTGTGGCGCCGGCCGCTCAGACTGCTCGATAGCAAGGCACGCCGCTTCCTCGGCGAGCTGCCGGCGACGCCGCTGGACGAGGCATTGCGCAATTCGCTTCACGGGCTCGGCCGCTCATAGCGCTCAACGAGTGCCCTTGCTGGGCAGTCGAGCTTTGAGTCAGACATCGCTTGCCTTTTCGCATCGCCCGCGCGGATAGGGGCTATCCTTGGCACCCCATGCTGTGAGGGCGGCATAATTCACCGATCCTCGCGCAAGGAACCACTAATGCGCAGAGCCCGCTACCCGGCCATCCTGCGTTGAAGCCGCCAGCCAGCGGTAGAGGCTGGGTAGCAGCAGCAGCGTCAGGATCGTCGAGGTGACGATGCCGCCGATCACGACGGTGGCGAGCGGTCGCTGGACTTCGGCGCCGGCGCCGCTGGCGATCGCCATCGGGACGAACCCGATCGAAGCGACGAGCGCCGTCGACAGCACGGGGCGCAAGCGATCGCGGGCGCCCTGGCGGACCGCCTCGTCGCTCGACAGCGGATCGCCGCCTTCCCGGCCGTCGCGCAGCGCGTTGATGTGGTCGATGAGCACCAATCCATTGAGCATGGCGATGCCCGACAGCGCGATGAAGCCGATCGCCGCGGTGATCGAGAAGGGCATGCCCCGCAGCCACAGCGCCAGCACCCCGCCGGTGACCGCGAAGGGGATGCCGGTATAGACGATCGCCGCTTCCTTGACGCTGCCGAGCGCGGCGTAGACGAGCAGGAAGATCAGCAGCAGCGCGGCGGGCACGACGATCGCCAGCCGCTTCTGCGCTGCTTCGAGCTGATGGTATTGGCCGCCGAATTCGATGCGATAGCCGGGCGGCAGCTTGACGCCCTGCGTCACCGCTGCGCGCGCCTTGGTGACATAGCCGGCAAGATCGCTGGTGCTGAGGTTGACCATCAATGCCGCGCGCCGCTTGCCGCCGTCGTGGAGGATCGGTTCCACCGCATGGACCCGGTGCAGACGGGTGACGCGCGACAGCGGGACCATGCCATAGTCGCCGACGCGGAGCGGCAGCGCGAGGATCGCGGCGGGATCGGCGCGCAACGCCTCGGGCATGCGAACGACGATCATGTGGCGCGCCTCGCCTTCCGGAATGAAGCCGACCTCTGCCCCGGCGACGCCGTCGGCGATCGCCCTGTTGACCTCCGCGGTGCCGAGGCCGAGGCGGAGCATCGCATCATGGTCGAGTTCCACGACCAGGTTTTTGGGGCGTCCCGCGGTTTCGAATTCGACGCCTTCGGTGCCGGGCTGTTTCTCGAGGATCGCCTTGGCCTGTTTCGCCGCCCGTTCGAGGACGTCGTAATCCTCTCCGAAGATCTTCACCGACACGTCGGCGCGTACGCCCTCCAGCATCTCGTTGAAGCGCATCTCGATCGGCTGGGCGAATTCGAACGTTTGGCCGCGATAGACCTGCCGCCCGATCTTCTCGATCCCGGCGATGAGATCCTGCTTGGTCTTCGGCTTGCCGTCGCCTTGCGGCCAGTTCTTTTCGGGGGCGTAGAAGATGTAGAGATCGTTCTCGTTGGGCGGCATCGGGTCGGTCGCGACCTCGCTGGTACCGATGCGCGAGAAGGTGTGGGTGATCTGCGGATAGGCGCGGCGGATCGCGCGTTCGGTCGCCTCCTCAATCGCGAGGCTGCGGTCGAGCGACATGCCGACCGGGCGATAGACCATGGCGGTGATCGCGCCTTCGTCGAGCTGTGGCGTGAATTGCGAACCCAGCGAGCGGAAGACGAGATAGGTCAGGCCGAGCAGGACCACGGCGCCGAGCGTCAACCACGCCGGGTGCGCGATGGCGCGCTCCAGGATCGGCGCATAACCGCGTTCGGCGTAGCCGATCAGTCCGGTGTCGCGGTCGTCGCTGTCCTTGGTATCCGGCGCCCGCAGCAGCCACGCCGACAAGGCCGGCACGATCGTGAAGGTCCAGATCAGGCCGGCGCCGATCGCCAGCATCACCGCCTGCGCCATTGGCTGGAACAGCTTGCCCTCGACGCCGCCGAGGCTAAGGACGGGCACGTAGACGAGCGCGATGATCGCGATGCCGAACAGCGTCGGACGCGCGACCATGCGGGCCGCTTGGGCGACCGTTTCGCGCCGTTCCTCCGCATCGAGCGGCGCGCCCTTGTCGCGCCGGCGTCGGGCGAGCAGGCGGAGGCTGTTTTCGACGACGACGATCGATCCGTCGACGATCAGGCCGAAGTCGAGCGCACCGAGGCTCATCAGATTACCCGACAGGCCAATCGCGTTCATGCCGGTGACGGTGACGAGGAAGGCGAGCGGAATGACGATCGCGACGATCAGCGCGGCGCGCCAATTGCCCATCACCAGCAGCAGCACGATCGCGACGAGCAGCGCGCCGACGCCGAGGTTGTGCTCGACCGTCGCGATCGTCCGGTCGACCAGGTCGGACCGGCTGTATTGGGGGTGGATGACCATGCCTCTGGGCAGTGCCCCCTGGATGTCGGGCAGGGCCTGTTCGGCGCGCAGTGCGACCTCGCGGCTGTTCTGGCCGACCAGCATCATCACCGTGCCGAGCACCGTCTCGCGCCCGTTCTGCGTCGCCGCACCCTGCCGCGGTGCCGAACCGATCACGACGTCGGCGAGATCGCGGACCTGCAGCGGCAGTACGCCGGCGGCGAACTTGACCGGGATGTTGCCGATCTGGGTCGCGTTCATCACGCGCGCGTCGGTGCGTACCGTCAACCGCTCGGGGCCCTGCGCGATGATGCCGCCGCCGGCATTCTCGACATTGTCGCCCACCGCCTTCGCCAGTTCGGCGGCGGTGACGCCGTGCAGCGTCAGGCGGACGGGATCCGGTTGGACGACGAACTGCTGTTCGATGCCGCCGTTCGAATTGACATCGGCGACCCCGGTAACCGCGCGGAGCATCGGCCGCACCGTGTATTCCTGCGCCTCGTACAGTTCCATCAGCTGGCGTTGCGCGTCGAGTCCGGGCGGCGGGGTGCGCCATTCGAGCGTGTAGTAATAGATCTCGCCCAGCCCGGTGGTGATCGGCGCGAGTTGGGGCGAGGCGCTGGCGGGCAGCTGGTCGCGCACCGCCGCCAGCCGTTCGGTAACCAGCTGGCGCGCACGCAGCTGATCGGTGCCGTCCTTGTACAGCAGCGTCACCTGGCTGAGCCCGGTCTTGGTCAGCGAACGCGTCTCGTCGAGGCCGGGCTGACCCGCCATCGCGCGCTCGATCGGCAGCGTCGCCAGTCGCTCGATCTCCTCTGGCGCGAGCGCGGGGACGGTGGTGTTGATCTGGACCTGGACGCCGGTGATGTCGGGAATCGCGTCGATCTTCAGCGTTGCGAACGCCCAGAGGCCGACCGCCGCGGCCAGCGCGGTGATAAGCGCGACGACGAGCCGATGCCGCGTGACGCCGTCGAGCAGCCGCGCGATCATCGATCGAGCGCCGTCCCGCCGTTCAAAGCGCGCAGCTGCAGCAGCGCCTCGAGCGCCTCGCGCCGGGTATCGAGGATCGCGACCGTCGCGTCGACATAGGCCTGCTGCATCTGCGTATAGGTGGTCAGCGGGATCGCGCCGAGCCGGTAGTTGCGGTCTGCATCCTCGGCCGCGGCGGCGAAACGCTGGGCCGATTCCCCGTCCCACTGGGCGAGTGCGCGGCGCTTCGCCTCATATTGCGCCGCCTGGTCGAACACGTCGCGATCGATCCGTCGTTCGGCGGCGATCAGCGTGGCGTTCGCCTGCGCCTGGCGACCCTGTTCCGCCGCGACCTCGCCCGCCTGGCGGTTCCACAACGGCAGGGTCGTCGACAGTCGCACGCCGTAGTTGGTTTCGCGGACGTCGGACCGGGCGTGGTCGTAATAAGGCCCGACGCTGACGACGGGGATGCGGTTCTTGCGGGCGAGATCGACGCGCAAGCCCTGCTGTTCGAATTGCGCACGCAGCGATTGCAGCTCGAAATTGTTGGCGGCGGCGCGCGACGCCAGCACGGTGGCCGAGGGCAGGGCGGGGAGCGACATGTCGGGACGGATGATGCGGATACGCGCCGCGAACGGCGTGCCGCGCAGCTGATTGAGTTCGTACAGGATCGAATTGGCCTCGGCATCCGCCGTCGCAGCGGTGCGCTCGGCATTGATCGCGTCGGCCTGCAATGCCGCCGCTTCGAGCTGGGGGGCGGGGCCGGCGGGATCGCGGGAGACGATCACCCGCGCCAACACGCGCATCCGCGCTGCGACGGTGCGGGCCGCGGCCGCCTTCTCATCCGCGGCGAACAGGCCATAGCCGAGCGAACGCGCGCGCGCCGCCAGCGTCGCGTCGAACTGGCGCAGGCCGAGCCGCGCCAGGCCGATCTGCCGTTCGGCAATGGCCCGCCTGAGCGCGATGCGACCACCGAATTCGACCGGCTGGACGACGGACACGGCATAGGTCTGGCCGTCGCCAAGCGGCGCGCCGGTGCCCGGATCGGTTGCGCGTCGTTCGCCAAACTCCACCACCATTTCGGGGTCGGCCAAGCGTCCCGCCGCCGTGCGTTCGATGCCCGCCGTCTCGATCTGGCGTTCGTAGAACTGCCGTTCGGGATTGTTGGCGATCACCTCCTGCACCAGCCGGTCGAGCGAGATGGCGGTCGCATCCGGCGTCGTCCGATCCTGCGCGACGGCCGCGACGGGTGCCGCCGCCATGATCCCGGCTACCACGGTCCATCGCGTCATCGTCATCCTGCCTATCCCGTCGGCGTCTCTCCCGCCGGTAGTCAGCCATAGTGGACGGCGCGACTAAAACCCGTTTCACATTCCGTGATTTGCGCCCGAACTGATCATAACCGGGTTGACGTTCCGGCGGGGGCAGGGCGAACAGGCACGATGGCGCTGATAATGCTGATCGAGGACGATGCGGGCACCGCGCGGGAGATCGCGCTGGAGCTGGGCGCGGCAGGGCATGCCGTGGCGCATTGCGGATCGATCGAGCAGGCCTTGGCAGCGACCAGCGACAAAGCCGTCGACCTGCTGATCGTCGATCGGCAACTGCCCGATGGCGAAGGGCTCGACTTCATCGCGCGATTGCGCGCCGAGGGCGGGCGGACACCGGCGCTGGTGCTGAGCGCACTCGGTAGCCTCGACGATCGGGTGCGGGGCTTGCGCGCCGGCGGCGACGATTACCTGCCCAAGCCCTTCGCGCTGGTCGAGCTGATCGCGCGGGTGGAGGCGCTGCTGCGCCGCCCGAACGAGACGCGCGAGACCCGTCTGATCGTCGGGCCGCTCGATCTCGACCTGCTCGCCGGCAATGCGACGCGCGCCGGCCGGCCGCTGGAACTGCTGCCACGCGAATTGCGCCTGCTCGACTATCTCGTCCGTCGTCCGGGACGGATCGTGACGCGTTCGATGCTGTTGCAGGACGTTTGGGGCTATACCTTCCTGCCGAACAGCAACGTCGTCGACGTGCATATGGGGCGGCTGCGACGCAAGGTCGATGCCCCTGGCGAGGCCGCGCTGATCCGCAACGTGCGCGGCCAGGGATATGTGTTCGATGTACCAGGCTGATCCGCGCACCCGCGCGACGCTGCGCTGGGGCGGGGCGATCGCGGCGCTGCTGATCGTACAGTCGCTGATGGCGGCGGCGATCTTCTGGGCGCTGCTCAACGCCAGCCACCGCCGCACCATGCAGGAGGCGCTGGCGGGCGATTGCCGCTTCTTCGCGCAGGTCGATCCGGCCGAGCGGCGCGAGGAGTTGCGCGAGATGTTGGAGCGCGACATCCATCGCGAACGCTTCCTCGCGCTGTTCGACAGTCGTGGGCAGCTGATCGACGGCAATGTCGCGCGCCTGCCCGACGTGCCGGCGGACCGGACGGGGACGGCGGTGGCCACGATCGTGCCGACCGAGCTGCCGGGCAAGAGCGAGGATGTCGCCCGGTTGACCGTCTGTGCTCTGCCAGGTGGCGAGCGGCTGCTGACCGGTTTCGACCTCGACGACGCCGAAGAGGCTCTGGGCCTCGCAGGGCACGCTTTGCTGCTCGGCCTGCTCCCCGGTCTCGCACTGGCGATCGGGGTCGGCCTGGTCGCGGGACGGCGGGCGGCGCGACAGGTCGATACGGTGCGGCAACTGACCGCCCGGATCGTCACCGGGGCGCTTGACGAGCGTTTGCCGGTCGCGCGCCGTCCTGACAGTTTCGGCCTGCTAGCGGTCCACATCAACGCGATGCTCGATCGACTCCAATCGCTGATCATCGATGTGCGTGGGGTGGGCGACGATATCGCGCATCAGTTGCGCACCCCGCTGACCCGCCTGCGCGCGCGGATCGAGCGTGGCATGCGCGAAGCGCAGGGCGCCGCAGAGTTTCAGCAGGTGGCGGAGGCGGCGCTGGCGGAGATCGACCAACTGCTCGGCATCGTCGCCGCGCTGCTGCGCATTCGCGAGCTGGAGGACCATGCCCGCCGCAGCCGGTTCGCGCCGGTCGACCTCGCCCGGATCGCGGCTGACGCCTGCGACCTGTATCACCCGACCGCCGAAGATCGGGGCATCACGCTTGTGTGCGAGATCGAAGAGGGGGTGGTGATCGAAGGCGACGCCAGCTTGTTGATCGAGGCGCTAGCCAATCTGATCGACAATGCGATCAAGTTCGGTCCGCCCGCCAGCCGGGTCGTGGTGTCGCTACGGCATACGGCAGGGACGATCCGCATCGCCGTCGCGGACGAGGGGCCCGGCATTCCGTCGGCCGACCATGATCTGGTGACGCAGCGTTTCTACCGCGGCCGCCACGAGTGCGGCGGTGTTGGTCTGGGACTCAGCCTGGTCAAGGCGATCGCCGAGATGCACGGCTTCGCGCTCCGCTTCGGGGATCGTGGCAGCGTCGTCACCCTGGAAAGGCCGAATCCCGAACTCTGAACGGGAATTTAGACAACCCGAGCCAGCGCCGCACGTTCGTCGGGTGAAGCCGCTCCGGCCATATGGTTGCCGGTGGGCTCGATGAAAGGATCATCCATGCGCTCCGTCCCGTATCTCGCCACGCTGTCCGCAGCCGTCACCCTGATCGCCGCGCCGGCTTGTGCCCAGACGACGGCAGGCATCGGCAGCTTCCCGACGAACAGCATCAGCGATCGCCTGCACGGCGGTCCGCAGGGCGGCGACCAGCGCGCGTCGATCCAGGCGCTGCAGCAAACGCTGACCGAGCGTCAGCAACTGCAGTTGCAGACTAAGCAGGCCCATTGGAACGTATCCGGCACGCTGTTCTACCCGATGCATGAGCTGTTGCAGGATCATTACGAAGGCGTGAGCAAATATGCCGACGAGGTGGCCGAGCGGTTGCTCGCGATCGGCGTGTCGGCGGATGGTCGCGCCAATACGATCGTCCGCACCAGCCGCATCCCCGAATATGCCGGTGGCTTCACCGACGATGCCCAGGTGATTGGTTGGTTCGCCCGCTATTACAAGGTGACCAGCGACGAGATCGGCCAGGGGATCAAGGCGACGGAGGACAAGGACCCGACGACGTCGAACCTGTTGCAGGAGGTGCAGCACGCCATCGACAAATATCAGTGGCAGATGCGCGCGATGATCCAGCCGACGCCGACCGATCCGAACAGTGGCCAAGATCTCAACGCCGGGCGGGCAGTAGCGATACCGACGCAGCCGGTCGCCGGCTGATCGCCACGGCGCCGTGGGCTATCTCCGGTTCTTCGCACTCGCCGTGCTTGCGGGTCTAGGTGGCTGCGTGTCTCCGGTCGGCATGCAGCCCCATGTCGCCCCGGCGTCGCCGGTCTTCGATCCCGTCGCGTTCTTTGCGGGCAAGACCCATGGCACGGGCGTGCTGCACGTCATCGCCTCCAAGCCAAGGCAGACCGACGTCGTCGGCTACGGCACGTCGCCTGGCCCGGAGGCAATCATGCTCGACCAGCAGGTCAAACAGGGCGATGCGGCGGCGACGCATCGCACCTGGCATCTGCATCGCATCGCGCCCGGGCGCTATGCCGGTACCTTGACCGACGCGATCGGCCCGGTCACCGCGGAGAGCGTCGGCGCCGAGTTGACCATACGCTTCACGATGCGGCGTGGATTGAAGGTCGTCCAGCATCTCTACCTTCAATCCGGCGGCCGGACCGCCGTCAACACGATGACCGTCCGCAAATGGGGCATCGTGGTGGCGCGCCTGGACGAACGGATCGAACGGATCTGATGGCCCCGCAAAGATCGCCGCTGCGCCGCTAGTGTATGCGATACCGTCCTCAGTGGTTCAATGGTGAGCCCTCAAATCCGGCCAGCAACGCGGCGACGTCGTCGTACAAGGCCACAGCGCCCGCGGCCTTCAGCGTCTCGTCGTTGAATTTGCCCGATCGCACGGCGACGGCCGCGATGCCGCACTTGGCGGCCGCTTCGATGTCATACGGCGTGTCACCGACGACGATCACCTCGCTCGCATCAAGCGACGACAGCTTCTTGAGCGCGGTAGCGAAGATGTCGGGAGCGGGCTTGGTCTTCTCGACGTCGTCCGCCGTGGTCGAGACGTCGACGATCCCTTCGGCGTTCAGCAAGTCCACATAATGTTCGAGCTCATCCGATGACGCGGAGGACGCCAGCACCACCTGCCGGCCGCTTTGCTTGACCCTCGCGAGCAGATCCCTGGCGCCGGCAAAGGGCCTCACCCGCTCCAAATATTTCGTCTTGAAGATTTTCCCGTGCTCCTGGCCCATCGTCTCCTGTTCGTCCTCGTCGGTGTCCGGGAGCAGCGTCGGTACAAGCATGTCGGTGCCCTTGCCGATCTGGTCGTGGACGATCTGATCATCGAACGTCGCGCCGATCCGCTCGAAGACGGCCTGCCATGCCGCGATATGATAGTCGTTGCTGTCTACGAGGGTGCCGTCGATGTCGAATAGAACCGCCTTGATCGCCATGGTGTCATCGCTCCTGATTCAGGCTTCAACGCACCGGCCGCGATCATCGGCGCCGCAGGGAATGATATTGTCGAACGGGAAGCGTCGGCGGGTGGCCAGGGCGGGGTAGGGGGGCCTCGATCCCTCGCCCCGGACGCTCGGCGCGGCCTGTTCCCTGCTCGAGCGTCCCGTCAACGCTCACCACGCTACGCTGAGCGGCGCTCCGCCGCGTTGGCGGACTGGTGAATCTGCGCGAGCCAGGCGCTGCTTACCGCAGCCTGACCTCCGCCGTGCGGAAGGGAATGGGCGGCGGTGGACCGGGCCGAGGGGATCAGGCGTGGAGGCGGCGTTCCAACGTGCCGCGCTGCTCGGCGATCTCGGACTGCGTGCGGCGCATCGCCTCCACCTCGGTGGCGGACAGCAGGTCCTGGATGACGCGGCGCAGATGGTCGCGCATGGCGCGGCGCGCGGCGGCGGAGTCGCGGGCGCGCAAGGCGTCGACGATCAGCCGGTGCTCATCGACCCGCGGGTGGACGCCCTCGCGCCGCGCTTCGGCGAACATATGTGCGCTGAGCGGCGCGCGTTCGCGCAGGTTCCACAGCATCTCGACGACCGTGGAGATCACCGTGTTGCCGGTCGCTTCGGCGATGCGCAGGTGGAAGCGCCGGTCGGCGTCGAGCGCTTCGGGACTGGCTTCGGGATTGGCGGCCATCTCGGCGAGCAGCCGGTCGAGATCGGCCAGTGCCTCGTCGTTGATCACCGTCGCGGCGACGGCGCAGGCCTCGCCTTCGAACAGGATTCGCGCCTCGATCAATTCGAAGGCGCCGATGTCGAGTTCGGCCGGCGCCGTCGAACTCGCCGGGGTCGAGGTGACGTAGAGCCCGGAGCCATGCCGCGCCTCGACCAGGCCGCGGATCTCCAGCGCGATCATCGCCTCGCGGATCGTCGGCCGGCTGACACCGAACTCCTCCGCCAGCTCCCGCTCGCCCGGCAGCCGCGTGCCGATCGTGTAGCGACCGTCGGCGATCGAGTCGGCAATGGCGTTGACGACACGCTGATACAGCTTTTCGGTGCGCGGCTTCATGCCTCGTGACTCTCACAGAACGCCGATTGACACAACAGACCAGTTGCGCCTAATTGGCCTAACCAAAAGGATCGGCCAATTTTAGAAGCCGGCCTGCGGGCAGGAATGCGCGCCGTCCGGCGCGGCGGGCGGCAGCCCGAACAGGAGAGGGGGTCGCATGAAGTTCGCCGTCACCGCAGGAGGTCGCTCGCTCGCCGCCATGTTGCTGGCCGGGAGTGCGTTGTCCGCCACGCCGGTTCTCGCCCAGCAGAGCGCGACGCCGCCCGCGATCGAGGTCAACAATCCCGCGACGCCGACCGTCGCCACCCCCGCGAACCCCGACCAGAGCATCGCTGCCGATCCCAATTCGCAGCCCGATCCGATCCCCCAGCCGCAGAGCGACATCGTCGTCACCGGTTTCCGCCAGAGCTATTCGGACGCGATCCGCTCGAAGCGCAACGAGATCGCGATCACCGACGGCATCTCGTCCGATGGTTTGGGCCGATTCCCCGACCTCAACGTCGGCGAGGCGCTGCAGCGCGTCCCCGGCGTGCAGATCAACCGCGAGGCGGAGGGGCGCAACGCGACGATCAACCTGCGCGGCCTGCCCGGCGAATATGCGCGCCTGACGCTGAACGGCGTCGCCTTCGCCGAGCCGATCCTGGCCGAAGCGACGCCGCTGGGCGCGTTCAACGCCGACATTTTCAGCGCGATCGTCATCGACAAGTCGCCGCTCGCCAATGCCCAGTCCGGCGGCCTGTCGGGCAACGTCGACCTGCAGATTGCCACCGCGCTGAGCCGCAAGGAGGGCGGGTTCGTCAAGGCGGCGCTGGAATACAACCAGCTCGGCAAGCGCTTCGCGCCCGCGGCGACCGTGGGGTACAACCACCATTTCTCCGACAGCTTCGGCGTCTTCGCGGTGCTGACCTACAAGAAGGAGAATTTCCGCCGCGATACGCTGCAATACAACAGCTATTCCAGCTTCTCCGCGGCGCAGGCCCAGGCGAATGCGTCGGTGCTGGGCAGTTACTATGCGAAATCCACGGCCTGTCCGTCGTGCACGGGCAGCGTCACCACCAACGGTGTGCTCTACAACAGCCAGCTGCGCCAATATTCGCGCATCAATCCCGGCGACCTGTACACCGGTGCGGCGGGCGCGGAATGGAAGCCCGATGACAATACCAAGGTCAGCCTGACCGGCTTCTATACTGATCGTCGTCTGCCCAAGACGATGCAATATCTGTCGATCATCAGCAATAATGACGCCAGCTTCCTGACGCCGCGCTCGTCCCCGATCCAACTCGACGATGGCCGCTACGTCGTCACCGATTTCGACTTCTCCAACCCGGATTCGCGCATGTCGACGCGGCGGCTGGGGATCAAGCAGCGCGCTTGGGGCATCAACGGCAAGGCCGACTGGAGCAACGACGACTGGCGCCTGTCGACGGTGCTGACCGCGTCGAAGGCGGACAACAATTCCGAGGAAACCTCGATCGACTTCGACCGCGTGCAGACCGCGACGGGCAATGGCGCGACCGGCACGATCCGGACCGGCGCGGGCAATGTCGCAGATCTCTATTACTCTCTGGCGCCCACGCCGCTGGTCAACACCAATGTGCCGACCTGGTACTGGGGCGGCGTCACCGATCCGACGCAATTCTACAACACGCCGACCTCGGCCGGCCGGACCAACCGGCTGCAGTTCACCGGCACGCAGAGCTATGGCGGCAACGAACTGCTCGCCTATCAATGGGATGCCGAGCGGACCTTCCACGGCGGCGTGCTGACCGGCATCCAGGCCGGCTTCCGCTTAGAGCACAATCGCTTCGTCTCGCGCGGCTATCGTATTTCGGCCTATGGTCTTCAGGTCCAGAATATCGACAACACATTCCTGACGACGTCGCCAACGGTCGATGATTTCTTCGGCGGCAAGCTCGGCACCTACAGCACCAACTGGCAGGTAACCCGCTACGATTACGCGATCGGCAAGTTGACGCCAGTGACCCTCTATCCGGGAGGTGCGCTGTCGCCCTCGGGCTACAACATCCGCTACAACGACAATAATTACGCGCTGTACAACTTCACCAACCAGACCGATGTCGCGTCGGGCTATGCGCAGCTGAAATATGAATTCGAGGTCGGCGGCATCCGCGTCCGCGGCAACGGCGGCCTGCGCTACGAATATGCCAACAACACGATCGACTCGCTGGATCGCGTGTCGCTGACCGGCACGATCGGATCGCCCGCCGACTTCCGCACCAACACCTACAACCAGAAATACGGCAAGCTGCTGCCGTCGTTCATCCTCGTCGCCGACCTGACCGACAAGCTGGTGCTGCGTGGCGCGGCCTATCGCACCTATGTGCGGCCGCAGCCGCGCCAGTTCACCCCGGCGACGATCGTCGGCAACCCGGTCAACGGCGTCTATTCGGTGACGCTCGGCAATCCCGATCTGAAGCCCTATGATGCGACGTCGTTTGACGTGTCCGTCGAATGGTACAACCGTCCCAACGGCATCATCTCACTGGCGGCATTCCAGAAGCGGATTACCGGACTGATCGGCCAGGTCACCGACCCGACCAAGCTGTGCCCGGCGGATGCCAGTGCGCTCGGCCTCGGCACTTTACGGGTCAACGGCGACCGCTGCGAAAGCAGCCTGATCTACACCGGCGGCGCGGTGCCGACGCCGTACCTGGTCTCCGCCAGCGGCTTCGTGAACCAGGACAATCCGATCACGGTGCGCGGCCTCGAATTCAACCTGCAACAGTCGCTCGACTTCCTGCCCGGGGCGCTGCGTCACCTGGGTGGCGGCTTCAATTACGCGTACACCGACATCAGCGGCACAACCGCGACCGGCGCGGCGGCGACGCTGCCCGGCGTGTCCAAGCACAATGCCAACGTCATCGGCTATTACGAGACGACCGACTATGGCGTGCGCCTGGTCTACAACGTGCGCAGCAAGTACGACCTCGCCTCCGCCGGAACCTTCACCGGCGCGGCGCGGCAGGTGCGCGCGCGCGGTCAGCTCGACATGTCGGCCTCGTACAACGTCACCGACACGGTCTCGCTGTCGTTCGACGCCTACAATCTGACCAATGCGATCCGGGTCGAATATGAGAACGACCCGCGCCTGATCCGCCGCGCTGATTACGACGGCCGGACCTTCACCGTGACGGCGCGCGCGACCTTCTGATAGCGACGTGTTCCTCCCCTGGCGGCGTTCCCATCATCGGGGGACGCCGCCGTTCTTTCGTGCCGGAGGGTGTATGACGGGATGGCTGATCGACCGGCGCGGCGTGCTGGGTGGCGCGGCCGCGATCGCGGGCGCCGGGCTGGCGTTGCCGCTGGCGGCGGCGCTGGCGCAGGGCAAAGCGGTGCTCGACGTGCGGGCGTTCGGCGCACGCGGCGACGGCCGGACGATCGACAGCCCCGCGATCAACCGCGTGATCGACCATGCCGCGGCGCGCGGCGGCGGGGTCGTCTGGCTGCCCGCCGGCGATTATCTGTCGTACAGTATCCAGCTGAAGAGCCATATCACGCTGCACCTCGACGCCGGCGCCCGGCTGATCGCGGCGGACACGCCCGTCGAGGGCATGGCGCGCGGCGGCTACGACCGGTCGCCCGACCTGCCGGCCAGCTATGCAGCGTTCCAGGACCATGGTCACAGCCATTGGCGCAACGCGCTGATCTGGGGAGAGGGACTGGAGGACATCACGATTGAGGGGGCGGGCCTGATCTGGGGGCGGGGCCTCGGCCGCGGGCACGATTATGACGCCGGCCGGCCGATCTCCGGCCGACCCGGCGTCGGCGACAAGGCGATCGCGTTGAAGCTGTGCCGCAATGTCACGCTGCGCGATTTCCGCATGCTGGAAGGCGGCTGGTTCGCGCTGCTCGCCACCGGCTGCGACAATCTGACGATCGACAATCTGCTGATCGACACCAATCGCGACGGTCTCGACATCGACTGTTGCCGCAACGTCCATGTCACGCGCTGCACGATCAATTCGCCGTGGGACGATGCGATCTGCCCCAAATCCTCGTTCGCGCTCGGCTACCCGCGCTGGACGGAGAACGTGACGATCAGCGACTGCACCGTCAGCGGCAGCTATGCGATCGGATCGGTGCTGGACGGCAGCTTCAAACCCTTTCCGCCGGCACCCAAGAGCACGCACGGGCGCGTCAAGCTCGGTACCGAATCGAACGGCGGCTTCCGCAACTTCGCGATCAGCAATTGCATCTTCGACACCTGCCGCGGGCTGGCGCTGGAGACTACCGACGGCGCGCGGCTGGAGGATATCAGCGTCACCAACCTGACGATGCGCGACGTTACCACCGCGCCGATCTTCCTGTGGCTGGGAACGCGGATGCGGGGGCCGGCGGGGTCGAAGCCGGGCACACTGAAGCGGGTGCAGATCGACAACGTTACCGTATCCGGCGCCGCGCCGCTGCCGTCGATCATCGCGGGCCAGCCTGGCTATCCGGTCGAGGACGTGCGGATCAGCAACATGTTCGTCGATCAGGTCGGCGGGCAGGGGGCGGCGATGGCCGCGCTCGATCCGCCGGAAAACGCGGCCGGTTACCCGGAGCCCAACATGTTCGGCGACCTGCCCGCGACCGGGTTCTTCGTGCGCCATGCGCGCAACATCGCGCTGTCGCATGTCGAGGTGCGGACGCGGGTGCAGGATGCGCGGCCGGGCTTCTGGATGCGCAACGTCGACGGTGTCGACCTCCACGACGTCAAGCTGCCGTCCGGACCCGCCTTTCGCCTCGACGCGGTGCGGCGATTCCGGCTGTGGGGCAGCCGCGATCTCTCCGACCGCCGCATGGCGGGGCCCGTCAGCGCGGCGTGGTGACCGCGCCGTAACGCGGCTTCGCCCGGTCGAGCACGATCTCGACCCGATCAAGGATCACGCCGGGGTCGAGCGGCGTCACGGCCAGCCGGTGCGTGCCCGCGGCCAGGGCGGTCAGCGGTATCGTCGCGACACTGGTGTTGCTGAGCACGTTGCCGCGCCACCGGTCGCTGCGGCCGATGGTGCCGAGGTCGAGCGCGACCGGCGGCGCGCCATCGAGACTGACGGCCACCCTGACGCCATGAGACGGGTTCATGGCATGCGTCGGGAGCGCGACGACGCGCACGACCGCATCGCTGGTCGTCACGGTCGAGAAGGTCCAGCGCGCCGGATCGACGGACGCGGACAGGAGCAAGGAACTGCGCAGGCTCCCGCCCATGCTGCCGAGCCCGTTGAGCATCTGCCATCCGCCGCGGGCTGCGACGGCGGGGGGCAGCGTCACCCGCCGCTCGCGCTCGACCAACGCGCCACGGGCTTCGGCCAGCGTGTCGACGGCGACGGAGAATTCCCGCCCCGCACAGCGCAAGCGGACCTTGCCCTTGGCACCCGTCGTGCCGTCGTAGCGGACGGTGATGCGCTGTTGATAGGCACCGTCCCGGGTCAGCGCGCCTGAGCCCGCCGACAGCCGGTAGCCCGGCGGTGCGCTGATCAGCGACCAGTCGGCGGTCTGCGGCTGGTGCGCGAAAAGGGTGAACGTCCGGGTATCGGTGCGGCCGGCGGGGAAAGCGAGGGTGTTGCCGTCGTCCAGCCATTCGCCCCATGCGGAGACGCCGCAGCCTTTGGCGGAGGAGATCGACCATTTCGGCCATGCGGGCTCATCGAAGACGGGCAGCCTGCGCGGCGCCATGTCCATGATGCCGCGCCACTTCCCCCCTGCCGAAACATTATAGGCGGCGGTGTCGGCGACCAGCCGAGCATGGGCGCCGCGCGCCCGCTCCACCATGACGTTCGCGCCGCCATGCTGTGCCCGTGCATACAGACCGGCCAGATCGAGCGACAGGATCCGCGTGTTGAGCGCTGCCGCGGCACGGACGGGATACAGCACCAATTCGAAAAAGGCGTCGCGACGGTCGGCCGGCATCTGCGCCGCCACGGCTTCGGCACAGGCGACTAGATCGCGATAGGCGGCGATGCGATCCTCCGCCTCCTCGCCATCGGACTGGACATAGGCGCTCGGGCGGTTGGGCGTGACCCATTCGGTTTCGCCGAAGCCCATGAATTCGGGCCGACGCTCCCATGCCAGATCGTAGAAGCGCATCATGATCGCGGCGGTTTCGGCGGCGTCCGCCTCGCCGAACTGTTCGGCCATGAACCGCGCCAGATGCGCCTGCGGCGGCTCGCCGAGCAAGCGGTCGTCGAAGGCAAGGTCGAGATAATATTGCGTCAGATATTCGATCGGCTTGATGTCGCCGACGTTGACGATCCACATCCGCCGCGCGTCCGTCTGCCACGCGCGCTCCATCTCCTCGCGGATCAGGGCGGGATGGGTCGTGCCGAGCCAGAGATAATCGTGCGGCCGTCCCCAATAGGACAGATGGTAGTAGATGCCGGCACCGCCCGGCCGCTGTCGTTCCTTCACGTCGCTCAGCCTACGCAGATAGCCGTAATTGTCGTCGCTCCACATCAGCGTCACGTCGGGCGGCACGGCGAGGCCGGCGTCATAGGCCTCCTGCAGTTCGTGATAGGCGACGAACACCTGCGGCACGTCGGACAGCGGCTTGTGCAACGTGTCCGCCAGCAGGGCCTGTTGGCGCGCGAAGACCGTTTCCAGGATCGCGCGGCGCTGCGCATTGGTAGTTGCGCCCTGCATCGGCCCGTCGTGGATGCCGCGCAGGCCGAGCGTGTAGATCGTCTCTTGCTGCCGCGTCGCCGCGACGCGTTCGCGCCAATAGTCGACGATCGCCTGCGGCCGCCGGGTGAAGTCGAACGGGCCGCGCTGCGCCTCGTCCCATTCGCGCAGGTTGTTGCGCAGCATCGGTTCGGCATGGCTGGTGCCGACGACAATTGCATAATCGTCGGCCAGCGGGGCGTTGCCGGGATCGCCGTAGAAGGGCGTCGAAACGCTGTGCATCGCCGGCCACAGCGTGTTGGCCTTGAGCCGCCACATCAGTTCGAAGACGCGCGCGTAGGTGCGGGGCCCGATATTGCCCTTGGCAGGATCGAAAGTCTTCGCGGCCCAGGGTTGCAGCCCCCAATCCTCGTCGTTGAGGAAGATGCCTCGATACCGGACCGATGGCGAGCGCGACACGACCGTCCCATCGTCGATGGCGATATGGTCGCGCCGGCGCGGGGTGACGTCCGCCCACCAGTTCCATGGCGAGATCCCGAGCGCGCGCGACAAATCGACGACGCCGTAGATCACGCCCCGCCGATCCGATCCGGCGATCAGCAACACGTCATGCCCGTCCACCCGGACACGGGCGCGGACGTAGCGTTCCCAGGCGCCGTGCAGCATCGACAGGTCGACCCCGCCGGCGGCGGCGACACGGCGAACGAGCGGGGTGTCGTAGCTACCGATCACGATGCAGGTGCCGCGGCATTGCGCCGGCGCTGCGACGATCGGCGACCGTGCCGCGCCGAGCGAGACGAGATCGCCGGCGAGCATGGTCGCCGCCAGCGTCGCCGTCCGCCCCCCGCCCGACGCGACGACGAGGGAGGTACGATCAAGCGAGAGCGGCGCCGCCGCCGCTGCCGCTGCCGCGGGAAAGGTCGCTATCATCAGCGTAAGCCACAACCGCATCCTCGCCCCCGGACCAAAATTGGAAATACCAGTCGGAGCTGGCTTAATGACGCTGGTCATGCCACTATCCGTCAGCCGCGTCGAGCAGGCATGGAGGGGAGAGACTATGCAGCGCAAGCTGGCGCGCGTCGCAGGCCTGGTTCTGATCGGCGGAGCGACTGCCGCCACCGTCGCGCCTGCGACCATGGCCGCACCGCAGCTCTATCGTTACGTCGACCCGCGGATCGGCACCGGCAACAACGACCAGGGCGATACCGTGCCCGGTCCGACCCGCCCGGCAGGATCGATCCACCCCAGTCCCGAAACCCTGGTCGGCAGCAATGCGGGCTACGACAAAGACGCGCCGATCAGCGGCTTTGCGCAACTGCATACGCAAGGGTCGGGCGGCCGGACCACCTACGGCACCTTCCTCGTCTCGCCGCAGACCGGCGATCCGGTGTTCGACGAGGCCGCGCATCTGTCGCCCAAGGCGGACGAGCGGCTGGCGGCGGACGCTTATGCGGTGACGCTGACCCGTTATGGCATCCGCGCGGCGGTGACGCCCGCGGCCTTCGCCGCGCTGTACCGTTTTACCTATCCCGCCGGCAAACCGGCGACGATGGTGTTCGACGTCACGCGGAAGATCCGCGGCGAGCTGGCGAGCGCCGGGGCGGACGTCGCGCTCGATCCGGCGCTGGGGCGGATCAGCGGCCGGGTGCGGGCGAAGAGCTACTGGAACCCTGCCGAGACCGACATCTGGTTCGTCGCGCAGCTCGACCGGCGGCCGACCCGCTGGGGCATCCACGTCGGGCAGCAGGACCGGCCGCGCGCGACCACCGCCAGCGCGCCGGCGGACACGCAGCTGGCCGGCTGGTGGCAGTTCGACGTAGCACCGGACCGGCCGGTGCAGATGAAGATCGCGGTGTCGTTCACCAGCGGCGAGCGGGCGGCCGAACTGCTGGCGGAGGATATCCCCGGCTGGGACTTCGACGAAGTGCGGCGCGGCGCGCAGGACGCCTGGAACCGCGAACTCGCGCGCGCGACGATTGATGGCGTAAGCGAGGCGGACAAGCGCCGCTTCTACACCGCGCTTTTCCACAGTGCAGTGCAGCCGCGCGACCGCACCCGCGACCAGCCGGCGGCGGACCGCGCCACGCCGCATTGGGACGATTATTACACGCTGTGGGACACGTACCGCACCGGCTTTCCGCTGATGTCGCTGCTGCGCCCGGATGTGTATTGCGGCAATGTCGCGTCGATTGTGCGCACCTTCGAGCGGTTCGGCGCGGCGCACACCGCCTTCATCGCGGGCCGCAACTATCATGTCGGGCAGGGCGGCGACGAGGTCGACAATGTGCTGGGCGAGGCGCTGATCCGCGGCGTGCCGGGGATCGATTGGGCGCGGGTCGCGCCGATTGCGCTGCACAACGCTTATGAGGAACGCCGACCGCGCTATCTGATCGACGGCTGGTTCGCGGTTGGCGACCGCAGTCCGGAAGCGGACAATCAGCGCGCCCGGTCGGGATCGTCGACTCCGGCCTTCGCGCTCAACGACTTCTACGCCGGGCGGATCGCCGCGGCAGCCGGCCGGCCCGATGATGCCGCGGCGCTGCAGGCCCGGTCCGGCAACTGGCGCAAGGTGTGGAATGCGCAGGCGACGAGCGACGGCTATAGCGGCTTCATCATGCCGCGCTTCGCCGACGGCCGCTTCCAGCCGCTCGATCCCAAGATCGGCTGGGACGGCAAGAAGTACGAGAACGTCGGCTTCTACGAGGGCACGGCCTGGGTCTATTCCTATACGATGCTGCACGACATCCCCGGCATGGTCGCGGCCATGGGGGGCCGTGACCGGTTCATCGCCCGGCTGCGTCATGCGCTCGACGCCAATCTGATCGACATCACCAACGAGCCGAGCTTCGCGACGCCGTGGCTGTTCAGCGACGTCGGTCGGCCGGACCTCGCCAGCTATTGGGCGAACCGCATCTTCCAGCGCTTCACGCCCGACGCCTATCCGGGCGACGAGGACAATGGCGCGATGAGCTCGCATTATGTGTTCAACCGGCTGGGGCTGTTCCCGAAGCTGACCACCGACCTCTATTATCTGCACGCGCCGCATCAGCCGCGCGGCGTCATCACGGGCGAGAGCGGGCGGCCGTTCACCATCCTCGCGCCCAATTGGCGGCCGGGGCGGATCTACATCGCCTCGGCGACGCTCAACGGCCGGCCGCTGACGACGCCCTTCCTACATCAAGCGGACATCACCGCCGGCGGCACGCTGCGCCTCGTCCTGTCGGACACGCCGACCAGCTGGGGTCGGTGATGGGCTTGCCCGCGCCTTATTCGGCGCGGGCAGGGGCTGCGGCGGCGACAGCGGTGCCGGCGCCCGCGAACGGCGTCAGGCGGAAGGCGAAGCGCCGCGGGGCGACGGGGATGCGATAGCGGGGCAGCGGCCGGCCGTCGGCGTTCCACTGCGTGTCGCCGCCGACGCCGGACTGGATCGCATCGACGAGCAGCGAGACCTCGCCGTGCGGGCGGATGTCGCTGCTGTGCCAGGTTCCCGGCGCGCGGCGCGCGAGATTGTTATAGGGGAAGGCGAGGACGTTCGCCGACAGCGGCTGTTCGCCCGCGATACGCAGACCCGCGACGCCGGTGCCCGTCAGCTCCATCCAGCGGACATCGACCTTGTTGCCCGTCTCCTGCGGCCGGATGTAATCGTGATGCTGCGCGGCAATCGCGCCGCGCCACAGGCCGATCGCGGCGCCGCTCTTGCGGTCCTGATAGCTTTCGTGCGGACCGCGGCCGTACCATTCCACCGTGCGATACGTCTGCGGCAGGCGATAGGCGAAGCCGATGCGCAGCGGGTCGGGCAGGTTGGCGTGTAGCGGCGTGAAGCTGCCCTCGACATCGACGGCGCCGTTTGACGTCATCCGATAGCGGGTGACGAAGCGCACCGCGCCGTCGCCCATCGTCTGGCGCACGGTGACGTCGGCACCGCCGTCGGCGGTCCGGGTCAGCACCACCGCTTCCGTCCGGCGCGTGCGCGACATACCGTCCCACAGCGCATTATCCGCCGCCGGACGCGTGCCGATGTCGTTGTCGGTCAGCGCGCGCGTGAAATTGGGCGTGCCGCCCGTCAGCAGATCGCGCGCGCCCTGCGCGTAGCGGACGATCTCGCCCGTGCGCCGGTCGATGTCGAGCGTCGCGCCGCCGGCCGCCAGCGTGATCGCCGCCGCCGTCTCGCGCGCGGTGACGGCCCCCTGCGCAGCGGTTGGCAGCGCCGCGGGCGGCGTCAGCGCGAATTGCTCCCACCCGACGACATAGCCCGCTGGCACCGCGGGGATCGTTCCCGCCTTTGCCCGCGCGCATACCGTCACCAGATATTCGACGCCCGGTTTACGCGACAGATGCGCGATCGGCAGCACGAATGCCTCGCGGCTCCGCGCCGCCGTGCGCAGCACCGGTCCGTTGCCATGCGCCACCGCCACGCCACCGGCGGTCACCGTCCAGTCGAAGGTGAAGCCCGAGAGGTCCCGGAAATCGTGGCGGTTGATGACGGTAAACCGGCCCTGTGCCGCATCGACTGCGGCGAACTGCACAGGCGCATAGACCTTGCGCACCTCGAACAGATGCGGATTGGGGGTGCGGTCGGACTGGAGCAGCCCGTCGCCGAACTCGATCTCGCCACCGGGATTGGGGCCGTAGCTGGCGCCGTCGCCCCAATAGCGCCGCCCGTCGGCGGTATAGCGGTACATCGACTGGTCCACCCAGTCCCAGATGAAGCCGCCCTGCAACCGGTCGGGATGCGCGTAGATCGCCTGCCAATACTCGGTCAGGTTGCCACCCGAATTGCCCATCATGTGCGCATATTCGGACTGGATCATCGGCTGCGCGAATTCGGTGTGGCGCGCATAATCGACCATCTTGGGGGCGCTGTCGTACATCGGCGCATAAATGTCGGCGAAGGCGTTGGGGCGATGATCCTGCAGCTGCGACCAGCCGAGGAAGGAGATCAGCCGCGTCGGATCGATCCGCCGCGCGGCGGCGGCCGCCGCCTCGAAATTGGCGCCGTTGCCGGATTCATTGCCCAGCGACCAGAAGATGATCGACGGATGGTTCTTGTCGCGCTCGACCATGTTGACGATGCGGCTGACCTGCGCCGCGCGCCAGGCGGGATCGCGGCCGATCTCCACCTTGTCGCGATCGATGCCGGTCTGACGCGCATTGACCATGTAGCCGTGGCTCTCGACGTTCGCCTCGTCCATCACATAGAGGCCATATTCGTCGGCCAGCGCGTAGAGCCGTTCGTCATTGGGGTAATGGGACGTGCGGATCGCGTTGATGTTGTTGCGCTTCATCAGCTCGATGTCGCGCCGCATCGAGGCTTCGGAAATGACGTGGAAGGTTTCGGGATCATGTTCGTGGCGGTTGACGCCGCGGATCGTGATCGGCCTGCCGTTGACGGTGACCAGGCCGCCGCGGATCGCGACGGTGCGAAAGCCGATGCGCTGCGCGGTCGCCTGCACGATCGCCCCGCGCGCGTCGCGCAGTTCGACGAGCAGGGTATAGAGGCTCGGCGTCTCCGCGCTCCACGGCCGGATGCCCGGCAGGGTCGCGCGCATCTGCACGGTGCCGTCTACGACCGGGCGACGCTGTTGCAGCAGCAGCCGGTCGCCGTCGCGCAGCTCGGTCGTCACGGTCAGCCCGTTCGCCGCCGCGGTGGCGGTGAGCGCGAGGTCGAGCAGGCCGTCGCGGCCGTCGTCCGACAGCGAGGCCCGCACCCGGCTGTCGACGATCCGCGCCTGCGGCGCCGCGATCAAATAGACCGAGCGCTCGATCCCCGACACGCGCCAGAAATCCTGATCCTCCAGATAGCTGCCGTCGGACCAGCGGTGGATCTGGATCGCCACCGTGTTGCGGCCCGGCCTCACGAAGCGGCTGACGTCGAACTCGCTTGGCAGCTTGGAATCTTCCGAATAGCCGACCTTCCGGCCGTTGACCCAGACGTCATAGGCCGATCCCGCCGCGCCGATGTGGAGGATGATCGCGCTGCCCTGCCAGCCAGCCGGTACGTCGATGTCGCGCCTGTACGATCCGACTGGGTTGATCGCATGCGGGATCAGCGGGCGGTTGGCGGGAAAGGGGTAGGTAATGTTGTTGTAGCGTGCCTGGTCGAACCCTTCCGCCTGCCAGTCGGCCGGGACCTTGATGTCCTTCCAGTCCGAAACGTCATAGCCGGGCTGTTCGAAACCGACGGGTGTATTGTCGGCATCGGGCGACAGCGCGAACTTCCATCGGCCGTCAAGCGAGAGGAAACGGCGCGACCGCCCCATCACGCCGGCCAGCGCCTTGGCCCGATCCTCGAACGGAAAGCCGGTGGCGTGCGCGGGCAGCTTGCCGCGCGCGAACACCGCCGGACTCTCCCAGTCGGGCCGTGACGGGTCGACTTGCACTGGCTGGACCTGCGGCCCGCGGTCCTGCGCGGCGAGGGCCAGCGCGACCGCCAGCACCGCCCTCATGCGGCGCCGCTCGCATGGGCGATACCACGTTCCAGACCGCGCAGCTCGGCAAGGCCGCGCATCCGCCCGATCAGCGAATAGCCGGGGTTGCACGCCCGGCCGAGGTCGTCGAGCATCTGATGGCCGTGGTCCGGTCGCATCGGAATGCTGCGCCCTTCGGCTTGCGACAGCCGGTGCACGGCGGCGACGATCGCCGGCATGCCGGCATCGCCCTCCAGATGGGCCGCTTCATAAAAGCCGCCGTCGGGTTCGCGCTGCACCGATCGCAGGTGCAGAAACCCGATGCGCGAGCCCAGGCGATCAATCATGCCGGGCAGATCGTTGTCGCTGCGCACGCCCAGCGATCCGGTGCAGAAGCATAGGCCATTCGACGCATTCGGCACGCGGGTGAACAGTAGGTCCAGGTCGGCTTCCGTGCTGACGATGCGCGGCAGGCCGAACATCGGGTAGGGCGGGTCGTCGGGGTGGACGACCAGCCGAATGCCCAATGCGTCGGCATGCGGGCACACCGCCTCGAGGAACGCGACATGATGCGCGTGCAACGTGTCCGCATCGATCCCGGCGTAGCCATCGATCGCGGCGCGGAAGCGATCCGAGGTGAAGCTGTCCTCGCTACCGGGCAGACCGGCGAGGATCGTCGCCTCCAGCCGCCGCCGCCCGTCCTGGTCGAGCGCGGCGAAGAGGCGCGCGGCGGCATCGCGTCGACGATCGTCGTAATCTGCCTCGGCGCCCTGGCGGCGCAGGATGTGCAGGTCGTAGGCGGCGACCGCATCCCAATCGAACCGCAGCGCAAGCGCGCCGTCGTCCAACTGATAGGCGAGATCCGTCCGCGTCCAGTCGAGCAGCGGCATGAAATTGTAGGTGACGACGCGGATGCCTTCCGCCGCGAGGTTGGTGAGGCTCTGCCGGTAGGCGTCGATACGCGGTTCCCACGCCGGGCCGCGGGTCTTGATCGCATCGTCGACGGGCAGGCTCTCCACCACCGTCCAGCGCAGCCCGGCCGCCTCGACCATCGCACGGCGCGCCGCGATCGCCGCGCGGGGCCAGACCTCGCCATTGGGGATGTCGTGCAAGGCGGTCACCACCTCGCTCGCGCCCGCCTGCCGGATCGCCGCGAGCGGCACAGGGTCCGCCGGCCCGAACCAGCGCATCGTCTGCGTCATCAGCATGGCGAGCCCATCCTCCGAAAACGAGGAGGACACAGCAAGGCATGGCGCAAGGCGATCTCTCCCAATGGCGGCGCTAAACGGCACAGGATTTTCTGGCTACTCTGTCCAATTGGACAGGCCAATAGCCGGTATAGGCGAAGTCCGCAATCAAAACAGGCGGCCGGGGCACCGCGAGATCGGAAGGCGGGCGACGGGCAGGCGGGCCAGCGACGCTACGGCTCGCTCAAGTCAGCGTAAGCCTGTCCGGCTAATCCGCCGCCGCAGCGCATCACCCGAGGTGATCTCAGCCGGTCATGCTGATCCCCGTCGCCGCTGGCGGCATCGGTCTAGGCGGTCTTCTGGATCAGCGGCTCGATCCGCAGATTGACGACGTCGCAGGCAGGCGAGCGGCTCAGCACGAACAGGATCGCATCGGCGACATCCTCGGCCGGCAACATGCGCCCCTCGGCGATCGCCGCCTGCTTTTCCTCCGCGCTGCATTCCTGCATCTCTGTGTCGACCGATCCGGGCTGGATCACGCTGACCCGGATGCGCATGTCGGCGACCTCTTTGCGCAGCGTCTCGGCAAAAGCCTGGATGCCCGCCTTGGTTGCGGCATAGACGCTTTCGCCCGCCGCCTTGATCTCGGTGCTGATCGATCCGACGAACAGCAGATGGCCGCCGCCCTGTTGCTGCATGCGCAGGATCGCGGCGCGGGCGCAGGCGAGATAGCCGGTCAGATTGGCTTCGATGACATAGCGCCAGTCGTCGTCCGCCATCTCATGGATGGGCTGCGCACCAATCGCGGCGCAGGCGACCAGCATGTCGATGCCGCCCAGCCGGTCATCGACGGCGGCGAAGACCCGGTCGATGCCCTCGCGGGTCGCGGCATCCTCGACGATGCCGGCGACATCGCCGTCGATCCCGGCCAGCGCCGCATCCAGCGCGTCCTTATGCCGCCCGAAGGTCAGCACGCGGGCGCCCTCGGCCGCCAGCGCTTTCAGCGTGGCAAGGCCGATGCCGGTGGTGCCACCGGTCAGCAGGACGCGGCGGCCGGGCAGGAGGGTGGGGCTATTGGTCATCAGCTATTCCCAGCTCACAATCAGGCGCCCGTGCGCCGGTACGCGAAAGTCGATGCGGTCCGCACCGACCGCCTCGGGGCTGATCGCTTCGCCATCCGCGGTGGTGACGCGGCTTTCGGTCAACGTGCGCCGTTTCAGTCGGACGAGGCGCAGCCAAGCGGTGTGCGTCTCGCCCCCGTCGAGCAGGATGGAGAGCGTATGGTCGCCGACCCGCTCGACCGCGCGCGCCAGCATGTCGCAATAGAGCCGGAAGGGCGCGCCCTCGACGGGATGAAAGGCGCTGGTGGCGAAGATGAACGCCGCGCCTGCGCCATAGACCTCCTGTCCGACCTGGCCGGCCGGCTGGCCATCCGGATACAGGTCTTCCAGCGGGAAGGAGAGCGCGCGTTCGACATGGCCGTTGGCGTCGCGCTGATGCTCGGCGATCGCATCGGGCGGCAGCGCGTCCGGATAATAATACCAGGCCCGCGACAGGGCGTAACGGCAATATTCGCCGATCAGCATCC
Organism: Sphingomonas benefaciens; assembly: GCF_052907485.1. Lineage (NCBI taxonomy): Bacteria > Pseudomonadati > Pseudomonadota > Alphaproteobacteria > Sphingomonadales > Sphingomonadaceae > Sphingomonas > Sphingomonas benefaciens. Next base: position 320,046 of record NZ_JBREIC010000004.1, on the reverse strand, counting down.
GCGCCTTCGGGTCCAGGTCGGGACCGCCGTCATTCAGATATTGTTCGAACGCGACAAAGCTGTCGAAACATTCATACATCGCCATGTACGGTGCATCCTGAAGACACGTCACCGCCAGGAACGTCTCGTAATGGGCGGCATGGCCGATCTGGCTTTCCCAGATCACCGCATTGTGCAGGAAGCTGGCGAGATAGACGTAGCTCTGCTCGCGATAGACATCGCGATTGGTGATCCGCCACAGCCGCATACAGGCCGCGGCGCCCCAGGCGGTCAGATTGGCCTGATAATTGAGGTTGAAGCCCAGCCCGATCGCGGCATCGATCGCGGCAAGCGCTTCGTCGAGATAGGTCTTGTCGTTGGTCAGCTGGAACGCCTGCAGCATCACCCAGGCGTAGATGCCGCCGACATCGGTCTGCCCGCGGCCGTCGACCGGCGCCTCCTTGGTGATGATCGAAAAGTCGGTGACGTCATATTCGATCGGCCATCGATAGTCGAAATGCCGGGCGGCCTTCACGCCATAGGGGATCGCCTTCAGGAACAAGTCGCGTGCGGGCGCGTCGCCGTCCAGTGCCAGCGTGCCGAGGTTCAGCATCGGGTGGTAGAGATACCAGCTGTCGATCGCATCGGCGTTCTTGTCCTTGCCGACGTTGGGCAGATAGCGGCGGAGCGTGCCGAGTTCCTCATCGAAAAAGCGCGGCAGTCCCGCCTTGAACGTCGCTTCGAGCGGGTGCGGCTCGCCCCGCCAGCGACCCCATCGGTGAAGCGCGGCGATCACCGACATCTGCACCATGACGTCCGGATATTCTGCCCCGGTATAGGGATGGACGTAGCGGTGGCCGTAGTGGCGGATCGTCGCGTCGGGCGCTTCGTCCAGGTCGCGTGCCGCCCGTTCGGCGCGGTCGATCCAGTCGCGATAGGCGACCGGCGGCGGCTCGATCAGGTCATAGGCGCTGCCCAGCATCTGGACGAATTGGCGGGCAGTCTCGCGTTCGTGCGCGGGGGCGTGGTGGTGGAAGACCAGGATCGTGTCGGATAGCGTCACGCACTCGCCGGCCGGCAGCGCAACCTCGGCGGGATCGGCCTTCGCATCGGAGAGGGGCAGGGCATAGCCGAGTTCGGGCCAACTGCCCCCGACGGCTTCGCGGGGCACGGTGCCGGTCGCTTGGAAATAGCCGTTCAATGCCGTAAAATTCTGGACGTAGAGGACGTTGCCGAAGGCGGGGGCGTCGATCCGGAAATACACGAGGCCGGTGTTCAGCCCGCGTTGCGTCGCCTCGACCACCCCCTGTGCGCGCAAGGGGTCGTCGCCGGCGCCGAAAGGATAGAGGTCGCGCGGGGCGGGGGGCATGACCATCGGCCGGGCAGGGATGAAGTGCGTCGCGATGCGCAGGCGCTCCACGGCCAGCCGATCGGCGCGGCAGGACACGATATGCTCACCCATGGCGCTGCTCAGCCGGAGCCTGGCGACTTCCCCCGGTTCCGGCGGCAGCACCGCGCAGTCGAAGCTGGTCGGCAGGAAGGCGGCGCGGACCGCCACCCCGCCCGCGCTGGCTCGACGCCGGACGATCGCGAACACCGACGTGGCGGTCCGGTGCAGCCGGATCATCAGGTCGCCGGCGGTGAAATCGACCAGCGGCGCCGGCTCGTCCCGCAGCAGTTCGCTCAGGTCGAGCAGATGGGGGCTGATCGCGGGCGGCGCTTCGGCCGTCGCTGTTCGGGGCATGAGAAACTCCGAAAGGATGACGCGGTTGACCTCTAATCCCCTGATAAAGCGCGCAGTTCCGGGAAAAGGGGCGGTGTTTAAACTGGGTCAGTGCATTCGTGCCGTGCGCGCCGATCGAGCCCGTTTCAGCCGGATCCGCGTGCGGGCATCACGCAACAGAGTCGCGGGCAGATCGGTCGCGGCGCGCAGGCCCGCAACCGAGGATATGTTGCGGATACTGCGCCGCGTTTCGTTCAGCACCTGCCCGACCATCGCCCGCCGCTCGATCTCCCCATGCTCGCGCACCAGCGAGAGGCGGTGGATGGCATAGAGGCCGATCAGCCCGGCAAGCAGGAAATAGAAGTCCCAGGCGGTCAGCACGATCGGCAGGGTGAAGATGCCGTTCGGGCTGCGCCATCGCGCCACCAGCTCGAACTGGCGTGCGGCGAAGAACTGGGCGAGCAAGCCGCCCAGGATCGGTGCGATTCCGGCCGCGATGGCGGTGGTCATGGCATTGGCGGCGACATAGGCGGTGGCGGACCCCTTGGGCGACAGCTTCAACGCAATATTGGTGCTCGCCAGTGTCACGCCCGCGATAGTCGCGCCCATCACGAGGTGGAGCCCGATCAGCCACAGCTTGACCGCGCCCCGATCGCCCAGCTGCGACGCGCCGATCATCGCGACGATGGCCAGGATGTAGGCGGGGGCGGACACTGCCAGGACCGACTTGTTGGCGAACCGGTCGCTGAGCCGCCCCCAGAGGCGAAGCGCGAGGATGTTGGCTATCTGGCTGGCGACGCTGAGCAGCAGCACGAAGCTGACGGCGAAATGCAATTGCCGGACGATGAAGACGGTGAAGAAAGGCGTCGCGAGATTGATCGCGAATTGCCAGCTGCCCACGAAGACGAGCAAGCGGCGGAAATTCCGGTCTCGCAGCGGTTGCGCCAGCAAGGCGCGCAACGCGACGGCGCCCCTGGCCGGCGGCATCAGCGGTTCCGGCATCATCGCGACGATCCGCGCGCTGATCAGGCCGGTGACGCAACCGGTCGCGAACATCGCCGCAAACACCATGTCACGGGCCGGGGAACCGGCGGTTGTCCGGTCGAGCGCCAGCGCAGCGACCAGACCCAGGATCAGGCTGATCGCGGTCAGCCGGACGGTCCGCCGGGCAAAGACGTCGCCCAGCCGATCGTCGGGTGCAAGATCGCGCATCCACGTGTTCCATGCGCAACCGCCGACCGCACCCAGACCGCACAACAGCATCTGCGCCGCCAGGAAGATCAGCAGCGTCGCCGTCCCGCTGAAGAAGGCGAGCACCGCCATCACCGCCAGCATCGTCCGGCCGACTAGGCTGGACAGCACGGCGATCTTCTTGCGTCGACGCCAACGCTCGACCAGCTGGATGGCGGGCAATTGCAGCAGTTGCGCCAGGAACGGCATCGCGGCGAGGATGCCGACCATCACGTTCGACGCCCCCAGATGAAGCGCGAAGGCGGTCAGGATCACCCCGCTCGTGAGTGCGGCCGCCCCGCCCGAGAATCCCGCCTCGACGACGAGCAGCCGCAATCCGCGCTCACGGTCGGTGGTGGTCAATTCGGCTTGCGGGTCCAGGGGCATGCGAGGCGGGGCAACGCCCGGTGTACGATGCGGGTTGCCATCTGCACCCATAGACCTTGATCCATGTCGTTGAGATTTAAGACTATTAGTCTGCTTGCCGTGCCACCATCCCGGGTTTCGCTGGTTTGCCTGGCGACGATGGCGAGTCCGCCGCCTGCCGCTCATTCGGGAGACATGCCGTGAAAGCCGCCCGCAAGACCGCCGATGGCCGTTTCGAGATCGCCGAGGTCGAGGAGCCGCGCTTGCCCGCGGACGATTGGGTCAAGGCGCGGGTGCGGATGGCGGGGATTTGCGGCACTGACCTGCGCCATTGGGAAAAGGCGGAGGAGGAACTGCACTGCTGCATCATGGGCCATGAACTGGCGGGCGAGGTGATCGAAATCGGGGAGGCCGTGACGCGGGTCGCGGTCGGCGACCGGGGGCTGATCGAATCCGTGCTCGGCTGCGGCCACTGCGCTTGGTGCCGGGTGCAGCAATACAACCGCTGTCCGGACCTCTATCCGACCCGGCGCGCCAGCGTCTCGCGCGCCTATGCCGAATATGTCGTCGGGCCGCAGCACAAGTTCCATCCGTTACCCGACAGGGTCGGCTTCGACGACGCGGCGCTGCTCGACACCTATGCAGTGGCGCTGCATGCCCAGCATCTGTCGGGTCTGAGCATCGGGTCGCGCGTGGCGATCATCGGGGCAGGACCGATCGGGCTGGGCCAGTTGATGCTCGCCAAGGCCAGTGGAGCGACCGTGACGATCATCGACAAGATGCCGCACGCCCTCACCCTGGCCGCACGGCTCGGCTCGGATCGCACCGTGCGATCGGATCAGGAGAAGGCCGAAGACGTGATCCTGGGGCTGACCGACGATCGGGGTGCCGACATCGTGTTCGAATGCGCCGGCGGCGAATCCATGCCCGAGACTTCGCCCCTCGCCACGCGGCTGGCGCGGCGCGGCGGCAAGGTCGTCATCGTCGGGGGCTTCGATGCGAGGGCGACCGCCATCCCGCTGGAATGGCAGCGTATCCAGATGTCCGAAATCACGCTGATCCCGAGCGCCAGCTTCGCCTTCCACGACATTCATGCCGAACAGGTCGAAGCGCTCGATCTGGTGACGCGGGGGGTGCTGAAAACGCAGGAGCTGATCACACACCGATTCCCGCTCGACCGTATCAACGAGGCGTTCGAGGTGGCACAGGATCGCGGCCGGACGAAGGCCATCTTCGTCGGCCTGGATATCTGAACCCGCCGGCCGCGGCCCGCAGGGTGCCGGCCTCGATGCGATGCGGCGTTGGTGGACTCGTCAGAAGGCGTCGAAGGCGAAAGGCATGCGCAGGCTCGTGCTGATTGCGCAGCAAGCGCGTTAGTCGCTGCTTCACGCCGCTATATGCGCTAGCATGTTGGTGATGGCATCCGAGCGAACCTCATCCAGCGTCAGACGCCGCCCGGTGAAGCGTGATGCGGTGGCCGATCGATGGCTGTTGCTGATCATGGTCGCAGCGGCGCTGGCCGTCGCGAGCAGCTTTTTCAATCCCGCCGCCTTCGAGCCGAAATCGCAGCGCGCGAGACAGATGACGATGGCGGAGGCCCGGGCGTCGAATGCTGAGGTCCCCATCGTCACCAAGGCGCGCGTCACGGCCGCCCCCTACCGGTTCCGTGGCGGACCTGCCGAACGCGCGCAGGCGGTCGACTGCCTAGCCACGGCCGCCCTCTACGAAGTGGGGGACGACCCGCGCGGGCAACGGGCGGTCATCCAGGTCATTCTCAACCGCGCGCGCGCACCCGGTTTTCCGAAAACGATTTGCGGCGTCGTCTATCAGGGGTTCGATCGTACGTCAGGCTGCCAGTTCTCGTTCACGTGCGACGGGTCGATCCGGCGACGCACCAAGCATTTCGGCTGGTCTGCGGCGCGACGAAACGCGACGAGAGCCTTGGCGGGAAGGGTCTTCGCCGATGTGGGCCGCGCCACGCATTATCACGCGGACTGGATGGTGCCATATTGGCGTGACACGATGATCAAAGTCGCCAAGGTCGACACGCACCTCTTCTACGTACGCGGCTGAAGGCGGCTCGGGCAGAGTGCCGAGCCGCCGGAGGCGGGCAAGTGATGCGCGCTGAGCGTTGCCGCTAGAAGCTGCGGGCGAGGCGAAACGAGACCCGGGGACTGCGGGTGCCGGTATCGAAGCGGTCCTCGTTCAACGGGAAGGCGATTTCGACGATGCCGTCCAACCGGCCGTTGCCCAGCCGCGCCCCGGTTCCCGTCGAGAGCAGGGAGCCGCCTCCCAAGCCGCCGCGGAGATTGTGGACATAACCGCCGTCGACAAAGCCGTAGAGCATCACCCTGTCGATCGCACCGGGGATGTGGCCGAAGTTTGTGCGTAACTCTGCGGATGCGAGGACGCCGTCATCCCCGGTCCGCTCGGCGTAATCATAGGCTCGGCCGAACCCCGGGCCGCCGACCCCGATCTCGGCCGTGGCGAGCAGGGGACGCGATGCCACCTGTCCGGTCGAGGCCAGCGACAGGGCGAACGGCCCCGGCAATGGCGTCGTCCAGTCGATGGCATAGTTCCACGCCGCGAAACGCGCGTCGCCATCGGGGCGGGATGCCAGGCGATCCCCCTCTTGCGTCACCCCGGCCAGCGGTAAGCCGCCAACCATCGCGACGGTGCCGTTCAGGATGCCTCCGCCGAGACGGGCCGTGCCGACAAGGGAACCCGTCAAGGTGACGATCCGATCGTCGCGCAACATGCTGCCGAGCAAGGACTGGTCGGTCTTCAGGGCGCGCAGTTCGACGTTCGCCCAGACGCTGCGATCTCGGCTGCGCTGCAACGGCGTGTTGAAAGCGATCGCGACGTCGATGCTGTCGCCGACGACGTCAAGCGGTTTCAGAAAGCCGCCCGGTCGCGCGCGACCTCCCGATGCCGATACGGAAAGCGAGCTTCCGCGCATATCGACGGGCGCGGTATACGCCGCGCGTAAGAAGCCAAATTCTTGTGGATCGGTTGGCGTCGTGGCGGCAAGGAGCCTCAGTTCGTCGCCGCTTTGCGCGACCCCACGCACGCTGGCCAGTGCCGTCGCGCGCAACGGACCGATCTCCCTCGACCCGCGATTGTCAATCTGCACATAGGCGGCCGTACGGGCCTGCGCGATCGTGACCAACAGGATGCCGAAACCGTCCTGCCTGACATAACGCGTCTCCTTCACGGTGACGCCCGCAATGTCGCCGACCAGAAGGATCGCGCGCTCCAACGTGCTCCGTCGAACGGGCGAGGCCGTGACAAGCGCGTCGGTCAGAAGCTTATCAGCCACCGGGTTGACAGCGCCAATCACGCGCACCGCCGAGATTCGACCTTCGTCCAGTGTGACGCGCAACAGCCCGTCGGCCGTGGTCTGTGGCTGGATCGTCGCGCTGGCGAAGGGATAACCCTCGTCCCGTGCGATGGAAGCGACCGCCCCGGCCAAGGCGGAGAGGTCCTCGGAAGACAGGGCTCGCCCCAGGAACGGCAACAGGGCCGGCGCGAAGGCCTCCGTAGCGACCGCCTCGTTGCCAACGACAATAATCGCGCGCGGGGCTGGTAACGGCGCCTGGCTTGCCGAAGATCCCGCATTGGGCGCCACCGTCACCGCCGTGGACGACGGCCTTGGGGTTGCAGCCTGATCCGGCAAGGCCCGTTCGACGATCGTCGGGTCAGCCCGATCCAGGCGAACCTGCGCGACGGCCGGCATGGCGATACTCGTGGTGCCGATGGCGATCGACGCCCAACATGAAATGCGGCGCATCTTGTTTCCTCTGGTGACGGCCCAGCGGTAGCGAGCAAGCGTTTGCAAATGGTTAGTTAGCCCTTTCGCGACGTTAACTTCGTCTGCGAACCCCGTCCTAAGTCGTTGTCATGCAAGCGATATGGTCGCGTCATACGGCGCGCGTCAAAAAGGGGACGAAATGCTGAAGCGCACGCTGGCGATACTGGCCGCTGGATGTTCGACGATGGCTCTTGCGCAAGAGCCGGGATGGACGATCAGCGAATCGAGCGGCGCGGTGCGCATCTCCCATGCCGGGATCACCAAGGTCGCTTTTCGTGGCGCTGCCGTGGCCCCGGGCGACGTCGTCACCACCGGAACCGGCGCCCGCGCTGTATTGGTCCGCGGTACGGAATTCATGATGGTCGCCCCCGCGTCGCAGCTGCGCCTGCCGGTCGAAGCCAATGCTGGCGGGCTTACCCAGGTCTTCCAGGAATTCGGCAACGTCGTCTTCATGATCAAGAAGAAGATGGCGCCGCATTTCGAGGTCAAGACGCCGTATCTGGCCGCCGTCGTCAAAGGCACGACCTTCAGCGTCGGCGTGACCCCACAAGGATCGTCCGTGCAAGTGCTGGAAGGCGCGGTGGACGTCGCCACCGGGGACGGCGGCGCCCATGAGCTTGTGCGGCCAGGATCCGTTGCCTTCATCGGCTCGAGCAACGTCTTCCAGTTGCAGATCCAGTCGGGAGGCACGCGTCGCACCATTCAGTCTCCGGCTCAACCTGCGTCCGGCAGCACGGCTGGTCCGGCGATTTCCGCGCCGGCGGGGACGGATGCTCCTGCGGAAAGTGGCACTGGCGCTACGGCGTCGCCCGCGGTTGCCGTTGCCCCCTCCGCCGCCGGCGCCATCATGACGTCGGTGTATGAAGCGCCTGTCTCGCTCAGCAAGACGACGAACGGGTTGGTATCGGGCAATATCGGTGGCGCGGCAGATATCGCGGCCGTCGCGACGGCGACGAAGATCGCCACCGAGGCGACCACCAGCACCACCAAGACGGTCGAACTGGCGGAGGCCACCGCCGCCGCGACTGCCCGGCAACACGAGGCTGCCGAGGCCGCGGCACGGCAGGCCGAAAGCGCAGCTGCAGCCGCCGAAGCGAAACGGATCGCCGAGCAGTCGAGCATGGATGCAGCGGCGGCGGCTCAGCAAGCCGCCAGCGTGGCGGCACAGGCCGCCGCCGACAAGGCGCAGAGCGATGCCGCCAAAGCCGCCGCCGCCGCTCAGGCCAATGCTGCTGCGCAAGCGGCAGCAGACGCCGCTGCGGCAGCCGCGAAGGCGGAAGCCGATGCTGCGGCAAAGACGACCATGCTCGCGCAGGCACAGGCCGATGCGGCACGAGCCGCGAAGATGGCGGACGATGCGGCCAAGGCAGCCGCCCAGGCCAATGCGGATGACGCGGCGCGGGCAGCCGCTGCGCAAGCGGCGCAAGCTGCGAGCGACGCGGCGGCAGCGGCGGAGAAGGCCAACGCCCAGGTCGCGCAGGCGGCCGCTGACAAGGCCGCCAAGGAAGCAGCGAAAGCTGCCTCCGATCAAGCGGCGCAGAAGGCCGCCGCCGATGCCGCGAAAGCGGCCGAGGATGCGGATCAAATGGCCAAGGATAAAGCGGCCAAGGACGCAGAAAAGGCCGCGAAGGACGCGGCGCAGGTAGCCGCGAAAGCAGCGGCCGATGCCGCGAAGCAGCAAGCCGATATCGCGACGGCCGCACAGAAGGCCGCCGAGGATGCAGCAAAGGCGGCCGCGGATGCCGCGGCAAAAGCGGCCAAGGATGCCGGTACTGCCGCTGATGGCATCCTGAAGAAGATCAAGGTTTAGGGTGCATCTGCTACTCTGGAGGAAATGAATCCGGAGGCGCGCCGTGCATCAACTTCGATCGCGACGCGACGGGACTTCTTGCCGGCCGAAGTCACGCTGACGGAAGCGACCGAGCGGGCCCATCGCCTGAACCTTTCTGCGTCGGGCACGTGCGTACATATGCGCGCCGCGCCGCGCCGCGCCGCGCCGCGCCGCGCGTCGGGGAGGTGGCGCAGGTGCGATTGTTCCGTCAGGCGCCACAGCGCTCGCGTCATGTGACGTCATTTGGGGTCGGCGCTTTCGTGCGACGCAGCCCTGACCGCCGAGCAGGTCTCGGAAGCCCTCGAGCTGCCCGACACCTGACCCGACGGTGTCGCGCGCTGGAATCCACTTCCCTCATCAGCGATACGCCAGCCGACCCCCTCGTCATGAGCCTCCCCGCACTCCCACGAGGCTATTGCGACAGGCTTGCTTTCCGGAAGGAGACCGGCGGCTTCCCCGCCATGCGATCGTGTCCATTGCACCCCGGCTGGCGGGGCAGGCCGGCACATGGCAGCCCCGGATCGCGCGGGAAGGGCTGCGAAGGACAGCCGACGGCTCGACGGGGTCTAAGCGGCGAGCCTGTTCCGCAGCAGCGCTCCGAGTGCATCGACCGGTAGCGGGCGACTGATCAAATAGCCTTGCGCCATGTCGCATCCTGCCGTGCGCAGGAATGCGAGACAGTCCTGGTCTTCGATCCCTTCCGCAACGACCTTGAGGCCCAGATCGTGGGCGAGCGCGATGGTCGATCGCACCATCAGGGCATCGGCGTGGTTGTGGGCAGCGTGCTGTACGAAGCTGCGGTCGATCTTGAGTTCGGTCAGTGGCAGCTGGCGCAGGTAGCTGAGCGTCGACTGGCCGGTGCCGTAATCGTCCATCGATATGCCGACGCCTTGGGCGCGGAAGCGGCGTAGCGTTGCCGCGGCGCGTTCGGGGTCGGCCAGTGTTGCGGATTCGGTCACTTCAAAAATCAGATGTTCGGGCGATACGATATTGCCGGCAAGCAGCGTATCGACAGCCTGCGCGAACGCGGGCAGGGCGATCAGCGTCGCCGACAGATTGATTGCGCCGGTCAGCATCAGACCGTGTTCGCGCCATTGCCCGAGGTCGCGCATCGTGCGTTCGATCACGTACAGGGTGAGCGGCCCGATGCGGTCCGACTGTTCGGCAAAGGGAATGAAGGCATCGGGCCCGATCAGGCCGCGTACGGGATGCCGCCATCGCACGAGCGCTTCGACGCTGGTGATGCGATCGGTGCCGATATCGAGCTTGGGTTGGTAATGCACCTCGATCTCGCCGCGGGCGATGGCTTGATCCAATTCGCCCATCAGCACCAGGCGGCGCTCCATCGCTTCGACGTCCACCGTGCTGTCGCGACGGAACACGCCTTCGGCTGCGGCCTCGTTGGCGGCGCGGGTCGCGTCGATCAGGCGGTCGTGCAGGCCCTGTCCCTGATCGGCGATGCCGACATGAACAGCGGCGTCGACGCGACGACCCAAGATCTCGACCGGCTGCGTCAGCAGCGCACGCAGTCCTTCCTGGAAGTCGACCCGCTCCTCCGCCGACATGTCGAGGCGCATCGCCAGCAGACGGTCACCGATCCGATAGACGGCCGCATCGGCGGCCGCGATCCGCAACCGCTCGGCGAGGCGCAGGATCAGGTCGTGCCCGGCGCGCTCGCCGAGCAGAGTCACCACCGTATCGAAATTGCCGACTTGCGCGACGAGGATCGGCGCGGGCACCGCGGACCCGAAGTCGCGGATGATCGCGCGCTGGTTGCCGATACCAGTATCCTCGTCGATGCAGCGCTGTTGCTCCGCACGATCGGCTAGGCGCAGCATCAGCCACAAGCCCTGGACGACGACCAGCACCGCCATCGCCGCGGTCACCGGATAGACGACGCCGAGGGTCGATTGCGCAACGATCGCGAGACTGGCGAGACCGATCGGTGCGGCAGCAGCAAGTAGCCATGCCGAGACCAGACGCCGCGGCACGACGGCCAGCGCCCCGAGCAGCAATGCCAGCGCGATTGGGATCGCCGCGCTGCCGAACGTCGGTACGCCTCGCAGCAGGGTTTCCGCGGCGAGTGCCTGAACGATGACGCCCGGCACCACGCCCCAATGGGGCGTCGCGTAGCGATCCCCCATTTCGATTGCGGTCGCGCCGATCAAAATGTCCCGCCCCCGCACCGCATCTGGCGCGAAGCGTCCGTCGCGCACATCGATGAAGCTCAGGCGCGGCAGGCGCTCCGGGTTCAGTCCGAAATCGATCGGAAAGAAGGTGTCGGCGCTGCCCGATCGTTTGGCGATATAGGCCGACAGCGACGGACGCGGCGTGCCGGCGGTGATCGTGCCGAAGGGCGCGCGCCGCACCACACCGTCGCTATCAGGCTGCATGCTGACCGATGCGAGGGCGACATGCGGGCGGAACATCGCCAGCGGCAATGCGTCGATCGAACGGCGGTCGCCGGATCGGGCCTGCTGGGCAAAGGTCGGCAGCGCGACCATTCCGTCCGCCCGCGCAAGGGCGGCGGCCAGGCTGCGATCGCCGGCAGGCGTGTTGGCCGAGGAGAGGTCGACGTCGAAGGTGACCGATGCGGCGCCGGCGCGGCGCAAGCGATCGGTCACCATGGCATAGTGATCGCGTGGCCATGGCCATTGCCGGATCGCCGCGACGCTGGCTTCATCCATTTCGACGACGACGATCTTGCCGCTCGGCGCGCGCGGGGCGGCGATAGCCCGCAGGGGATCGAACAGGCGATCGGCATGCCGATCGAGGCCGCTCGCGATCAGCGATGCGCCCACGAACAATCCGATCGCGAGCACGATCAGGATCTTGATGCGGTGGGACGTGGCGGAGAGGATCGGCATTCGGGCTCCTGACAAGTGGTCCCGACCTAGCGCGTCGCTCCTTACGTCTGGTTACCGGCCGATCACATGACTCCGAAGCCCTCGGCGCCGCTCGCCGACACGGACACGCGCGCTTACTGATGGCGAAAGGTGTTTCCGAAGCCTTCGTTGGCCTTCGTCATCTTGGCGAGCTTCCGCGCATAGGTCCGAACGTGCCGTTCGAACCGGGCATCGTCGTTCATCCCCGTCGCAGGATAATCCTCCTGGGCGATGAGCGCCTTCAGGCGGGCGGCAAACGTCATCTGGTCATTCGTGCAGTCCGCGTTCTTGAGCAGGCGGCAGGCCCATTCTTCGGCCGCAGCCTTGTCGAAATCATCCCGGCCTTCATAGCCGCGCCTGTCCGCCGCCGCCTGATCCAGTCGAGAGGCGGCGAAACGCCGCTCCAGCCATAAGCGGACCAGCGACGCGTCCCAAGGTTTGAGCGAATCCGTCATTGCTTTTCCCTTGAGACCCTTCCGGGATACTGCCGGCGGCTTGCCGCGTGCAAACGCGCTATATGCGGCAGCAGACCGCTTCGCTACAGGCGGCGGCAATCGAGGCAGTCAGATCGAGCCATGGCCAGACGTTCGAAACACGATCCCTACGATCACCTTCCGCAGGACGAGGACGCGCCGGCGGCCCCCGTCCCGTGCTGGCTCTGCGGACGGCCGACCGGCAAGATCATCGTCTGGCATCATCCCGTGCCCAAGAGCCGCGGCGGGCGCGACGTCGTGCCGATGCATGGCATCTGCCAGCAGACCCTGACCGCAAATTTCACCAATTCCGAATTGCAGCGGCATGGCATGAACGTCACCGGCCTGCTGGACAATCCGAACGTGCGGAAGTTCGTCGATTGGGTCGCCAAGAAGGATCCGGATTTCACCGCGACGATCACCAAGAAGCAACGGTGACGGTGCGGCCTTCGGCCGGGCGGGCCGGCGTCGCTGTCTAAGTCGGTGGCGCGGTATCACCGTCGCGTCCCGACCTGGCCGGCGATGCTCTGATCGATTTGCACGGACGATCAATCGCGAGTTCCTGGCGGGGAACCATCTGCCCATCCGAAGCGGTTGCGCCATGGATCACGATCAGGAGCTTCGGATGAGTATCGCTTCGGCACTGGGCCTCGGCGGCCGCAAGGTTCGCTATGCCGTCGTCGGCCTCGGCGACATCGCGCAGGAGGCGTTGATGCCCGGCGTGTCGCATACCGGCAATTCGACGATCACCGCACTGGTGTCGGGCGATCCGGAGAAGCTGACCAAGCTTGGCAAGCGCTACGGCGTCAAGCGCCTCTACGGCTACGAACAATTTCCGGCCCTGTTGGCATCGGGCGAGATCGACGCGATCTACCTCGCTACGCCCAATTGGCGGCATGCCGAATTTGCCGTGCCGGCCCTGGAGGCGGGTATTCACGTGCTTTCCGAAAAACCGCTCGACGTGTCGTCCGCCAAGGCGCGCGAAATCATCGCCGCCGCGGCCAAGGGCAAGGCGCAGTTGATGACCGCTTACCGCCTGCACTTCGAGCCGGCGACACTCGACGCGATCCGGCGGATACGCGCCGGCGAACTCGGCGAATTGATCGCCTTCACCGCCTGCTTCACGCAGATGGTCGATCCCGCCAACCATCGTGCGTCGAACGGGATAGAGGCTGGACCGCTGTTCGACATGGCGCCTTATCCGATCAACGCCATTCGATATCTGTTCGGAGCGGAGCCGCTCGAGGTCGTTTCGGCGGTGGCGACCCGGCATCCCGAGTCCGGTTTCGGCGATCTCGACGATACGTTCGCCGTCACGCTGCGCATGCCGGGTAGTCGCCTCGCACAATTCACCGTCAGCTATAACGCCAATCAGGTCGACCAATTGACGATCGCCGGAACGAAAGGGTCTATCCAGATGGACCCCGCCTTCGGATTCGGTCAGGGGCTGGCCCATCGTCGGCGCATCGGCGAAAAGCTCACCGAGCAGACATTCAAGGCTACCGACCAGTTCGGCGGTGAGCTTCAATATTTCTCGGACTGCATTCTCGAGGAGCGCAGCCCTGAACCCGACGGGGAAGAAGGTCTCGCCGACCTGCTGGTCATCGAGGCGATTGTCGAGGCACTGCAGACGGGCCGGGCGGTCAAGGTCGCGCACATCGGTCGCACGCGGCGGATCGATCCGGACAGTCAGGAACAGACGCTGCGCATGGTGTCCGCGCCTGATCCCGTTCACGCGGCCCCTCCCACCGGCGATTGATCTCGTCAGGGGGGAGCAGTCTCGGCCAGATCGTCAGGGCTGTTCTGGCAAGGCTGCGTACCATTCCGCATAGATGGTGTTGCGCGCCAGGCGCCGATTGAGGTCGGGTGCGCCATCCGTCCACCAAACCGGGCCGCGTTCTCCGAGGGCAACCTTGGCGTCGTTGACGCTTCGGCGCGCTTGGCGAAGGGACATATCGTCCCGGATCCGAACGGCATCCCGCACGGCTCGCCTCGCCTTCATCAAATCGGCGACGAGCGTTTGCCGAGCCTCCGCGTCGAGCGCGGGGTTGGCTTTCCGCCACAGGCGCCCGCGAACGACGATGTATCGGCCGTCAGGGGTGACTGGCGGCTCGGTGCCTCGCATTACCACCGTATCGCGTCGGGGATGAGCGAGCCGACAGCCGTCGGACGTTCCGCCCGAAGCGCACGCCGCCCGGATGTGGGGGCCGAATTGGCGGTGACGCATGCCGATCTGATCATGAGGCAGTGCTAGCGGTCAGATTGCGCCGCCGAATCCGCGGCCGTGACAGGATGCGCTTGATGATCCGCCATGACCGGCGGCGGCAAGAAGATAGCACGTAGGCCTTTCGATTGGAGTGACGGTTTCGGCAATGCAACGGCGGGAGCGGCATTGCGCTGCTCCCGAACGCTTATGCCTTTTTGCGCGCCCGTTTTGGGGCGGCAGCGGCCGCGACATCTTCTTCCTCGTCAGGCTGATCCTCGCCAGCCTCGGTGAGCGCCTCGCCGAGCGCCTTCAGCTTATCCTGGTTCTTGTCCGCCTTGTCAGCGATTTTGGTCGTGGCGGTCCCAAGGCGGTGAAGCAGGGCGTGAACCCGATCAGCATCCGGCTCGCCTTTTTCGAGCTGTTTGCGCAAGGACGCGAGATCGCGGAGGATACCCTTCGCCCCGGAAATCTCGACGTCGGCCAGCGCAGCTTCCCAATCTTCCACCATGTCGGCGCCCTTTGTGGGCTTGGTCGCGTCCAGGCCGCGATTGATCGCATTCATCGTTCCAGCAAACTTCACAGCCATCGGGATCATCCTCGTCTCAGCCGGCGAATGCCGGCACCGCTCAACGAAGAGTGCACGCCGGGTTTCCCGCGGGACTGCCCTTTTCTCACCACGGCCATATCGCTGCTCCTCGCCATTGTCGCACGAGCCGACGGCGCCGCTATCCGATCAGTCCGACCCGCGGGGTTGGAGAGCAGGTCCACGGCCGCCCGAGCAATCGCCTGTTAGAAGCCCCTTGTACGTCCGTCGGCACGCGGGTGGACCGAACCAAGCCAGCGGGAGTTTGCCTATTCCGAAGGGAACGTAAATGGATAAGGGGATGGCGCAGGCGGCTCGGGCAAACGGCGTCATTGCCGCAAAGGTGCCCAGCCGGGACGGTTTGCTGGGTCTGGCCGTGGCTGTCGTCGTGATCGCAGGGCTGTTCCTGGCAAAGGACGTCCTGGTTCCGATCACATTGGCGATCCTGTTGTCGTTCGTGCTGTCGCCGATCGTGCTGTTGCTGAGGCGCCTGCGGATGCCGAAGGGACTGGCGATCTTCGTCGCGGTGCTGGGCACACTGGGCATATTGGGAGGGGTGGGCACCTTGGTCGGCACCCAGGCGGCGTCTCTTGCCGACAAGGCACCGAGCTATGTCGCCACGATCCAGACCAAGATCGATGGCGCAAGTGGCTATCTGACCAAGCGCCTGCCGTTTCTCCGTCCAACCACCCCAATGTCGGCGCCGGCGCCTGATCCGGGTGTCCAGCGTGGTACGCGAACTCATCCGATGATCGTCCGGGTGGTCGAGAAGCAGACGCCGGTATTGGAAGAGGTCGGCACCTATCTCAGTCCGGTGGTGGCGCCGTTCGAGACGTTCGTGATCGTGCTCGTGGTGGCCGTTTTCATTCTGATGCAGAAAGAGGATCTGCGCGACCGCCTGATCCGTCTATTCGGGTCGTCGGATCTGCATCGCACGACGGCGGCGATGGACGACGCCGGAGCGCGTCTCAGCCGGTATTTCCTGTCTCAGCTCGCCGTGAACGGGAGCTTTGGGCTGACCGTGGGTATCGGCCTCTGGCTGATCGGGCTGCCGGTCCCCGCGCTGTGGGGCATTCTCGCCGGAGTGCTGCGCTTCGTCCCGTATATCGGCGCCTTGCTGGGAGCGGCGCTGCCTCTGGTCGTGGCGGCGGGCGGAGACCCCGGCTGGTCCACCGTGCTGATGGTGGCGGCCCTGTTCCTGATCCTGGAGCCGCTGATCGGCTATGTCGTCGAGCCCCTCCTTTACGGCCACTCCACGGGCCTTTCACCTTTGTCGGTCGTGCTCGCGGCCGTCTTCTGGACGTGGATATGGGGTCCGGTCGGGCTTGTGCTGTCGATGCCGCTCACGCTGCTCCTCGTCGTCTTGGGGCGCCACATCCCCAGCCTCGAGTTCCTGGACGTGCTGCTCGGTGATCGTCCGGCACTTACGCCGGTCGAACGTTTCTACCAGCGCATGCTCGCCGAGGATCCCGATGAAGCGCTGGAGCAGGCGGAAAGCCAACTCGCGACTCGGTCCCTGACGGCCTATTATGACGAAGTGGCGCTGGCGGCCTTGAAGATGGCGGCGGCGGACGTCGAGCGGGGTGCCATCACGCACGAGCGCGCCGCCAAGGTGGTCGACTCGATGCTCGTGCTGGTCGATGAATTGCGGGAGCAGGATGATACGGCGAGCCCAGCACAATTGGGTGGCAGCTCGTTGACCCCGCTGCCGGAAGGCGATGCGGGATTTCAGGAAACCGCGCCGTCCACGCTCCCACTGGCTCCGATCACCTGGCAAGCCGACGGAAGCGTGCTGTGCATCGCCGGCCGCGGCGTGCTCGACGATGCGGTCGCCGCCATGCTGGAGCAGCTCCTGGCCAAGCGCGGGTTCGGCGTCAGCCGTGTCTCGCATGAGGCGGGTTCGCGCGTGAATATATACCGCCTCGACGTGTCGCGGGCGCGACTGGTGTGCATCTCCTATCTGCAGATCAGCGGATCACCATCCAAGCTGCGCTATCTCATCCGTCGTATCCGGTCGCGGGCCGGCAACGTGCCCATCCTTGTCGGCCTGTGGCCGGAAGGAGAGGCGGCGCTGACCAGCCGCGAGATACAACAAACGCTGGGCGCCGACGTCTATGTCGGGAGCCTGGGCGCTGCCGTCGAAGCCAGTCTGGAGCATGCCGTCGGCGACCCGGAGCAGGCGGCATGAGCGTTTCGGATCATCGCGCCGGCGAAGGCGCGCACTCGCCGATGCAGGTGCCCGCAAAGGGGTGGCTGGCGGTGCTCCAGCGCACCTGGAAGGAGATGGACAAGGACAATATCGGCATCATCGCCGCCGGCATCGCCTTCTACGTATTCGCGGCGATCGTTCCGACGCTTGGGGCGGTCGTCCTGAGCTACGGGCTCTTCGCCGATGGCGAGACGGTACGGCACAACGTCGAGGCGGTCTTCGCATCGCTGCCGCGCGATGCCGCCTCGATCATCACCGATCAGCTGCTGACCGTGACCGCGAGTGCAAAGGACAAGCAGGGGGTCGGCCTGATCATCGCGTCGATCCTGGCCTGGTATGGCGCGACGAAAGGGTCGTCGGCAATCATCACGGGCCTGAACGTCGCCTATGACACGGAAGAGACGCGCGGCTTCGTCCGGCTCAATGTCCTGCGCTTCGCCGTCGTCGCGGGTGGCGTGCTGATGATCTTCCTCGGAATGGGCACGACGATGCTGCTGACCTTCTTGGGCGGCCTGATCCCGAACGCGCCGGGCATCGTGTTGGCCGCGATACGTGTTGCCGGTTATCTGGCATTGGCGTTGCTCGTCGTCACGGCGACGGCGGTGCTCTTCCGTTACGGGCCGGACAATCGCCAGCCCCGTTGGATATGGTTGTCGCCGGGTTCGGTCGGCGCGACGGTGCTGTGGCTGGCCGGGACGGCGGCATTCGGCTTCTATGTCGCGCATTTCGGCAATTACGGGGCGACCTACGGTTCGCTGAGCGCGGTGATCGTAACCCTCACCTGGCTATGGCTGACCGCCTACGTCTTTCTGCTGGGCGCCGAGCTCAACGCGGAACTCGAACGGCAGGTGGAAGGAGGGGCGCCCATATGCGCGACGAAGCAGAGCGGTCATGATGCTCGCCCGCCTGCCCATGTCTATCCGGCCAGCGCCATGGCGAAGCAGCCCGGATGGACCGGGGCAGGCGGCGCAGCTTCGGCTTCAAGGGATAATCGGATGGCGGGACACTCTGGACCAGGTGTGGCGGGGCGAGCGCGACCGCTGGGCGCGATGCTCGTTGCCTTCGTCGCCTTTGCGGCATGGCGGCGCGGACGTCGCGTGGCGGTGAGCGACCATGGGGGAACCGGGTGATGTCGCTCGGCTGCTCGTCCTGGCGGTTGGTCGACGTCGAGGCGGGCTTCGAGATCTGCTTCGTTTCGTCATGCTGGCAACCATGATGCGATCGGAAGGCAGACTTTGCCGCGGCGCCAAGGCGCTTCTTCCGCAACGGCGGCATTTCCGCCGAGCGGCTTTCAGACGGTAGGTAGACTTTTCAGATCAGGCGATCACGCCGTATGATCTGGTGAGCTTTGGCAATCCTCAAAGCGTGGTTCAAGTATATCGCCAATACCGGATGTCGCCGGCACATCCGATGACGATCGCCCGCCGCGTCACGGCGCCAATGTGGAGCGGAGTGCATTCAGAAGCACCGCCGGCGCCTCGACCTGCGGCGCGTGCCCGAGATCATCGAGGCGGATCAGGCGAGCGCCGGGAATGCGACCCACCGCCTCCTCGGCCGCTTGCGGCACGGTATGGACATTTGCCCGCCGATCGTCCGGGGCGCTGCTCGCGCGAAAGGCGGTGCGGTCGCGCTCGCCGATGATGAGGGTGGTCGGAACCGCCAGGCGGGGCAGCTCGGCGGCGACGGGCTGGGTCTGGATCATGTCCGACAGACGCGCCTGGGCATCCCGCACGATGTCGCCATCGGGGCTGGCATATTGGCCGGCCAGCATGGCGACCCAGCGGTCGTAGGCCGGGCGCCACACCCCATGATAGTAATTGCGTAGCTGATAGGCCTTGATCGAGGCGGCGTCGGTCTTCGCCTCCTCGGCACGCAGCTGACCCAAATCGGTGTAGGGCACGCCCTCGCTGAGCGAGTCGTTGAGGCCGAGCGGGTTGACCAGCACCAAATGCGCGACGCGATCGGGATGAAGCAGTGCGAAACGGGCGGCGAGAATGCCGCCGGTCGAATGGCCGACGAGGACCACCTTGCGGACGCCCGCCCGATCGAGAAGCGTTGCGGTCAGCGTCGCCATGGCGTGGAAGCTGTATTGATAGCCCTTCGGCTTGGACGATTTGCAGAAACCGACCTGGTCCGGTGCGATGACGCGGTACCCGGAGGCCGCCAGCCCCCGAGCGGTCTCGTCCCACGTCGCGGCGCAGAAGTTCTTGCCGTGCAACAACACCACGGTGGTGCCGTTCGCCGGACCCGTCGCCGGCCAATCGAGATAGGCCATGCGGACGGGTTGCCCCTGGGAGGTGGCGTCGAACCAGTGGACCAGCGCGGGATAGTCGAACCGTTCGAGATTGACGCCAAGCGGCACGGTCTGCGCCGTGGCGGCGGTTGCAAGCATGAGGGGGGAGGCGGCGAGAAGACGAAGCAGCATCAACGCCCAACCCCGGACGCCGCGGCGATATCCCTGACGCAAGCATCTACGGGAGCGTTGGGCGTCGCGGTGACGAGGGCTTGGCTGGATTGGGATCGCGCCCATGCGTCGCGTCCCCAGGGGCAGCCTGTTCAGCGGCGGCGACGGTGGACGATGGCCCGTCGATCGGCAGCAGGGCGGCGGGCGATGGTCGAATGAAAGGCCCCTCATCGGGCGGGATAAAGTTGACGGGGGGGGCGAAGCTATAACCCTGCGTGCGCGTGATGGGGGGCACCTCGCCACGGACGTGACTGGCTGCGCGCTCCCTATGCCACTCCCCGCCCAGCCAGCGAGCGGGTAGGCGACACCGGCGGGAGGCGGCTAGGCTCACGGAGATGATGGTATCAATGTCGTCTTCCGCTTTCGACTCCTGGCGCTGAGATGACGTGTCATTCTCTGTCCACGACCGGAATGCGAGCTGCCGTTCGGCACATCACGCCGCGTGCCACCGCTTCGCCCGGCCATGGTCATCGACTGACACCATCGTGAACGTCGCGGTGGCGGCATGCCGCGTTTCGCCGGTCAACAGATGTTCGGCGCGAAGCTCGACACCGATTTGTACCGAGCTTCGCCCGGTCATCTGCACCTTGGCCGCCAGCTCAACCATTTCTCCTTCGCGAATGGGGGAGCGGAAGTCGATACGGTCGGACGCGGCCATGACCATCACCGCCCGGGCATGGCGGGTGGATGCGATAAAGGCCGCCTTGCCCATCATGCGAAGCGCGTCCCCTCCGTACAACGTGCCATAGTGATTGGTTTGATTGGGAAAGATCATGTCGACCATCCGCAGCGGAACGGGCGGCTCTGGCGGTACCGGCGACGCGATCGGGGGCAGGGGATGGTCGATCCCGACCGCGACGAGCGTGAACCGACCGCGGGTGCAGACATGTCGTTGTCCCCAGACGGGCGCCTCCGCGACCAGTTCGACCTCGACGTCCAGCGACGTTCGTCCCACCCGGACGACCCGTCCCGTCACCTCGACCATATCGCCGACGCGGGCCGGGGCGGCAAAGTCGATCTTCTCTGACGACGCGGTGACGAATGTCGCGCGACCATGGCGCGACGCGGCCAGAAAGGCGACCTTGTCCATATGAGCCAAGGCGATGCCACCGAACAACGTACCATGGTGATTGGCGTCGCCGGGAAAGACCATGTCGATCAGTTGGATAGGGGGGCTGCGATCGTCTTGTGACATGCTGGTCCTCATCAAGCGCGAGGTCTTCCAGACGCCAGAGGCCGACGGGGAAGGGCCATTCCCCGCAGCGACGCAGCGGCCAGACCGGACACCCCGCCGGTGGTCGTTATGGCGTCGATCGGCAGGTCTCCTGGCTCACGGGTCATCATGGCAATCCCGGCCTTCCCAGCGCCGAAACGCCAGTGACACGCAAAGGGGATGGCCATTCGCCGCTTACAGTTGCGGGGGCAGCATCGGCATCGCACCGATTTCCCGTCTTAGCCTTCGGCCATTCGGCGAAGGAACCTCGACGCCCGGCGATCGCAGAAACCGGACTCCGGCGTCAAGCTTTGCCTTACCCACCCCACCCATTAAAACCGCGATGCATCAAGATATAAAGATATCTTTATATCAGGATTGACATGGCGGCGGAGTTGGTGTGGATAGGCCGTGTCGAGGTTCTCCATCCCAGGCATGGCGATGGAGCTAAGACGGGAAGCCGGTGGTGCCCTTGATGGGCAGAGTCCGGCGCTGCCCCCGCAACTGTAAGCGGCGAGTGGCGGCTCCATGACGTGTCACTGGGCTCTTGCAAAGAGCCTGGGAAGGCCGGAGCCGCTGCATTGACCCGTAAGCCAGGAGACCTGCCGATCGACGCCATAACGTTCCTCGGACGGGGGTTCCTCCGGTGGATCGCGCACGACGCCTCGACCAGTGGCTTCACGCCATCCGGGTCTGTCCACGCCCTGCGCGCTCTCGCCTGACCTCTGTCCGCAAAGCCAGGTGAGTCATGACGGACAGCGGGTTCACATTCACGATCGGCAGCATCCCCTTCGACGAGGAGTATCGCCCGGCCGATAATACGCGGATCACCACCAATTTCGCCAATCTCGCCCGCGGCGAGCGGCGGCGGGAAAATTTGCGCAACACGTTGGTGATGATCGACCGCCGCTTCAACGCGCTGATGCATTGGGACAATCCGACGGGCTATCGCTATGCGGTGGCGCTGACCATCCTCTCGGTCGCGCTGGCCTCCAGAGAGGGCGCGGGCGACGCGGCCTTTCCGCTGATCGAGATGCTGCACACCGCCGTCATCGACCGGACCAGCGGTATCCGCAGCGACGGCATGGTCGGTAACAATTTCTCCTCCTACATCCGCGATTACGACTTCAGCGTCGTGCTGCCGGATCATCTCAAGACCGGACAGGGCGGCGAGCCGGAGGGGTTCGGCGAGCTTCACGGCCGCCTCTTCCGGCGCTTCCTGCAATCGGACGTCTATCGCGACCGTTTTCGCAAGGCGCCGGTGATCTGCCTCAGCGTGTCGAGCAAGGAAGTCTATCACCGCACGGCGAATGTCCATCCGATCCTCGGCGTCGAATACCGGCACGACCAATCCTCGCTGACCGACCGCTATTTCGCGAAGATGGGCATGACGGTGCGCTATTTCATGCCGCCGCACAGCGTCGCGCCGCTCGCCTTCTATCATGTCGGCGATCTGGTCAGCGATTACAGCAATCTCGAACTCGCCAGCACAATCAGCACGATGGAGACGTTCCAGAAGATCTATCGGCCCGAGATCTACAACGCCAATTCGGTCGCGGCGGAGCGATACCAGCCGAGCCTGACCTATCAGGACTATTCGCTGACCCGCATCGTCTATGATCGCGAGGAGCGCAGCCGGCTCGCGGTCGAGCAGGGCCGCTTCGCCGAGGAGCATCTGATGCGCCCGCACGGCGCCGCGCTGCGGCGCTGGTCCGCCGACTGCGCCCTCTGATCCCCTTTCTCGCACAAGGTATTTTCCGATGACGACACTGTTGCCGACGACCACCGCGGGCAGCCTGCCCAAGCCCTCCTGGCTCGCCCAGCCCGAGACTTTGTGGTCGCCCTGGAAGCTGGCGGGCGCGGAACTGGTCGCGGGCAAGCGGGACGCGCTGCGGCTGGCGGTCGACGACCAGCGGCAGGCGGGCATCCATATCCTCGGCGATGGCGAGCAGACGCGCCAGCATTTCGTCACGACGTTCATCGAGCATCTCGATGGTGTCGATTTCGACCGACGCGAGACGGTGCGCATCCGCGACCGCTACGACGCCAGCGTGCCGACCGTGGTTGGTGCCGTCTCCCGCCCGCAATCGGTGTTTGTCGAGGATGCCCGCTTCCTGCGCGCGCAGACCGATCAGCTGATCAAATGGACCCTGCCGGGGCCGATGACGATGATCGACACGCTCTATGATGCGCACTATCGCAGCCGCGAGAAACTGGCGTGGGAATTCGCCTGTATCCTCAACACGGAAGCCCGTGAGCTGGCGGAGGCGGGCGTTGATATCATCCAGTTCGACGAGCCCGCCTTCAACGTCTTTTTCGACGAGGCCAACGATTGGGGCATTGCCACGCTGGAGCGCGCGGCGGAAGGGCTCAAGGCGGAAACCGCAGTCCACATCTGCTATGGCTATGGCATCAAGGCCAATAATGATTGGAAGAAGACGCTCGGATCAGAATGGCGGCAATATGAGCGGACCTTCCCGAACCTGCAGCGGTCCTCGATCGACATCATCTCACTGGAATGTCAAAACTCTCGCGTGCCGATGGACCTGATCGAACTGGTCCGCGGCAAGAAGGTGATGGTCGGCGCGATCGACGTCGCGACCGCCACGGTGGAGACGCCGGAACAGGTCGCTGACACGTTGCGCGGCGCGCTGCGCTTCGTCGATGCGAACAAGCTCTACCCCGCCACCAATTGCGGCATGGCCCCCCTGGCGCGCGACGTCGCTCAGGGCAAGCTGAGAGCGCTGGCGGCTGGTGCGCAGATCATCCGCCAGGAAATTCTCAGCGGAAGCAGCTGACCTCCTGCTTCATGCTGCGGCGGGCGTGGGTGATCCACCCACGTGACAACCGACGGGCCCGGGGGACGCTGGATGACGGCAGTGGTGACGTCCAGGCGGCGTCTCAGCGCCTGTTCGGCCGCTAATCGGCTCGCCGAGGCGGCATGAACCGCACGGCGGGCTCGGAGGCAGGATCAAGTAGAGCGGGCAATTGCGAGAGGGGTTGAGATGTGCTTGCGCGATACGCCGAGCTGGGCGCGTTGTTCGATTGTTCGAGTTGATGACTGTCGCATGAGCCGAAGGGAAGGGATTGCTATTCAATAGCTATTGAAACGCGAGCCTCAGCAAATACAGAGCGGGATGGTGCAGCCTGACTATGTCGGTTGATTGTCGGCTATGCTTACAAGCACCCCGATTTGGCCGCATCACGTTTGGAGGGGCTGTCGGAGGATCATGACGGATCGATAAAAAATCTGTCATCAATTGGCCTACGGCTTGTCAGCGGGCGAGATCGCGGCGCAAAGCAAGCCGACGCCAGCCTGGCGTTACGTTGTAACATCGCGAGTTGTGCCATGCGTCTGTCAATTCTGCTCAGCTGTGTCGCTGCAGCCCCGCTAGCCCTGTCGTCCGGCCAGGCGATCGCGCAGACACGCAGCGTCGCTCCCGATGCGCAGGCCAACGGCGATACTTCGTCCAGCCCCGGTGCAACCACGGCGGCCAGCCCACCACAGCGTGGCGATATCGTCATCACTGCACAGCGACTCGATGCCGCGCGCGAGCATATCCAGCCAAGCCTCGGCGCGTCGAACTACGAAATCACCAGCGACACGATCAAGGCGCTTCCCGGCGGGGAGAACCAGCAATTCAATCAGATTCTGCTGCAGGCGCCGGGCGTGGTGCAGGACGGTTTTGGTCAGTTTCACGTCCGCGACGATCATAACGGTCTGCAATATCGCATCAACGGCACCGTCCTTCCCGAAGGACTGGCGGTGTTCGGTCAGACGCTGTCGCCGCGGCTCGTCGACAAGGTGAACATCCTGACCGGGGCGCTCCCCGCGCAATATGGGCTGCGCACCGCCGGCATCATCGATATCACCACGAAGAGCGGCCTGTTCCAGAATGGCGGCACCGCGTCCATTTATGGGGGCAGCCACGATACGTGGCAGCCCAGCGTCACCTATGGTGGTTCGACCGGCAGCACCAACTACTTCGTATCGGGCGATTATCGCCACAGCGGCCTCGGGATCGAGAGCGTCGATGGACGCTCCAATCCGGTGCATGACGACACCGATCAATATCAGGGCTTCGCCTATCTCGATCACATCCTCGATGCGAACAATCGGGTGTCATTCGTCGGCGGCTATTCGAACCAGTGGTTCCAGATTCCCGATCCGGTCGGCCAGCAGCCCGACGGCACCTGGACCGTCAACGGCCAGTCGAACTTCCCGAGCGAGAATCTGCGGGAAACCCAGTTGGAGGAGACCGGGTTCGGCCAGCTCGCCTTTCTGCACGATGCCGAGCCGCTGACGGTCCAAGCATCGCTGTTCGCGCGTTACTCCTCGCTGCGCTACCGCCCCGACATGCTCGGCGAACTGCTCTACAACGGGCAGGCGCAGCAGGCTTATAAGCAGGACTTCGCGATCGGCGGGCAGGTCGATGCGGTCTACCACATCGGCATCGCGCATACGCTGCGCAGCGGCCTGCTGGTCAGCCGCGATCGGTCGACCAGCGATACGAGCACCAGCGTCTTTCCGGTCGATGCGAACGGCGAGCAGGCGGGCCAACCGATCGTCATCGGCGACCGCGGAGGCAAGACCGCGACCAGCGTCAGCGCCTATGTGCAGGACGAGTGGAAGCTCGCCCCGACGCTGACCTTCAATTACGGCGCGCGCTACGATCTCTACAACGGCTATCGTCGCGAGGGTCAGTTGTCGCCGCGCGCCAATCTGGTCTGGCAGCCGAACAGGGCCTATACCGTCCACGCCGGCTATTCCCGCTATTTCGTGCCGCCCCCATTCGAGCTGGTCGCCGACACCAGCATCGCCAAATTCATCGGCACCAGAGCCTATCCCGCCGTCACCGACGATACCGTACCGTTCGCTGAGCGGCAGGATTATTTCGACGTCGGCTTCCAGGCCAAGGCAGGCCGCTATTTCACCTATGGTGTCGACGCTTATTACCGCATCTCGCGCAACCTGATCGACGAGGGGCAATTTGGTGCGCCGATCATCCTGACGCCGTTCAATTACCGCCAGGGGCGTATCGGCGGGATCGAGGCGAATGCGAGTTACGCGCGGAGCGGCTTCCTTGCCTATGCCAATTTCGCGGCGGCCAAGGCCAAGGGGCGCGACATCGTCTCCAGCCAGTTCAGCTTCTCATCCGATGATCTCGCCTATATCGCCAACCGGTACATCTACCTCGATCATGATCAGACATTCACCGGATCGGCCGGCCTGTCCTATACCTTCGGTGCCAACAAGTTCGGCGGCAGCATGATCTACGGGTCGGGTCTGCGCCGCGACGACGACGTCAACAACGTGCCGAATGGCGCGAAGCTGGCGCCCTATGCCCAGTTCAATCTGACCGCCAGCCGGCATCTCGCTGGGCCGAACCTCGACGTGCGTGTCGACGTCATCAACCTGCTCGACCATGTCTACGAAATCCGCGACGGCACCGGGGTCGGCGTCGGCGCGCCGCAATTCGGGCCGCGCCGCGGATTCTTCGTCGGCCCGTCGAAAGCGTTCTGAGCGACTTGTCTGGCGTATGAGCCGGCCGGCAGGCGGCAGTATCCCATTGTCCGCCTCGGTCACTTGCCGAAGCGACGTCACGGCTTTTCGGGAAGGGGCAAGCTATTGTGATCGGGGCCGCGGTCTGCATAATGACCGCTATCCTGTCCTGCTGTGACGGGGATGCGTGTGGAGCAGCGACGGGATCGACGAGCCCGCGTCCACGCCGTCCGCGTCGCGTCAGATTGCCTTCAGAAAGCTCCTCGATGCGCGCGACCGCCTGCTTACTTTGGGTTTCCATGATCGCCGTTCCGGCGGCGGCGCAACAGCGACCTTCGGTGACGGCCGCGGATTACACCCGCGCCAACCGCCAGCTGATCCCCTGGACCGCGCCTTTGGTCGATCACGCGGTGCGTTCGGCGCATTGGATCGATGCGACGCGCTTCTGGTATCAGGACATCAGCAACGGCGTGCCGACGATCATGCTGGGCGACGCGGCCAAGGGCACCAAGGCACCGGCGTTCGACACCGTCCCGCTGCTCGCATCGCTCAACGCGGCCGGGCTGAAGGAGCGCGACGCGACGAAGCTGGCCTTCGAGAATCTGGAGCCGAACGGTACGAAGAACAGCGCGATCGTCAGCATCGCGGGCGATCGCTACGACTGCGCGCTGGCGAAGCCTTATGCGTGCACGAAGCTGCCGCCGCTGCACGCCGGGCAGATCGCCGGTTATCTCGCGCAACGTGGTCAGGTGGCGGCGGTGCTGTCCCCGGACGGCAAGCGGGCGGTCTTCCTGCGCGACTGGAATCTGTGGGTCCGCGACGTCGCCAGCGGGGCGGAGCGCCAGCTGACGCGCGATGGCGTCAAGGACTTCGGCTATGCGACGGACAATGCCGGCTGGAAGCATTCGGACCAGCCGATCGTCATCTGGTCGCCGGATTCGAAGAAGGTCGCGACCTTCCAGCAGGATCAGCGCGGGGTCGCCGACTTTTCGATAACGACGACGCAAGTCGGTCACTCCCGCGTCGACACATGGAAATATCCATTCGTCGGGGATAAGGAGATCATCCACATCCAGCGCGTCATCGTCGACACGGACGATGGCCATGTCGTCCGCCTGAAGATGTCGCCGGACCTGCATCGCTCGTCGTTGTGCGACGACGTGGTCTGCGGCGCCGGTCCGCAGGACATGCAATGGGCGAAGGACAGCCGCACTCTCGCGTTCGTGTCGACGTCACGCGACCACAAGGTAGAGACGATGCGCATCGCCGATGCGACCACCGGCGCGGTCCGCGACGTCTTCGCCGAAACCG
Source organism: Sphingomonas benefaciens (assembly GCF_052907485.1). Taxonomy (NCBI): domain Bacteria; kingdom Pseudomonadati; phylum Pseudomonadota; class Alphaproteobacteria; order Sphingomonadales; family Sphingomonadaceae; genus Sphingomonas; species Sphingomonas benefaciens. The sequence goes on along the minus strand of NZ_JBREIC010000004.1, from coordinate 292,259 downwards.
TGCCGACTTGGTTCGACAGCGGGTATAACGACGAAGGCATCAACTGGCGCTACCTGTCGGAGCGCGGCGAGATCCTGTGGTGGTCGCAGCGCGACGACTGGGGCCATTACTATCTGTACAATGCCGGCACCGGCAAGCTGGTCCGGCAGGTGACGCAGGGACGCTGGAACGTGGACCATCCGGTCTACATCGACGAGCGCAGCGGCCGGATGCTGATCGCCGGTATCGGCCGCGAGCCGGGCGTCGATCCCTATTATCGCAGCATCTACGCGATCGACCTGAATGGCGCCGCGCCGAAGCTGCTGACGCCCGAGAAGCAGGATCATATCGCGATCCCGTCGAGCGACGGGCGGTTTTTCGTCGACATCTATTCGACGCCGCAGGAGCCGCAGACGGCGGTGCTGCGCCGCGCGGACGGCACGATCGTCCAGCAACTGGCGAAGGGCGACGTGACGCGGTTGCGCGCGGCGGGCTGGCAGCCGCCGGAGAACATCGCCGTCCAATGCGCCGACGGCAAGACGCTGTGCTACGGCCTGCTCTTCAAACCGGCGGGGCTCGATCCGCAGCGAAAATATCCGGTCATCGATTATATCTATCCGGGGCCGTTCACCGGCACGATCTCCTCCCGCCAATTCTCGCCGTCGATGGGTGACGCCAATGCACTGGCGCAGCTCGGCTTCGCCGTGGTGGAGATCGATGCGCTGGGGACGCCACGCCGCACCAAGGCCTTCCAGGATTACTACTACCGCGACATGGGTCAGCAGGCGGTCCCCGACCAGGTCACCGGCATCAAGGACCTCGCCCGGCGGAACCGCTGGATGGACGCCGATCGTGTCGGCATCTGGGGGCATTCGGGCGGCGGCAATGCGACCGCGGCCGCGATGTTCCGCTATCCCGACTTCTTCAAGGTCGGCATCGCGGAGAGCGGCAACCACGACAATCGCAATTACGAGGACGATTATTACGAGAAATATCTCGGGCTGTTGCAGCGCAACGGCGAGGGGTCGAACTACGACTTGCAGGCCAATCAGGACTTGGCGAAGAATCTCAAGGGCAAGCTGATGCTGGCGCACGGCTTGCTCGACGACAACGTGCCCGTCTCCAACACCTTGCTCGTGGTCGATGCGCTCGAGAAGGCGAACAAGGACTTTGATCTGGTCCTCTTCCCGCGGGCGCACCACGGCTATGGCGATATGTCCGCCTATATGATGCGGCGTCGGTGGGACTATTTCGTCGAAAATTTGATGGGGGCGACGCCGCCGAAGGAATATAAGATCGTCGGGCCGGGCGCGCAGAACTGACGAAGCCTCGGCCGCGGGGCACGTGAGTATCTCCCCGATCGCGCGACCCTTCGCCTTGCCGCCATACCGGGCCCGCAATACTCCCTGTCCCGGTCCTCCGCCTCGCCATAGACGATTGCCGACCCGGTAAGCCCCGACGGGCGCGATCGGCTTGGCGGTTGCGATCAGCGCGTCGAGCGGCTGTTGCTGCCACGCGAGCGGGGCCGGTGGATCTCGCGGGTGAAGGACAGGCAGGGCGATACGCGCAGCGGGGCTGCCGAAGCGGGGGGTAGCGGCGGGCGCCGGATGCGGCGCCCGTCCGCTGGCATCATGGCTGGCCCGAACCGCCCGCCGCGCCGTAGACCTGGCCGTTGGCATAGCTGGCGTCCGACGCGGCGAGCTGGACGTAGATCGAACCGAGTTCGGCCGGCTGACCGGGTCGGCCGAGCGGCGTGTTGCCGCCGAACTGCTGCAACTTTTCCATCGTCGCGCCGCCCGACACCTGCAACGGCGTCCAGATCGGGCCAGGCGCGACGCCGTTGACGCGGATGCCCTTCGGCCCGAGCTGCTTGGCCAGCGACTTGGTGAAGTTCATCATCGCTGCCTTGGTCATCGCATAATCGACCAAATTCTCGGATGGGTCATAGGCCTGTTCCGAGGTCGTCTGGATGATCGCCGATCCCGGCTTCAGGTGCGGCAATGCCGCCTTGGTGACGTAGAACATGCCGTACAGGTTGGTCTTCATCGTCGCGTCGAAATCCTCGTCGCTGATGTCGAGCAGCGATTGGCGCTGCTGCTGGCGGCTGGCGTTGTTGACCAGGATGTCGAGGCCGCCGAGCTGGCGGACGGCGGTGTCGACCAATTTGGTGCAATAGGCGCGGTCGCGCAGGTCGCCGGGGATGGCCACTGCCTTGCGGCCAGCCTGACGGATCAGCGCGACGACCTCGCGCGCATCGGGTTCCTCGGCGGGCAGATACGCGATGGCGACATCGGCGCCCTCGCGCGCGAAGGCGATCGCCGCCGCCCGACCCATGCCGGAATCGCCCCCGGTGATCAGAGCCTTGCGGCCCTGCAACCGGCCCGAGCCGCGATAGCTCGTCTCGCCATGGTCGGGGCGCGGATCCATCTTGCTGGCAAGGCCTGGGAAGGGTTGCGACTGTTTGGCAAAGGGCGGGCGGGGATAGCGGGTGGTCGGATCGATCAGCCCCCCGTCGGGGGCGCCCGCACCGACCTGCTGCGCCGAGGCGGAGGCCGCGGACACCGCAAGGCCCGCCGCAGCGCCGCCCATCACGGTGCGGCGGCTGATGCCGGCCGGAGCGGAGATTGCGTCGTCAGGCTGGCTGGTCATCGATACGTCCTCTGTTCGCCGTTGTTTACGGTGAACAGAAGACGGTCCGCGCGGTTCCACCGGCGGCGGGCGTCGGACGCGATGCGCCCGACGTCGCAATCGATCCTAATGCCAGATGCTCACCCGCTGCTCGGGCGGCAGGTACATGGCGTCGCCAGGTTTGACGTCGAACGCGCGATACCAGGGCCCGAAGTTGCGCACGATGCCGTTGACCCGATATTTATCCGGCGAGTGGGGATCGCTCAGCAATTGCTGCCGCACGGCCTCGTCGCGCCGCTTGCCCTGCCAGGCCTGGGCGAACGCCAGAAAGAAGCGCTGATCCCCGGTCATGCCGTTGAGCACCGGCGGCTCGCCATGGCGGGCGACGTAGCGACGATAGGCGGCATAGGCGGTCTCCAGCCCGCCGAGGTCGGCGAGGTTTTCGCCCAGCGTCAGGCGGCCCTTGATATGGACGCCGGGGATCGGTTCGTACTGGTCGAACTGGTTCGCCAGCCGGTCGGCCTGGACGTTGTATTTGGCCGCCGTGTCCTTGCTCCACCAGTCGCGCAACCGGCCGCTCTCGTCGAACTGGCGGCCCTGATCGTCGAAGCCATGACCCATCTCGTGGCCGATCGTCGTGGCGCCGGTTTCGGCATAATTGACCGCAGGATCGGCATTGGCGTCGAAGAACGGCGGCTGCAGGATCGCCGCCGGCAGGGTGATCTGGTTCATCGTCGGATCGTAATAGGCGTTCACCGTCTGCGGCGTCATGTACCACAGGCCGCGATCGACCGGCTTGGGGAAGCGCTGCAGTTGCAACCGCCACTGAAAATCGGCGACGGCCAGATTGTTGGCGAGCGGATCGGTGCGACTGACGGTCAGCGTCGAATAGTCGATCCACTTCTTGGGATGGCCGACGCGCGGATCGAAGGTCGCGAGTTTGGCGAGCGCGGCCTTGCGCGTCGCCTCGTCCATCCAGGTCGCGGCGTCGATCTTGTCCTTATAGGCGCCCTGCATGTCGGCGACGAGTTCGTCGGCCTTCGCCTGGGTAGCGGGCGACCAATATTGCTGGACGTAGATCGCCCCGACCGCCTCGCCGAGCGCGTCGTCGATCAGCGCCATGCCCCGCTTCCAACGCGCCCTCTGCTCCGGCACGCCGCGCAACGTCTTGGAATAGAAATCGAAGTTCGCCTGGTCGAAGGCCTTGGGCAGGAACGGCGCGGCGTCCGAGAGGAACCGCACCGTCATCCATTCCTTCCACGTCGACAGCGGCACGTCGCCCAGCCGCTTCGAGGCGGCGGCGACCGCGCTCGGTTCCGACACATTGACCTTGGCCGCGCCGCCAAGGCCCATCGCCGCGAGGGTCGGCGTCCAGTCCATTTCCGGGGCGAGCGCCGTCAGCTGGGTCCGGGTCATCGGATTGTGCGTCTTGACCGGATCGCGGCGCTGTTCGGGCGTCCACTGGTCCTGGCTCAACCGCGTCTCGAGCGCGATGATCCGGTCGGTCTTCGCCGCCGCATCGGAAATGCCGGCAAGGTCCTGCAGGCGGATGAGATAGGCGCGATAGGCGCGCCGGATCGCGTCGTACTTCTCGCCCGTCAGCAGGTAATAATCGCGTGTCGGCAGCCCGAGCCGCGCCTGGCCGGTATCGGCCATATAATGCGTCGGATCGTCGGCGTCGGTGGAGATGCCGATATTGATCGGGGCGGCATAGCCGGGGCGCATCATCAGCTGGATCAGCTGGGGCCGGGTCTGCACCGCATCGATCCGCGCGAGCCAGGGCTTGAGCGGGGCGAGGCCATGCGCCTCGATCGCGCGGTCGTCCATCCAGGCGGCGTAGAAGTCGCCCACCTTGCTGGCGGTCGGGCTGGTCGGTGTCGCCGCCGCCTGTTCGACGATGCGGCGGACCTGATCCTCGATCTCGTCGGGCAGGTCGTAATTGTAGCCCGCGCCCACCTTGTCGGCGGGGATCGGATGGTCGCGCAGCCAGGTGCCGAGAGCATAATTGTAGAAGTCGTCGCCCGGCTTCACGCTGCGGTCCATATCCTTCAATTCCAGCCCCCACGGCTGATAGCGGGGCGCGCCGGTCTGCGCGGCGAGGAGGGCAGGCAGCGAGGCCAGCGCGAGGGCGAGCAGGGCGGTACGGCGCATCGAGAACTCCGGATCGGGTCGAGCGCGCAGCTTAGGCGAAGCGACGAGACCGCGCCAAGCGCAACCTTGCGGCGCGGAGGGCCAGGCGGCGGAGCCGGTCGCAACGGTCGCGTCCGATCCGCTCCCGCTTCGGGGCACCGGGCTCAGCTCGGCTCCGCTGCGCCCGGTGGCTGGTAGAGGTGCACGTAATTGTCGCTGATCGCGGCTGCGAGCATCCGGCGATAGCGGTCATAGCCATCCGCACCGGGGACGATCAGGCCGAAGGCGCAGGCCGACGTATCCTGCACCTTCGCCATGGCTACGGGCGCGGCGACCGGCATCAATTGCGAGCCGCGGCCCGCCTGCAACGTCGCCAGCACGCCGTACAGCGTGCCATCCATGGCCGGTCGCGACAGCGTCTGCAAGCGATGCTGCCCCTGTTCGTTGGTCATTAGATAGATATGCCCCGACAAATTGGGCAGCGACACGTGACCGGCCTGTTCGAACCGGGCGTCGGCGCGTTCCGATTCGACGAAGCCGAGATGGCCGAGTTCGTCGCTCCAGCGGATCGTCGTCAGATAGGCGAAGATGCCGTCCGGCGTGTTGAAGCTCGGGCGCAGCGTCAGATAGCGCCCCTCCAGCCAGCCCACCGCCGCCCGCGCATAGGAACCGAGATGCTCGGGTGCCGTCTGGCGCGTCGACGCGGGCGACGCCGCCGGGCGCAGCGGGAGGCCGAGCGCCTCTTCCAGCCGGATCGTCGTCGCCAGCGTGAACGGCCGGGTGCCCGCCAGCGCCTTTTCCAGCGTCGACAGGCTGACCCGCGCCATGTCGGCGAGCGCCTGCCGCGAGATGCGGCGGCGGGCGAGTTCCTCGCGGACGCGGCGGCCGACCTCTGCCGCCTCGGCCCCGATCAATTCCTGGTCCCGCATACCGCCTCCCTCCGCACATAACCGCACATATCCGGACGCGGCGTCAATATCGTTGCACGGCCCCACCCGCCACGGCGGCATCGGGCAGGAAGAGGACGATAGTGCTGATGGCTGTCCGGCATCGGCCGCGCATAGAGGGACGGCTCCCGCTTGCAGAGGAGCTTCGACATGCCCCGCCTCCACCAGTTCCGCCACGCCCTGATCCCCGGCGCCGCCATGCTGCTCGCCTGGCCGATCGCCGGTGCGTTGGCCGTTCACCCGGTCGTCGTCGCGGCCGCCGGCGCCGCCGCCGCCGCGGACGTGACGGATGACGGCCCGCGCGCCGGCACGCTGCTGTTGCGCGGGTTGAAGGTGACGAAGGCGATGCCGGCCGTGCGGCTGGGCACCGACATGAACGTCACCGTGACCGGCAACATCGCGCGCGTCCGGGTGACCCAGGCGTTCCGCAACACCTCCAGCCAATGGATGGAGGCGTCTTACCTCTACCCCTTGCCGCAGGATGGCGCGGTCGACGGGCTGAACATGGTCGTCGGCAGCCGCGTCATCGTCGGCCGGATCGAGAAGCGCGCTGCCGCCAGGGCGATCTACGACCATGCGAAGGCGCGCGGCCAGAAGACCGGGCTGGTCGAGCAGCAGCGACCCAATATGTTTTCCACCAGTGTCGCCAATGTCGGTCCCGGCGAAACCGTGCTGATCGCGATTGATTACCAGGCGCCCGTGGTGCCGGTGAACGGAACCTACACGCTGCGCCTGCCGCTGGTGGTCGGGCCACGCTACACGCCGCCGCACACGCTCACCGATGGGGCGGCCGTCGCGGATGCGAATGCGGTCACCGCCGCGCCGGTGATGGACCCGCGCACTGGCATGTCGCTAAACCCGACGTCGATCACCGTGCATCTCCGCCCCGGTTTCGCTGCCGCCAACGTGATCAGCCCCTATCACAAGATCCTCGTCGGCGGGCGTGCCGATGAGCGGACCGTTACGCTGGCCGCCGGCAGCGTTCCGGCCGATCGCGATTTCGAATTGAGCTGGCGTTCGGCCGCCGCCGATCCGACGCTGGCGCTGTTCCGCCAGCACGCCGACGACGGCGACTATCTGATGGCGACGGTGACCCCGCCGGCCGACCTGACGCGGCTGCCGTCGCCGCCGCGCGACATGGTGTTCGTCATCGACAACAGCGGATCGATGGGCGGCGCTTCCATGGACGAGGCCAAGGCAAGCCTGCTGCACGCACTCGCGACTTTGCGCCCGCAGGATCGCTTCAACATCATCCGGTTCGACGACACGATGACGCAATTGTTCGACCACAGCGTCGCCGCCACCCCTGATCAGATCGCCCTGGCGCGGCGGTTCACGCAGGGGCTGGAGGCGCGCGGCGGCACCGAGATGCTGCCGGCGCTCAAGGCGGCGCTGCAGGATGCCGCGGACGGGCCGGCGGCGCTTCGCCAGGTGGTCTTCCTGACCGACGGCGAAGTGTCGAACGAGCAGGAGATGCTGGCGACGCTCGGCCGGGACGGCGGGCGCAGCCACGTCTTCTTCGTGGGCATCGGCTCGGCGCCGAACGATCATCTGATGAGCCGGATGGCGCAGATCGGGAGGGGGGCCTACACGCATGTAGGTACGCCCGACGAGGTCGCCGCGCGCATGATCCCGCTGCTCGACATGCTCGGCCATCCCGCCATGCGGGATCTGGCGGTCAAGGTCACTGGCGGCGCGCTCGATCTCACCCCGCGTGTTCTGCCCGACCTTTACGCCGGTCAGCCGCTGGTGCTGGTCGGGCGGACCGATCATCTGGCGGGTACGGTCACGGTGTCCGGCACGTTCGGCGATGAGCATTGGTCGCGGACGATCGACGTCGCCCAGGCGCAGGACAGCGGCTCGGTGGCCAGGCTCTGGGCGCGTCGGCGGATCGACGACATCGAGGCGGATCGGACCCTCGGCAAGCTGGACGATCGCGCCGCCGACGCGGCGATCGGCGACATCGGCATCGCCAGCGGCCTTGTCACCAGCCAGACCAGCCTGGTCGCCGTCGACGAAACGCCGGTACGCCCGGCGGGCACGGGACTGGTCAAGGAAGACCTGCCGATCAACCTGCCGGCCGGATGGGATTTCGACACGTTGTTCGGTGGGGACAGCGGGCGCGCCGCCATGCGCAACGCCGATACGCTCGGCGGCCTGGCGGCTGCGCAGGCACGGCAACTCGATCTGCCGCAGACCGCGACCGGCTTCTGGGGGATGATCGCCGAAGGCCTGGGCGTGTTGCTGATCGGGGTGGCCGGCCTGCTCCTGCTCCGCCGCCGGGGGATGCGGGCATGACGCGGGCCGTCGCCGCCATGCCGGTCGGGCATCGGATTGCGATGATCCTTCTGTCGCTCCTCTGCCTGACCGGTCTTGCCCGCATCGGCGAAGGCGCGGTGATCCCTGCCAAGGCGATCACCGCGCAACTCCTGCTCGAGCGCGCGTTCGACCGCAGTCGGGCGGAGCATCGGCTGGTCAAGCCCTGGCCCTGGGCGGACATGGCGCCGGTGCTCCGGCTCGGCGTGCCGCGACTGGGGGTCGACCGGCTCGTCCTGGACGGCGGTTCGGGGCAGGCCATGGCCTTCGGGCCGACCCTGCTGCCCGGCGGCGCGCGACCGGGCGATCCGGGCGTGGCGGTGATCGCCGCGCATCGCGACACGCATTTCGGGTTCCTCAGGGATCTGCGGGTCGGAGACGGCATCGACGTCGACGGCGTTGACGGTACGCATCGCCATTACCGCGTCACCGGCCAGCAGATCGTCCGGTGGGACCGGTTCGCGGTGCCCGAGCAGGCGGGTGCGAGCGGTCTGGCGCTGTCGACCTGCTACCCGTTCGACGCGGTCCGTCACGGACCCCTCCGCTATGTGGTGCAGACAGTGCTGGTCGACGGGCGCTGACGCGCCGCCGCGATCGGGTTCATCGTCGGGTGGGCCGTTTGGCGGGACCTGCACGCAGGGCGATGTCATGGGGCGACGCCGCGCCGTCGGTCAGTCGGATCGGCAGGATCGCACCATCCGCGGCGTAGCGGACCCGGTCGATCGCGACCTGCCGCTCGCCGCGCAGCGGCATTGGGCCGGGCGCCTGGTCCCAGCGGTGATAGACGATCAGCCATTCGCCGCGCGGGGTGCGGACGAAACTGTGATGACCCGGCCCCTGATGCGTGGCGTCGCTCTGCAGGATGGCGCCGCGATAGCGCCACGGGCCGAGCGGGGAGGGGGCGGTGGCATAATGGACCGAATAGTCCGGGCCGTTCCAGTGGCCGTGGCTGTACGACAGATAATAGACGCCGTTGCGCTCGTGCATGAACACGCCCTCGGTGAACTCGGGCGGCTGGTCGACATGCTCCTCCTGCCCGATCGTCACCATGTCGGGCTTGAGTCGCCAGACGCGCAGTCGCGCGCCGGCGCTGCCGCCGGCGTACAGGTAACTGCGGCCCGAACGGGGATCGGTGAAGACCATCGGGTCGATCGCTTCGAAGCCGTTGCCCCCGGTGATTAGCGGCGTGCCGCTGTCGCGATAGGGGCCGCCCGGTCGCGTCGCAACTGCGACCCCGATCCGGCTGGGTGTCGGATTCTGCGGTCCGACGGAGTAATAGAGATAGTAACGGCCGTTGCGACGGGCGACTCCCGGCGCCCACAGGAAATGCTCGCGGGCGCCGTCGTCGCCGATCCAGCGGATGTCGTCGCGACGGATCAGCACGCCGCGGCTGCGCCAGTGGCGCAGGTCCCGGGACGAGAAGGCGCCGAACCGGTCGGCGCTCCAGCTGCCGCCCGGTCCGCCGGTCGGGAAGACCCACATCTCGCCGTTGATGATCATCGCGTGCGGATCGGCACCCTGGAATTGGGGATTGTCCGCCGCCGCCATCGTGGCGGACGACAGGCACAAGGCCAGGAGCAGGCGGCGGGCAAGGCGGCTGGAGCGCATCGTCTATTCCCGGATCAGAAGCGGAACCGCACGCCGAGCGAGTAGCTGCGCTCGAGATACAGGACCTGACGCAGATAGCTGTCGCCCGTGTCGAACTGCCGCGACCGCTGGATCGGGTTGCCGAGCAGATTGACGATGTCGAACGCCAGCGTGATGTTCGGCACCGGCGTCACCGAGGTCGAGAAGTCGAGCTGGCCGCGCCCTTCCTCGATCGTCGGATGGGCGATCGGATCGAACGTCTCGAACGTATAGTAAGAGACGAAGCGCGAGCGGTAATTGTAGGCCAGCCGGGCCGAGAATTGCGGCTTCTCGTACAGGGCGACGACGTTGTACGCCCATTTCGACACGCCAGGGAACGCCTGCTGCTGGTTGTTGTACGACGCGGCGAAATTGGGCTGCAGGTCGCCCTTGGCGTCGATGTAGGTGCCGTTCGCCTGAATGCCGAAGCCCTTGGCCCAATCGGGCAGGCCGGCGATGTCGAGGAAGCTGGTGAACTGCACCTCCGCGCCCTGCAAACGGGTGCGGCCGAGGTTCACCGGCTGGTCGATGGCGATCAGGCCATAGGTCGGATCGCGCGAGACGTTGTTGACCGTCGCGAGGAAGCCCTTGACATCGTGGCGGAACACCGCGGCGCTGAAGAAGCCCGAACGCGAGAAATAATATTCCAGGCTGGCGTCATAGTTGTTCGACACTAAAGGCTGCAGATTGGGATTGCCCTCCGAGCCGCCGCGGGCGCAATTGCGGCTGTTGTAGGTGGCGCTGGTCGGATCGAGGCAGGGACTGCCCGCCGGGAAGGTGGGCGGCGTGCCCAGCGACAGATTGGGACGCAGGTCGATGAAGTTCGGCCGGGTCCGCGTCTTGGTGTAGGCGAGGCGCAGCTGCAGCCCGTCGTCGAACGCGATGCGGGCGCTGCCGTTCGGCAGATAGTCGGTATATTCGTTGGTCGCATTGGCCGGGGAGACGACCCCGGCGATGTTCTGCTGCGCCTGGATGCGATCCTTGGTCTTGACCACGCGCAGGCCGGCGAGGCCGTCGATCGTCACGCCACCCAGGTCGAAGCCGTATTTCAGCTGGCCATAGGCGGCATAGGCCTTCTCATTGGCACGGAATTGCTGGGTCGGATCGAAGGCGACCGTTCCCGCCGGCTCCAGGAAGAAGGCGCGCAGCGCGGGCAGGTTATTTCGGATGCTGTCGCGGGTGATCGCCGCATAGGCGACGTTCGGCTGGGCATTGTTGTAGGTGAAGCCGGGCAGGGTGGTCCGCACGTCGGCGCCGGGCAGCGCGGTCAGCGGGATCTGCCGGTCCTCGAAATAGACCGGCGCGCTGGTGGCGGTGCCGGGGGTGAAGACATTGTTGTAGATGTTGCCGAAGTCGCGCGAGGCATCGCGGTCGTCGTAGCGGACGCCGAACTGCAGGCGGCGCAGGAAGCCGTTGCCCAGATCATAGGCAAGGTCGGCGCGCGACTGCCAATCCTTGCCGCTGACCACGGTCAGTTCCTGATAGAGGCCGCGCGCGACGAAATTGGCCGGATCGGTGATCGAATAGTTGAGGAAGGTCTGCGACGGGCCACCGTCCAGGTCCTTCGACACGTCGAAATTGGAGATGTGCGTCGGCACGCCGCGGGTGGCGTAATCGACGTTGACGAGATCGGCGGTGTATTTGCTGTCGGTATAGGCGATGTCGGCGGACAGGGTCAGGCGATCGTGCGTGTAGTTGACGCCGCCGCCGCCCTGATAGGTGTCGGTCTTGCCGTTGAACGATCCGGTATAGCCGTCCGGGCGCACCGCGCCGGTGACCGTCGCCTGGGCGATCTTGTTGGTGCCGGGGATGGTGGTGATGTTCGACAGCGTGATGCCGCCGAAGTTCGGGATGAACATCCAGCGGTTATAGTCCTTCGACCGGAAGCCCTGGTACAGGCCGTCGAGGTAGATCTCGAGATCCGGCGTCGGCTTCCACTGGAAGGCGGCATTGGCCGACGGGCGGTAGCGCGCGCCATAGCCGAGGAAATTGCCCTGGGCGTCCGGGAAGCGCAGCCCGGCGGTCTGGCCCGGCGCGTTGTTGGCGTCGGTGGTCGCGATCACCACCGACTGTTCGCGCGACGAATCCATGAAGTTGATGCCGACGTACGAGGCGTTGAGCAGCAGGCCCATCTCGCCGATGCCGGTGTTCCAGCGGTCGCTGATCAGCAGGTTGCCGTTGGGCACAATGCGTTCGGATTGCTGCGACAGCACGCCGTTGAGCGAGCCGGACAGCTCGAAGCCGTTGAAGTCGAAGGGCTTGCGACCGCGCACGTTGATCTCGCCGGCGATGCCGCCCTCGATCTGGTTGGCGGTGCCCGACTTGTAGACCTCGAGCGCGGCGACGGTGCCGGCGGGGAAGTCCTGGATCTGGACGTAGCGGCCTTCGGCGGTGAAGATCTGGCGGCCGTTATAGGTGGTGGTGAGATCGGGTAGCCCGCGCACCGTAACGCCGGCCGACTCGCCGCCGCCCCGCGTCACGGCGACGCCGGCAACACGCTGGAGCGCGGACGAGGCAAAGGTGTCCGGCAGCTTGCCGATATCCTGCGCGACGACCGCATCGACGATGCCGTCGGAGGTGCGCTTGATCGCCTGCGCCGATTCAAGACTGCGGCGCAGACCGGTGACGACGACGTCGCCCTCGCCGTCGACTGGTGTCTCCTGCACCGACGAAGCGGCGGCCGGGTTGGCGCTCTGATCGGATGCGACCTCCGGCTTCGGCAGGTCCTGGGCATCGTCCTTGGTTTGCGACGCCGCTTTGGTGGCGGTCGTCCCGCTGTCCTGCGCGGCGGCAGGCACAGTGACCAGCAGCGCGGTGATGGCCACCGACGCGCGCAACAACCCCTTGGTGTTCATATCCCCTCCTTGTCCCGCCATCCGGTTGGTTCCGAAGGTCGGTCAGTGGTCCGTACCGTACCTAATCGTATCTGCCAACGGCTAATTGTCTGATTAGTTTTAGGAAGCGTGTGTCAGACCCTTGTCTTCCCAGCGTCATGCCGCGAAGATGGCGCCGCCCCGCAGAATGGGCACGCGACCGCATCGCGGACGATTGAGGGAGGATCATATGAGGCATCTGCTACGTGCCAGAACCGCGTTTCGTACACCGTCTACGCGTGGCGCGACTGGTGAGGGGACCGCGCGCGCCTTGCAGAAATTGGCTGGCGCGATGGCGCATCTGCTCCGCCAAATCAACGTATCGAGCCGCCAAAAATCATTCGTTATCTTGCCTGACAAGGCGGAGAGGCGGGCAGGCGTCGCCGGCGCGAACCGTGCTGATCAACGACGTGAACGGGTAACGACGAAGTCGCTTTTCCCCCTTCTGATCGCGTGCGCGGCTGTCCTGACAGCCTCGCCCGCCGCCGCGCGTGAGCGGTGGAGCGAGGCGCAGGCCAGCGGCTGGTATGCGCGCCAGCCCTGGCTGGTCGGAGCCAATTACGCGCCTGCCAGTGCGATCAACCAACTCGAGATGTGGCAGGCCGCAACCTGGGATCCGCGCCGCATCGACAGCGAGCTGGCCTTGGCACAGGGCATCGGCATGAACACGATGCGTGTGTTCCTGCACGACCAGCTGTGGGCGCAGGATCCGGAGGGTTTCAAGCGGCGGATCGACGAATTCCTAGCCATCGCGCATCGCCACGGCATCCGCCCGCTGTTCGTGCTGTTCGACAGCTGTTGGGACCCGGATCCCAAGCTGGGGCCGCAACATCCGCCGATCCCCGGCGTGCACAATTCCGGCTGGGTACAGGGTCCAGGCCTGCCCGGTCTGCGCGATCGCGCCGGCTGGCCAAAGTACAAGGCCTATGTCCAGGGGGTGATGGGGGCCTTCAAAGCCGACGACCGCATCCTCGGCTGGGATTTGTGGAACGAGCCCGACAATCCGGCCGATCAGTACAAGGGGCAGGAGGGCAAGGAGCCGCTGGTGCGTGCCATGCTGGCGCAGGTGTTCGACTGGGCACGCGCCGCCGATCCAAGCCAGCCGGTCACGTCCGGCGTGTGGTGGCACGATGACTGGTCGCCCACCGGAGGTAAGCTGACGCCGATGGAGAAGCTGCAGCTCGGCCAGTCCGACGTCATCACCTTCCACGATTACAGCTGGCCAGAAACGTTCGAGCGGCGCGCACGCCAGCTGATCCCCTATGGCCGGCCGGTGATCTGCACCGAATATATGGCGCGCGGCAACGGATCGACCTTCGACACCATCCTGCCGATCGGCAAACGGCTGAACGTCGGCATGATCAACTGGGGGTTCGTCGACGGCAAGACGCAGACGCGGCTGCCGTGGGACAGCTGGAAGAAGCCCTATACGATGGATGAGCCGACGATCTGGTTCCACGAGGTGTTCCGGGCCGATGGCACGCCCTATCGTCAGGCGGAGACCGACCTGATCCGGCGGATGAGCGCCGCGCCGAAGGGGGTGGTGCCCCCGCCGCCGGCCGAGATGCCCGTGGTGCCGGCACGGCGCGTGCGGCGCTGATCGTATGGCGATGTGGCCGGCATCCTGGCTGACGACGGCTGCCGTCACGTTCGGCCTGCCGGTCGCCGCCACCGCGGCGACGCCATCCGCCGACACGGCGAACGGCCCAAGCGTGATCCCCGGCGCGACGCTGTATCCACGCGCGTTCGTTGTGCGGCACAATGCGCGGCTGAAAGGGCAATTGGTGCTGGCGACGCTGGCCGGCATCATCGCCAGCAGCGACGAGGGGCGCAGCTGGACGCCGGTCGGCGCGATCCCCGCGCCGCCGGGAACGACGGAACGCTGCTGCGGCGTCCTGTACGAGTTGCCGCACCGCGTCGGCGATCTCGCGGCGGGCAGCTTCCTCTATGCGGCGACCTACCATCTCGGCCCGCGCACGACGATCCGCGTCTATCGGAGCGAAGACGGAGTGCATTGGCGGCCGCATAGCGAAGTCGCGGCGGGCGGGCCGATCGGCACAGGCGTGTGGGAGCCGCAATTCGACGTCGCACGCGACGGTGCTCTGGTCGTCTTCTGGTCGGACGAGACCGATCCATGCTGCAGCCAGCGGCTGCGTCGCGCGCGCAGCTATGACGGGCTCGACTGGCGCGATGTCGGTGATCTCGTCCGCGGGCATCGGCAGGCGGACCGGCCCGGCATGGCGACGACCGCGCGGCTGGCCGACGGGCGGACCGCGATGACTTATGAGATCTGCGGCCCCGATCGCTGCGCCGTTCATATCCGCTACTCGCGGAACGGCTGGGACTATGGCGACCCCGGCGATCCGGGCTCCCGCATCCAGACCGCTGCTGGAGAGTATCTCGCGCATGCACCGACCGTCGCGGTCAGCGGCGACCGGCTGCTGGTCGTCGGCCAGATGGTCTATCAAGCGGACGGCAGCGTCTCGCCGCTGAACGGCCGGGTCGTGCTGGAACGGCGTGGCACCGGCGGCGCGTGGCGGCCGATCGCGGCGCCGGTACCAGTGCCCGATGCATATGACAATTACTGTCCGAACTATGCCAGCATGCTCATACCCCGCGACGATGGTCGGACGCTGATGATGATCGCCTCCGCCTACGACGCGCAGCATCGGTGCCGGGCCTATTTCGGGAAGGGGGTGCTGCGATGACCGTCGCGCGCCGCATTGCGCATGTCGCCATCGTCATCGGTGGTGGCGTCGCGCTCGCCGCCCTCGCGCAGACGCCGTCGCTGCCACTGACCGGGGACGTCGCGCCGGTGCACGATCCGGTGATCATTCACGCCAACGACGGCTATCACGTCTTTTCCACCGGGATCGGCGCGGAGGGGCAGGGGTTGCTGTCGGCCCGCCATTCCCGCGACCGACTCCACTGGGAGCGGGAACGGCCGCCGTTCACCGCGTTGCCCGCCTGGACGAGCCGGGCGATCCCGGGCGCGAAGAACATGTGGGCGCCGGACATCAGCTATGTCGATGGCCAATACCGCCTCTATTACGCGGTTTCGACCTTCGGCTCGAACCGGTCGGCGATTGGCCTCGCCACCGGCCGCAGCCTCGACCCGGCATCGCCCGATTTCGGCTGGCATGATGAAGGCATGGTGCTGATGTCGACGCCGACGGACGATTACAACGCGATCGATCCGGCCTTCCTCGCCGATGCGAAGGGGCGGCAATGGCTGTCGCTCGGCAGTTTCTGGACCGGGCTGAAGCTGTTCCGGCTCAATCCGCGCACCGGCAAGCTGCTCGATCCCGGCGCCAGGCCGATCGCCATCGCACGCCGGCCGGTCCCGGCCGGCGCGCCGTCGATCGTCGAGGCGCCCTACATCTTCGAACACGACGGCTGGTACTGGCTGATCGCATCCTACGATTATTGCTGCAAGGGCGTGAACAGCACCTATTACAGCGTCATCGGCCGCTCGCGCCGGGTCGAGGGGCCCTATCGCGGCAAGGACGGCAGCGCGATGATGGCCGGCGGCGGCACGATCCTGCTGCGCGCCGACCTGCAGGAGAAACAAAGGTTTCGCGGGCCGGGGCATGTCGGCCACACCCGCGATGCCGACGGCACCGACTATATTGTCTATCACGCCTATGACCGCGACCATGGCGGCGTGCCGACCCTACGGCTGGCGCGGTTGCGCTGGGGGGCGGACGGCTGGCCGGTCGCCAGCAACGAGGGAGAGCCACAATGACCGATACCGGACGCCGCCTGTTCGTGGCCGGCGCGCTGACGCTGCTGGCCGATCCGGGCTTCGCCGCGACGCTGCCGCCCCGCGAGCGCTTTCCCGATCCATTGGTCCGCCAGCGCGCCGACGCCCAGGTCTTCCGTCATAGTGACGGCTGGTATTACATGACCGGCTCCGTTCCCGAATACGACCGGTTGGTGCTGCGCCGCGCGCGGTCGATCGCCGGACTGGCGACAGCCAAGGAGACGGTGCTGTGGCGGCATCCGGCGAGCGGGCCGATGTCGGGGTTCATCTGGGCGCCGGAACTGCACCTGATCGACGGCCAGTGGATCATGTATTTCGCCGCCGGGCCAAGCGGCGGCGGTGCCGACGTCTTCCGCATCCGGACCTTTGCCCTAAGCTGTGACGGCCGCGATCCGATGACCGGCCGCTGGTCCGAGCTCGGCCAGCTGCAGACGCCGTGGGACAGCTTCACGCTGGATTCGACCAGCTTCGTGCATCGTGGCACACGCTATCTCGCCTGGGCGCAGCGCGAACCGGGGATCGACACCAACAGCAACATCTACCTCGCGCCGCTCGCCACCCCGCTGACGCTGGCGGCGCGGCCCGCCCGGCTGACCGTGCCGACGCTGCCGTGGGAGGTGCGCGGCTACAAGGTGGCGGAGGCGCCGGCGCTGCTCGCACATGGCGGCAAGCTGTTCCTGACCTATTCGGCGAGCGCTACGGACTCGCGCTATTGCCTGGGTATGCTGACCGCCGACGCCGCCAGCGACATCATGGACCCGGCGAGCTGGACCAAGTCGCAGCAGCCGGTCTTCCAGACCTCGACCGCCTATCATCGCTACGGACCCGGTCACAACAGCTTCACCGTCGATCATGCGGGGCGCGACGTGCTGATCTACCATGCGCGGGATTACGACAAGATAGTCGGCGATCCGCTATTCGACCCGAACCGTCACACCCGTGCGAAATACTTCCGCTACCGGCCGGATGGCACGCCCGATTTCGGCGTCCCCGGAGAGGTGGTCTGAGGCCGACCATGCGGCGGCGACCGAGTGGGAGGGCAATATGCGATGCAGGTGATGGCGAGTAACCGGCGCGGGTTGCTGGCGGCTGGCGGAGCGCTGGCGATCGCCAGTGCGGCGGGGCGCGGTAGGGCGGCCGATCGCTATCGACCACGCACCAGAGTTTCGAGGCGCCGTGCGGCAGCTACGGCCATTTCAAGGCGGCCCGCTATCTGATCGCCGCGACGGGTGAGAGCCATTGGGGCGATGCGATGGAACGGCTGCTCCACAATGCCGCGCTCGGCGTGCTGCCGCTGAAGCCGAACGGCACCGCTTTGTATTATGGCGATTACAACGACCTTGGGACCAAGACCTATTTCGAATACCAATGCCCGTGCTGTTCGGGAACGATCGGGCAATTGGCGGCCGACTATAACGTCAGCAGCTATTTCCACGACGCGCAGGGCATCTACGTCAATCTCTATCTGCCGTCGGTGGTGCGATGGGACGGCGTGACGCTGACCCAGCAAACCGACTATCCGGTATCGCCGCGCATGCGCATCGCCGTCGCCCTAGTACGACCGCGTCACTTCGCCATCCGCCTGCGCATACCCGGCTGGGCGACGAGCGGGACGACAATGCTGATCAACGGACATCCGGCCGGGGTCTCCGTCCAGCCAGGCCGGTTCGCCGCCATCGACCGGATTTGGTCGAGCGGCGATACCGTCGAGCTCACCTTCGCCATGCCGCTGCGGCTGGAGGCGGTGGATGCGCAGACGCCCGATCGGGTGGCGCTGATGCGTGGGCCGCTGGCGCTGTTCCAGAGCGGCGAGCAATTGGTACCGTTCCGCCGGACCGAGCTGACCGGCGCACGGCAGGTCGGCGACACGGCGGCATGGACGGTCGCGACCGACAGCGGGCCGAAGGCATTCCTGCCCTTCGCCGCCGTGCCGCCCGCCACTCCGACGCGCCTGTATCAGGCGGTCGTCTAGGGGACGCCGCCGGCCGCTAGAGCGCGAACTGGTCGAGTAACGTTTTGATCGGCGCGCCGGCCGGTAACATCGTGCGGGGCAGGTCGGCGTCGGCGAACCAGGAGGCATCGGCTTCCGGATGCGGGCCGCTGAGCACGACGCTGCCGGAGCCGGCGCGATAATGCGCGGCCGCGACATCGCCGTTGCGATAGGCGGCGAGCTGGCGAAAGCCGCGGCCATCGGCATGCGCCGGAAAGAAGGGCCCATCCTGATAATAGAGCGTCTGCACCTGGCCGCCCCAGCGGACCGGCACCGCCGTATCGTCTTCATCGGCGGCGGATGAGCCGGGGCGACGCACCTCGCTGTCGAGCTGATCGTCGATCAGGCCGATATTGCTGCGGTCGGCGAGATAGGCGCCCATGCACAGCCCCAGGTAATTGCCGCCGTCCATCACGAAACGGCGGATCGCCTGCACCCGCTGCGGCCCCAGCTGAGCCAGGGCAGCCGCGATGTCCTGGCCGCCGCCTGGCTGGACGTAGATCCTGAAGCGCCGCAAGCTGGCGTCGCTGATGTCCTGACGTTCGTTCGGGCCGACGAAGGTCACGCGGTAGCGTGGACTGACCCGGGTGATCGCGCGCGCCAGCGCCTCCGGGCAGTCGTCGCAGGCAGCAGGGCCGCGGTAGATCGCGACCGGCACGATCGCGTCGTCCGCGCGGATCGCCGACGCGGAAGAAGTTGCGCTGACAAACGCCGTCAGCGCCGCAAGGGCGATCACAGACTTCATGGTTCCTGCTCGCTCGATGGTCGAACATCGAATGGCGGACGCAGCGTGTCGCGTCCGGGGGTGGAAGTCGCGACGGCGCGGATCGTTCCGTCCGGCCGGGTTCAGCGTCGCGGCGGACCAACCCCGGCTGGGCGCCGCCTCGTCAGCGCTCGAGCGTCAGGAAGGCGGTCACGCCCGCCGCGACCGCACAGCCGGCGGCAGCCAGCGCAGCGAGGTGGAAGGCGCCAGTGATCGCGGCGGCGGGCACCGCGATCACCGCGCCGGCCAGCGCCGTCGCGATCAGGCCGCCGGTCCGAGCGATCGCGCTGTTGAAGCCGGAGGCGGTGCCGGTGTGGCGCGCGCCGACCGCGGACAGCACTGCTGTCGTCAACGGCGCGACGGCCCCCGCCATGCCGAGCGCGACGACCGCCATGCCGGGCAGCACGCCCGTCCAATAGCTCGCCTGCGGATCGGCGCGGGCGAGCAGCGCGAAGCCGGCGCCGACGACGACCGGGCCGATCGACAGCGGCCAGCGCGGCCCGATGCGCTCGCTGAGCCGACCGACCAGGCGCGACACCGTGCCGATCACGATCGAGAAGGGCAGCAGCGCCAGCCCCGCCTGGGTCGGGCTATAGCCGCCGGCGACGATCAGCAGATAGGGCAGCAGCACCAGCAGCCCGCCAAGCGCGCCGTAGAGCAGCAGCGTCAGCAGGGTCAGTCCGACGAACGGGCGTGAGGCGAACAGCGCGACCGGCATCATCGCCCGGTCGCCGCGCCGCAACTCGTGCCAGACGAACAGGCCGAGCAGCAGCAATCCCCCGGCCAGTCCGGTCCAGATCGCCGGCGAGGCGGCGTGGCGGCTCGACCACAGCGTCAGCGCCCAGGTCAGCCCGCCGAGGGCGGCGGTGGCGAGGATCGCACCGGGCCAATCGAGCGGCTGCGCCTCCGTCTCGCTTTCGCGGACAAAAGCGATGGCGACGACGACCGCCGCCGCAGCGACCGGCAAATTGACGTAGAAGATCGCACGCCAGCCGAGCGTGTTGACCAGCCAGCCGCCGAGCGGCGGGCCGACCGCGCTGGCGATCGCGCCGGCCGCCGCCCAGGTGCCGACCGCGCGACCCCGTGCCTCGCCGGTGAAGCTGCTACCGAGGATGCCGAGGCTGTTCGGCATCAGGATCGCCGCGCCGATGCCCTGCAGCGCGCGCGAGGCGAGCAGCACGGTCAGGTCGGGGGCGAGCGCGCAGCCGATCGAGGCGACGGCGAACAGCAGGATGCCGACGATCAGCATCCGCCGCCGGCCGACATGGTCGCCCGCCGCGCCGCCGATCAGCAGCAGGGCGGACAGCGGCAGCAGATAGGCGTTGATCACCCAGGGCAGATGGCCCGCCCCGCCGCCGAGCTCGCGGCCGATCGTGGGCAAAGCGACATTGGTCACCGACCCGTCGATGAAGGCGAGGCTGGATGCCAGCATCGTCGCGGCGATGGTGCCGGCGGGATGCGCGACCGCGCGCCGATCGTCCGCGCTCATGCCGCGGCGTGCCGGCGGAAGCAGCTTGCCTCGTGATCGTCGACCAGCCCGCAGGCCTGCATCCAGGCGTAGACGATGACCGGGCCGACGAATTTGAAGCCGCGGCCCTTCAGCGCGGCGGACAGCGCCTCCGATTCCGGCGAGCGGGTGCGCTGGCCATGGCCGTCGCCGACCTGCGGTGCGCCGCCGACGAAGCTCCAGACGAAGGCCGCAAAGTCCTCGCCGCCCGCCTGCATGGCGCGATAGGCGCGGGCATTGCCGATCGTCGCCTCGATCTTGGCGCGGGAGCGGACGATGCCGGGATCGGCGAGCAGTCGGACGACGTCGTCCTGGTCGAAGCGGGCGACCCGGTCGGGCTGAAAGTTCGCAAAGGTCGCGCGAAAGGCGTCCCGCTTGCGCAGGATGGTGATCCAGGCGAGCCCGGCCTGGAAGCCGTCGAGCATCAGCTTTTCCCACAAGGCGCGGCTGTCATATTCGGGCACGCCCCATTCGCGATCGTGATAGGCGGCGAGCAGGGGATCGCCCTGCGCCCAGCGGCAGCGGTGGACGGGCGCGGCGGGAGAGGGGCTGACCATGGCGGGGGGATGCCCGGCTTCGGCCGGTCTGTCGATGGCCGCCCGGTCGCGGCGCCAGGGGGGCTTGGTTGCGGTGCCGGCAAAGTCTTGGCAGATCAAGCACATGACCTTGGACCGCCCGGCAAAGCGCCTCTTCGCCGCGTTAACCACGTTGCTCGTCGGCGCCGCCGGCCCCGCCGCCGTGCCGCACAATCCGATCGTGCCCGGCTGGTATGCCGATCCCGAGATCCGGCGCTTTGGCGGACAATATTGGATCTACCCGACAACGTCGGAGGCACCGGCGGATGCGCCCGCGCCGCGGCTGAACGCGGCGCAGCGGCGAATGCGCGCCGCGCCGAACATCCGCCCC
This sequence comes from Sphingomonas benefaciens, assembly GCF_052907485.1. Classification (NCBI taxonomy): domain Bacteria; kingdom Pseudomonadati; phylum Pseudomonadota; class Alphaproteobacteria; order Sphingomonadales; family Sphingomonadaceae; genus Sphingomonas; species Sphingomonas benefaciens. The sequence continues at coordinate 270,831 of NZ_JBREIC010000004.1, read as the reverse complement.
GCCTTCCTGACCCAGACCTATCTGGACGCCTTTTCCTCGCCCGATCTGGTCCATTGGGCGCGGCATCCGCGCATCCTCGACACGACCGGGGTCGATTGGGCCGCCTATGCGATCTGGGCACCGTCGGCGATCCGCGCCAACGGGCGCTATTACCTGTTCTTCGGCGCCAACGACGTCCACGAGGGCGAGATCGGCGGGATCGGCGTCGCGGTCGCCGACCGGCCGCAGGGGCCGTTCCGCGACCTGATCGGCAAGCCGCTGATCGGCGGCATCCACCATGGCGCGCAGCCGATCGACCAGTTCGCCTTTCGCGACGACGACGGCCAGCTCTACCTCTATTACGGCGGCTGGGGGCATCTCAACGTCGTGCGGCTCGCCCCCGACCTGAAAAGCCTGCGCCCGTTCGCCGACGGCACGACCTATCGCGAGATCACGCCGCCCGGCTATGTCGAGGGCTCGTTCGTCATCAAGCGGCGCGGCATCTATTATCTGATGTGGTCGGAAGGCGGCTGGACCGGCCCGGACTATCGCGTCGCTTATGCCACCGGGCGCAGCGCGCTCGGCCCCTTCACCGTGCGCGGCACGATCTTGGCGCAGGACGACCGGGTCGCGCGCGGGGCGGGGCACCATTCGGTGATCCGCGAACCGGGCAGCGACCGCTGGTGGATCGCCTATCACCGCCGGCCGCTGAGCGAAACCAAGGGCGACCACCGCGTGCTGGCGGTCGACCGGCTCTATTTCAACGCGGACGGCACGATCCGGCCGGTGGTGATGACCGGCCGGTGACGGAGAGAATCAGGGTTTCGGCGTGGCGGGCGCCGGCGTCGCCGACGCGGCGGGCGCGGCATCGGGGGATGCGGCCTTGCGCATCGCGTCGATCTCCGCCGCGGTCTTGAAGTCGAGCAGCTCAACCTGGAAAACGAGGTCGGAATTGGCGGGGATCGGGCCCGAGACGCGGGCGCCATAGCCGAGCGCGGCGGGGATGCAGAGCCGGATCACGCCGCCGCGGCCGACCATCTGCAACCCCTGCGAGAAGCCGGGGATGACATCGGCGACCGGCATCGGCGTCTGGGTGTTCTGGTCGAACACCGCGCCGGTCGCGGCGAGATAGCCGATATAGTTGACCAGCACCGTCGCGTCGGCGGCCGGCTTCGCCCCGGTCGCCGGGCGCAGCATCGTATAGCCGAGGCCGGTCGCGGTCCGCGCCGTGCAGCTGCGCTGCGCCGCCGGCACGATCGGCTGCAGCGGCAGCGGGATGATCGTCGTGTCGGCCGGCGCCGGGGCGGCGGTGCGCGCCGGGGTGGCGGTGCGGATCGCCGCACGGGCGCGTGGCGCCTTGACCTGCGCCGGGGCGGCGGTCAGCGGCAGGGCGGCGAGGATCAGGGCGAGCGGGGCGGGGGCGATATGGCGCATCGCCGCGCCGTAATCGGCCTTGGCGGGCGAGATCAAGCGCCGTCGGCGCCGGTCAGCGTGGCGCCTGGCGGATCACCCGGGTCAGCGCAGCGTCAAGCGCCGACAGGAAGCGCGAGCGATCCTCCTTGCCGAACGGCGGCGGTCCGCCGATGCGGTCGCCGCCGGCGCGCAGATCGGCCATGATCGCGCGCACCGCGATGGCATTGCCGATCGAGCTGGTGGTGAAGGGGCGGCCGTTCGGCGCGACCACCGTCGCCCCCGCCTTTAGGCAACGGTCGGCCAGCAATATGTCGGCGGTGATCACCACCGACGCAGGGCCGGCGCGTTCCGCGATCCAGTCGTCGGCGGCGTCGAAGCCGTCGTCGACGGTGATCCGGCTGATCAGCGGATGCGCCGGCACGCGCAGGAAGGCGTTGCTGACGACCGTCACCGGCACCTCCAGCCGGTAGGCGACGCGATAGATCTCGTCCTTGACGGGGCAGGCGTCGGCATCGACGAGGATCCGGACAGGGGCAGGAGATGGCACGGTCACGCATGCCGCTGTGCCATATTTGCGCGTGCCGGCCTAATCTGCGGCGCTGTCAAAGCCGGGCGATCCTGCTAGCGAGGGGCGATGCTGACATTACGCACCAGACGCCGGGCAGCGGCAACGGCCCGCGCGCTCGACCGGCTCGCCGCGATCGAGGCGTCGGTGATCGCGCTGGCCGATGAGGATCTGCTCGACCTGGCCGACATCCTCGCGGCCGGCGCGCCGACCCCGCTGCGCGACATCACGGCGGCGGAGATGCGCCGCCGCAACATCAGCCTGTGAGGGCGCTGCCGTCGCGCTTCCGCCGGCTGGACGGCGCGCTCGCCGACCTGCCGGTCGAGGAGCCGATGCTGCTGACCGAACTCGACGGCTTCCTGACCGGCCTGTCGGTGCTGCCGGCGGCGATACCGGCGATGGAATGGATGGCGGTGATCTGGGGGCCGGAGACCGACGGCATCCCGGCATTCGACGACCCGCTCGACGTGCAATGGTTCGCCGGCGCGGTGGCGGCGCGGCGCGACGAGATCGTCCGCGACCTCGCACGCGGGCGGTTGCAGCCGATCATCGACGTCGACGAGCGCGACGGCGAGCCGCTGTGGGATGATTGGATCCATGGCTTCGCCGAGGCGATCGCACTGCGCCCGGAGCTGTGGGAGACGATGGCCGACCAGCCGCGCACGGCGACGGCGGTGGCCGGGCTGGAGACGCTGATCGCGGTGGCGCGCGAGGAGAGCGAGCTGGACAGCGTCGCGATCAACGCGCTGCAGGAGCATGCCGTCGCCGAATTGAAGGCGGCGGTGCAGGTGCTCCATGCCGCCCTGCCGCAGGCTGCCGCCCAATCCGCGACGGCCGCCCCGGCGGCGAAGGTCGGCCGCAACGATCCCTGCCCGTGCGGTTCGGGCCGGAAACACAAACGCTGCTGCGGCTGAGCGGCGCGGGCGAGCCTCAGCCCGGCTTGCGCACCGCGTAATGCAGGTGGACGGCGCCGCCGGCGAGCCGCTCGCAATCGACCAGCGACAGCGCCGCCTTGCCTTTCAGTCCGTCGCCGGCCGCGACGATCCGTTCGGCGTCGTCGCCGCCGTCGAGGGCGGGCGCGATGACGACGTGGAATTCGTCGACCAGCCCGGCGGCGAAGAAGGTGCCGTTGATACCCGCGCCGCCTTCGAGCAGCAGCGTCGCGATGCCGAGTTCGCGGCGCAACGTGCCCAGCGCGTCGGCGAGGTCGATGTCGTCGCCGTCCGCCACGAGGTAGGAGACGCCGTTGGCGGCGAGTTCGGCAAGATGGGCGTCGTCGACCCCCTGGCCGAGCAATACGACGACATGGTCGCCGCCGACGTCGCCCTTGGCGAAATGCAGCTTGCCGCTGCGGTCGATCGCGATCGCGAAGGGGCGGGCATCTCGCGCCTGGAACAGCGACGGGCGCGGCGGGCGGGCGTCCGCGCGCGCCGGCCGGGGATCGCCCTTCGCCATCTCGGCCATGGTCACGCGCCCGACGATCCAGGCGTCCGCGTCGAGCCGGTCATGGAGCTGTTCGTAGGCGGCGGTCCAATCCTCGACCGTGCCGTCCGGACTGTCGGTGTAGCGGCTGGGGTGCAGGCCGCCGTCGAGCGACGCGGTCATCAGACCGATGATGCGAGGACGGTCGGACATGGCGGTGCGCTCCTGCGGCTGGGGGATCGCGCGTCAACGCCGACCGGCCGTGCCGGGGTCCGCCGCACCGTCCCCGGTCGGATAGGTTAGTTACGACCGCCGCCATATGGTGGCGTTTCGGCTTCAGATGCAGCTGACCTCTGAAACGTCCGCTTTTGGGCGGAAGCGGACGAGTACAAAGCGGTTCCGAATAGGGGAGCGCGCCCTTTTCAATAGAAGCATCGCCAGGCGGCCGCGAAGGGACCCGCCTCAGTATGGTCAGGCCTCAAAGATTCGGTGCAGCTGATCCGCCGTAAGCGGCGGTTCAAAGCGAAGGCCGGAATGCACACCATGCGACCAAATTACCAAGGCCCTGTATGGATCGTCAGAAAGGTATAGGTCTGCCGGTTGGCCGACCTGCGGTGCTATCGCCGTATGAATGCGTGCGCCGTGGGCAGACACATTCAGCACGTGCGCGCGGTGCGAGACACCATCGACAATCAATTGCGCCGGGCTAAAGACCTTGTTCCGCCGTACCTCACGTTGATCAGCGGCAGCGTTGCGGGAGGATTGTGCGGCGCCACGCATGACAGGCTTACAGCTTCAGCTTCTTGAGGATGTCGTCGGAAGCCTTGGTGACGTCCTTGACTGCCTTTGCTGCGGCATCTGCTGCGGCCTTAGCTATATCCTCTGCCGCCTTTTGGGCTGCCTTAGCGGCATCCTCCTGCTGCTTTGCAGCATCAGCGGCTGCCTTAGCGGCATCTTTGGCCGCATCCTTGGCTGCCTTTTCGGCATCCGCGGCTGCTTTGTCTTTTGCAAGCTTGTCCGCATCGGCAGCGGCCTTTGCCGCGTCATTCGCCGCCTTTTGGGCATCCGCGTCTGATGCCGCCTTGGCTGCATCCTTTGCAGCTTTGTCGGCTGCAGCTTGGGCAGCCTGATCGGCGGCACGATTTGCGGCCGCGGCAGCATCTTGCGCGGCTTTGGCAGCCTGCGCGGCCGCAGCCCGCGAAGCGTCATCTGCCGCTGCCTTGGCTGCATCCTGAGCGGCTTTGGCGGCGCGTGCTGCATCAGCGTCGGCAGCCGCCTGTGCTGCGCTTTTGGCCAAGGCATCGGCCTGTGCTTGCGCTGCCGATGCAGCTGCGGCCGCAGCGTCCTTTGCAGCCTTGTCACTATCGCTAGCTGCGGCTGCCGTGGCGGCATCCTTCGCGGCCTTGTCCGCAGCAGCCTGTGCCGCCTCAGCAGCAGCGCGCGTGGCAGCGGCAGCAGCGTCACGTTCCATCTGCGCCGCTTGGGCCGCAGCCGCTTTAGCGGCGTTGTCCGCGGCGGCTTGCGCTGATGCCTTGGCTGCGTCCTCGGCAGCTTTGGCGGCGCGGGCGGCCTCTGCCTGAGCCTGAGCCTGCATGGCAGCTTTGGCAGCAGCGTCAGCTTCGGCCTTTGCCGCGGCGGCCGCGGCGTCAGCGGCAGCCCTCGCCGCTGCATCGGCCTGCGCAGCGGCGGCGGCTTTTGCAGCGTCACTGCGAGCCTTGTCGGCCGCTGCCTCATTGGCGGCGTCAGCCGCGCGCTGAGCCGCGGCGGCGGCATCAAGGTTGGATTGCTCGGCGGCTCGCTTCGCTTCGGCTGCCGCGGCTGCAGTTTCGGCCTGCTTGGCTGCTGCGGCAGTTGCCTCCTGCTCCTTTGCGGCAGCAATCGCCGTTGCTTGGGCAACCTCAACAGCCTTCGTCGTCGTGACAGTCGCCTCCGTCGCGATCTTGGTTGCGGTTGCGACCTCTGCAAGCTCTGCGTTTCGACCAAGCTCGCCCGAAACTAGACCCCCCGTCGTCTTGCTCAGGGAAACTGGTGCTTCAAAGATCGCGGTGGTAACGCCGACTGATGTGACCGGCGACGCCGCAGATCCAACCGCGGGAGCGACGGACGGGACGCCTTGCTCTTTGGTTGACGCCTCAGTCCCCGGGGGCGCGGTAATCACCGGTCCCGCGGTGCTGCCGGTCGCGGGCTTTGCCGGAGATTCGATCGTTCGCCGGGAATTGGCGGACTGGATCTGCATCTGGAAAACATTGGCCGATCCGACCTGCGCCACCATACCGGGGCGCAGGAGATCGTGTGCGCCGCCATCGCCTGTCGCGACGTCAACTGCACCCTCCAGTACCTGCACCGAAGACCCTTGCGGGCTGACGCCAACAGAGAACGTTGTGCCCTTCACGACCGCGGCCAGATAAGGTGTTTTCACCTCGAAATGCGGTGTCAGCTTCTTCTTGATCATGAAGACGACGTTGCCGAAGTCCTGCACCACCTGAGTCAGGCCGCTCGCCTGTACCTCGACCGGCAAGCGCAGCTGTGAAGCGGGGGCGACCATCATAAATTCGCTGCCGCGGACCAGCACCGCGCGCGCGCCCGACCCCGTGGTGACGACATCGCCAGCAGCGACGGCGGTTCCGCGCGCCGCCACCTTGGTGATGCCGGCATGGGCGATACGGACCGGGCCGCTCGCCTCACTGATCGTCCAGCCCCGCTCTCCAGCCAGTGCCATGGTCGAGCAACCGGCGGCTAGCAACGCTAGCGTGCGCTTCAGCATTCAAGCCCCTTTTCAGTTCGCGTTCCCTATCGCGAACCAAAACCCCTTGCCTGCTAACAACTTAGAAGCTGGTTCACCTGCATGGTTAACCGAAAGCTTCGAGTGTCTTTTGAACGGGTATCAAGCGCACTAACCGGCATAGCACATACACGGGCGCGGCAGGGAATCGCTGCAGTGGGGATGTCCCATTTGGGGGGGTAACGGTCAGTCCGCTTTTGAAGCAAATTGAGGGGTTCGCGCTGCTTACGTTGGTGAGGGTAGCAGGAGAAATACATGTTGTTGTTGGCCGCAGTTATCATCGTTCCAGCGTCGCAAAACATGACTTCTCCGCAGCCAAGGCCAGCAGCAAAGGGGCGTTATGACAGCGTCTCGGTGGCTCGTCTCATTCCGATGAAAGCGGATGATGTCAAAAAACTGGCGAACGGATGCCTGGACGAGGGGACATATCCCGCCGACGCCGGTCCACTGTGCTTCTACCTGGACGGGCGCGCCACCAGGTATGGTGGATGGGGGAACGCCAATGGTAGATATGAAGTCCTTTCAAACAAAATCGTAATCACTTATCACAAGTACGTAACTAGAAATGGCGAAAAGCCCTACTCGTTATCATTTTACCATGATCGTAGAGGGCGGACATACTACCGTTACGATCGAGACGATCTTCCATATACGGCTTTCCATTTAAAAACAGGCAGATCGTCAAACAATTAGCGACGCGGGGAATTGGGATGTTTTAAGCGAACGTATGAATCTCGTGAGACCTTCGATAAGCCTCTGAACGGGCGACAACTTTTACGAGATCGATGGCGACGCCGGAACGGCGAGAGATGGGCGTCAGCTGCTGTTTCGGTGTTGGGACCCCGTGTTACAGCTGTGTCGCCAGCGTAACGGAATCGGTAGACTCATTGCCATAGAGGTCCCGACGGGTGCGGGGTTCGATCCCCTGCCGCGGGCATTTCCCATGAGCAGGACGTACCATGGAGTTCGAGAACCACGACTTCACTACCTTGGTCAAAAGGACGCGAGAAAGGTTTGGCATCAGCATAGACGGGGCTCACGATCTCATCTTCGCCGATCGCGAGATGAGACGGCTTGTCGCTTGGCGGATCAATCACGACCCCGAATGTCGGAAGCAGGCACTTTGGGATATCCGCCGTAAGGGGGATGGTTCGCGGTTCGTCATCTCGGGCGATCGCATCAAATTTCGCGACACAATCTCTGGGCTATAGCGTCCGCAATCCGGCGGAAGGGGAATGGCCGCTTCTGGGGGTTAGCAGACAAGCATCTCTTCGCTGCCTAACGAGCTAAGATCGCGATCGCGGGTGCGAGAAGAGCGTACACAGCCACGATTACTCTTGTGCTGTTCGCATACCCCCGGCGTGCCAAGAACCAGCCGAACAAAAGCGGCATGGTCAAAAGGCCCAGCATCAACGGCCCACTTATCGGACGGTTTGGAGGAGGACCGCGACGATCGTCGACTTGGCTCGTTCCGTCAGGCATGACTTCTTCTATATATCACGCGGCAATGTCCGCAATTGGGCGAAAGCGGAACGTCCGCTTTTAGCTGGAAGGGGCGCGCGAACGTGATACCAATTGGCAGTGGTAGAAAGTGCGTTCTTCTCACGAAAACCCTACCGGAGACGGACATGGGTGCGTCAGGTGCTACCCTTCTGGGCGATGAGGCTCGTGCCCAAAGGCTCCAACTGCGAAGCCGCCGGTGGGCAACACGAATGGTATAACCACGACGGCAGGCGGGCGGCCTGTTACCACTGTGACATCGTTGCGGATGAATCGCTCTGAAGCATTGATGTCTACAGTTGGGCGGAAGCGGAACGTTTGCTTCTGGGGGAAAGCGGACGTTGACCCGCGCCGATACGTGCGACAGCATCAAACAGTGAAAACCATCGTTGCTGTCGACGTTGCGCTGCTCTTGGTGTCGTCAGCCGCCGACGCGGTTCGTCCGCAAGTAACGCCTCGGGAACTCGCCACGGCGATTAATAAGGCGGACGCTCAACTCGTACCGTACCGAACTTCAGCGGTTCGAGCGAGTGACGTTCGAGCGGTCCGCTGCATTGCGCCGGACGAGGAGCCGACTGAGCTTCGGTGTGAGTGGCGGCACCACAGCAAGCGCCTATGGATCAAACGAACGACTTGGCTCGTGATCGACGTAAACGGCTGGCGAGTTATGGATGCCTGATGTCCGCCTTTGAGCGAAAACAGCTACTCCACTTTGCCCAAGAAGCCGCGTGAGAAAGATCAGACATTTACCCTTAGGCGCGGCAGGCCGTCGTGGGCGAGAATCCTCCCGTTGGACGCCGCACACCCGCAAGCGTCAGCTTCGCGATGCTCGGTCGGCCAGCGACGGTGCCGGCGCGGCATGAAGACGGTCGGCGGGGCGGCGCTTTGCTGTATGGGACGGGCCATGGAAGTCCCCGCCACCCCGTCGCTGGTCGCCCCGCCGCCGTCGTCCGCCGCTGCCGAGGGGCGGGCGCTGCTCGCGCTGGCCGGGCCATTGGTCGGCGCCAATCTGTTGCAGATGGCGATCGCCGCGGTCGACGTGGTTTTCGTCGCGCGGCTGGGCGCGGTCGACCTCGCCGCGGCGACGCTCGCCGCCTTTCTGTTCAACCTGCTGAGCTATGCGCTGATCGGCCTGACCAGCGCGGCGGCGCCGCTTATCGCGGCGGAGCGCGGGCGCAAGGCGCATGCGGTGCGGACGGTGCGCCGCAGCGTCCGCATGGCGCTGTGGGTCGGCATCGCCGGGTCGGTGCCGGTGATGCTGCTGCTGTGGCAGGGCGAGGCACTGCTGCGCCTGGCGGGGCAGGATGCCGAGGTGGCGCGGCGTGCCGGCGGTTTCCTGATGGTGCTGCTCGCCGCGGTGCCGCTCGCCGTCGCGGCCGGGGTGATGCGGACGGCGGCGGCGGCGCTGGGCCGGCCGGGCTGGGCGTTCCTCGCCACCGGACTGGCGTTGGTCGTCGACATCGTCGGCAATTGGATGCTGATCTTCGGCCATGGGCCTGCGCCGGCGCTCGGCCTGGTCGGCTCGGCGATCGCCAATCTGGTCAGCTTCGCGGTGATGGCGCTGGCCTATGTCGTGATCCTGCTGCGCGACCCGCGGCTGCGCCGCTATCACCTGTTCGGGCGGTGGTGGACGATCGACTGGGCGAGGGCAGGCGACATCGGCCGGATCGGCGCGCCGATCATGGCGACCTGGATGCTGGAGGGCGGGCTGTTCGGCGGTGCGGCGCTGCTGATGGGGCTGATCGGCGTCACCGACGTCGCCGCGCATGCCATCGCGCTCAACATCGCCGCCTTCGCCTTTCAGCTGCCGTTCGGCATCGCCCAGGCGGCGACGATCCGCGTCGGCCTGGCCTATGGCGCGGGCGACCGGCGGTGGATCGCGCGGGCGGGCAACGTCGCGCTGGCGCTGGGCATCGGCGTCATGGCGGTGACCGCGGCGACGATCTGGATCGCGCCACGTGCCCTGATCGGCATCTACCTCGACACGGAGGCGCCGGCCAATGCCGCGGTGGTGACGCTGGCGATCCGCTTCCTGGCGGTGGCCGCGGTATTCCAGCTCGCCGACGGGGCGCAGGCGGTAGCGGCCGGCGTGCTGCGCGGGCTGCAGGACACGCGCGTGCCGATGCTGATCGCCGCCTTCGGCTATTGGGTGATCGGCTTCGGCAGTTCGGTGGCGCTCGGCTTCGCGACGCCGCTGGCCGGCACCGGCGTGTGGTGGGGACTGGCGGCGGGACTGCTGGTCGTCGCGCTGCTGCTGACGATGCGCTGGCGGGCGCGGGCGCGGATCGGCCTGTTGCCGTCGCGCTGAGCATGTGTCGTCGAGCGTTTCGCCGCGATCGGCTCAGACGGCGAGCTGGTGCGCCTCGACATGATCGGCGATGGCGCCGGCGGTGGTCCACCAGATGCGCGGATCGCCGGCCTCGCGCAGCTCGGTCAGCACGCGGGCGAGCGCCGGCATGCGATGCGCCTGTCCCATGATATAGGGATGGAGCGCGATGCCGAGGACGAGCGGCCGGCGGTCGCATTCGGACAGCAGCTGCTCGACCGCGGCGCGGATCATACCGGCGAAGGTCTCGGCCTCCTGATGGCGGCCGATGATCGCCGGTATGTCGTTGATCTCCTGCGAATAGGGTATCGACAACAGGCCGCCGTGGCGGGTCGACAGCCGCGTCGGCTGATCGTCGTGCGCCCAGTCGAGCACATAGCGATAGCCGTGCTTGGCGAGCAGGTCGGGCGTGCCGTGCGTTTCGGAGATCCACGGGCCGAGCCAGCCGGTCGGGGTGACGCCGAGCGCCGCCAGCCGCGTGGTGACGTCGGCGATCAGATGATCCTCGCGCCGGTGCGACAACTGGCCCTGCGCGACGGCGTTGCTGGCGCCGTGGGCGGCGATCTCGTCGCCACGGTCGCGGCACGCCTCCGCCAGCCCGGGGCAGGCGTCGAGGACATCGGCGTTGATCAGCGCGGTGGTGGGCAGCGACAGCCGGTCGAACAGGTCGAAGAAGCGCCAGGCGCCGACCCGATTGCCATAGTCGCGCCAGGCATAGTTCATCACGTCCGGCTCGGTCTGCGCCGGCGCCAGCTGCGCGCCGAGGCCGCTGCCGAACTGGAAGATTTCGTAATTGACGCCGAGATAGATGGCGAGCCGCCGCCCCTCCGGCCAATCGTAGACGGGGCGATCGACGATCGGACGATAGGCGTAGCGGTCGTGACTGTGGCTCATCCGCCACCCAACGCGCGAGGCGGCGTCGGGAGCCGCCGGCGCCGCGCTCAGGTTACGGCTAGTCGGGTGGCGTAGGCGGGATCGCGCCATGCCGCATCGGCGATCACCGTGCGCAGCAGCTCGCCCGCCCGCCAGACGTCTTCATGGGAGAGGTAGAGTGGCGTGAGGCCGAGGCGCAGCACGTCGGGCGCGCGGAAATCGCCGATCACCCCGCGCGCGATCAGCGCCTGGGTCACCGCATAGGCTTGCGGGTGGCGAAAGCTGATGTGGCTGCCGCGCGCCGCCGGATCGGCGGGGGTGATACAGGGGAGGCCGGCGGCGGCGCCGGCGTCTGCCAGGATGGTGAACAGCGCGGCACTTTTCCTGGCGAGCGCCGCCTGGTCGACGTCCGCCCAGATCGCCAGCGCCGCCTCCAGGCTCGCCATCGCCAGGATCGACGGCGTGCCGACCAGCCAGCGGCGCATCCCCGCGGCGGGGCGATAGCTGTCCTCGAAGGCGAAGGGTTCGGCATGGCCCATCCAGCCGCTGACCGGATTGGCCAGTGCCGCCTGCCAGCGTTCGGCGACGTAGAGGAAGGCGGGGGCACCGGGGCCGCCGTTGAGATATTTGTAGGTGCAGCCGACCGCCAGATCGACCCCGGCCGCGGCGACGTCGATCGGCACCGCGCCGACGCTATGGCTGAAATCCCACAGGACCAGCGCGCCGGCGGCATGGGCGCGGGCGGTCCAATCGGCGAGGTCGAAGCGCTCGGCGGTCTTGTAGTGGACATGGGTCAGCAGCAGCAGCGCGGTGTCGTCGTCGAGCGCATCCGCCAACGCGTCGCGCGCCACCACCTTCAGCCGCGCCCCGGGGACGCAGCCGACCGCGCCCTCCGCAATGTGCAGGTCGGTGGGGAAATTGCCCGCCTCGCTGACCACGGTGCGGCGCGCGGGATCGCGGCGCAGCGCGGCGACGATCGCCTTGAACAAATGGGTCGAGGTGGTGTCGCCGACGATCACCTCGTGCGGACCGGCGCCGATCAGCGGCGCGATCGCCGCCCCGAGCCGCTGCGGCGCGTCGATCCAGCCCTCGTTCCAGCTGCGGATCAGCCGCTCGCCCCATCGCCGCTGCAGCGTGTCGTCCGACGCCGGCAGCACCGCGCGCGGCAGGGGCCCGAGCGAGTTGCCGTCGAGATAGATCACGCCCTCCGGCAGCGCAAAGGCGTTGCGGTGGCGGGCGAGGGGATCGGCGCGGTCAAGCGCGCGCGCGTCGTCGCGGGTCATAACGGTCCTTGCAGGGCGTCGAGGATGGCGGTGCGGGCGACGGCCCAGGCGGGGGTGCCGGGGGTGATCAGCGCGACATGGCCGGTGTCGGGCACCGTCAGCAGTTCCGCCGCGTCGCCGGCTGCCCGCGCCCGTTCGCAATAGTCGGTGGCGAAGCGATAGGGGACGATCGCATCCTCGCGCCCGTTGACCAACGTCTGCGCGACGCCGAGCGGCAGCAGCGGCGGTATCGACGTGTCGGCGAAGCGATCCGGACGATCACCGACCAGATCGGCGATGACGGACGTGCCGCAGCCATTGTCGGGACTGGCCGCCACCGCCGCCAGGTCGGGAAGGCCGCCGAGGCAGACGACATGGTCCAATCGCAGCGGGTCCGGCCGGTAGAGCGCACTGGACCGTGGCAGTCGCGGGCGCGCCGCCAACCAGAGGGCGAGGTGGCCGCCGGCGGAATGGCCGATTGCGACGACGCGGCGCAGGTCGAGGTCGTACGCCGCTGCCGCGGTACGCAGCAGGTCGGCCGCCGCGGCGACGTCTAGGAAGGTGCCGGGATGGCCACCGCCGGCGCGGTCGACGCCGCGATAGTCGACGTTCCACACCGCGACACCCTGCAGGCGCAGGTCCGCGGCGATCCAGTCCATCAGCCGCCGATCGGCGATGCTGGTCTGCCAGCAGCCGCCATGGACCATGACGACGACGGGGTGCGGCCCCGGGCCGGCGGGCCGCCACAGATCGACGCATTGCAGGCCGTCGGGGCCATAGGCGATCGTCGCGTCGCACGCCTGTTGCGGGCGGCCGGTCAGATCGGGCCAGGTCAGGGTGGCGGTCATCGCTGCCGGGCTAGCGCAGCCGGCGACCTGGCGCCACTCGTCATCATCGCGCCGACAACGCCGTCACAGGCCGGCGGGATTGGCGCCGCACCAGCCGGGCAGGCAGCGCGCCTCGTCCGATCGGGCGATACGCAACGCGCGGTCCACCGCGGCATCCCAATCCTTCCGCACATCGACGGGATCGATGCGTCGGCGCAGATGGTCGGCCCAGAGAAATTCGGCGAACGGGCGATTGGTCTTGGCGCAGCCACCCGCCCGGATCAGCGCACCGGCGAGCGACCGATAGGGATCGTCCGCGAGATCTGAGAGATGTTTGGGGATTGCGCGGAGCCGCCGGCGCTTGCCCGCCGCGTCATAGGGATGGCACCAGGCGCTGTTGTCGAGGAAGGTCCAGAATTCCTGCTTCGGCAAATGCGACAGATCCGCCAGCACGTAGACGGCGGCGTGCTTCGCGCCCTCGTCCAGCAGGGCGCGGGCGAAATGGTGGTGATCGGTGATGTAGCGACGGCCCTTGGGTCCGATCACTGCGGGCAGGACGTGGCGGCGCAGCAGGATCGCACGGTCATGCTTGTCGGCGTCGCGCCAGCGTCGTCGCTTCGCCGCCACCTCATGCAGCCCCACGGTCATCTGAGTCGGGCGTAGGTCGGCAACGGCGACACCGATCGGAATGTCCTTAGACACGGGGCGTCTCCTGATGCTGGGTTGGGCATTCACTCGTCGGCTGCGCATCGTCGATGTGTGCGCGTACGGCGCGTCCCGACAGCAATACCTCCGCCGCGAAGCAGGTGAGGGCGACGATCGCCGCCACCAGGGCCGCGCCGAACAGGCCGAACAGGACGCTGGCCGTGGCCGCGTCGCGCAGCACGCCGAAGAAGATCGTCGCCGCCGCGCCGCAGGTCAGCGCACCGGCGACTGCGGCGGCGAGCACCGCCGCGTCGAGGAACTGCGAGCGCAGCCGCAGCCGGGCGAGTTCGGCGCTGTCGGCGGACTCGGCATTGCGCTTCATCTGGTGGACGCGGTCGACGACGCGGGCGAGCCGCGACGAGAAGACGTTGAGCAACGATCCCACCGCGGTGAGCAGGAAGACGGGGGTCAGCGCCAGCTGGATGACATGCGCGGCATTGTCCAGCGATCCCGCCACTAGCGCGGGTCCCGACGTCGGAGCGAATGGGGGAGGGGCAATAACGTCGGATAACAGGCCATATCGGCCCAACCATCGGGCGGGCGGCGGCGTTGCGTGACAAATGCGTCAGGTCGGCGACCGCACATAAGCGCCGCCGCCGCATCGACGTATGCCCTGCGCAACCCTAGATAGGGCATCGATGATGACCAGGGATGGCGACGGTGCCCGCTAGGGGTGCGCACGAGGCCGGTGCGACGATCGCCGATCTGTTCGATGTGCCGTTGTTGCCCGGCCTCCACACGGCGGATGCGCTGATCGACGCCGACGAGGAGCGGATGCTGATCGCGCGGATCGACGCCACCGACCTGACGCCGTTCCGCTTCCAAGGCTGGACGGGCAAGCGGCTGACCAGCGCGTTCGGCTGGAGCTACGATTTCGCGATCGGCCGGCCGGTCGAGGCGCCGCCGATCCCCGACTGGCTGCACCCGTTCCGCGAGCGCGCCGCGGTGTTCGCCGGGCTCGACCCGGCGGCGCTGATCCAGGCGTTGCTGATCCGCTACGATCCCGGTGCCGGCATCGGCTGGCATCGCGATCGTCCGATCTACGACGACGTCGTCGGCCTGTCGCTGGGCGCGCCGGCGGCGATGCGCTTGCGGCGGCGGCGCGGCACCGGCTTCGACCGGGTGTCGGTGCCGCTGGCACCGCGCGGCGCCTATCGTCTCGGCGGCGACGCGCGGCATCTGTGGGAACATAGTATCGCGCCGCTGACCCGGCCGCGCTGGTCGATCACCTTCCGCAGCCTGGCGGCGGCATGACGGACGCGCCCGATTTCGTCGTCGTCGATGTCGAGACCGCCTGCTCGCGGGTCAGCAGCATCTGCCAGATCGGCATCGTCGGCTTCAAGGACGGCGCGGAGCTGTTCGCCTATGAGACATTGGTCGACCCGCGCGACGATTTCTCGCCGTTCAACGTCCGCATCCACGGCATCACCGACGACCACGTCCGGGGCGCGCCGACCTTTGCCGACATCCATCAGCTGGTCGACGGGCATCTCGCCGGGCGGATCACCGTCACCCATTCGATGTTCGACAAGGGGGCGCTCGGCGCCGCCTGCACGATCCACCAGCTGACGGCGATCGAGACGCGCTGGCTGGACAGCGTGCGCGTCGCGAAGCGGGCGTGGCCGCATCTGCCCAGCCATCGGCTGAACGCGCTGACCGCCTTCCTCGGCGTGCCGCACCGCCATCACGACGCGTTGAGCGACGCCCGCGCCGCCGGCATGGTGATCGTCCGCGCGATCGAGCAGACCGGCGTCGACTTGGCCGGCTGGCTGTCGCCGCCGCCCCGACACGCGGCCAAGGCACCGGTGCCTGCCCCGGCTGGCCCGCTGAAGGGCGAGCGGGCGGTGGTGCTCGGCGGCGCGCGCGACGGCCCGCTGGCGCAACGGCTGGCGGCGGCGGGGGCACGGGTGATGACCTCGGTCGGCGCGACGACGACGCTGCTGGTGATCGGCGACGACCAGCCGTTCGGCCGCTTCGTCACCGCCCACGCCGACTATCGACGCGCCACGGCGCTGCGCGACGGCGGCGCCGCGATCGCGATCCTCACCGAAGAGCAACTGCGGCGGCGATTGGACGGCTGACGTTGGCGGTCAGATCGCACCGCCCGCCGAGGATCTGGTCGAGATCGTCCACGCCTATCTGATCTGAGGCCGATGGCGGCCGGACGCAGGATCGGCGATGATCGGCAGGGCGTAGCGGGGAGAGACGGGACATGGAATCGGATCGGCTGAAGGCCCTGACCGACGGCGTCGTCGCGGTGATCATCACGATCATGGTGCTGGAACTGCACCCGCCGGAGGCGACGACGCCGGCGGCGCTGGTCAGGGTGGCGCCGGTATTCCTCAGCTATGTGCTGAGCTTCCTCTATGTCGCGATCTACTGGAACAACCATCACCATTTCTTCGCGCTGACGCCGCGGGTCGACGGGGCGGTGATGTGGGCGAATTCCCACCTGCTGTTCTGGCTGTCGCTGATCCCCTTCACCACCGCCTGGGTCGGTGAACACGGGCTGCGGCCGTGGCCGCTCGCCGCCTATGGCATCGTGCTGCTGTGCTGCGCGCTCGCCTGGTATCTGTTGCAGGCGGTGATCGTGCGGGCGCAGGGCGCCGCCTCACCGCTGCGCCAGGCGATCGGCCGCGACTGGAAGGGCAAGCTGTCGCCGCTCCTCTATGCGATCGGCATTGTCCTGTCGTTTCCGGAACCGGCGGTGGCGGCGCTGATCTACGCCGCGGTCGCGCTGCTGTGGCTGGTGCCCGACGGGCGCGTACGGCGGCTGCTCCATGCGCGGCACGGCGCCGCCGGCGCGGCCTGATCGCGCGCTAGAGCGCCCGCAGCGCCGTCGCCGGACGCGCGCGCAGCACCGGCAACGTCGCGGCGAGGCCGATCGCGATCGTCCCCGCGGCGCCCGCCAGCAGTGTCGCCAGCACCACCGACCAATCGGGCATCCAGACGAAATCGAAGACGCGGGTGACGACGAACCAGCCGGCGCTCGCGCCGAGCAGCAGCGCTACCAGGCCGACAATTACCGCGAGCACCGCATATTCGATCGCCTGCATCGCCAGCACCTGGCGCCGGGTGGCGCCGAGCACCTTCAGCATCACCGCGTCATAGGTGCGGGCCGCGCGCGCCGCCGCGATCGCGCCAAGCAGCACCGCAATGCCGGCCAGCACCGCGATGCCGGCGGCCACGGTGATTGCGGTCGCCATCTGACCGACGACGTCGCGCACCTGTTGCAGCACGCCGCCGACCTCGACCACCGAGGTGGAGGGGAAGCGCGGCAGCAGCGCGCGCGTCACGGCGGAGGCGCGGGCGGCGGGCATGTCGATCGTCGCGGCGAGGTTGTGGGGCACGTCGGCCAGTGCGCCGGGCGAGAAGACCATGATGAAGTTAAAGCCGAGCGTATCCCAGGCGATGCGCCGGAACGAGGCGATGCGCGCGGTGCGTTCGAGGCCGAGCACCGACACCGTCACCGGATCGCCGATCCTGAGATGCAGCGTCTCCGCAAGCTTCTCGTCGATCGACACCAGGCTTTGCCGGCCCTCCGCCGCGCTCCACCAACGGCCGGCGGTCAATGTGCTGCCGGCGGGCAGGGTGGCGGCGAAGGTGAGGCCGCGTTCGCCGCGGAGCGCCCATGCTCCCTCCGGAATGGTCGCCAGATCGGCGACGCGCGTGGTGCCGTAGCCAGTGATCGTTCCGCGCATCAGCGGCACCGTCGCGATGCGGGCGCCCGGCGCGACGGCTGCCACGACGCGGCGGAACTCGCCTTCGCGTTCGGGCGGCACGTCGAGCGCGAACAATGCGGGCGCGCGGGCGGGGATGGTCTGGCGGATATTGCCGTCGATGCTGGTGCGGACGCTGGCGAGCAGCACGAACAGGGTGAGGCCGAGGCCGAGCGCGACGACCAGCGACACCGTCCGCGATCCCGGCCGGTGCAACGCGGCGAGCGCCAGCCGGGCGAGCGGCGAGCGCGGCGGCGGCAGGCGCGCCGCGATCGCGCGGATCGCCACACCGATCGCGACCAGTACCGCCAGCGTCGCTGCGGTCGCGCCGAGGAAGCCGGCTGCGAAGGCGGGGCGGCTGCTGGTCGCCAGCGCCAGCGCGACGACGGGCAGGGCGGCGGCGATGGCCCAGACCGATCCCCGCCAGCCGCCGCCCGCCCGTGCGTCGAACGTGCCGCGCAACAGCGCCGCCGCCGGCACGCGCCCGGCGGCGATCAGGGGTCGCGCGCAGAAGGCGAGGGCGATCAGCAGGCCATAAGCCGCCGACAGCGCCAGTGCGGCGGGCGCGATCGTCAGGCCGGGCGCGACCGGCAGCACCGCGCCGACCGCGATCCCGACCAGCGGCACCGCGACGATCCCCGCAGCGAGGCCAAGCAGGATGCCGACGCCGGCGACGGCGAGGATCTGCAGCAGATAGACGCGCGCGACCAGGCCGGAGGTCGCACCCAGCACCTTGAGCATCGCGATCGTGCCGCGCCGCGCCTCCAGGTAGGAGCTGACGCCGTTGCCGACACCGATGCCGGCGATGACCAAAGCGGCGAGCCCGACCAGGGTCAAGAACTCGGCCATGCGCGCGATGAAGCGGCTGGCGCCCGGTGAGGCGCGGTCGCGGGTGCGCGTTTCCCAGCCGGCGGTGGCGTAGCGGCGGGCGAAGCCGGCGGCGACCCGCGCCGGGTCGCGCGTGGTGGCGATGCGGTATTTGGCGGCGAACAGGCTGCCCGGCTGGATGAGGCCGGTACGATCGAGCCCGGCGCGGGAGACGATCGCGACCGGGCCAAGGGTGAAGCCCTCGCCGAGCCGGTCGGGCTCGTCGGCGATGATCCCGCCGATGCGGAAGCCGGCACTACCGAAGCGGAGCATGCCACCGCGCCCGACCGACAGGCGCTCGGCGAGCGCGCGACCGATCCACACCTGATCCGGGGCGGGCTGTCGCACCGTTTGGCCGTCGCTCAGCGTCAGGTGGCCGTACAGCGGATAGGCGCCGTCCACCGCTTTCAGTTGCACCGGCACGGTCGCCCCGCCGGTGGTAACCGCCATGGATTGCATCCGCACGGTCTCGGACACCCGCCCGGCGCCAGCCATGGCGGCGCGTTCCGCTGGGTCGGCAAGCCGTTGCGATACGGCCAGCTCGACGTCGCCGCCGAGCAGGATCCGGCCGCGTGCCGCCAGCGCGTCGCCGATCGCATCGCCCAGGCTGCCGATCGCGGCGAGTGCGCCGACTCCCAGGAACAGGCAGAGCAGCAGCAGCCGCAGGCCGCGGAAGCGCTCGGACAGTTCGCGCCGGGCGAGCCGCCAGGCCAGCGCCCAGCCGCTCACGCGGCAATCCGGCCGTCGGCGAGTTCGACCACCCGGTCGCAGCGCGCGGCGAGCGCGGGGTCGTGGGTGATGATGACCAAAGTCGCCCCGGTCGCGGCGCGGCGATCGAACAGCAGGTCCATGACCCGGCCGCCGGTCGTCGCGTCGAGGTTGCCGGTCGGTTCGTCGGCGAACACGATGCGCGGTCGCGGTCCGAGCGCGCGGGCGATGGCGACGCGCTGCTGCTCGCCGCCCGACAGTTGCGCGGGATAATGGTCGAGCCGGTGGCCGAGGCCGACCGCGGTCAATTCCGCCTCGGCACGGGCAAAGGCGTCGGCGACGCCGGCCAGCTCCATCGGCACCGCGACATTCTCGCGCGCGGTCATCGTCGGCAGCAGGTGGAAGGCCTGGAGGACGATGCCGATCCGGCCGCGCCGCGCGATCGCCAGCCCGTCCTCGTCGAGCGTGCCGAAATCGGTGCCGGCGACCTCGACCCGTCCCGACGATGCGCGCTCCAGCCCGGCTAGCACCGCCATCAGCGACGACTTGCCCGATCCCGAGGCGCCGAGCAGCGCCAGGCTTTCGCCGTCCGCGACGGACAGGTCGATGCCTTTCAGGATCTCGACCGGCGTCGCGCCGCCGAGCGTCAGCCTTACATCCGCGGCGCGGATGACCATATCGCCTGCGACCATGATTGCGGGGAATCCATCAGAGCTATGACCAGGACGCCATATGTGGCGGGTGCCGCGCTTCTCCAAGCGGCGTGGCTGCTCGCCGCCTGCGATCGCCAGCCCGATGCGGTGCCGGCGCCCGCCGACACGGCCGCGCCGGTGCCGACGCCGATCCCGCGCGTGGCGGTGCACGGGCCGAAGCGGACGATCCTGGCGTTCGGCGACAGCCTGTACGCCGGTTACGGCCTGCGCCGCGGCGAGAGCCTGCCCGACGCGGTGCAGGCGCGGCTGCGCGGCCAGGGCATCGACGCGACGATCGTCAATGCCGGCGTCTCGGGCGACACCACCGGCGACGGGCGGCGGCGGCTCGTCTATACGCTCGACCGGCTGAAGCCCGCGCCGGACCTGGTGATGCTCGGTCTCGGCGGCAACGACGTGCTGCGCCAGGTCGACCCCGCGGAGACCCGCGCCAACCTGAGCGCGATGCTCGACGAGCTGGCGCGCCGGCATATCCCGGTGATCCTGACGGGGATGATGGCGCCGCCCAACCTCGGCCCGGATTTCGCGGCGCGCTTCAACGCGATCTGGCCGGAGGCGGCACGCGCGCACGACGCGGTGCTCGACCCGTTCATCCTGCAGGACGTGCTGGGCAACCGCCAGCTGATGCTGCCCGACGGCGTCCATCCCAATGCCAAGGGCGTGGCGCGCATCGCTGACCGGATCGCGCCGCTGGTGACGAAGCGGCTGGCCGCGTTGCCGGCGGCGGACGCCGCCGCGCGCTAACCGGTCGGCTGCAGCCGCAGGTCGAGCGCGGCGAGGCTGGCGGCCAGTTCGTCGTTGCGGAACGGCTTGCTGAGCCGCGCCATGCCGGGATCGATGCCGTGCATTTCGGCATAGCCGGAGACGATCAGCGTCTTTAGCCCCGGCTGCCGCGCGATCAGTTCGCGCACGAGCTGCGCGCCGCTGATCCCGGGCATCAGATGGTCGGTGATCAAGATGTCCGGCACCAGCCCGGCCTGCACCAGGTCCAGCGCCGCCGCCGCCGACTCCGCCTCGACCACGGTATAGCCGAGGTCGCTCAGCATATGGGCGGTGCTGAGGCGAACGAGCTCCTCGTCGTCGACCAGCAGCACCACGCCCGCACCGGCACGATGCGGCTGCGGCGGATCGGCCAGGGGCGTTGCGATGATCATGTCGCTGGGCGGCAGCCACAAAGCGACGCGCGTGCCGGCGCCCGCGACGCTGTCGATGGTCAGCCCGCCACCCAGCTGCGCGGCGAGGCCGTGGACCATCGACAGGCCGAGGCCGGTGCCCTTGCCGACGCCCTTGGTCGAGAAGAAGGGCTCGATCGCGCGCTGGCGCGTCGCATCGTCCATGCCGACCCCGGTGTCGGCGACCTCCAGGCAGACATAGTCGCCGGCGGGCAGCGCATGCGTCGCGCCGGCGCCGACGGCGCAGCGCCGCACGGCAATGGACAGCGTGCCGCCCGCGGGCATCGCGTCGCGTGCGTTCACCGCCAGGTTGAGCAGCGCCATTTCCACTTGGTTGGCATCGGCGCGGGCCGGCGGCACGTCGTCGCCGGCGTCGATCCGTACCGCGATCGTCGGCCCGAGCGTCGATCCGATCAGATCGGCCATGCCATCGACCAGTTGCGACAGATCGACGGCGGTCGGCTGCAGCGGCTGGCGACGCGCGAAGGCGAGCAGCCGCTGCACCAGTGTCTTGGCGCGTTCCGCGGATTGCAGCGCACCGTCGATCAGCCGCCGCTCGCGCGCGGTGCCGATGCCCTTGCGCATCAGCATGTCGAGCGAGCCGATGATCGGCGTCAGCAGATTGTTGAAATCGTGCGCGACGCCGCCGGTCAGGCTGCCCATCGCCTCGACCTTCTGGCTCTGCCGCAAGGCCTCCTGCGCGACCTCCAGCTCGGCGCGGGCCGCCAGTTCGGCGGACATGTCCTTCGCCTGGTGGAAGGCGCCGATGACGCGGCCGCTGTCGTCCCGCAGCGGCGTATAGGACATTTCCCAGGCCGGCGTGCCCAAGCCGGCGCGACCGAATGCCTCGGTCACCGTAAAGCTCTCGCCGGTCAGCGCGCGCTCCATCAGCGCCCGCATCGTCGCGCGCTGCCCCCCTTCGAACTGATCGGGAAAGACATCGCCGATGTTGGTCTCGAAGCCGTTGACCCGGCGGAATTCGCTCTGATGCGCGGCGTTGAAGGCGACCAGCCGGCAGTCGGTGTCGAAGGCGCAGATCGGCGACGTCGTCGCATCGACGATCGCATGGTAGCGGCGCAGCTGCGCCGTCCGATCGATCACCTGCTGCTCGAGCGACCCCTTGAGGTCGTGCAACGCCTGCTCGGCGCGTGTCCGCTCGACCGCCGCCTTGACCCGCTCGCCGACCTCCTGGACGAGATCCTCCTCGCCGCTGGTCCACACCCGCGCGGTGGCGTTCTGCACCGCGAGCAGGCCGACCCATTCGTCTTCCTGGAACAGCACGACGTCGATGAAGGCGCCGACCTCGCGCGTCTGCAGGCCGATGCGCGCGCCCTCGCTCAGCCGGTCGTCGCCGGCGACGTCGCGGACGACGACCGGCGCGCCATCGCGATAGGCGGCGAGCAGATCGGGGCCGAAGCTTTCCAGCGAATGGCGGCCGACGATCGACGACACGCCGCGGGCATGATCGCGCTCGACGGTCATCCAGCCGCGGCTGGTGATCTCCGCATAGAAGACGCGGCTGGCCGCCATCTCCTCGCCGAGCCGCGCCGCCGCGAGCGCCATGATCGCGGTCGGCGTATCGAGCGTGCGCAGATCGTCGCCGAGCTTGAGCAGAAAGGTGGAGCGCCGTGCCGCGACGACCCGGTCCGTCGCGTCGACCGCGACGCACAATACGCCGGCCGGCCGGCCCATGTCATCGACCAAGGCGGAGAAATCGAGGTCGAACCAGGCTGGTTCGGCCCGGTCATCGCGTGCCAGAATACGCTGCTGGTCGCGGTAGCGCAGCGCGCCGCCGGCACGACATACGGCCAGCACGCGATCGTCGAAGCCGGTCTCGTCCGCAGTTCCGTCGCCCAGCCAGCTGCCGAGCAGATGCGGATGCCGCCCACCGGCAAGCGGCACATAGGCGTCGTTGTAGAGCAGCACGCCGGCATCGCCCCAGCGCAATGCCATCGGCAGCGGCGAGCGGATCAGCGTCGCCAGGATCGTCCGCAACGCCGCCGGCCAGGCATCGATCGGCCCCAGCGGAGTCGCCGACCAGTCGTGCCGGGCGATCAACAGGCCGCAGACGCTGGCCGCGTCGAGGAAGCCCGGCGTTTCCGGCAACAGCACGACCGACGGTCCGCCAATCGACGGGTCGCCAAGCGGGGGAAGGGCAGCGGCCATCACCGGTCCCTACCGCAAACCGGCCGAGCCGTTAAGTCGGATTGCGGACCGATCCCGGACCGGGAGGCGGCCGGGCCGCATTGCCGTTTCGTCACCCGATCTTGACGCCTTTCCAGAAGGCGATGCGACCACGGATCGATTCCGCGTCCGGCTTGGGATCGGGATAGTACCAGGCGGCATCGCGGTTCTCCGCGTCGCCGACGGCGAGGCTGTAGTAATGGGAGATGCCCTTCCATGGGCAGACGCTGGTCGTGTCGCTCGGCTTCAATAGCGACGCATCGACGGCATCCGCAGGGAAATAATGGTTTCCCTCGACCACCACCGTATCGTCGCTGCGCGCGATCAGCGTGTCGTTCCACCAGGCTTCGATCATCATGCACCTCGTTGCGGGCCTGCCGCGTGTCAATTGGGGTCGGCGTCACGAGATCGGCACGCCGCCGGTAACCGCGATGACATTGCCCGACATATAGCTGCCTTCCGCCGAGGCGAGCAGGACATAGGCGGGGGCGAGTTCCGCCGGCTGGCCGGCGCGACCGAGCGGTGTGTCCTGGCCGAGCGTTTCCAGCTCATGCGGTGTCTTGGCGATCGGCTGGATCGGCGTCCAGATCGGCCCCGGCGCGACCGCGTTGACGCGGATGCCGTCGCCCGACAGCAGGTTCGACAGGCCGACCGTCAGGCTGGAGATCGCGCCCTTGGTCGCGGCATAGACGATCATGGTCTTGCCCGCGACCTTGGCCTGTTCGCTGGTCGTGTTCACGATCGCCGCGCCCGGCTTCATGTGCGCCGCCGCGGCCTTGGCAAGGCGGATCATCGCGAAGACGTTGGCGGCGAAGGCGCCCTGCATCTCGTCGTCGTCGATGCTGTCGATGCCCTGATTGATCGTCTGCGCCGCGGCATTGTTGACCAATATGTCGATACCGCCGAGCTCACTGACGGTGCGCTCGACCAGCTGCACGCAATGATCGCGATCGCGAATGTCGCCGGGCAGCAGCAGACAGCGACGCCCTGCCTTCTCGACCCATTGCCGCGTCTCGTCCGCATCGCGCTGCTCGTCGGCGAGGTAGGAGATGGCGACATCCGCGCCTTCGCGGGCATAAGCAATCGCCACCGCGCGGCCGATGCCCGAATCCCCGCCGGTGATCAGCGCGACCTTGTCGGTCAGCAGGCCCTTGCCGACATAGCTCTCCTCGCCATGATCCGGCTTGATCCTCATGTCCGCGACCAGGCCGGGGCGGGGCTGCTGCGGCTCGCCGGAGAAGCTGGTCGGCTGGCTGGTACGCGGGTCGGTCATGGCGGTTCCTGTCGATCGAACGGGTGCCGAACGGCCCGCGACCGGGAACGTGCCATGCCGTCGTCGAAAAGCCGTATCCCAGCCGACGGTCGGGGCGACGCCGACCTGGCCGCGTCGCCCCTAGCCGCGTCGCCTTTAGCCGCTCAGGGCATCATAACGGTGTCGATGACGTGGATCACGCCGTTCGACTGCATCACGTCGGCGATGGTGACGCGGCCGGTATCGCCCTTGCCGTCCATGATCGCCCAGCCGCTGCCCGACTTGCGGAACATCAGGGGCTCACCCTGCACGGTGGTGTAGGTCGCCGTGCCGCCATTCGCCTTCGCTTTGGCGGCGATGTCCTTGGCGGTGATGCGGCCGGGGACGACATGGTAGGTCAGCACCGAGGTGAGCTGCGCCTTGTTCTCCGGCTTCAACAGCGTGTCGACCGTGCCCGCGGGCAGCTTGGCGAAAGCGGCATTGGTCGGCGCGAAGACGGTGAACGGACCAGGGCCGGACAGCGTGTCGACCAGGCCCGCCGCCTGGACCGCGGCGACGAGCGTCGTATGGTCCTTGGACTGGGAGGCATTCTGAACGATCGTCTTGGTCGAATACATGGCGGCACCGCCGACCATCGGATTGCTCTTCGCCATCACTCCGCCGGCGCTGAGCAGCAGCGCGGCCGCGAACACCGGGCGCAGATACCGATTCATCCTGTCTCTCCTTACGCCGGAATGGCGCTGGCGACAGGTACGGCCGCACCGGCACTACGGATGCATCGCCGCCCGATTTGGTCAGATCAGGCTGAGCTGTCCCGTCGCGACGACCGGTCCGGTCGGCAACGGGCCAGGCGAGCCGCCGATCGGCTCGATCGACACCGCCAGCGTCGTCGTCTGGTCGATCGTCACGCCGCGAACGACGATCTGCGTGCGGCCGTCACGATGCAGCAGGCCCAGCGCGCGGGGCACGCCGTCGCGGCCGATCGCCCAGAGTTCGGCATCCCGATCCGTCGGCACCGCCATCCGGCCGATCGTGCGCACCTGACCCGCAGCCCGGTCGTAGACCGCCGCGATCGACGTCGCCTCGCCCGGCGCAAGCGTGGCGACGAGCGGCGCGTCGGGCCGCGGCGCCGGGCGGGGGGGCAATGCCGCCGGACGGGTCAGCAGCGTGACGAGCAGCGCCGCGGCAATCGCCGACATGCCGCCGCCGAACCACCGCCAACGGCGCAGCGTGCGAACGACGTCGCGATCCTGCGCCGAGTCCAGCGCCGCGAGGATCCGCTCCTCCACCTGGGGCGGGGGTGCGACCTCCGGCACCTCGGCGAACAGGGTGGCGAAATGGGCGCGCCAGCGCGCGACGTCGCGGGCGAAGACGGGATCGGCGAGCAACCGGCGGTTGGCCGCTGCCCGTTCCTCGCCTTCCAGCACCCCCAACGCCAGTTCGGCGGCGGTCATGTCCGGATCGTCAGGCGTCGTCATCGAGACAGTCTCGGAGACGCCCCAAGCCGCGGCGAATCCAGCTTTTCACCGTGCCGAGCGGGACGGCGCCCCGGTCGGCGAGTTCGGCATAGGTCAGGCCGCCGAAGAAGGCGGCGCGAATCGCCTGCCGCTGCGAATCCTGCAGCTGGTCGAGGCACAAATGCAGGCGGCGGTCGGATTCCTCGACCAGCATCTGGTCGCAGGCCGATGGCGAGGGTTCGGGCAGCGACGCGATGTCGTCTACGCCGGTGGTATCACGGACGGGATTAGCGCGTCGCCAGTCAATCGCGCGGTTGCGGGCGATCGTCGCCAGCCAGGTGATGGGGCTGGCCCGACCGGGTTCGAAGCCGCTCGCGCGCTTCCAGACCGAGACATATACGTCCTGCAAAACATCCTCTGCTGCAGTGCGATCACCACAGATACGGAGGCAGATGCCAAAAAGCTTCGCCGCTGTCAGCCGATATACGCGAACGAAGGCAGCACGGTCCTGCTCGCCCGTCGCCACCAAGGCTTCGACCAGCGCGTGGCGCGCGTCGTCGGTGCTCTCGGGCGCGCCATTCTCCATGGCCAAGCGCTAACTAAAGTTAATGGTGCGGGCAAGCACCTGTCGCGCGGGAAAAGTTTTTTCACATTCGTGCATCCGCCGCATCCGCCGCTCCGTAGCTCGCGTGGGCGAAGTCTCGAGCTTCGCTGGCGGGACCGGGATGGCCTCGCCGTAGCAAAGGGAGACAGCCGGATGACCCAGAGCGAACAACTGGTGGAGGCGCTGGATGCGCGCGTGACCCGCCGCAACGAACGACGCGAGCTGTTCCGCATGGTGCTGGGTGCGGCCGCGGTCGGTGGTGCCTTCGCTTATGCCGACGCCGCTTCTGCCCAGACCGCGCCGAGCGATGCCGACGTGCTCAATTTCGCGCTCAATCTCGAATATCTCGAGGCGAATTTCTATTCCTTCGCCGCCTTCGGCACCGCCATCAACAGCTCGCTGACCAGCGGCACCGGCACGCTGGGCAGCGCGACCGGCGGACGGGCGGTGGCGTTCCAGGACCCGCTCGTCGCGCAATATGCCAAGGAGATTGCGCAGGACGAGATCGCGCACGTCGCATTTCTGCGTAGCGCGCTCGGCTCGGCCGCGGTGGCGCAGCCGGCGATCGACGTCGGCACGTCGGCGACCGGCGCCTTCAGCTCCGCCGCGCGCGCGGCGGGTCTGGTCGGCACCAACCAGTCGTTCGATCCCTATGCCAGCGACAACAACTTCCTGCTCGCCTCGTTCATCTTCGAGGACGTCGGCGTCACCGCCTACAAGGGTGCGTCGCCGCTGATCACCAACAAGACGTTCCTGGAAGCCGCCGCGGGCATCCTGGCGGCGGAAGCGTATCACGCGGCGATCGTCCGCACCGTGCTCTATCAAAAGGGCATTGCGACGCCGTCGCTGCGCACCAGCGCGGACGCCATCTCGAACGCCCGCGACAGCCTCGACGGCAGCAGCGACGACGATCAGGGCATCTCGCCGGTCACCATCAGCAGCGGCACCGCGTCGAACATCGTGCCGGTCGACAGCAACGGCCTCGCCTACAGCCGGTCGACGGGGGCGGTGCTCAACATCGTCTACCTGACCAAGGCGGCGGTCACCATGGGTGGCTTCTTCCCCGCCGGAGTCAACGGCTCCATCCGCACCAGCACGGCCCAGGCCTGATCCGGCCCGCATCCCAGGGAGACAGACGATGCACGACAATCAGGTCCTGACCGAAGTCCTCGCCGCGGCCGAACAGCGCCGCCACCACCGCCGCGCGTTCCTGCGCACCGCCGGCGCCGCCGCCGCGACCGCCGGTGTCGCCGGGCTGCTCGCGAGCTGCAAGGACGACAACAACAACGCCTATCAGCCGACGCCATTCCCGACTCCCACGCCGACCGTGTCCGACGCCGACGTGCTCAACTTCGCGCTCAACCTCGAATATCTCGAGGCGCAATTCTATTCGTTCGCCGCCACGGGAGCGGGCCTGCCGAACTCGCAGCTCAGCGGCACTGGAACGCAGGGGACCGTCACCGGCGGAAAGTTGGTCGCGTTCAGCGACCAGACGGTCGCGCAATACGCCCGGGAGATCGCGGCCGACGAAGCAGCGCACGTCGCCTTCCTGCGAAGCGCGCTCGGCTCGTCGGCGGTGGCGATGCCGTCGATCAACATCGACGGCGGCGCGTCGGGCGCCTTTACCGCCGCGGCACGCGCCGCCGGCGTGGTCGGCAGCACGGGGACATTCGATCCCTACGCCTCCGATGAAAATTTCCTGCTCGGCGCCTTCATCTTCGAGGACGTCGGCGTCACCGCCTACAAGGGCTCAATCGCCTCGATCAACAACAAGACCTATGTCGAGGCGGCGGCCGGTATCCATGCGGCGGAAGCCTATCACGCCGGCCTGGTCCGCACGCTGCTGTACGCCAAGGGTCTGCAGACGCCGACATTGCGCACCGCCGCCGGGCAAATCTCGGACGCGCGCGACAGCCTGGATGGATCGACCGACCTCGACCAGGGGATCGTAGGCGATAGCACGACGTCGAACATCGTGCCGACGGACAGCAACGGCATCTGCTTCAGCCGGACGCCAGGCCAGGTGCTCAACATCGTCTATCTCACCGCATCGTCGACGACGAGCGGCGGCTTCTTTCCGTCGGGCGTCAACGGTACCGTGCGACAGAGCTCGGGCGTCTGAGCGGTTCTTCTTCGTTGCTGTCTACAGGGAGTTACGACATGCACACCAAGTTCCTCGGCCTGATCCCGGCCGCAGTCCTGGCGGCGATGGCGGCATCGCCCGCCGCCGCGCAGGACATGAGCGCCGACCCGGAGCCGTACAACGGCGTCTATATCGGCGCGGCGGGCGGTTATGATGTCCAGCCCAATCCGGTGGGGGCGCGGCTGCTGTTCGACCGCAACCTCGACGGTCGCTTCGGTGACACCGTGGTCACCGCCGGCAACACCAACGCCTTTGCACCGGGCTTCTGCAACGGTGCGGCACGCGGTGCGACGCCGGCAGCCGGCGGCTGCCGCAACGACAAGGACGGTTGGGCCTATTACGGGCGGATCGGTGCCGACACCCAGCGCGGCCACGTCGTGGTCGGCTTCGTCGGCGAATTCGGCAAGTCGGAGATCACAGACAGCACCAGCGGCTATTCGAGCACACCGGCCAGCTACGTGCTGACCCGCGATGTCGATTACGAGGCGTCGATCCGCGGGCGCGCCGGCCTCGCCTTCGGCACGACGCTATTCTACGGCACGACCGGTGCCGGCTATGCCAAGATCAACCATAGCTTCACGACCACCAACACCGCCAACGCCTTCGCGCTTTCGGGCGACGACACCAAGTTCGGCTTCCTGGCCGGTGGCGGTATCGAACAGCAGATCGGCCGCCATTTCTCGATCGGCCTCGAATATATGTACCACCGCTACAACGATAACGACTTCCGCGTCCGCGTGACCCAGGGGTCGGCGGCAGCCACCAACCCCTTCGTGCTCACTCCCAATACGGCTGGCACGGACATCATCCGGTCTGACAACATCTTCCGCTGGCACAGCATGCGCGCGACGGCGGCGTTCCGCTTCTAATTGTCTACCGATGCGGCCGCGTCGTGTCTTTCCGCGAATGGGAAGATGCGACGCGGTCGATCGACAACGATCGTCGCGGACGCGTCGCTGATCCCCCGCATCGGGATCGGCAGTGCATACGGCACCATGCGGTGCCGGGCCGAGAGCCTGCGAGCTCCTAAAGTGTCTCGTGCCCCAGCGCCTTGGCCGCAGCGCCTGCTTCGCGCGCTCAGTTATTCATACGAAACAGTTGCCTAACCTGTCACGCCGCGCGATGCGCTGGTCAAAAGCAGGAGAGGGTAGGATGCAGCCAGTGACGCGCCGCGACATGGTCGCCGGCATGGCGGCGATCGGGATCGGCGCGATCGGCAAGCCCGCGCTGGCGATGACCGCCAACGATCCGGACCTTGGGCCGAACGTCCTGATCGTCGATCCCGGCGCGCCGGACGCGCCGGCGACGATCGCCCGCTGGTTCGGCGAGCAGGAGCGCGCGCATTTCACCGACCAGCGCTGCGCGATCCTGCTGAAGCCGGGACGCCATCGCCTCGACATCAACGTCGGTTTCTTCACACAGGTCGCCGGGCTGGGCGTCACGCCTGGCGACGTGACCGTGACCGGTCACGTCCATGCCGAGGCGGATTGGGCGAACGGCATGGCGCTGGTCAATTTCTGGCGCGGCGCGGAAAATCTGACGGTGCGACCGCCCGACGGCGCCGATCGCTGGGCAGTGTCGCAGGCCGCGCCCTATCGCCGCATCCATCTCGCCGGCGATCTGGCATTGGATGACGGCGGTTGGTCGAGCGGCGGCTTCATGGCGGACTGTCGCGTCGACGGCACGATCCGGTCCGGCACCCAGCAGCAATGGTTCACCCGCAACAGCCGTATCGGCGGCTGGCAGGGGGCGAATTGGAACATGATGTTCATGGGTGTGGCCGGCGCGCCGGCGACGAGCTTCCCCAAGCCGCCCTATACGACGCTGCCGTCCGTGCCGGTGATCCGGGAGAAGCCGTTCCTGTGCGTCGGTCCGGACGGCGCGTGGAGCCTCTTCGTCCCGGCGCTGCGCCATGATGCGGTGGGAGTGTCGTGGGACCGGGCACCCGCCGGCCGGAACGTGCCGCTGCGCGACGTGCTGATCGCCGATCCGGCGACCCCGGTGGCGGCGATCAACCGCGCGCTTGCCGCGGGGCGCCATCTGCTGCTGACGCCGGGCGTCTACCGCCTGCGCGAGCCGCTGCGGGTGACCTGGGCCGATACGGTGGTGCTCGGCCTCGGGCTGGCGACGCTGCTGGTCGAGGGCGGCACCGCGGCGCTGACCGTCGCCGACGTGCCGGGGGTGACGATCGCCGGCCTATTGATTGATGCTGGGGCACAGAATTCGCCCGTGCTGGTGCAGATCGGGCCGCGCGGCGCAGACGGCGATCACCGCGACCATCCGACCTTGCTCGCCGACCTCTTCTTTCGTGTCGGCGGTGCCGCGGTCGGCAATGCCGGCACCTGCCTGGAGATCAACAGCCACCATGTCATCGGCGACCATCTGTGGATCTGGCGCGCCGATCATGGCGATCGCGACAACGGGCGCGTCCACGTCGGCTGGGACGAGAGCCGGGCGACGCACGGCCTGGTCGTCAATGGCGATCACGTTACCTGCTACGGGCTGTTCGTCGAGCATTTCCAGGGCTGGCAGACGCTGTGGAACGGCGAGGACGGGCGGACCTTCTTCTACCAGAACGAACTGCCCTACGATCCGCCGAGCCAGCGCGCCTGGCGCGCGGATTCCCCGCGCGGGTGGGCGGCGTACAAGGTCGCCGATCACGTCCGCCGGCACGAGGCGGTGGGAATGGGCGTCTACGCCAACTTCACCGCCGATCCGTCGATCGTCCTCGCCAGCGCGGTCGAAGTACCCGACACGCCTGGCGTGCGCGTGTCCGATGTGACGACCATTTCCCTTGGCGGCGGAAAAGGGACGATCGCGCATCCGGTCAACGGGGCAGGGGCAGCCGCAAGGCCGGGCAGCATCCGCCAGACGCTGGTCCGCTACGGCGGGGGGGCATAGGCCCGGCGGGCGCGGTCAGCCGATCGACAGGAAGGCGGTGACGGTCAGGCGCCCGATGGCGGGATCGGATGACAGGATCGCATCTGGCGCGATCGCGCCGCTGTGCAGGAGCTGGCTGCGGTAGAGGATGGCGCGGTTGTAGCGTGCCTCCGCCATGCCGATCCGCTCGAACAACGGCGTGTCGCCGAGGATGTAGCCCTCCGGCGGGGCGGCGGCGACTTCCCCCTGCAACCGATCGAAGAATGCAGGGGCGCGAGCGTCGTCGATCGTCTCGAAGCCGGTGGCGCGATGGCGGAAGAAGGCGGTGCCGTCGCGATGCGCGGGGGAGAGATAATGGACCATCGCCACCCGATCCCGGCCATAGGCGTCGACGTGCGGCACGCGCTGGCGGACGTCGAGGGCATCAGGCCGGGCGGTGACGATCGAGAAGCTGGCATCGATCACGCCGATCTGGCGGTGCGGTCCGAAGCGGCGGCCGAGCGCCTGCGCGATGACCGGGAAATGATCGCGGAAGTAGCTCTCGGGCAACGGCGCGCGCACGCCGGGGTAAAAGTGGCCGGCGGCTTCGAACGTGGCGGCCGCGGCGGCCTGCCGCAGGTCGTCGGGATCGGCGGCGAAGTCGTCGATCACGACCAGTGGCTCGCCTTCCTGCCCCAGCCGCTGCGCGAGGATGGTCGGGCGGGTCACGCCGGTGATCGGGGGGCGCCGGTCGAAGCGCGAACCGCGAGCGTCGCCGGCACGATGATCGGTTCGGCGACATCGCCCGACTGATCGCCGATCACCTGCTCCACTGCGCGCGCGGTGACCTCGGCGATCGGCTGGACGATCGCGGTCAACGGCGGGTGGACGAAGCGGACGATCGGCGTGTCGTCGAAGCAGAGGATCGACAGGTCGCCCGGCACGTCGAGCCCGCGCTCGCGTGCCAGCTCCAGCGTCGCCAGCGTCATCTGGTCGCTGCAGGCGATGATCGCGGTCGGCGGCACCGCGCTGCCGAGCAAGGCCGCCGCCGCTGCCCGACCCGATGCGAAACCGAAGTCGCCGGCGGCGAGCAGGCCGTCGGTCGGTAACCCGGCGTCCACCATCGTCGTCCGCCAGCCATCGGTGCGCCAGCCGCTCAGCTCATATTCGTCGGGACCGGCGATGAAGCCAATGCGGCGATGGCCGAGCGCGATCAGATGCTCGGTGGCGATGCGCGCTGCGCCCGCTTCATCCATCGCGACGGCGAAGCCGGGGCCGGCGTTGCGCGATCCGATCCGCGCGAAGGCGATGCGATGTTCCTCGAGCAGGCGCGTGATCAGCGGGTTCTCGGAATGCGGCGGGGTCAGGATGACGCCGTCGGGCTGGATCGCGGCGATCGCGGCGAGCAGTTCGCGCTCGATATGGTCGCTGTGTGTGTCGACCAATTCGACGATCATGCGATAGCCGTGTTCGGCACAGGTCAGCATGCCGCCGAGCAGCATCTGGTCGACCCAGTCGGTGCCCTGGCGGTCGCGCCAGCCGGCGATGGTTCGCTCGCGGTCGTTGAGCGCGACGATCAGATAGGACCGCGAGCCCGCCATCCGCTGCGCCGCGATCGACGGGACATAGCCGAGGCGTGCGATCGAGTCCTGCACCCGCGCCATCATCTCGGGCCGGACGTTCGGCTCCTTGTTGATGACGCGGCTGACCGTCTGCAACGACACGCCAGCGTCCGCCGCGACGTGGCGGATGGTCACCGCTTGTCGACGCCGCGCCATCAGGCGGGCGGCGCGCCGCAATAGCGCGCGACATAGTCGCCGTGCGCGGGCAGGCCGCGTACCGTCGATGTGACACCCTGGCGCAGGCCGGACAGGAAACGGGCCAGTTCCTCGTCGGGCAGCTTGGCGGCGATCGGGTGTCGCGCGGCCGGGGTGATACCCTGGCCGAGCATCACCTGGATCCAGCTGTTCTCCGCGAACAGTTCGTCGTTGCGGCGGAAGACGCGGCCGGTCTCGCGGAACAGGCCGATCTTCTGCGCCAGGCTGGCGGGAATCTCCATCGCCGCACACTGCCGCCAGAACGGCGAGTCTCGCCGCTCGGTGACCTTGTAGTGAAGGATCAGGAAGTCGCGGATCTGATCCATGTCGGTCAGTTGCTGGTCGTTGAATTCGGCGACGTCATGCGGCGAGATCGGCCCGGCCGCCGGCAGCAGCCGGATCAGGCGCAGGATCGCGCGCTGGATCAGGTGGATGCTGGTCGATTCCAACGGCTCCATGAAGCCGCCTGCCAGGCCGATGGCGACGCAATTGCGATGCCACTGTTTGCGCCGCGCCCCGGTGACGAAGCGCAGCATGTTGGGCTCGGTCAGCACCTTGCCCTCGACATTGCCGAGCAGTCGGTCGAGTGCCGCATCGCGCGACAGGTAGCGGCTGCAATAGACGATGCCGTTGCCGACGCGATGCTGCAGCGGGATTCGCCATTGCCAGCCGGCATCGTGCGCCATGGCGCGGGTATAGGGAACCGGCGGCCGCACGCTCTCGGTCTGCACCGCGATCGCGCTGTCGCACGGCAGCCAGTGCGTCCAGTCGTCATAACCGACGTGCAGCGCCTGCTCGATCAGCAGCGCGCGGAAGCCGGTGCAGTCGAGGAATAGGTCGCCCTCGACCCGTTGCCCGTCCTCCAGCACCAGCGCGGCGATGTCGCCACTCTCGCCATCGAGGTCGACGCGAGCGATCTTGCCTTCGATGCGGCGCGCCCCGTCGCCCTCTGCCATGCGGCGGAGGAAGCGGCCGTAGAGGGTAGAGTCGAGCTGATAGGCGTAGCTCATCCGGTCGTCGGGCAGATGGGCGAATTTGTTCTCGCGCGCCGCGATCAGCTCCAGGCAGTAATCGTCATAGGATTGGTCGTGACCACGCGCGCGTCCCTCCAGCCAGAAATGCTGGAAGCCGGCCGCCCAATGGTCTTTGCCGGTCAGGCCGAAGGCATGGAAGTAGCTGTGGTTCGGACCTTTCCAGCCGTCGAACTGGATGCCCAGCTTGAACGTCGCCTGGGTCGCCGCCATGAATTCGGTTTCATTGATCCCCAGCAGCCGGTTGAAGGTGATCAGCGGCGGGATCGTCGATTCGCCGACGCCGACCGTGCCGATCGCGTCGGATTCGACCAAGGTGACGGTAGCAGTGCGGCCGAGCGTCCGGGTCAGCGCCGCGGCGGTCATCCAGCCGGCGGTGCCGCCGCCGGCGACAATGATGCGACGCGGTGTCACGGTGGTCATCGGCTGAGCGCCCGCAACAGATAGCCGCGCAGCCGGCTCGCCAATTCGGGCGTCATCGGGTCGAGCACGCCGCGGCCGCCTTCGGGCACATGGGCGGTGACCTGATCGTCGTTTTGGAAGACGTAATAATCGAACATGTCCCGCCAATGCGCCTTCTGATCGGGAGGGAGGTCGCGGATCGCCATCAGCGCGTGATTGAGCGCCTCCTGCGGCTGACCGAGCCAGCGCGGCGTCTCGCGCCACCAGTAATTGACCAGCACGTTGAAGTCCTCCAGCCCTTCGACGTGGTGCCACCACAGCGCCGGGATGTAGAGCGCGTCGCCGGGCGCCATCTCTACCGTCTGGCCATGCGCCATCGCCTCGGCAAAGCGCGGGTGGCGTTCGAGGTCCGGTGCGTGGAAGTCGACCATGCTGATCGCCCGGCCCGCCGGCGTGTTGTCGACCGGGCCGAGGTAGAGGTTGCGGAACTGTTCGCGCGGGAACAGCGTGAAACGGCGCCGGCCGGCGGCGACCACGGCGAGGTTGTTGGGCACGTCGTTGTGCGCGGCGATGCGCGTGCGCGTGCCGATCCAGATGCTGGCCAGCGGTTCGCGATCAGCAAGGTCGATGTGGTTGGCGGCGTGCAGGCCGTCGAAGAACTGGTGCACGTCGATCGAGGCGAGATAGACGGTCGGCGCCTGCGGCTGCCCGGCGAAGGCCGCCATCCGCGCGAAGATTTCCGGGAGCTTCGCGTCGAAGGTGCGGAAGTTCATCGCCATCGCATCGTCGTAGAACAGCCGGCCGCCGCTGCCCGGCTGGCCAACCGAGACGGTGAACGGCCGGTCGCGGTGGTGGCGCAGCAGATAGTCGCGCGCGGCGTCGGCGGACTGCAGGCCAGCCTTCACCAGCGGCCAATCCGCGGCGAGGCCGCGGATCACGAACGGCGTTTCCGCGCCACGCAACCGGGCGTCGAGCGCGGCAGCGTCGGCGACCTGCTCCTCCGGCACCCGGGCCAAGCCCGCGAGCGGACCCGGATCGGCCTCAGCCACGCGCCAGCCGCCGGTTCCGACGCGCGACGAGATCGCCGAGATGAGCGAGCGATGCGATCGCCATATAGATCGGCAGCAAATGCTCGTTGGCATTGAGCTCTGCCAGTGCCGCGCCGTCGAGTTCCGCGAGGCGGTCCTCGTCGATGATGTGGAAGCCGACCAAGCGGTTGGTCGAACCGTCGTCCAGCGTGACTTCCAGCGTGAAGGGTTCGAGCAGATCGTGGCGTTGCAGCGCCGCGAAGAAATCGGCCGAACCGCGATATCCCTCGTCGAGCGCGCCGAGCTGTTCGGCGATACGCTCCAGATAGGGCGTCGGCTGGCCCATTTCGTCGAACACGCGGATGCCGGCGTCACCGGCGGCGATGCGTGGCGAGGCGAGGTCGACATGGACCTGCTTGGCATCGTCGTCATCGGGACCACCACCGATCAGGAACGGCTGGATGTCCATCGCCAGCGGCCGGTAGCGTGCGTCCCAGCGCCCGCCGTCCAAGTAAAGGTTCTCGCCATTCTCGAAGCCGAACATGGCGAGCGCAGTGAAGCGGTCGCGGGTATCGTTGAGGCGGAAGAGGATCGGATATTCGCTCTGCACCGCGCGGAATTCGCTCGGCACGGTGATGCAGCACATCTGCGCATCGCCAAGGGCGGCGTCACGCTCGGTCAGAATGCGCAGGTCGCGATGCGCCTCGGCGGTCAGGATCGCGTGCTGGCTGGTCATCGATAGTCTCGTCAATGGGCACCCGCGAAGGGCATGACTGCAAGGCCTGCCGTTCCCGGGAAGAAAAAGCCAGCCTTCTCTGACGAGAAGGCTGGCAGGCCGTCGGGGGACTTAGAAGGTGAGGCGCACGCCGGCCGAATAGCGGGCATCCTGCTTGTTGACGAAGTTGACGTTCCGGTCCGAACGCAGGTGGCCGCTGCGATCCTCGCCCAAGATGTTGATGCCCTCGACGAACACGGTCACCAGCGGCGTGATCGCATAGCTCGCGCTGCCGTCGAGCTGGCCGTACGTGTTGACGTAATAGGGGTTCGTGCCCGAGCCGGACAGATATCCCTTGCGCCAATTGTAGGCCGCGCGAGCGTTGATGCCATATTTGTCGAAGAACAAGACGGCGTTGGCGCTATCCGACAAACCGGTGATCGCGAACTGAGGGACGCTCGACGGCAACAGGTTGTTGTAGTCGCGATTGCCATTGACGATCGTGTAGTTGAGGATCGTGCCGAAGCCCGTGTTCCAGAAGTTGTGCTGGATCGCGAATTCGAAGCCGTTGACCGATGCCGTCTGATCGCTGTTGAACGGCGTCGTGATGACGAAATTGACCAGCGGATCGCCGGGTCCGGCTAGCAGCACGCCGTTCTTGCCGACATAGGCCGGGAAGTTGGTCTGATAGTAATTCTGGATGAAGGCGAAGGTGCCATCATAACCCGGCGCGTTGACGGCCGCCTGATAGCGCGGACCGTTGGTAGTCACGCCGTTGAACGTCGTGGTCGGCGAGGCGATGCCCGGAATGGTCGTGTTGATCTGGGTCGAGCCGATGTAGTTCGACACGTCCTTATGGAAGTAGCCGACGGAGATGTAGTCTTCCTTGCCGTAATACCATTCGGCCGACAGGTCGATGTTCTTGGACTTGTACGGGATCAGATTGGGGTTGCCGACCGATCCGGTGCCGCCACCGACGCGGAACAGCGTGTCGAGGCGACGGCCGCCCTGCAGGCTGCCGTAGTCGGCGCGGGTGATGGTGTGGCTGTACGACGCGCGCAACTTGACGTTCTCGATCGGCGTGATGTCGACGTCCACCGACGGCAACCAATTGTGGTAGCTGCCCTTGAACGTGGTGAAGCCGCTGCCCTGATACAGCACGTTGAATTCGTTCTGCGAATTCTGCTGGCCGCCGACCGGCGTCGGCACCAATGCGCTGGCCGAGACGTCCGTGTTCTCGTAACGGACGCCGGCGATGAAGTGACCGGGCCCGGCGAGTAGGTCGAACTTGCCGTTGAACTGGAAATACGGCGCGATCGTCTTTTCGCGGATGCGCGAGTCGGTCGTGTAGGGCAGCAGACACTGCAGGTTGCCGCCGCAGGTGCCATAGGCCTTGTCGGTCAGCGCAAGCGCGGTCGGCAGGTCGTAGGTGAAGAACGACTTGATGATGTTCGGGTCGTTCGATCCGCTGATGCCGGAGAAGGCGTCCGGGATGCTGGTCAGGTGGAAGATGTTGTCGGGCAGCAGCGCCGCCGCCGCCGCGCGCTGGGCCGGCGTGCTGCCGCCGGCGCCGCCCCAGGTGTCGTTCTGGAGCACGCTGTAGGCCGAGCGCACCTTGTTGTCGGTATATTCGAAGCCCCAGTCCAGGCTGTCCATGAAGCCCTGGTTGTGGTCGTAGTGGCCGCGAATCTGGACCTGGTTGATCTCGTCGCGGAAATAGGAATTGCGGAACGCATTGCCGGTCGGGACGATGTTCGCCGGGTTGAGTGCGTCGATGCCGGGATACATGGTGTACGACAGGACCGGCAGATCGTGATCGAAATTGATCGACTGGCTCTGGATGCCGAACACCGCCGCGCCGAACGAGTTGCTGTTGCCGTATGGGCTGTCGGGCTTCGACTCCGCGGTGGAGTGATGCGCGTCGAGCGTCATCGTCACGCCACCCGGCGCGTTCCAGGTCAGATTGCCGCCGAGCGACTTGTTCTCGCTGCGCGACGCCGTCTGCGACACGGAATAGGCAAGGTCCTTCGCCTCTGCCGCCGTGAACCGCTCGGTATAGAAGACCGGGCCGGCGACCGGACCGTTGGTCCAGGCGCTGACGGTGTCGTTATGGTTGTACCAAATGCCGACGCTGTTGTCGCGGGTGGAGATGGTGTTGCGGGAATAGGTGTAGTCAATCGTCGCGGTGAGGCTGTCGATCGGGCGGAATTGGAGCACGGCCTGGCCGTTGATGCGCTCGCGGCGACCATTGACGACGTCATAGCCGCCGTTCTGCGGCACCTGGTAGACGTCGGTCGCCTTGGGCCGGTTGGTGATGTTGGCGTAGCGCGGATCGCCCGGCTGGGCGAGCGAACCCCAATTATTCTCGTTGCCGAGATAGCCGTCGCGCCAGCCGATGTTGGCCGAATTGGCGCTGAAGTTGCGGCGCTGATAGGCACCGGTGACAAGGATGCCGATGCGGTCGTCGGCGAAGGTGTCGGAGAAGATGCCCGACACTTCCGGCGTGATGTCCTTGTGCCCGTTCTGCGACGTGTCGATCACGCCGCGGGCGGAGATCGAGCCGCGCAGGCCCACCTTGTCGAAGGGGCGGGGGGTGCGGATGTTGATCACCGAACCGATGCCGCCCGACGGCACGGTGGCGCGCCCGGACTTGTAGACTTCGAGCGAGGCGACGCCTTCCGACGCCAGATTGGCGAAGTCGAAGGAGCGCGACGACGGCGCGCTGTTGCCGTCGCCGATCGTCGACGTCGGCATCTGCCGGCCGTTGAGCGTGACGAGATTGTATTCCGGGCCGAAGCCGCGGACGGTGACGAACTGGCCTTCACCGCTCGAATTGCGGTCGATCGACACGCCGGTGATGCGCTGCAGCGATTCGGCGAGGTTGGTGTCCGGGAACTTGCCCATGTCCTCCGCGCTGATCGCGTCGACGATGCCCTGCGCGTTGCGCTTCAGGTCGATCGATTCGCGCAAGGAAGCCCGGATGCCGGTGACGACGATGTCGCCATCGCCCTGGCCGACGTCGCCGCTGGCCGACGGGACCGGATCGGTCTGCGCGGGGCCCGGCTGGCCCATCGTGGCGGCGGCGTCCTGCGCCGCAGCGGCGGCCGGCATGATAAAGGCGGCGGTGGAAACGCCGATGGCAAAACGCGAAAGCAGGCGAGCACGAACGCTACGCATGGATATCCTCCCCAATGACGAACGACGCGGTTGGACCGCGCTTCTTGAGAACGTTCACTTGTGCCAAGTCGCGAAGCCTGTCAAGCGAGCCTAAGCATTGAAAAGCAGCGGTTGTGAACGTTCACCCGATATGCTTGTCTATTTGCGAAGGATCGTGGCCCGAAGGACACACACAGGGCCAAGGGGAGGACCTATGACGACGACTCACATCGCCCGTTGGGCATCGCTGGCAGCGCTGGCGATCGCGATCGGCGGCACCGCCACCGCCCGGCCGCCACAGGCGAATCGCGCCGCGCCGGCGGCCAAGGGCAGCGACGCGCGCGCCCGCGCCGATGCCCTGGTCGCGCGGATGACACTGGATGAGAAGATCGCGCTGCTGCACGGCCTGTTCCCGCCGATGGCGGCGGGCAAGACCAGCAACGAGCTGATCCCGTCCGCCGGCCATATCGACGGCCTCGCCCGTCCCGGCATTCCGCTGGTGCGCGAAAGCGACGCGTCGCTCGGCGT
This sequence comes from Sphingomonas benefaciens, assembly GCF_052907485.1. Taxonomy (NCBI): domain Bacteria; kingdom Pseudomonadati; phylum Pseudomonadota; class Alphaproteobacteria; order Sphingomonadales; family Sphingomonadaceae; genus Sphingomonas; species Sphingomonas benefaciens. The sequence goes on along the minus strand of NZ_JBREIC010000004.1, from coordinate 230,825 downwards.
CGCCAATCAGGTCGAGCAGCGCAAGGGCGATGTCGCCACCGCCCTGCCGTCGAGCCTGGCGACCGCGGCCAGCTTCGATCCCGGAATCGCGCGCGCCGGCGGCACGATGATCGGCGCAGAGGCGCGCGACAAGCGTTTCAACGTGCTGCTTGCCGGCGGCGTTAATCTGACCCGCGATCCGTGGAACGGCCGCAATTTCGAATATCTCGGCGAGGATCCGCTGCTCGCCGGCACCTTGGCCGGCGCGCATATCGCGGGCGTCCAGTCGAACCGCATCGTCTCCACCGTCAAGCATTTCGCGCTGAACAGCCAGGAGACGGGGCGCATGGTCGTCGACGCCCGGATCGGCGAGGCCGACCTGCGGATGAGCGACCTGCTCGCCTTCGAGATTGCGATCGAGACCGGCCGGCCCGGCTCGGTGATGTGCGCCTACAACAAGGTCAACGGCGACTGGGCGTGCGAGAACAAGCATCTGCTCACCGACGTGCTGAAGCGCGACTGGGGCTATCGCGGCTGGGTGATGAGCGACTGGGGCGCGGTCCATTCCACCGCCAAGGCCGCCAATGCCGGCCTCGACCAGCAATCGGGGCAGGAACTCGACAAGGCGCTGTACTTCGCCGAGCCGCTGAAGGCCGCGGTGGAAAAGGGCCAGGTGCCGATGGCGCGGATCGACGACATGGCGGCGCGGTACCTGACCGGGCTGATCGAGACCGGCGCGTTCAACGACGCGGTGCCGGCCAAGGCGGCGACCCCCGACTATGCCGCGCATGCCGAGGTCGCGCAGCGTGCCGCGGAGGCGGGCATCGTCCTGCTCAAGAACGACGGCGAACTGCTGCCGATCGCGCGGACGGCGAAGCGGATCGTGGTGATCGGCGGCAATGCCGATGTCGGCGTGCTGTCCGGCGGCGGGTCGAGCCAGGTCCGCTCGGTCGGCGGCGCGCCGGTCGAGATCCCGCTCGCCACCGGCGGATCGGCGTCCTTCGCGCGCATCACCTATCATGCCTCGTCGCCGCTGCTCGCGCTGCGCAAGGCGCTGCCCGGCGTGCGGGTCGACTGGGTCGACGGGCGCAGCCTCAACGCCACGGTCGAGGCGGCGAAGAATGCCGACCTCGCCATCGTCTTCGCAACACAATGGACGACCGAGGCGGACGATGTGCCGAACCTCAACCTGCCCAACCAGCAGGACGCGCTGATCGCGGCGATCGCCGCGGCGCAGCCGCATACGGTGGCGGTGATGGAGACGGGCGGGCCGGTGCTGATGCCGTGGCTGGCCAAGGTGCCGGCGGTGGTTCAGGCCTGGTATCCCGGCCAGCGCGGCGGCGAGGCGATCGCCGCGATCCTGACCGGGCGGGTCAATCCGTCGGGCCGCCTGCCGATCACCTTCCCCGCCGACGCCTCGCAGCCGCCGCGTCCGCATCCGGTCGGGCTCGATCGGCTGAGCGGGCTGGAGGCGGCGGCCGCCGCAAATCCGGCGGCGGCATCGACCTATGTGTTGCAGAGCTTCCCCGTCGATTACGTCGAGGGCGCCGACGTCGGTTATCGCTGGTATGAGAAGAAGGGGCTGAAGCCGCTGTTTCCCTTCGGCCACGGCCTGTCCTACACGCATTTCGCCTATCGGAACCCGGTGGTGCGCGGCGGCCGGACGCTCAGCGTGACCTTCGACGTCACCAACACCGGCGATCGCGACGGCATCGACGTGCCGCAAATGTATGTCGGCCGTGAGGGCGGCGGCGCCCCGATGCGGCTCGGCGCCTTCACCCGTGTCGCGCTGAAGCGTGGCGAGACGCGGCGGATCACGCTGACCGCGGAACCGCGGATCGTCGCCGATTACGACACCAGGCTGCCCGGCTGGCGGATCGCGGCCGGCAGCTATCGTGTCGCGCTGGGACAGGATGCCGCCGACCGGACGATGATGGCGAGCGCGACGCTGACCGCGCAGACCTTCAAGCCCTGATCCGCCGCCGTACCGGCGAGCCCTGCGCCCGCGGGCGTTGCCGGGAATGGCAAAGCGGGGCAGGGGTGGGTGATGAGCAACGTTCGCTATCCACCTCGGTCACCGCGTTTTCTTGGCGCGGTGGCACTGGCCGACGCCGGCGGGGTGATCGCCTATCTGCCGCTGCTGACCTTGCTGCTGCCGATCAAGGTCGAGCGGCTGACCGGGGACGCGCGGATCGGCGTGTTCACCGCCACCGTCGTCGCCGGCGCCATCGCCGCCAGCCTGGCGAACGTCACCTTCGGCTGGCTGAGCGACCGGTCGTTCGCGCGCGGCCACGGCCGGCGCCGATGGATGGTCGCCGGGGTGATCGTCACCGCCGCGAGCTATGTCGGGATCGCCTTTGCCACCTCGCCGGTGGCGCTGGTCGCGGCGATCGCCGCCTTCCAGATCGCGGTCAACGTCCTGCTGGCGCCGATGATGGCGGCGATCGCCGAAGAGGTGCCGGATTCGCAGAAGGGCATCGTCGGCGGCCTGTTCGCCTTCGGCGGGCCGCTCGCTTCCGCCTTCTCCGCCCTGCTGCTCGGTCAGGTGTTCCTGTCGGAGGACATGCGGTTCGCCATCCTGCCGGTGGCGGTGGGGCTGTGCATCGCGCCGTTGCTGCTCTCACCGGCTCGCGTTTCGGTCGACCTCGACGCACCGCCCGGCGACGGGCCGCCGCCGCGCCGCGAACTGGTCGTCGCCGGGGTGGCGCGGCTGCTGGTGCAGATCGCGGCGGTCGTCACCCAGGCTTATCTGCTCTATTACTTCGAAAGCATCGTGCCGGCCTCCGGCCGCGCCGGGCTGCCGACGCGGATCGGCCATCTGCTGACGATCGCCCTGATCATCCCGCTGCCGGTGGCCCTGATCCTAGGACGGGTGTCGGACGTGACGCGGCGGCGCAAACCCGCGATCCTCGCCGCGGCCGCCACGGCCGCCGCCGGCTTGCTCGCCATGGCGCTGGCGCGCGACTGGACCGCCGGGGCGATCGCCTTCGTCGTCTACATGCTGGGTTCGGCGGTGTTCGTCGCGCTCAATGCTGGTATCGCCATGCAGCTGCTGCCCGATCCGCGCCGGCGCGGACGTGACCTCGGCCTGCTCAACCTGGCCAATACCGTGCCCTCGCTGCTCGGTCCGCCGCTCGCCTGGCTGTTCGCGACGCCGCAGGATTTCGGCGGCGTGATGGTGGCGCTGGCGGTGCTGGTCGCCGGCGGCGGGCTGACGATGATGCTGGTCGACGGACGCTAGGCCCTTCGCTCTTTCCCCAGATCAGCCCGGCGCGGCGACGACGCGGAGCCGACGCTGGTTCGGATCGATGGGGTCGAGGAAGAAGGCGCCGGCATCACGGTTGGCGATCAGCCAGGCGACGTGCGCCGGTTCGATCAGCTGTCCCGGGACGAGCCGCGGCACACCGGGCGGGGCAGGCGCGATCATCTCCGCGGCGATGTGTCCCGCAGCGGCCTCGATCGGCACGCTTTCGGCGGGACCGAACAGCGCGGCGGCGGGATCGTGGCGCATCGTCACCGATAGCGTGTCGATGCGCGGCAGGGACGACGGCAGGGGCGGCAAGCCACTGGTACCGGCGGCGATCTGTTGCGCCGCGTCGCGCAGCGCCTTGACCAGGGCGCGAACGTCGCGCGCCGGCGTGCCGGGGGCGAGCACCGCGAGCAGGTGACGCGCATCCGACAGGCCGACGCTGACCCGATGGTGTTGAACCAGCCAATCGTCGAGTGCATAGCCGCTGACGGTCCAGCCGGACACATCGATCAGCACCTTGGTCGGGTCGAGTTGGCTGTCGGCAGGCAGATCGCCCTCGCCGAAGACGCGCAGGCCGTCGATCGCCGCCAGCTGTCCGCGCAGCGCAAGCGCACGGTCGATCACGCTCTGCCACAGCGTCTCGCCGTGCAGAGCATGGTCGCGGCGCACCGCGTCGAGGCTGGCGAGGATCGGTACCGACGGACTGGTGGTCTGGAACAGCTCATAGGCCATCCACAGCCGCTGCAGATCGACGTGGCCGGTCTTGGCGAGGATCGCCGATCCTTGGGTCAGCGCGCCCATCGTCTTATGGATGCTGTACACGGCGATGTCGGCGCCCTTGGTCAGCGGATCGTGCGGCAGCGCTTCGCAGAAGGCGAAGGCGCCACCCCAGGCGGCGTCGCAGATCAGCGGGATGCCGCGCGCGTGGCACAGGTCGGCGAGCGCGGCGATGTCGCTGGTGACGCCATAATAGGTCGGCGAGACGACGACGAAGGCCTTGGCCTGTGGATGCGCATCGAGCGCGTCGGCGAGCGCGGCCGGCGTGACGCCATGCTCCACGTCCCAATGCGGATCGACCAGCACGGGGACGATCGCCGCATCCAGGCCCGCGGCCAGCGCATGGGCGCGCTCGGCCTTATGGACGTTGGCGGCGAACAGCACCGTGTCGCCGGGGCCGGCGACCGCGGCAAGTGCAGTGTGCAGGCTCTGGGTCGAGCCGCCAGTGACGAAGCGGCAGAAGTCCGCCTGCCAGGCCTCCGCCGCGATCTCGTGCGCGCGTTGCAGGACGTGGGCGCCCTCGGTTCGGTCATCGAGGCCCTTGGGCGTGATGACGTCGGCCGCGAACAGGCGCGCGCCGAGCAGCGCCTTCGCCTCCTTCGGTACCGCCTGGCCCTGATGATGGCCGGGTGCGCCGAAGCCGTGGATTGGGCGGCGCTCAAGCGCTTTGAGGGCGTCGAGCAGGGGGGCCTGATGCTGGTCCATCGCGAGCGATCCTTGTCGATAACCGGTCGCCGGGCGGCGGGCGGGGATCGCAGGTGGAGGGTCGCGTCGATCCGTCGCGCCCAACGTCCCGATCCGGGAAAGGGACTCCTATGTTTTTAACTTACCCGGCAAAATCAGGTTGATGCGGATCAACTTGGGCTGGAAACGCAGGAACGCCCATACTGCGCGGCTCGTTCGCTCGTCATGCTGTCATCCAAACCTTTATTCAGCTGGAGCGACCCCAGCGAGGCGGATGCGGGCCGCCTGTTGTCCGCCCATATCGCCGATCATGGTTTCCCCTGCGTCGGCGCCAAGGCGGCGTTGGCCAAGGGCACGCTCGACGTGCTCGGCGCGCGCGACATCGAAAGCGCCTGGGACGATCTGCGCATCCACGATCGGCTGCGCTGCTTCGCGGCGCGCTATCGCGCGGAGCCGACGCTGTTCCGCAGCCTTGCCGTGGTCTTCGCCGGCCCAGACGAACTGAGCGAGGAGGCGTTCGAGCGGGCGATCTGGCAACGCATCCAGTCGCTGTCGGACAAGGACGTGTGGCTGGGACAGACCTGGGACGAGCGGGTCAGCGCCGATCCCGACAGCCCGCATTTCTCGCTGTCGTTCGGTGGCGAGGCGTTCTTCGTCGTCGGCCTGCATCCGCGTGCCAGCCGGCCGGCGCGGCGTTTCGCGCGGCCGGCGATGATCTTCAACCTGCACGACCAGTTCGAGACGCTGCGCGCGCAGGGGCGGTACGAAACGATGCGCGAGAAGATCATGGTGCGCGACGAGATGCTCGCCGGCTCGCGCAACCCGATGCTGTCCCGGCATGGCGAGGCGAGCGAGGCGCGCCAATACAGCGGCCGGGCGGTGGACAGCGGCTGGCAATGCCCGTTTCGGTATTCGGGGCAATGACTCGCATGGCGGATGAGCCGGCGGTGGTCGAGATAGCGGAACGGAGCGGCGCGGGTTTCCGGCTGGGCAAGGGGCAGTCGCTGACCGTGATCGACCCGCGCGGCTGCCAGGTCGCCGATCTGCTCGCTTTCAACGCCGACGATCTCGGCGAGGTGATCTCGTCGGGGCGCACGCTGGACTATGCCGAGACGATCCGGTTGACCACCGGCCACTCGCTCTATTCGAACCGGTCGAACGTGATGCTCGACATCGTCGCCGACACGGTCGGGATGCACGACTTCCTGCTGACGCCGTGTTCCTATGCGACCTTCGATCATTTCTATCCCGAGCTGCCGCGCCACCGCGGCTGTTTCGGCAATCTGGCCGCGGCGCTGGCGCCGTTCGGAGTGGTGCCGGACCAGATCCCCGTCGCGTTCAATTGCTTCATGAACGTGCCGATCGACGGCGCGACGGGCACGCTGTCGGTGCTGCCGCCGATCAGCCGGGCGGGCGACCACATCCGCTTCGTGGCGCGGATGGACCTGATCGTCGGCCTGACCGCCTGTTCCGCGCCCGCCTCCAACGGCGGGTCGTTCAAGCCGATCCACTATCGCATCGACGACGTGCCGCCGGCCGATTGAACCTATCGCGCGCGCGGCGGTTCGGTGGCAACGGAGATCGGCATGAGCAGCGACGCGACGACCATCCTGACCAGCGAGGCCGGCGCGGCGGCGGCCGGGCCGGGCGAGCATCACCTGATCCACCGGACCGGCTGGCTGCGCGCCGCGGTGCTCGGCGCCAATGACGGGATCATCTCCGTCTCCAGCCTGCTCGTCGGCGTCGCCGCCGCGCCCCATGCGACGCACGGCGCGGTGCTGCTCGCGGCGGGTGCCGCGACAGTCGGCGGCGCCCTGTCGATGGCGGCGGGCGAATATGTCTCGGTCAGTTCCCAATCCGACACCGAACAGGCGGATCTGGCGCGCGAGCATCGCGAATTGCTGCGTGCGCCGGAACAGGAGACGGCGGAACTCGCCGCGATCTACGAGACCCGCGGCGTCGCGCCCGCCCTGGCGCGGCAGGTCGCCGAACAGATGATGGCGCATGACGCGCTCGGCGCCCACGCCCGCGACGAACTGGGTCTGAGCGACGATCTTGCCGCGCGACCGATCCAGGCGGCACTGTCCTCCGCTGCCGCCTTCACCGCCGGCGCGATCGTGCCGCTGGTGGTGGCGGTCACCACGCCGCGCTCGGCCGTCGCGTTGACGGTTTCGCTCGGTGCGCTGCTGGCGCTGGCCATCCTCGGCGCGATCGGGGCGCGGGTCGGCGGGGCGCGGCTGCTGCCAGCGGTGGTCCGCGTCACGTTATGGGGCGCGATCGCCATGGGCGTGACCGCCATGATCGGACGGCTGCTCGGCGCGAGCGTCTGATCGCCACTTCCGTACCCAAACTAACCTAAAGCAAATTTTAGGAAACGCAGCGCCCCCCGCCACGTTCTGGCTTGATGTGGATCAGGTTCGCCTGTCGCATGCCGGGTCGTCCGCATCGTCCGGCTGCGCGCCTGTTCCGCGCCATGAGCGATGCCGGAGCGTGCCTCAATGAATGATTACAAGGATGTCCTCGCCGGTAAGTGCCCGTTCGGCGGCGACCGCATCGGCGGGGCGCAGACCAGCAAGCCGACGTTGCAGGACTGGTACCCGAACCGGCTGCGGGTCGAGCAGCTCCACCGCAACGGCCCGCGCGCCAATCCGCTGGGTGAGGACTTTGACTATAAGGCGGCGTTCGAGGCGATCGACCTCCAAGCGCTGAAGGCGGAGATCAAGGCGTTCCTGACCAGTTCGGTGGCCTGGTGGCCGTCCGACTATGGCAATTACGGGCCGCAGATGATCCGCATGGCGTGGCATTCCGCCGGCACCTATCGCATCGCCGACGGCCGCGGCGGCGCCGGCGAGGCGATGCAGCGCTTTGCCCCGATCGACAGCTGGTGGGACAATGGCAACACCGACAAGTCGCGCCGGCTGATCTGGCCGATCAAGCAGAAATATGGCGCTGCCCTGTCCTGGGCAGACCTGATGGTGCTGACCGGCAATTGCGCGCTGGAGATCATGGGCTTCCCCACCTACGGCTTCGCCGGCGGCCGCCACGACGCCTGGGAAGCGGACGACGCGACCTATTGGGGGCCCGAACATGTCGACATGACGACGGTGAAGTCGTTCGATGAGATGGTGAACCGCGACAAGCGCTGGCGCGGGCGGAACGGCGATGCCGACTATGACTTGGAACAGCCACTCGCCGCGACGCACCAGGCGCTGATCTACGTCAATCCGGAAGGACCCTATGCCAGCGGCGACCCGATGGCATCGGCGCGCGACATCCGCGTCGCCTTCACCCGCATGGCGATGAACGATGAGGAAACCGTCGCGCTGATCGCCGGCGGCCATGCGTTCGGCAAGAGCCACGGGATGGTCAAGGCCGACCGCATCGGCGCGCCGCCGGAGATGGCGCCGATCGAGCAGATGGGCCTCGGCTGGCACAATCCGGAGGGCACCGGCGCCGGCGAATTCACCATGACCAACGGCATCGAGGGCAGTTGGACGCCGGATCCGACGACCTGGGACAACAGCTATCTGGAAAACTTGTTCAGGTTCGAATGGGAGCAGACGCGCAGCCCCGCCGGCGCGCTGCAGTGGACGCCGGTCGACAAGGATGCGCCACACACCCCCGACGCGCATATTGCGGGCAAGACGCATCCGCTGATGATGATGACCAGCGACATCGCGTTGAAGGTCGACCCGGTCTATCGCCCGATCTGTGAGCGGTTCCTGCATGATTTCGACTATTTCACCGAGCAATTCTCCAAGGCCTGGTACAAGCTGACGCACCGCGACATGGGCCCCAAGGAGCGCTACCTGGGCGAGGAACGGACGATCGAGGACGACCTGCTGTGGCAGGACCCGATCCCGCCGGTGAACCACCCGCTGATCGGCGACGCCGACATCGCGGCGCTGAAGCAGGCGATCTGGGCGGCCGGCCATTCGGTGTCGGACCTGGCCTATACCGCCTTCTCCGCCGCCTCGACCTTCCGCCACAGCGACAAGCGCGGCGGCGCCAACGGTGCACGCATCGCGCTGGCGCCGCAGAAGGATTGGGCGATCAACGCGCGCACCCGGCCGGTGATCGACAGCCTGAAGGCGATCGCCGCGGACTTCGCCGATCGCGCCGGCGGCGGCAAGGCGGTGTCGCTCGCCGACCTGATCGTGCTGGCCGGTTGCGCCGCGGTGGAGAAGGCGGCATCGGATGCCGGGAACAGCGTTGCGGTGCCGTTCGTGCCGGGCCGCATGGACACGACCGATGCGCTGACCGACGCCGACAGCTTCGAGTGGCTGCGGCCGGTGGTCGACGGCTTCCGCAACTATGTCGATCCCGCCTTCGACGAGGTCAACGTCGCCCATCTGTCGCCCGAGCAACTGTTCCTCGACCGCGCCGATTTGCTGTCGCTATCGGCCCCCGAATGGGTCGTGCTGACCGGCGGTCTTCGGGCGTTGGGCCTGAATTGGGACGGCTCGCGCCGCGGGCAGTTCACCGACCGGGTCGGCACATTGACCAACGATTTCTTCACCGTGCTGACCAGCATGGATTACGATTGGAAGAAGGCGGACGAGGGCGGCACGACCTTCCATCTGATCGCCCGCGACGGTGGCGAGACCCGGTTCGAGGCAAGCCGCTGCGACCTTATCTTCGGCGCCAACTCGCAATTGCGTGCGGTCGCGGAAGTCTATGCCGCGGCGGACGGTCAGGCCCGCTTCGTTCTCGACTTCGTCAAAGTGTGGGACAAGGTGATGATGCTCGATCGCTACGACGTCCATCAGTGATCGCCGCAGGCCGATCGGGGTCAGTACGGTTTAGTACAGGGCCCGAAGCGGTTTTATTAATCGCTTCGGGACCATCGGTGTGACGGCATCCCAGGCGGAGCTGGCCGGTCGTCGACCGCGCCGGCCGCTGCCGGCGATCGGGTTGTCGTGTACGAGGTGGCAAAGTGTCTCGCGAGTTCTATGACATTGCGTTCGACGAGCCGGCGGCGCTGCTGACCATCACGGCACGCGGCTTCTGGACGATCCCGGTGGTCAGCAAGTTCACTGCCGAGGTGTTGGCGCGGGGGACCGCGCTGCGGCTGCGCCATGGCGCATTCTGCACCCTCGCCGACCTGCGCCAGTCTACGGTGCACACCGGCCCGGTCGTCGACCTGCTGACTCTGTTCATGCCCAAGGCGATGAAGGTCACGTCCGCCCCGGTCGCAGCGGTGGCATCGTCCAGCCTCGCGAAGCTGCAGACCGAACGGTATTTGATCGGCGACAATTGCCGCACCTTCCTGTCGATCGACGAGGCCAGGGCGTGGATGCAGCAACGCTGGGCCGACCGGTGACGGCCATGATCGGACACTACGGCACCGCGGCGATGGACGCGGCGGCACAGCTTGCGGCCGTCATGGCGCATATCCGCCAGGGTGTCGTCGTCTATGACGGCGACGAGACGATCCTGCTGATCAATCCGCACGTCAGTGGCATATTCGGCTTCGCCGACGACGCGATCGCGGCTGGATCGACGCTGCCCGAATATATCGCCTGCGTCGGTCGCGCGGTCGGTTGGCCTCCGGAACGGATCATGCGTGTGCTCGCCAACCATCGCGCCTGGGCGGCCGAGGGGGCGGCGCAGCGGCTGGACCATCATTTCGACGACGGCAAGGTGTTCGAGATCACCTTCGATCCGCTAGCGTCGGGCGGTGCGGTGCTCACCTTCCTCGACGTCACCGACCAGCGGACGATGCAGCGGATCGGCGAGCGGCGTGACACGCTGATCCGGCAGTCGGGCGCGATGCTCGCCTCCGTGGGGAAGATCGCGACCGAGACGCGCATCCTCGCCTTCAATGCAAGCATCGAGGCCGCCAGATTGGGAGAGGCGGGCAGGGGCTTTGCGGTGATCGCCGAGGAGGTGCGCAACCTGTCCCGCCAAACATCGGCGGTGCTGGTCGATCTGGCCAGGGCGAATGAGGACTCGCTCAGCCTGATATGACGCCGGGTCGCGGTTGCGCGACATTATCGCACGATTGGTTGACTTGGTCGACGCCGTGCCGGACAAGGCGAGATACCTCACGATCGCACCGCGCACGGCGCTGCTCCGATCCGCCACGGCGACCGGCCCCGGTTTTCGGGAACTTCCATCAATGATCGACGTTATCGGCCTAACGGCCGGCGCTTCGGGGCATGCCTTTCTCTAGCGCCTGGATCCCATTTGGCCGACGCAACACCCGAAACCCCCCGAGGGGGGCCTCCGCCTCATCTGTCCGGGGCGGCGAATCACGACATGTCGGACGACAGCAACAGCATCTTCTTCGCGGCGGTGAAGACGACGCGCATGCCGATGATTGTCACCGATCCCAACTTGCCCGACAATCCGATCGTCTTCGCCAATCCCGCTTTCATGAACATGACCGGATATGGCTGGGACGAACTGATCGGCCGCAACTGCCGGCTGTTGCAGGGTCGGGATACCGATCCGGACACGATCAACGAATTGCGCCGCTCGATCGCGCAGCGCCGCGAAACCGCGGTGGAGATCCTCAATTACAAGAAGAACGGCGCTGCCTTCTGGAACGCGCTGTTCATGTCGCCGGTCTTCGACAGCAACGGCAAGCTGATCTATTATTTCGGCTCCCAGCTGGATGTGACACGGCGGCGCGACGCGGAAGAGGGGCTGCGCCAGGCGCAGAAGATGGAGGCGGTCGGCCAGCTGACCGGCGGCATCGCGCACGACTTCAATAATCTGCTCACCGTCATCCAGGGGTTCGCCGACGTCGTCCTCAATAACATGGAGCGCAGCGGCAGCGATTTCGACCGGCAGAAGGGCGCCAAGTCGATGCGCGCCATCCTGCAGGCGTCGGAACGCGGCGCGACGCTGACCCAGCAGCTGCTCGCCTTTTCGCGCAAGCAGAAGCTGCAGGGCCGGATCGTCAACCTCGTCGACATGGTCGACGATCTGCGCCCGCTGATCGAGCGCACGGCGGGTGGCCGCGTCGCGGTGCGCATCGTCCATCAGGAAACGACCTGCAATGCGCGGATAGATCCAACCCAGGCCGAACTGGCCATCATCAACATCCTGATCAACGCGCGCGACGCGATGCCCGACGGTGGCAAGGTGACGATCGAGGTGAGCAATCGCTCGGTCGAGGGCGGCGACAAGGGGTTCGGCGAGCTGGAACCCGGCAGCTACGTCATGGTGACCATCTCCGACGAGGGCACCGGCATGTCGCCGGAAGTGCTGGCGCGGGTGACCGAGCCCTTCTTCACGACCAAGGACCAGGGCAAGGGCACGGGCCTCGGCCTGTCGATGGTCTATGGCTTCATGAAGCAATCCGGCGGCGCGCTGCGCATCTATTCGGAAGAGGGGCATGGCACCACGGTGCGGATGCTCTTCCCCTGCGACAATGCCGCAGTCGAGCCGCAGGGGTCGCAGCCGTCGCGTCCGCTGGCCGCCGACAAGCGCGGCAATGAGACGGTGCTGGTGGTCGAGGATCAGGTCGACGTCGGCGACTATGCCGAGACCGTGCTGACCGAATTCGGCTACACCGTGTTGCGGGCCGAGAATGCCAGCGAGGCACTGGAGCTGCTCGACGGCGCGGGCAAGATCGACCTGCTGTTCAGCGACCTGATCATGCCGGGCGGCATGAACGGCGTGATGCTGGCGCGCGAGGTGAAGCGCCGGCGGCCGAACATGAATGTGCTGCTCACCACCGGTTACGCCGAATCCTCGATCGAGCGGGTCGACGCGCGCGGGGCGGAATTCGAACTGATCCAGAAGCCGTACAAGCGCACCGAGCTGGCGACCAAGGTCCGGCTGGTGATCGACGGCCCGACCGGCGTCGGCACGCACGGCGCCTAACGACGACGAGGGGACCATGGAAAGCTATTATCGCGATCAAGCGGCGAGCTGCGCCGCACAGGCGGACGCCGCGACGCTGCCCAATGTCGAGGCGCGGTTGCGCCGGTCGGAGGCGGTGTGGACGGCGATGGCCGACCGGGCCGCCCGCCACGCCGAGATCAAGACGACCGGGCGGGCGTGATCCGCGCCGGTTTGAATTTGTGATCCAGATCAATTAGCGTGTTCCCGCTTTGGACCGTGCTGCTGTAGATTCCCATCCCGTCCGCTCGTTCGTGCCGTCGCCGGAGGTTCAGGCGGCGATCGACGGCTATGCGCGCGGCCTCGACGCATGCGATCCGATGCAGGTCGGGTTCAACATGACGCCGGTGGCGATGGTGGTCAGCGATCCGACGCTGCCGGACTGCCCGCTGATCTACGTCAACGCCGCGTTCGAACGGCTGACCGGCTTTCCGGCGAGCGAGATCCTGGGGCGCAACTGCCGTTTCATGCAGGGGCCGCTGACCGATCCCGACGATGTCGCCCGGCTGCGTGCGGCGATCGCGCGACGCGAGCCGATCCAGCTCGACCTGCTCAACCACCGCCGCGACGGCACGCCGTTCTGGAACCGGCTGATGGTGGCGCCGGTGTTCTGCGACGACGGCGCGCTGCGCTATTTCGTCGCCTCGCAGATCGACGTGACGGTCGAACGGCATCGCGTCACTCAGCTCGAGCGCGACCGCGAGGCGCTGGCGTCGGAGATCGCCCAGCGCGACGCCGATCTCGCCACTAACAATGCGCGGCTGCAACTGGCGCTGCGGGCCGGCTCGCTCGGCATGTGGTCGGTGGACCTGCCCGATCTCACGCTTCACGCCTCGGCTGGCTGCAAGCGTATCTTCGGCCGCCCGCCAAGCGAGGATTTCACCTATGAGGCCTTGCTCGACGCCATCCATCCCGACGATCTGCCGCGAATGCAGGCGGCGTTGCGCCGCTCGCTCGACACGGGCGAATTCTATCAGCTCGAATATCGCATCCTCACCCCCGACGGGGAGCAGCGCTGGGTCGCGATTCAGGGCGAGATGCAATATCGCGCCGACGGGTCGCCGCTGTCGATGACCGGCTTCTCCACCGACATCTCGCAACGCAAGTTCGCCGAGGAACATCGGGCCGTGCTCGCTCGCGAGCTGACCCACCGCGTCAAGAATTCGCTCGCGACGGTCAATGCCGTGGTCAGCCAGACGTTGCGCGACGCGACCTCGCTGGCGGATGCGGCGGCCAGCGTGTCGGGGCGGATCGCCAGCCTCGGCGCGGCGCAGGAACTGCTGATCCAGGACGAGGTCGAGGGGGCGGCGATCGACGACATCGTGCGGCGCGCCCTGCTGCCGTTCATGGACCGCGACGGCAGCCGCTTTGCGATCGCGGGGCCATCGGTGCGGCTGTCGCCCGAGATCACGCTGGCGCTGAGCATGGCGCTGCACGAGCTCGCCACCAATGCGGTCAAATATGGCGCGCTGTCGGTGCCGGACGGCAAGGTGAGCATCGCCTGGGCGATCGAGACGGCTGACGGCGAACGGCGCCTGTGCTTCCGCTGGCAGGAGCAGGGCGGCCCGCCGGTGACGCCGCCGACGCGCACCGGTTTCGGCACGCGGATGATCGAGCGGATGCTACACCGGCATGTCCGCGGCGGCGCCGTGATCCGCTACCCCGCGACCGGCGTGTTGTTCGAGATCGAGACCACGATCTAGCGCAGGCGCGCATGGGTTGCGGCGATCGGGACCTTCGCGGCTCGCCGACGTTGTGAGGGTATGGCGCGGGCGCTGAAGGTCTTTCGTACGCCGATCGGCTTCCACGACGCCTATGTCGCGGCGACCAGCCGCAAGGCCGCACTGGCGGCCTGGGGGGCCGACGTCGACCTGTTCGCACGTGGCGCGGCGGAACAGGTCACCGATCCCGACCTGATCCGCGAGCCGCTCGCTCAGCCGGGGGTGGTGATCCGCAAGCTGCGCGGTTCGGTCGATGACCATCTCGCCGCCCTGCCGGACACGCCGCGCCGCCCAGCCGCCGCCAAGAAGGTCGGCGAGGAGGGGGCGCCAGCGAAAGCGAACGCCCAGCCGAAACCGAACCGCAAGCCGAAACCCAAGCCGCGTCCGAGTCGCGCCGACCTCGACGCGGCGGAGCAGGCGATCGCCGACGCCGACGCGCGCTTCGAGGCGGCGCGGCAGGACATCGCCGCCCGCGAGGCGGCGCTGGCGCGGGAGCGCCGCGCGCTCGACGCCAACCGTGAGCGGGAACGAGCGGCGCTGGAGTCACGGCGCCACGACCAGGAGGTCGCCTATCGCGAGGCGCTGGCGCGATGGCGGGCGGATCAGGATTGATCGCACCGGCCACGGAGCCAGCGTCCGATCGACCGGTCACGGAACCCGATCGCCGGTCGCGGGTCGAGCAGGGATGAACGCCAGCACCGCAACCCTCACCATCAGCCGGGTCATGCGGCCGGGCCACGAAGCGCAATATGATCCGTGGATCGAGCGGCTGATCCGCGATGCGACCGCTGCCCATGGTTACCGGTCCGCCATCCGCCTCGATCAGGCCGGCGGCCTGCATCACAGCGTGCTGCAATTCGATGACCGGCAGTCACTCGACGATTGGCGCGGCAGCAACGCCTTTAGCGGGCTTGCCGCCGAAGCCGACTCCTTCTCCGTCGCCCTTGCGCAGAGTAAGACGGGCGCGGAGGTCGGCTTCAGCCTGCCGAGCGAAGCGGCGGCGAAGAAGTGGAAGACGGCGATCGTCACCTGGGTCGGGGTGGTGCCGACGCTGCTCGCGGTCAGCGGGCTGGTTGGCTGGGCGCTACCGTCGTTGCCCCGCGTGGTGCAGCAGATCGTGTCGTCGGTCCTGCTGACCAGCGCGCTGACCTGGCTGATCCTGCCGCGTGTGCGATCATGGTCGCGCTTCTGGATGCTGCAGGATTCGGACGGTCGTCTGCGCAAGGCGGACGGCTGACCCGCTATTCGGAGGTCTTGCCCAGCGCGAGCAGGATCTGCCGCTCTTCGAGGTCCAACTCTTCGGTCAGCGTCATCAGTGTCTCGCCGTCGATCGCGTCGCGGCGGCTGCGCAGATCCTCGCGCGCCGCCTGGATACGCGCGAGTTTGTCCTGCAGCGTCGTGGCGAGCGGGATCGCGGACGGGCGGGTGCCTCGCTGCCTGGCGCGATCCTCCTGATGCTGCATCGCCTGCACTGGATGGCGTGCTGCGTCGGGCTGGCTCGGCCCCACGCCGGCGATCGCCGCCGCGACGATCTCGCGGGCGGTCTGGGTTGCGGGCGTGACCTCGTGGATCTGCGGATCGTCGATGTTGACCCAGCGGATCAGCAGCTTCAGCGTCGTGCCCTGCACCACCAGCGTGGTGAAGATCGCGCAGAAGGCGAGGAAGATGATCAGGTCGCGGCCCGGAAAGGACAGCGGCAGCGCCAGCGCCGCCGCCAGGCTGACGACGCCGCGCATCCCCGACCAGGAGATGATCGTCGGATAGCTGGGCGGCGGGGTGAACGATCCGCCGCGGATCACCGCCATGATCGCCGAGGCGGGGTAGAAGGTGGCGAATACCCAGAGGAAGCGCGACACGATCAGCACCAGCGACACGATCCCGCCCAGCATCAGCAGCTCGCCCGGCTGATAATGCGCGATCCGCGACAGGATGCCGCGCAGTTGCAAACCGACCAGCAGGAAGACGAGGCTCGACAGGGTAAATTCGACTAATTCCCAGGCGCTATTGGTTTCCAGGCGGGTCTGCGCGGAAAGCTTGAGCTGCGCCCGCCCGATCAGGCCGCCGCAGACCACCGCGGCCAGCACGCCCGACCCGTCGACCTGCTCCGCCGCGAGATAGCTCAGGAAGGCGGCGAGGAAGGAGGTGACGATTTCGAGGAACCGGTCGTTCAGACGGCGCATCAGCCAGTTGGTCACGATGCCGAACGCCGCACCGATCGCCACGCCGGAAAGCGCCGGGACGACGATCGCGCCGAACAGGCCCTTGGCGGGAACGGTACCGGCGATCGTCGCGGCGACGCCGACCCGATACAGGACCAGCGCCGAAGCGTCGTTGATCAGGCTCTCGCCCTCCAGCACCGCGAGGATCCGTTTGGGCAGGCGGAAGCGCTTGAGCACCGAAGCGGCGGCGACCGCATCGGGCGGGGCGACGATCGCACCCAAAGTGATGGCCGCCGCCCAGCTCAATTCGGGCAGCAGCTGCCGCGCCGCCACCGCCACGACCCCGGCGGTGAACAGCACCGCGCCGAAGGCGAGCAGACCGATGAACAGGATGTTCTCGCGAAAGGCGTTCCAGTCGGTGCGCAAGGCGCTCGCCTGCAGCAGCGGCGGCAGGAACAGCGCCAGCGCGAAGGTCGGCTCCAATTCGACGGTCGGCAGGCCGGGTAGAAAGGCGAGGACCATGCCGCCCAGGACGAGCAGCACCGCCGAGGGCAGTTGCAGGCGATTGGCGAGCAGGGTCAGGGCAAGCGATGCCGCCACCAGCAGCAGGATTAGTTCAAGCGTCTGCAATCGCCACCACGTCCTCTCCCACTTCGGCATCAAAGACGCGGCAGAAACGATTTCGTTCATATTACTGGTTTTACGACCGCTTCCTCGAGCCGATTCGATAAAGGACAGTGATACTGCGACACAATCATGCCGCTCGTCGATGTCGATCGGCGTCAGCATAAGACACAACCTGTTAGGTCAATGTGGTTGCTATATACATGCCGGCTTTGTCTCTTCACGCGTGACGAAAAGGCTGATTATCGCCTGATATACCAGACGCCGTAGTGCATCGATACTAGGATACATTGATCGGCGTTACGGTTGATCCTCGACATTCAGGGGAAAGACCATGATGAGGGCTAGATATCTCGTTGCGCCGTTGCTGGCGGCCTGTGCCGTGTCGGGCTGCGTCAATCCGTCGGCGCGGATCGCGTCGTCGCTGGAGGGCTATGGCTTCCAGCCGGCGCAATCGCAGTGCGTCGGCGATCGGCTGGAGGCGAATCTGTCGATCGGCCAGCTGCAGCAGCTGGGCCGCGCTGCCCGCGCCGCCCGCGAGGGCGACACCACGCCGGGTCGCCTGACCGCGAGCGATTTCGTCCGTGTCGCAGGACAGGTGAAGGATCCGAAGGTGGCGGTCGAGGTCGCCCGCGCCGCCGCCGGCTGCGGCATCCTTACCGAGATTCCCGCCGCGCTCTGACCCGCGGGCTTTCCCGATCCTGCGTAAAGGACCCGTATCTTCATGAATGACGTGACTTATGCCGGCGACACCGTGGTGTCGAACGGCCGCGAATTCGGCACGCAATTGCTTGTCTTCGCCGAACAATGGCTGCCGCGCATCCTCGCCGCGCTGATCATCCTGGTGATCGGCTGGGTCGTTGCGCGCGGCGCGAAATGGGCGGTTGCCAAGCTGGTCAACCGTACGCCGCTCGCCCGCCACGCCAACGAACCCGGCCTCGACGTGCGGCATCCGTCCAGCATCGGCGCCCAGGTCGGCGACGCCGCTTATTGGGTCGTGCTGCTGATCGCGCTGTTCCTCGCCACGCAGCCGCTCGGCCTGACCGGCGCGACCGGACCACTCGCCGACATGTTGCGCGGCTTCGGTCAGGCGGTGCCGCATATCATCGGCGCCAGCCTGATCTTCTTCCTCGGCTATGTGCTCGCCAAGGTGGCGCGCAAGGCGGTCGACGCGGTGGTGTCGGTCAGCCATGTCGAACGCTTCTCGGCGCGCCTGGGCGATTCCGCGCCCGCCGATCCGACGATGTTGTCGCGCACGCTCGGCGCGATCGTCTTTGCGCTGATCATCATCCCGGTGGCGATCGCGGCGCTCGACACGCTCAACATCGCGGCGATCTCGCAGCCGGCGACCGCGATGCTGCGCATCATCCTCGACGCCATTCCGCACGTCATCGCCGCGGCGCTGATCCTCGCGGTCGCCTATGCGATCGGCCGCTTCGCGTCGCGGCTGCTGGTCCAGTTCCTCGGCACCACCGGCTTCGACCGCGCCGTCATGTCGACGGGCATCTGGAACCAGTCGGGCGAGGCAGCGCGCTACCGTCCGTCGGCGCTGGTCGGCAACGGCGTGCTGGTCGCCGTGCTGATCTTCGGCCTGATGGAGGCCTTCCGCCAGCTGCAGTTCACCTATGGCTCGCGGATCATGGCCGAGGTGCTGACGCTGTTCGGCCAAGTCGTGTTCGGCTCGGTGATCATCTTTGCCGCGGTGGTCATCGCTCGGCTGATCGGCCGCGCGATCGAGCGCAGCGCCGACGACGGCACGCGCATCGCCGCCCCGGTGGTACGCGTCGCGATCATCATCCTCGGCACCGCGATCGGCCTACGCTTCATGGGTCTCGCCAACGACATCATCAACATGGCATTCGGCCTGCTGCTCGGCGCGCTGGCGGTGGCGTTCGCGCTCGCCTTCGGCCTGGGTGGCCGCGAACCGGCGAAGCGGGCGGTGGCCCGGCTGCTCGCCGGTCGCCACGACGACGCCGCGCCGCGCAACCAAACGGCCGATACGCGCTTTACGGCAGAGTCCGACACTGCCCTGTCCACCCCCTATCGTGATGGAGACGCACAATGAACCTCGACAGCATCGCCGGCCAGGCCACCGATCTTGGCGGCAAGATCAAGGAAGGCCTGGGATCGGCCACCGGTGACACGACGCTGAAGGCGGAAGGCAAGGCCGACCAGGCGACCGGCACCGCGCGCCAGGCCTATGGCGACGCCAAGGACATGGTCGAGGGGACGATCCGCCCCGTCGTCGACTATGCCCGCCAGTTCATCCATGAACGGCCGTTCACCGCCGCGGCGCTCGGCGGGGTGCTGGGCATCGCGGTGCTCAACACGCTGCGCGGCAAGTAATGGGTCGGGGCAGGCACGCGGTCGTTCCTGCCCCGCTCGCCATCGACCGGCTGCCGACCAAAGGCTCCCGATCGGCGCTGAAGCCGCCGCCCCATCTCGACTATCTTTAACCTATGTGTATGGTTTGAGTGGGCCGGGGGGCCAGAAGCCGGAATAACAGGGATTGCCGAACTTTACGGAAGAGGCGCGGATCGTCCGCGAATTGACACGGGCGGGCGGTGGGCCTGATCCCTTCTCGTCGGCCGTGCGCGCGACTCGGATGCCGATGCTGATCACCGATGCGCGGCTCGACGACAATCCGATCGTCTTCGCCAATGCCGCCTTCGCCCGGCTGACCGGCTATGATCGCGAGGCGATCCTCGGCCGCAATTGCCGGTTTCTGCAGGGGCCGGACACCGATCGTGCCGAGGTCGCCCGGCTTGCCGCCGCCATCGCCGATCGCGAGACGATCGAACTCGACCTGCTCAACTATCGCGCCGACGGCACCACCTTCTGGAACCGGCTGCTGGTCTCGCCGGTGTTCGACGAGGACGGCACGCTCACCTATTTCTTCGCATCGCAGCTCGACGTGACGCTGGAGCGCGAGCGGCTCGCGCTGCTCGAGCGCGATCGCAGCGAACTGGAAGGCGAGGTGGCGCTGCGGACGCTCGAACTGGTCGCGACCGAGCAGCGGCTGCGCTTTGCGCTGGAGGCCGGCCGGCTCGGCGTGTGGAGCATCGACCTCAGCGACAACAGCCTTTCCGCCTCCGACCAATGCAAGGCGATCTGCGGCCGCACGCCGGATGAGCCGCTGACGCTCGCCGATCTGCGCGCCTCGATCCACACCGACGACCTGGTCGGCCATGTCGAGGCGATGGACGCGGCGATCGCCGATCGCACCTTGCTCGACACCGAATATCGCGTGACGACCCCGGCGGGGGAGGAACGCTGGGTGCAGATCCGCGGCGAGGCGACCTATGCCGTCGACGGCACGCCGCTGGTGCTGGCGGGCACGACGCAGGACATCACCGCGCGGCGGTTGGTGCAGGAACAGCGCGTGCTGCAGGCGCGCGAGCTCGGCCATCGCGTCAAGAACACGCTGGCGGTGATGCAGGGTATGGTGTCGCAGACGTTGCGCCGGGCCGGATCGATCGAGGCGGCGGAGGATGCGATCCGTGCGCGTATCCAGGCGATGGCGGCGGCGCACGACCTGCTGGTCCGCGGCGATTTCGGCAGCATCTCGATGCGCGAATTGATCGAGCGGACGCTGGCGCCGTTCGGGGTGGAGGATGCGGCGCGCTTCACGCTGACCGGGCCCGATCTCGAACTGCCGCAGCGGCTGGTCACTGCATATGCGCTCGGCCTGCACGAACTCGCCACCAATTCGGTGAAATATGGCGCGCTGTCGGTCGCGGACGGCGGCATCGACGTCAGCTGGTCGATCGCCACCGACGACGATGGCGACCATCTCCACCTGACGTGGAGTGAACATGGCGGCCCGGCGGTCGCCGCGCCGGCCGGCGACGGTTTCGGGACACGGCTGTTGCGCATGCTGCTCGCCAAGGAGACGGGCGGCCGTGCCGAGGTCGAGTATCGCGCCAGCGGCGTGCTGTTCACCGCCGTGTCGCCGCTCGCCGCCTCGACCCGTCGCTGACACCGCCCGCCGGCGGTTATTCGCCCGGCCGGCCGACCAACCGGTCGACTGCCTCGGCAAGACGCTGGTCCAGCACCGGCAGCAGGGCGGTCCAGCCGTCGACGCCGTCGAGTTCGCCCGGCCCGTCCGACACGCCGCGCAGCCCGGCGAGCGGCACGCCGAACCGCTGGCAGGCGCGCAGCACGGCGAAGGTCTCCATGTCGACCAGTTCGGCGTCGATCGCGTCGTAGGCGGTGCCGACGACAATGTCGCTGCCGGTCGACAGCGTCGCCAAGCTCATGCCGGCGATCGGCGTCGCCAGCGGCATCACCGCCTGATGGTCGGCAAAGGGCGTGATGCCGCGCGGGAAGCCGATCGGCGAGGCGTCGATGTCGCGCCACGCGACGCTGGCGATCTGGTGTACCGAGGCGAGCGGCAACCGCCGCGATCCCGCCGACCCGAGCGAGACGACGAGGTTGGGCCGATCACCGGACGCCGCGAGCGTCTGCAGGCAGAGCGTCGTCCCGATCGCCGCCTCGATCGGGCCGACGCCGGTGATCAGCGGGTCGATCCGCGCACGCAGATGGGCGCCATATTCGTGATCGGTGGCCATCACGAACAGGATGCGGCGATCGCCCGCGGTCGTCAGTTGCATGGGTGTCGGTTCCCGGTTGGACGCGTGCTGCCTAGCCCTCAACGCGCGGCCACGCTCCTATCGCCGTTCTACCCTTTCGTCAGCCGGCGTGTCGCGGCGCACCCTCCGCCTCCGCCGGCGTCGTCCAATAGGCGACCATGCCGCGCAATTTGTGGCGCAGGCGGAAGAGGTGGAAGTGGCGGATGCCGCGGTGGGTGGTGATCGGCCGTGTCACGTCCTGCGCGACGCTGGCGACGTCGCGGAGCAAAAAGGCGCGCACTCGCCGGTCGCCGCGCCAGTGCTTGGCGTAGAGGGCGCCGTCACCGAAACTGTAGCCGGCGAGCAGCCGCGTCTCGTCCGGGATCGCGCGACGGCCGTGATGATGATCGACGGTGAAGCGCGGGTCGTACAGGATCGCGAAACCGGCATGCTGCACCCGCAGCAGGAAGTCGGTGTCCTCCGCGGCGACGAAGCGCGCGCCTGCGCCGAACCGCTCGTCGAAGCGCCCGACGCGCGCGATTACCTCGGCCGACAGGGCAAGATTGGCACCCATCACAAAGCCGCCGGGAAAGGCCTCGGGCGCGGCGACCATCGGATGATCCTCGGTCTTCAGCGTCACCGGCAGGTCGGCGGCGTTTCCGGGCAGGATGCGCCCGCCGATCACCGCTGGCCGGTCGATCTCGGCGAACACCCCGACCAGCCCCGCGAAATAATCCGGGTGGAGCACGCAATCGTCGTCGGTCATCGCGACGATCCGGCCACGCACCGCCGCCAGGCCGGCGTTGCGGGCGCGGGCGAGGCCGGGCCGTTCCTCCTGCAGCAGCCGTACCGGAAAGTGCTGATCCGCGGCCCAGCGGCGCAGGCGTTCGGCAGTGTCGTCGCGCGACCCGTTGTCGACGATCACCGCCTCAATCGCGATCGCCGGCGCCTGCGCGATGGCGCGCGCCACCGACGCCAGCAGCGTCGACAGGGCCGCCCCGCGATCGCGCGTGCAGACCAGCAGGCTGACGTCCGGCGTCATGGTCACGCCGCGGCCCGCACCGCCATCGCCTCCGCCCAGTCGCCGGCCTGGCGCGCGAGGGGCGAGGCCGCGGTCCAGGCGTCTCGATAGGCGCCGACCTTGCCGTAATGGTTGTCGAGCACGACGTGCGGGATGCCGAGCAGCAGCGCCAGGATATGGCCGTGCAGCCGGTCGGTGACGATCGTCTCGCCCTGCGCAAGCAGATCGAGCCCGCGGCGGACCCGCGCCGCTGCCTGCGCTTCGTGACTGCCCGTCGTCGGCGGTTCGTCGAGCCAGTCGACGATCGTCGCCTCGGGCGGTGGAGGGCCGCTGCGGTCGCTGCGCTCGCTGTCGGTGCGCAGCAGCGCGAGCAGCGGCACGGTCGCCACACCGCGCGGTTGCGCGCCGAGCGCGAAGGCGGAATCGGGCGCGAGCTGCGCGCGATCACCGATCATCGCGCGGGCGATGGCGAGGCTCGCGGCGTCGCGGACGTAGAGCGTCAGATCGGGGTGGGCGCGGGCGGTTTGGCGGAAGCGGTCGGCGGCGGCGGGATCGGCGAAATGGATCGACTGCGGCAACTGGACCACCCGCCGGTCGGCAAGGGTCGCGAGCACCGCCTCGCGCAGCCGCTGGTGATGCGGCCAGATATCGCCGAGATTGCCGCCGCCGTGCAGGAAGACGATGCCGTCGGGGCAGGCACGACGCAGCGCGGCGGGATCGAAGTCGTGCCAGCAGCACACGTAATCCGGCTCGCGTCCGGTGATGGCGCGCAGCATCGTCACTTCGCCGAGCCAGATCGCGCTGTCGCCGACATTGGCGTGATCGGGGAAGTCGAGCAGCGCATAGGCGTCGCCCGGGCCAACATGCGTGCGGTACATCCGGTCGAGGGCGGCCCGCTGCGTCGCGATCACGTCGCTCACGCAGCGAGGGCCGCGTCGCCATGGATGACGGCGTGATACAGGGCCTCGCAGCGGTCGAGCATATGGTCGTGCGTGAACATCCGCAGGACACGCTCGCGCGGCACCGACGCCGGGGTCGCCAGCGCGGCCTGGATTGCCCGCGCCAGGCCGTCGACGTCGCCGGGCGCGGCGAAGGCGCCGGCGTCGCCGATCACCTCGCGCGCGGCACCGGCGTCAAAGGCGGCGACGGGCAGGCCGCAGGCCATTGCCTCCGCCGCGACCAGACCGAAGGGCTCGTCCCAGCAGGGCGTGAACACGAACACCGAGGCACGGCCGAGCTCTGCGGCGAGCGCCTGCGCGTCGAGGTGGCCGCCATAGACGATGTCGGGGCCGATCAGCGGCGCCAGCTCCGCCTGCCAATACTCCGGGTCCTCGATCGCGCCGAACAGGGTCAGCCGCACGCCCGCTTGTCGCGCCGCGCGGGCGGCGAGATGCGGACCCTTGTTGGGGGTGATGCGACCGCACCAGACCGCCTCGCCATTGCCTCGCGGTACATAGGGCCAGCGCGCCACGTCGATGCCATTGTGCAGCACCGAGGCCTCGGGCGGCGCGCCCTCCGGCCACCAGGCGGCGAGCTGCCGCGCCGAGGTGACGGTCAGCCGGTGGCGCGGTGCGGGGCTCGACGACACGAACCAGTGGAGCGCGTCATAGGGCGGCACGTGCAGCGAGGTTACCGTCGGCACCATCGCGGTCCGCCGCTGCTCGAGCGGGAAGCGATGCAGGCTGTTGTTGTGGACGACGTCGAAGCCGCCGGCCGCGATCCGGTCGCAGGCGGCGGCATAGCCGGCGTCGAGATGCGCGATCAGCGGCTGCGATCCGCGATGCTCCGCCCAGGGGAAGGTCAGCTCGTAATGCTGCGTGACGACGGGATCGATGGTGAAGCGCGGGTCGCTGTCACCGGAGGCGAACAGGACGACGTCATGGCCGCGTGCCTGCAGCCCCGCCGCCAGTTGCCAGGCATGCGCCTCCATGCCGCCGGCGAACGGCTCGGCGATGCGCTGGCGGACATGGGCAAGGATCGCGATCCTCATGCCGCGACGATGGCCCGCGACGCCGCCTCCGCCTCCAGCAGCTGCAGCACGCGCGCGGTATTGGCATAGGGCTGGTGGCTCTGCTGGCCGGTCAGCGACAGGTCGCCGTCGTCCGGGCGGCGGACGATGCGGATCGGCCGGCCGGGCGTGTCGTCGATCAGTCCCATCAGGCGGAAGGCGTGCAGCCAATGGCCCATCGTCCGATAGCCCCATTTCGCCTCGAACAGCTGGGCGTTGCGCACGACGCTGTCGAGGTGGTGGACCGGCGGCATGTGATGCGGGTGATATTGATGATAGGCGAGGCCGCCCTTGATCCACGCGATCGGCACGCCGGCGGCGTCCAGCGTCTTGCCGAAATCGGTGTCCTCGCCGCCATAGCCGGCATAACGTTCGTCGAAGCCGCCGGTGCTGAGGAAGGTGTCGCGCCGCATCGCGAAATTGAGCGACCAGAAGCAGCGATAGTCGGTGCAAATCTCCCAGCCCTCCGGCGGCGGGCCGCGGCGATCGGAATGCTTCTCCGCCACCGCGGCGAACGCATCGTAGCGCCAGTCGCCCGCGGTTGCGCCGCCGGGCAGATACATCACCTCGCCCATCAGCAAGCCGTCGCATTCCGCCATCATCGCGACGTAATCTGCGACCAGCTCGGGCGCCGGGATGCAATCCATGTCGAGGAAGACGAGGATGTCGCCGCCCGACGCGCCCGCGGCGACGTTGCGCGCCATCGCCAGCGGCAGCGTCTCCGCCGTGACCTGCATCTGGCGGATCGGGAAGGGCGCATCCGGCAGCACGTAGAGTTGGTCCTGCATCACCGCGACGACTAGCTCGATCGGCAGATGCGTCTGCCGCGACAGGCCGATGACGACATTGGCGAGGTGATCGGGGCGGCCCTTCGCCAGCGTGACGACGGAAACGGATGTCATTGGGGGTGGCGCTCCATGGGCGTGAGGGGGAGGGGAAAGGGCAGCGGCGTCCACAGCCGGTCGGCGAGCGCTTCCAGCCAGAGGGCGATGCGATCGGCGGGGGCGTCGTCGATCATCGCGCGCTGGCGCAGCGGTCGGTGCGCGGCGAGCGTCTCGGTCAGCGCCGCGTCCCAGGCATGCGCCGACGAGGGCAGATGCGGGCGCACGGTGGCGACGCCGGCCGCGGCGAGTGCCTCCGCCTTGCGATGCTGTTCGTCAAAATAGCGCCATTCGGGGATCGCCAGCCACGGCCGCCCGGCGGCAAGGATCTGCTGGCAAGTGGTGTTGCCGGTCGAGGCGATGATCAGGTCGGCAGCGGCGATATGGTCGGCGGCATCCTCCACCCAGCCGCGATGTTCGATATTGGTCGGCTCGGTGGCATGCCAGTCGCGCTGCACCTTGCCGATCGTCACCCAGCGCGCTGCCGGCCGGGCACGGGCGCCGACGCCCAGCGGCGCCTGCGAAAAGCCCTCGCCGCCGCCGCCGGAAACGACCAGGATCATCTCCTCGTCGGCGCCGACGCCGATCCGCTGACGTGCCACCTCCCGCTCGGGTATTCGCACGTCGACGCCCAGCCCGCCCGCGAAGCAGGTCTTGGCGCGCAGACCCGCATCCCATTCGGGCTGGGCGAGCTCGGCATGGAAGGGCGCGAGCAGGCCCGCGGCGCCGTCATAAGCAGCGCGATGGCCGGGATCGTCGCGGTCGCCGTGCTGCAACACCTTGACGTGCGGCACCGAACAGATGCGCGCCAATTGCGCCACCTCCGCCGAGACGTCGCAGATCATCAGCGCCGGATCGGCGCGGTCGAACCAGGCGGCGAGCGTTGCCATCGCGCGGCGGATGCCGGGCCAGCCGAGCGGCGCGCAATGCAGCGTGACGGGCGTCGGCACCCAGTCCATCGTTCCCGGCTCCTCGCCGCTCGGCTCGAACAGCGAGGGCAGGCGGACGATGTCGACCTGCGCAGGCAATGGCGGAAAGATATCGTCGCGCGCGCAGAACACCGTCATCCGCCGGGTCGGCGGCAGCGCCTGCGCGATCGCGGCACATCGCTCGGCATGGCCGCGGCCTTGATGGTGGACGAAATAGCCGAACGGACGTGTCACGCCGCCACCGCCACCTGCGGCGGCGCGGCGCTATCGGCATCGGCCAGGCCCAGCGCGGCCAGACCCTGCAGCACCCCGGCGGCGTTGCGTGCGGCGACGCGATTCAATCCGGCGCGGACGGGCAGATCGGCAAGGTCGGCGCTCGCATTGCCGACGACGATAGCATGACCACAGGCGGTCAGCATGTCGGCGTCGTTGCCGCTGTCACCCGCGGCGATGCAGTCGGCGAGCGTCCACCCGAAGCGCGCGGCATAAGCGGCGATCGCCTGGGCCTTGCCACCGGTGGGTGCGAGCACGTCGATCAGCCGGTCGTGCGAGAAGATGACGCGGGCGGCGAGGTCGGCCTCGGTCAAGGTCGCACGAATACGGGCGGCGTCCGCGGCATCGCCGTAGAAGCTGATCTTGTGCGGCCCCTCCGTCGCCGGCGGCTGCGGCGTGATGCCGAGCGGGGCGAGCGCGGCGGCGACGCCCGCGCGGTCCCAGTCGGTGTCGAGGCTGGCGGCATAGTCCGCGCATTCGCGCCACCCGCCATGGCCGTCGGCGAGGATCAGCCGCGTGCCGACGTCGACGATGAAGGCATCCGGCTGCGGCAGACGCCAGCGACGCAGGATCATCCGTGCGGCATCGAAGCTACGCCCGGTAGCGACGACGAACGGCAACGCGCTGCCCGCGCGCCACGCTGCAAAGGCTTCTGCCGCTGCCGCATCGCCGGTCAGCGTATTGTCGATGTCGCTGGCGAGCAGACACGGTGCCGCCAGATCCGCGTAGATGCCGCGCGTCGCCGCCGCATAGCGGTGCCAGCAATACTGGTCAGCGCCCGCTGCGCCGGCTGCGGCAAGGGCGGCGTGGCGCGCCGGATTGGTGACGATCGCGGCGATGGCGGCGGCGATGGCCGCCGGGTCGGTGGGGTCGACAAGCAGGCCGTGGCCGATCGTCGCGACGATCTCGACCGGACCGCCATTGTGGGTGGCGACCACCGGCACGCCGGCCGCCGCCGCCTCGACCAGGGTCAGCCCGAACGGTTCGTGCAGCGCGGCATTGACGAACACGCCGCCCGCCGCGGCGCGCTGGTAGAGGGCGGCGACATCGTCGACGTCGTGCTGCCGCGGCAGCGCGACGCGTCCGGCCAGCCGCGGATCGGCGGCAAGGTCGCGCAATTCCGCCAGGACTGCGCGTTCGTCGTCGCAGCCATGGTCGTGCTGGCCGGCGACGATCACCAGATTGGCGGTGTCGCGCAGCACGGCGTCGTCACGATAGGCGCGTACCAGCATCGCGAGGTTCTTCTTGGCGACCGGACGGGCGATGGCGAGGATGATCGGCCGTTCGGGCTGGTCGAGCCAGTCGCCCAGCCGGTCGGCGATCGTCGGCGCCGCCGGTATCAGGTCGCGGCGCGGCACGCCCGGTGCGACGGGGTGGACGCGCTCGCCCACCTCTACCTGGTAGGCGCCGACCTGCCGCTCCGCCTCGTC
Organism: Sphingomonas benefaciens; assembly: GCF_052907485.1. Lineage (NCBI taxonomy): Bacteria > Pseudomonadati > Pseudomonadota > Alphaproteobacteria > Sphingomonadales > Sphingomonadaceae > Sphingomonas > Sphingomonas benefaciens. Next base: position 202,664 of record NZ_JBREIC010000004.1, on the reverse strand, counting down.
GCGGGTCGACACGATGATCGCCGCGGCACCGGCGATGGCGCGCCGTTCGGCGGCGATACGTGCGTCCAGATCGGCGCCGTCGATGTTTTGGGCGCGCTTGTCGATGCCCAATGCGTGCGGGGTGTAGACGAAGGGGATGCCGAACCGGCGTTGCACGACAGTCGCGACGGCGGCCGCATCGGCGAAATGGGCGTGGATCACGTCCGGCCGGCGCGGCGCCATGGCGAGATAGTCGCAGAAGGCCTCGGCAAATGCGGGCAGCTCCGCGCCCAATGCTTCCTTTTCTAGGTAGCGTCGATCGGCGGTCGCGATGCGATGGATCGCCACCTTGGCCGCGACCGTCTCGCGCGCCACCGCATAGTCTGCGCCCAGCCGCGCGTCGTCGAAGGCGCGGGTCGCGATGATCACCTGCTCGACGTCGTCGCGCAGCGCCTGGTGGCACGCCGCGTCTAGGACGTAAGCGATATGACCGCCGGTATCAGCGGTGATGCCGAAATGGGTAGGGGGCGATTTCAGACAGCCGCCGAGCGCCAGATGAAGAATGATCACGAGCGCCCCTTTTCGCTGTTTTATGACGGGACGAACGCCACACGGGTTGAATCGGTCCCGAATTAATTACTTGGATCAGTTTCCCATGATGGGATCGCAGGGTCGCGCCGGCGCCGTGCGTCCACGGCGGCTTGTCAAATCGGCGGCCACCGCGCATCTCGCAAAGCTAACGTCGATCAGGACGGCATCGGGAGGATCATGGGCGAGAGGATGGTATCGCGGGGCTGGGCCGCGCCGATCGTCGTTGCCGCGATGCTGCTCACCGGCTGCCAGCGGCACCAGGGCCAGCCGCCGCGCGCCAACGATGCGATCACGGTGAAGCCGACTCCGTCCGAAATCGCGGTGCCGGTCGATGTCGACATGGGCGACCTGCAGCGGCTGCTCGACCGCAACGTCCCGCGCACGCTGTGGCGGGTCGACAAGCCCGATCAGATCTGCGCCGGACACAAGACGATCGACCTTGGCATTGCCAAGCTGAAGACCCCGAAGGTCAAATGCCATATCGTCGGTGACGTGACGCGCGGGGCGATCCGCATCGCCGGCAGCGGCCGGACGATCCGCGCCACGATTCCGCTCCACGCCGTCGTCCGCGCCGAGGATATCGGCGGCGTGCTGCACGAGACGGCGACGGCGGATGCGGTCGCGCATGCCGTGATCACGCTGTCGCTGGCGCGCGACTGGACGCCGCGCGGTACGCTCCGCCTCGACTATGACTGGACCGACACGCCGCATATCGACCTGCTCGGCGTCAAGATCGACCTGACCGAACAGGCCGACCGCAAGCTCGCCCCCGTCGTCGCCAAGCTGGAGCGCGAATTGCCCGGCGAGCTCGGCCGCATCGGCGTGCGCAAGGCGGTCGAACAGGCATGGCGCACCGCCTTCGCCACCGTCTCGCTCAACGCCGACCATCCGCCCGTGTGGATGCGGATCGAGCCGCAATCGTTCCAATATGGCGGCTACACGATCGACGGCGGGCGGATGCACCTCAACCTTGGCATGCGCGCGATCACCGCGACGCATATCGGCCCGCGACCGGCGCCGCCGACGCCGACGCCGCTGCCGCCGCTCGAACCGCTCGCCGCGCCGTCGGGCGACGCCGCCTTCTTCATCCCGGTCTTTTCCGACTATGCGGTGCTCGAGCCGGTGCTGATCCGCGCCCTGCGCAAGCGCGAGCAACGGCCCTTCGCCGTGCCCGGCCTCGATCCGGTGCGCGCGCATTTCCAGCGGGTGCAGATCTATGGCACCACCGGCGGCCGCATCGCCGTCGGCCTGACCTTCACCGCGGTCGAGGGGCAGGGCGGCAAGCCGGCGCGCGGCACCGTCTGGCTGACCGGCAAGCCGGTGACACGGCCCAATTCGCGCCGCGTCGGCTTCGACGGTCTCGCGGTCAGCGGCACCACCGACGTGACCGGCGGCGATCTGGTGCTCGACGTCGTCAACGCGCCGGGCATCGCGACGATGGTGGCGGAGACGCTCGCCCAGAATTTCGAGCGCGACTACGTCGAGCTGATCGGCAAGGTCGATCGCGCCATCGCCGAGAAACGCACCGGCAGCATCGTCATCCACGCCAACCTGCGCGAGGCGCGCACCGGCCAGCTGCAGGCGGCCGGCGCCGGCCTCTATTTGCCGGTCTGGGCGAAGGGCACGGCGTCGGTGACGATCAAGCCGTGACGGCGACGGGCGGCGGCGCGGAACGGGTGCCGAAGGTGAACATTCTCCCTCTATGATAACCAACCGGATCCGCACGATCCGGCATCAGAGTAACCGACGCGTGGCAGAAGAATGGGATGTGCGGGGCGCACACGAGGAAGCGGTCGAGGAGAGGGCGCAGCATCGCGAGCCGTTCGGCCAGCAGGTCGCGATCTTTTCCGCCTTGCTGGCGACGGTCGGGGCGATCGTCAGCTTCCTCGGTGGCCACGAGCAGAATGACGCGCTCTATTACAAGAACGAGGCGGTGCTGATGAAGGCGCGCGCCTCCGACGCCTGGGCCTATTATCAGGCGGAGGACATCAAGCGGCACCTTGCCGAAACGACGGCGGCGCTGTCACCGTCGGACCAGGCGCGTCATGCCGCCGATGTCGCCCGCTACGCCCGCCGTGGTCATGCGCTGCGCGCCACAGCCGAATCCTATGACCGGCGATCCGAAGCGGCGGACGAGGAGGCGCGCCGCGCGCTGCGCCCGCATACCAAGCTGGCGATCGCCATGTCGCTGTTGCAGATCGGCATCGCGCTCGCCTCGATCAGCGCGCTGACCCGGCGGCACTGGCTGTTGCGCGGGGCGGGGGTGTTCGCGCTGATCGGCATCGGCCTCAGCATCGGCGCCTGGTTCTGATCCCAATTCTGATCCCGGCACGCTATCGCCGGGGCCGACACGATGAACGGACGTAGCATGCAGCCAGACGTGATGACGCAGCCCAGGACGATCAGTGGCGATGACGCCCCGACGGTGCATGCGTCGATCACCCCGGCGCCGGCGCTGCGTCCGGAGGAACCCTATGCGCGCGACGAGCTGCTGCACGAGATTTTCGACGCGACCTGTCGTCAGCACGGCGGTGCGACCGCGCTGCAGCTGATCGGCGCCAGCGAGGAATTCGGCCGCAGCACCAGCTGGAGCTACGACATGCTCGCCCGGCGCAGCCTCGCGCTGGCCCATCGCCTGCGCGCGATGGGGATCGGCCGTGGCGACCGCGTCGTGCTGTGCCTGCCGCGCGGGCTCGACCAATATATGGCGATCCTCGGCGTGCTACGCGCCGGCGCCGCCTATGTCCCGGTCGACTGGGGCTATCCGCGCGACCGCATCGACTTCATCGTCGAGGATAGCGGCGCGGCGCTGATCCTTACCGTCGCCAGCCGGGCGGGCGACCTCGGCGGTACGACGCTGGCGATCGATGCGGAACTCGGCGATCTTGCCGCCGAACCCGTGCTGCCGCTCGGCCGCGCCGATACCGGCGCGACGCCCGACGACCTTGCCTATATCATCTATACCTCCGGCACGACGGGCCGGCCGAAAGGGGTGATGATCACCCAGGCCAATGCCTGCCATCTCGTCCGGTCCGAAAGCGCGATCCTGGCGCTGGAGACGACGGACGTCGTGTTCGGCGGCTTCAGCCTGGCGTTCGACATGTCGGTGGAGACGATGTGGAGCGCCTTCTTCATCGGTGCGCGCCTGCTCGTCGCGACCGAGGCGCTGGCGAGCAGCGGGCCGGACATCGCGATCGCGCTCGACGCGGCGGAAACGACGATCTGGCACGTCGTGCCGTCGCTGATCGCGCTGGTCGAACATCCCGTGCCGAGCCTGCGGTTGATCAACATGGGCGGCGAGGCGTGCCCGCCCGACCTGCCGCGGCGGCTGGCGCGGCCGGGGCTGCGCCTGCTCAACACCTATGGCCCGACCGAGACATCGGTCACCGCCACCTGGACCGAGGTCGCGCCCGGCCAGCGGATCACGATCGGCAAGCCCTTGCCCGGCTACACCGCGTGGATCGTCGACGAACATTTGCAGCCGGTGGCGGCGGGGCAGGAGGGCGAGCTGGTGATCGGTGGCCCCGGCGTCGGCGTCGGCTACGTCAACCGGCCCGACCTCACCGGCGAGAAGTTTACCATGACGCCGTTCATGACGCCGTCCGGCGCCGCGGAGCGGATCTATCGATCGGGCGACCTCGTGCGGCTCGACGCGGCGGGCGACATCGATTTCGTCGGACGCATCGACACCCAGGTCAAGATCCGCGGCTTCCGCGTCGAATTGGCGGAGATCGAGGCGGTGATCGGCGAGGCGCCGGGCGTCGCGCAGGCGGTGGTGCATTTGTTCACCGACGACGACGGATCGGAATTCCTCGCCGCCTTCATCGTCGCGCGCAATGGCGAGACGGTCGACGTCGACGCCATCAAGGCGAAGGTCACCGAACGCCTGCCGACCTATATGCGGCCCGCCGCCTACAAGCTGCTCGCCGCGATGCCGACGCTGCCCGCATCGGGCAAGGTCGATCGCAAGGCGCTGGTCCGGCCGGAGATCAGCGTCGACACCGGCCGCACCATCGTCGCCCCGGCGACACCGATGGAGGAGGCGCTGCACCGCGTCTGGGCAGAGGCCTTCGCGCCGCAACCGGTGTCGGTGACCGACGATCTGTTCGAGGATCTGGGCGGTCATTCGCTGAAGGCGGCGCGGCTGGTGTCGGCGGCGCGCAAGGTGCCGGGGCTCGCCGGCCTGTCGCTGGAAGACGTCTACGCCGCGCCGACGATCCGGACGCTCGCTGCGCGCGTCGCCGGCGCGGCACCCGCCGTCGTCCAGGATGCGGCGAGCTTCCACCGCATCGCGGCGTGGAAGCGGTGGCTGTGCGTCGCCGCGCAGACGATCGCGCTGTTGCCGATCTATGCGCTCGCCGGGCTGCAATGGTTCTCGCCCTATCTGGCCTACACCCACCTCGCCGGGCGGGTCGACCGGCTGACCGCGCTGGCGCTCAGCGCCGCCTTCTTCACCATCGTGCCGATCGCGGCGATGCTGTTTTCGATCGTCGCCAAATGGGTGATCGTCGGCCGGTTCAAGGCGGGCGACTATCCCTTGTGGGGCGGCTATTATTTCCGCTGGTGGCTGGTCCGGCGGATCATCGGCGTCACCGCCACGCCCTATCTCGCCGGCACGCCGATGATCCGTGGCTATTACCGGATGCTCGGTGCAAAGATCGGCAAGCGCGCGCATATCGGCGCGGGGACGATCGACACGGTCGACCTGTTCACCTGCGGCGACGATGCGATCGTCAGCGACCAGGCGGTGCTGGCGACCAGTTCGGTCGAGCGCGGCCTGCTGCGGCTTGGCACCGTCACGCTGGGGCTGGGCGCCTTCGTCGGCGCCCAGTCGGTGGTCGGCCGCAACGCCGCTCTGGGCGAGGATGCGGTACTCGACGACATGTCGGCGCTGCAGGCGGACACGGCGATCCCGGCGCGCCAGCGCTGGACCGGCTCGCCCGCGGCCTTCGCCGACCACGTGCCGGCGCGGCCGGTGCCGGCGCGCGGGGAATCGCCGCTGGCGACGGTCAGCCTGCTGATCGGCGCGCTGCTGCTGCCGATCATCGCGATCCTGCCGATCGCCCCCGGCCTGATCGCGCTGATCGAGCTCGACTGGGCGACGACCGGCTATGCCTATGTCCTCGTCTCGCCGCTGCTCGCGGTCACCTATGTGGTGATGATGTGCGTGCTGACCGTCGCGGCCAAACGGCTGATCCTCGGCAAGGTGCGTCCCGGCGTCTATGCCACCGACAGCGGCTTCTACGTCCGCTACTGGCTGGTGAAGCAGATCAACGATCTGGCGCTGCGGCTGCTGCATCCCATCTTCGCGACGCTCTACGTCATCCCCTGGTACCGCGCCCTGGGCGTCAAGGTCGGCCGCCGGGCGGAGATCTCCACCGCCAGCGCGATCGTCCCCGACCTGGTCGAGATCGGCGCGGAAAGCTTCATCGCCGACTCGGTGATCTTCGGCGCGGCGCGGATCGGCCACGGCACGATCGAGCTGGCGCACACCCGCATCGGCCGGCGCAGCTTCATCGGCAATTCGGCGCTGCTGCCGAGCGGCGCGCAGATCGGCGACGAGGTGCTGATCGGCGTCTTGTCCAAGCCGCCCGAGGATCCGAAGCTCGCCACCGACGGTGGCAGCACCTGGTTCGGCTCGCCGGCCATCCGCCTGCCGGTGCGCCAGGTCGCGACGATGTTCGACGAGGGCGCGCGCTTCAATCCGTCCAAGCGGCTGATCGCCACCCGTCTGGCGATCGAGGCGGTGCGCACGACGCTGTCGCTGACCGCCTTCCTTGTCTTCTTCAGCCTGTTGTTGTCTGTCGTCGGCGACCTCGACGACCTCGAACGCGGCGGGCTGATCATCGGCCTGAGCTTCCCCTTCCTCTATGTCGGCTTTTGCCTGGCCTGCGGCCTGTTCGTGCTGGCGCTGAAATGGCTCGTTGTCGGCCGTTACAAGGCGACCACCGCGCCACTGTGGAGCACCTTCGTCTGGCGCACCGAGCTGGTCACCGCGACGTATGAGAACCTTGCGGTCGCCAATTTGCTCGAGCCCTTGCGCGGCACGCCGTGGCTCGGCCTGTACCTCAGGCTGATGGGGGCGAAGGTCGGTCGGCGCTGCTACATCGACACGACGGACCTCACCGAGCACGATCTAGTGACGATCGGCGACGACGTCGCGCTCAACGATTTCGCCGGCTTGCAGACGCATCTGTTCGAAGACCGGGTGATGAAGGTCGGCGCGATCCGCGTCGGCGACCGCGCGACCATCGGCTCGCTGGCGATCGTGCTCTACGATGCGGAGGTCGGCGCCGACGCGCAACTCGGCGATCTGTCGGTGGTGATGAAGGGCGAGACGCTGCCCGACGGCACCAATTGGGAAGGCAGCCCGGCACGGCTCGCGACCGGCGGGTGACGCCTGTGTGGCACGACGGGCCTCTCGCCGCGATCGACCCCGCGGCGCGCGCCGTGGTCTGGGCCCTGGCGGACGAGGGGCCGATGGCGCGGCAGGCGGCGGCCCGGGCTTTGGTCGCGCATCTCGCTGGCGGCGAGGCCGACTGCGTCCGGCTGGCCCGCGATGTCGAGGGCGCGCCGCGCGTCGCCAGTCCCGGCGGCTGGCATATCAGCCTGTCGCGGCGCGATGGCATTTGTCTGGTCGCCGCTGCCGCCGTGCCGATCGCGGTCGACCGCGAGATCGTCGATGCGGCGCCGCCGCTGTGGGACATGCTGACCGCCGACGAGGCGGCGGCGGTGCGGGCGCTGCCCGCGCCCGAACGGCCGCGCGCCTGGCTGCGTCGCTGGACGATCAAGGAGGCGCACGCCAAGCTGGTCGGCACGCCGCGACGGCTGGCGGCGGAGGCGATCGCGACGCGGCTGGTCGACGCCGTCCACGCCACGGCGGAATGTCACGGCCGGTCGCGTTGCTGGACGCGCGACACCGGCACGGCGATCGAAACGGTCGCGATATGGGCGGCCGATGCAGGAGGAATGGCATGAGCCGGGTGGCGGTACGGGCCTATGATCCCGCGGACCGGGCGGCGGTGCTGGCGATCTTCGACAGCAACCTCCCCGAATATTTCGGCGCCGGCGACCGCGAGTGGCTGGAGGAGACGCTGGACGATCCGGATGGCCCGGCCTTCGTCGTCACCGTCGACGGTGCCGCCGCCGCCTTCGGCGGTTACGAGCTCTGGGAACATTACAACAAGGCGCTGCTCTATTGGGGCATGGCGTCGCGGCGCTTCCACCGCGCCGGGCTCGGGCGGCTGCTGCTGTTCGCGCGGCTGGCGCATGCAGCGCAGGCGGCGGAGCCGGCGACGCGCTGGGTCACTGTCGACACCTCGCCGCGGGTCGCGCCGTTCTTCGAACGCTGCGGCTTCGAGACCACGGCGGTGTGGCCGCAGGGTTATCGCTCCGGCATGACGATGCACGAGCTGCGCTTCGATCTGGCGGCGACGACGGCGGCGGCGCTGGTAACGGCGCGCGACGTGGCGCTGGCCGCGGCCGAGCGGCGCGTCGCCGACCTGTAGGGCGGGGCGGGTCGATCGCGCGGCACCTGCGTTGAGCCGGTAAGGAGAAGGTTCGATGCTCATTGTCACTCTGCTGCTCGCCGCCAGCTCGCCCCAGCTCGACCGCTGCCTCAACAGCGGCGAGGCGGCGCGTGGCGTCACGCCGGCGATGGCGGCCTGTTTCGGCGCCGATTACCGCCGCGCCGACGCCAGGCTCAACGCGACCTATCGCGCGACGCTGCGGCGGCTGCCGCCGGCACGGCAGGCGGCGCTGCGGCAGGCACAGCGCGGCTGGATCGCCCGGCGCGACGCCGCCTGCCCGCTGCAGACGGGGGATGGCGTCGGCACCATCGAGCGGCTCAATCATCCGGCCTGCCTGACCCGCGAGACCGATCGCCGCACCGCCTGGCTCGCCCGCTTCCGCTGACCCGCAGTGGCGGTCGCCGGTCCGGCGCGATAAGGCGGCACCGGCAACAACAACGGAGAAGTCCCGACATGCGGCTCAGCGCACGCAACCAGATCGCCGGCACGGTCACGTCCATTACCCCCGGTGCGGTCAATGGCACGGTGAAGGTCGACATCGGCAACGGCACGATCGTCACCGCCAGCATCACCGAGGAAGCGGTGCACGATCTCGGTCTCGCCGTCGGCGACACGGTCACCGTGGTGGTCAAGGCCAGCGACGTGATGATCGGCAAGTGACGTGAAGATCGGTCCGCTGTGGCTGAAGCTGCAGGTGGCGTGCGGCGACGCGCCGGCGATCGGCCCGGGCAAGGCGGCGCTGCTGGAGGCGATCGCTACCCACGGATCGATCTCCGCGGCGGGTCGCGCGCTCGGCATGAGCTATCGCCGGGCGTGGCTGCTGGTCGACGAGATGAATCGCTGCTTCGATCCGCCGCTGGTCGAGACGCAGCGCGGCGGCGGGCTGGAGCGCGGCGCCCGTCTCACCGAGACCGGCGGCGTCGTGCTCACCGCCTATCAGGCGCTGGAGCGCCGCGCCGCCGCCCAAGTCGCCGATGACCCCGCCTATGCGACGCTGCGCGGCTTGCTGCGCCCGGAACCGCTGCCGCCGACGACATAGCTGCATGCGATCGTCTATATACGGACGGATATAGCCTCGATATATCGACGGATATAACGAGCGGGGTGCCCCGCCACGATAGGGGTATCCGACCGATGACGAAGCGTTGTGCGTGGCTGCTGTGCGCCGCGGCCCTACCATTGAGCGCCGGCCAGGCCGGGGCACAGACGCAGATCCTCACCACCGAAGCCGACGGCAACGACAGCGCCCGCCCAGCGGAGGAGGGCGCCGTCCCCGACGTGATCGTCACCGCGCGCCGCCGCGCGGAAAGCGCGCAGCAGGTGCCCGCCGCGTTGTCGGTGGTCGACGGCGCGCTGCTCGACCGCAGCTACACGATCAATACCCAGGGGCTGACGACGCTGATCCCCAGCCTCAACTACAGTTCCGCCAATCCGCGCAACACCGCTTTCACCATCCGCGGCCTGGGATCGAGCGTCGTCGCGGTCAGCCAGGCGAACGACGGGCTGGAGCCGGGCGTCGGCGTCTATATCGACCAGGTCTATCATGCCCGTCCGGCGACCGCGGCGTTCGACTTCGCCGACATCGAGCGGGTCGAGGAGTTGCGCGGCCCGCAGGGAACGCTGTTCGGCAAGAACACCACCGCCGGCGCGCTCAACATCAGTTCGCGCGCGCCGACCTTCACGCGCGAGGGCTTTGCCGAATTGTCCTACGGCAGCTACGACACGGTCCAGGCGCGCGGCTGGGTGTCGGGGCCGATCAGCGACGCGATCGCCTATCGCCTGTCCGCCGTCTCGACCCGCCGTGACGGCGTGCTCGACAACGTCCGCACCGGCCGCGCCGCCAACACGCTGGGGACGCAGGCAGTGCGCGGGCAATTGCTGGTCAGGCCGGACGACACGATCCAGATGCGGGTCATCGCCGACTTCACCAATTTCCAGGCCTATTGCTGCACCCAGGTCTATCTGCGCACCGGCACGTCCCTGCGTGCCGCCAACCGGCAGTTCGGCGGCCCGAGCGGTCTCGCCGCGCAATTCGGCTACACGCCGGCGAGCACCGATCCTTACGATCGCAAGACCGATATCGACGGGCCGCTCGGCGTCGACACCAACGAGGGCGGGGTCAGCGCGATCACCGACTGGAACCTGGGGCCGGTCACGCTCACCTCGGTCAGCGCGTGGCGCTTCTGGAATTGGGATGCGGAAAACGACCGCGACTATACCGGCATCCCCGTCCAGCTGTCGCAGCATATCCCGTCGCGCCAGGACCAGTATAGCCAGGAATTGCGCCTCGCCTCGAACGGCGACGCGCGCTTGTCCTACGTCGTCGGCCTCTACGGCTTCCGCCAGCGGCTGACCGGCCGGCCGATCAGCATCTACGGGCCGGCCGCGGCACGCTATCTGATCGGCACCACCACCGGCACCGCCAATACGCCGGTGCCCGCCAATCTGCTCGACGGTTACGGCCAGGACGGCCGCACCGATTTCCGCAGCACCAGCTATGCCGCCTTCGGTGAGGCCAATTACCGGATCGTCCCGCGGCTGACCGCGACGCTCGGGCTGCGCTACACCCAGGAGGACAAGGACGGTTATTACGTCACCACCGTCTCCGGCGGACCCGCCACCACCAACGCCGCGCTGATCAGCGCGCGGCTCGGCGTGCTGCGGCCGCAGAGCTACCAGGCGCACGACAGCGACGGCAGCTTGTCCGGCCGCGGCAATCTCGCCTGGCAGGCGACCGACACCACGCTCGCCTACGCCAGCTATGCGCGCGGCTTCAAATCGGGTGGCATCAACATGTCGGGCCTGCCGCTCGACAATGCCAACCAGCCGGTGCTCGCCACGGCGGTCGTCCGCCCCGAACGCAACGAGACCTATGAGATCGGCCTGAAGAACGCGCTGTTCGATCGCCGCCTGATCGTCAACATCGACGGCTATTACACCAAGGTGCGCGACTTCCAGGCGACGGTGGTCGAGAATTCGCTGATCCAGACGGTGCAGTTGCGCGGCTATCTGTCGAACATACCCCAAGTGACGGTGAAGGGGGTCGAGGCGGATGTCACCGCCGTCCTGCTCCCCGGCCTCAGCCTGCGGGCCAATGCCGCTTACGCGGACGGCCGCTACAGCGACTATCCGGCCGGACCATGCCCGCTGGAGGTGCAGACCGCCGCCACCACCCGATGCAGCCTGACCGGCCGGCGGCTGGCGTCGTTGCCGCGCTTCGCGATCACCGCCGGCCTCGACTACGTCCGGGCGCTGGGCGATGGCCAGATCATGCTGCACGTCGATACCGCCTCGCGCAGCGGCTATAACGGCGACCCCAGCCTGTCGCGCTTCACCTACATTCGGGCCTATAATTTGACCAACGCCAACATCGGCTATCGCTTCGCCGATGGGGTTGAGGCGATCGTCTGGGCGCGCAATCTGCTCGCCGCCGACTATATCCAGAACCTGACCATCCAGGCGGGCAATTCCGGCCTGATCCTCGGCACCCCCAGCGATCCGCGCACGATCGGCGGGACGATAAGGTTCCACCTCTGAACGGGCACAGTTGAAAGAATAAAGCTTTGCGAGCGCGCTGCTTTTCCGACTAGATTGGCAACCTAGGCTAAGGAGGAAGCTGCATGTCGCTCATCATCAACGGGATGGCGGTGGCGGCCCCCGCCGACCCCCGCGTCTCACTGCTCGACCATCTGCGCGAGACGCTGCACCTGACCGGTACCAAGAAGGGCTGCAATCAGGGCGCATGCGGCGCCTGCACAGTGCTGGTCGACGGCGAGCGCATCCTGTCCTGCCTCGCACTGGCGGTGCAATATGACGGCCGCGCGATCACCACGATCGAAGGACTGGCGAACGACGACGGCCTTCACCCGTTGCAGGCCGCGTTCATCGAACATGACGGCTTCCAGTGCGGCTATTGCACGCCGGGCCAGATCTGTTCGGCGATCGGCATGGCGGCGGAGGCGAAGCGCGGCGTGCCCAGCCACGTCAGCGCCGATCTGGTCGGCGATGTCGCGCTGACCCGCGAGGAGGTGCAGGAGCGGATGAGCGGCAATCTGTGCCGCTGCGGCGCACACAACGGGATCATCGACGCGATCCGGCACACGCTGGTCGAGGAAGTGGCGGCATGACGCCGTTCGACTATGCCCGCGCCGGCGACACGGCGGAGGCGCTGCGCCTCGGCACGGGGCAGGGGGTCGCCTATCTCGGTGGCGGGACCAATCTGGTCGATCTGATGCGCGAGACGGTGGCGCGGCCCGACCGGCTGGTCGACGTCTCTGGCCTGTCGTCCGACATCACCGAGACGCCGGACGGCGGCCTGCTGATCGGCGCGGGCGTGCGCAACACCGCGCTCGCCGAACATCGCGTCGTGCGCGAACGTTATCCGGTGCTCGCCCGTGCGATCCTCGCCGGCGCCTCGGCCCAGATCCGCAACATGGCGACCGTCGGCGGCAATCTGCTGCAGCGGACGCGCTGCGCCTATTTCTACGACACCGACGGTTCGCGCTGCAACAAGCGCGCGCCGGGATCGGGCTGCGATGCGCGCGACGGCTTCAATCGTATCCACGCCGTGCTCGGCGCCTCCGACGCCTGCGTCGCGACGCATCCGTCGGACATGTGCGTTGCGCTGGCCGCGCTCGACGCGACCGTCCACGTCGAGGGCGCGGACGGCCGGCGTACGATCGCCTTCGGCGAACTGCACCGGCTGCCCGGCGATACGCCGGACCGCGACACCGTGCTGCAGCCCGGCGATCTGATTACCGCGGTGGAACTGCCGGCGCTGCCGCTGGCGGCGCGTTCGACCTATCGCAAGGTGCGCGACCGGGCGAGTTACGCCTTCGCGCTGATCTCCGTCGCCGCGGCGGTGGAGATGGACGGCGACCGCATCGCGGACCTGCGCATCGCCTTCGGCGGCGTCGCGCACAAGCCGTGGCGGGCGATCAAGGCTGAAGACGCGCTGCGTGGCGGTCCTGCGACCGAAGCGGCGATCCGTGCCGCGGCGGAGGCGGAATTCGCCGATGCGCGACCGCTGCGCGACAATGGCTTCAAACCCGCGCTGGCGGCGCGCACCTTGGCCGCCGTGATCGGCGACCTCGCACGAGGAGAAGCGGCATGAGCATCGTCGACACGGTCAAACAGGCGGCGCAGGGCGTCGCGCAGAGCGCGATGCAGAAGCTGGTGCCGCTCGCCCCCGACAGCTGGATCCCCGGCGGCGTTCCCGATCCGCTGATCGCCCGCAAGCACGGCCTGATCGGTTCGCCGGTGTCGCGCCTCGACGGCGCGCTCAAGGTGCAGGGCGAGGCGCGTTTCGCCGCCGAATATCGCTTCGACGACATGGTCTATGCCGCGCTCGCCTTCGCGACGATCGCACGCGGGCGGATCACCGCGATCGACAGCGCCGCCGCCGAAGCGGCGCCCGGCGTCGTGCTGGTGATGACCCACCGCAACGCGCCGCGGATGAATAAGCCGGGCGTGTTCGGCTCGTCGCCGACCGCGGTCGGCCCCGCCGATCTGCCGATCCTGCAGGACGATCGCATCCACTGGAACGGCCAGCCGATCGCCTGCGTCCTCGCCGAGACGCAGGAACAGGCGGATCATGCCGCCAGCCTGCTTCGCTTCACCTTCGCCGAGGAACCGTCGACCACCAGCCTTGAACAGGCGAAGGCGAACGGGATCGAAAAGGGCGTATTCATGGGCCGCCCGCTCGCCGACACGATCGGCGACGCCGATGCGGCGCTGGCCACGGCGGCGCACCGGGTCGACCAGCGCTACCACACGCCGCGCCACAACCATAACCCGATCGAACCGCATGCAGCGACGCTGGCATGGCAGGGCGACGAACTGATCATCCACGACGCCAGCCAGATGGTCACCGCACAGGCGCAGACGATCGGCGAGGTGTTCGACCTGAAGCCTGCACAGGTGCGCCTGACCTCGCCCTATGTCGGCGGCGGCTTCGGTTCGAAGGGCCTGTGGGATCATCAGATCATCGGCGCCGCCGCGGCCAAGCTGGCGGGACGGCCGGTGCGCATCACGCTGTCGCGCGAGGGCGTCTACCGCACCGTCGGCGGCCGCACCCTGACCGAACAACGGGTCGCGATCGGCGCCGACGCCGATGGCCGGTTCCAGGCGCTGATCCACACCGGCCTGTCGGTGATGACTCCGCACAACAACATGCCGGAACCGTTCATCCTCGGCACCCGCGCCGGCTATGCCGCGCCCAACATCACGCTGGGCGTCGAGGTGACGCGGATGAACATGCTCGCCAACACCTTCATGCGCGCGCCAGGCGAGGCGGTCGGCACCTTCGCGCTGGAATGCGCGATCGATGAACTGGCGGTCGACATGGGCATCGATCCGGTCGAACTGCGCCTGCGCAACGAACCGGACAAGGACCCGACCTCGGGCCTGCCCTTTTCGTCGCGCCATATCGTCGAGGCTTGGCGACAGGGGGCGGAGAAATTCGGCTGGGCCGATCGTCCGACCACCGCCGGTACGCGCCGCGATGGCGAATGGCAGATCGGCGTCGGCTGCGCGACCGGCACCTATCCCTATTACCGTATGCCGGGCGCGCAGGCGCGGATCACCCTGGTCCGCGACGGCGACGCGGTGCGCGCGCAGGTCGATGTCGCGGCAGCGGAAATGGGGATGGGGACGTCGACCACCACCGCGCTGGTCGCGGCGGAACGGCTCGGCCTGCCGCTCGACCGGGTCGCGGTCGACTACGGCGATTCGCTGATCCCCGGCGCGATCATGGCCGGCGGGTCGCAACAGACCGCGGCGATCGGCGCGGCGGTGATCGCCGCGCACAATGCGCTCGTGGCCGAGCTGCTCAAGCTCGCCGGCAACGATTCGCCGCTTGCCGGCCTGTCGCCGGACGAGGTCGGCAGCGAGGAGGGCGGGCTCACCAAGCTCGACGATCCGGCCCGGCGCGAAAGCTATGCCTCGATCCTCGCCCGCGCGCAGCGCGACCAGGTGCAGGTGACGCAGGCCGGTTCGCCGCCGCTCGAACTGATGCACTGGTCGATGCATTCGCACAGCGCCCTGTTCTGCGAGGTCCGGGTCAATGCGGTCACCGGCGAGACGCGGGTCAGCCGCTTCCTCGGCTCGTTCGACTGCGGCCGCATCCTCAACCCCAAGACGGCGCGCAGCCAGTTCCGCGGCGGCATCATCATGGGCCTCGGCATGGCGCTGATGGAGGAAACCCAGTTCGACGAGCGCAACGGCCGAATCATGAACCCCAGCCTCGCCGAATATCACGTCCCCGTGCACCTCGACGTGCCCGACATCGACGTGATCTGGACCGACATCGCCGATCCGCACACGCCGATGGGCGCGCATGGTATCGGCGAGATCGGCATCACCGGTGTCGCCGCGGCGGTCGCCAACGCGATCTACAACGCCACCGGCAAGCGCATCCGCGACCTGCCGATCACTCTGGATAAGCTGCTGTAATAGCCGGACAATTAGGCGGGGTGGCTATTTGGGCCACCCCGCCTGTGCGCGAACTTCGAGAACTTCGGACGCTAGCGGCCGTCCGTCGCCCAGTCGCCCCGGCGGCTCGCGTCGGTGGCTGCGGCGGGCCGTGCGGTCGCGGCGCCCTGCAGGCGCAGGATCGTCCAGTCGCCCCGCACGTCGCGCCCCGTCTCCCGCGCGCCCTGCGCCGCATAGGCCTCGACCACCTTCGCCGCCTGATTGGACAGCAGGCCGGCCAGCACGATCGTCGCGCCGGGGGCGGCGATGCCCGCGACCTCCGGCGCCATCGCGATCAGCGGCCCGGCCAGGATGTTGGCGATGACGAGGTCGTAGGGGCCGCCCGCGACGATCGCCGGGTCGCGCGTCCCGTCGGCGACGATCAGCGCGACCTCCTCGACCTCGTTGCACGCCATGTTCTCGCGCGTCACGTCGACCGCGATCGGGTCGATGTCGGTCGCCGTCACCGCCGCCTCCGGCCACAGGTGCCGCGCCGCGAAGGCGAGCAGGCCGGTGCCGGTGCCCAGATCGATGATCCGCGCAAAGCCGGCGCCCTCGACCGCCAGCCTGTCGAGCATCGCCAGGCAGCCGCTCGTCGTGCCGTGGTGGCCCGTGCCGAACGCCTGGCCGGCGTCGATCAGGAAGGCGCGCCCACCCTCCGGCGTCTCGACCGGATGTGCGCTGGTATGGACGACGAAGCGGCCCTCGCGGATCGGCTCCAGCCCGGCCTGGCTCATCGCCACCCAATCGGCGTCGGTCAGCGGCTCGACGACCGGGTCGCGCCCACTCGCGCTCGGCACCAGCGCGTGCAGCGACGCCAGCATTGCCGCATCGGGCTCGGCGTCCATATAGGCGTCGAGCCGCCAGCGCTCGACATCGTCCTCGACCTCTTCGGTAGTCATCAGCACCGCGTCGATCGCCAGGTCCGACGCGGCGTCGATCGCCTCCGCCTCGGCGCGGGTGCAGGGCAGGGTGACCTTCCAGCTGGTGACTTCAGCGGACATAGCTGGCTCCGTTCACGTCGAGCACCGCGCCGGTCATCGACGCAGGCGCCTCCAGTGCGCAGAAGCGCGCGACCTTGGCGACCTCCTCGGGCATCGCCACCTTGCCGAGCGGGATGTCGGCGAGCAGGCCCTCGCCGCCGCGGCTGGCGAGATAGTCGTCGGCCATGCCGGTCATCGTAAAGCCGGGGCAGATGGCGAAGGCATAGATGCCCTCGCGCGCATAGCCGCGGGCGATCGTCTTGGTCATCGCCACCATGCCGGCCTTGGCCGCGGCATAATGCCAGTGCGCCGGGCTGTCGCCGCGATAGGCGGCGCGGCTGGCGATGTTGACGATGCGGCCGTGCGTGCCGCGCTCCTGCCAGTGGCGCACCGCGAGCCGGGACAACTCCGCCGCCGCGGTCAGGTCGATGCGCAGGGTCCGTTCCCAGTCGCCGACCCAGTCGTCGTGGTCGCGGTCGAGCGGATTGGCCTCGAACACCCCAGCATTGTTGATCAGTACGTCGATCGTGCCATCTGCCTGCTCCAGCGCGGCCTGCCACAAGGCGCGTGGGCCGGCGGGGTCGGCGAAGTCGGCGGCGATGCCGCTCTGCGTGCCGTGGCCGATGACGGTCTGGCCGGCGTCGGTCAGCGCACCATGGATCGCGGCACCGATCCCGCGGCTCGATCCGGTGAGGAGGATAGTCATCGCCTGCCCTTACGGCGGGCCGGGACGACCGGCAACGCCTGTTCCCCTCCCGCGCACGGGAGAGGGCAGGGGCGTCAGGCGGCGACCTTGGCGACGAACTCGCCGGCGCTCGACTTCAGCGTCGCCAGCCGGCCGTCGAGGCGGTCGAAGCCGCGGCCGACGCTGTCGATCTCGGTCGCTACCGCCTCGGTATCCTCACGGATCGCGGCGATGGTGGTCGACATGGAGTCGGCGGCGAGCGCGGTCTCGTCGACCGCCGCGGTGATCGCGGTCACCGTCTGCGCCTGCGCCTCCATCGCATAACGGATGCGGTCGGCGCTTTCCTGCACCTCGGTCACCGTCGTCTTGATCGAGGCATTGGTGTCGACGGTCGATCGGGTCGCGGCCTGGATCGAGGCGATCTTGGCGGCAATGTCGTCGGTTGCGCGCGCGGTCTGGTTGGCGAGGCTCTTCACCTCCTGGGCGACCACCGCGAAGCCGCGGCCGGCGTCGCCGGCGCGCGCCGCCTCGATCGTCGCGTTGAGCGCGAGCAAATTGGTCTGGCCGGCGATGTCGCGGATCAGGCCCAGGATCGACTCGATCGACTTGGCATGGTCCGACAAAGCCTCCGACATGCCGACCGCATCGCTCGCCTGAACGCTCGCGCGCTGGGCGATCTCGGCGGCGGCCTCGACTTCGGTACGGGCATCCTCGATCGCACGGATCAGGCCGGCCGCAGTCTGCGCCGCCTCGCGCATCGCGACGGCGGACTGTTCGGCCGCGGCGGCGACCTCGCTTGCCTTGCCGAGCATGCCGCGCGCCGAACCCGAGCTGCGCTGCGCCTGCGAGCGGAGCGCCTGGCCCTCGTCGGTCGCGGTTTCGACGGCGCTGGCGATACCCTCGCGGAATTCCGAGGCCAGCCGGTCGCGGGCCACGCGGTTGCTATAGTCGTGGAAGCCGGCGAACAGCTCGACGGTCAGCTCGGTCTCCATGCCGAACAGGCGCATCAGCACGTCGACCAGCACCGATCGGCGCGGATCGTCGGTGGGCAGTCGTTGCATCAGGGCCTTGAGCGCGGCGCGATCGGATGCGCAGGACATCGCCAGCACCTCCATCGTCGATACGCCCGCCGCATAGGCGGAGGCCACGGCACGCTCGAGTGATTCGACCCATTCGCGGCCGCTGAGATTGCAGAAGCGGTTGCGCAGATAGGTAATGCCTACCGCGACGCGCCGCTCACGCTCGTGCAGCGACCATTCCGGTGCGCCGGGATTCTGCAGACGCCAATGGCCCCAATAGGCCTCGACGATATCGGCCGCATCGGGCTCGATGATCGACCACAGTTCGACGGCGCGCTGGACCAGCGTGTTCTCACCCCCGTCGAACGCCTTGATCCGACTGGTCAGGTCGATCGCGGCGGCGATCGTGGTCGGCTGGGGCAAAGCGATATCGGACAAGTCGGCACTCCGCGGCGCTGATTGAGGTTCTGTCCGCATCGCTATCGCCCATTGGTTAATGGTCGGTTAGAGCGCAGGCATACGGCTTGCATCATCGGCGCACGCGCCTAATAGGCAGGGCAATCATACCCGAGGACCGTCCATGGCATCCCGCACTCCGGCTCGTCCGAAGAGCCCACATCTCTTTGCCGGCTTTCTGAAGCTCCACTATGCCTGGGGACCGCACATGCTGGTCTCGATCCTTCATCGCGCGACCGGCACGGTGATGGCGACGCTCGGCACGGTGATGCTGGTGTGGTGGCTCGCGGCACTGGCGGGCGGGGCGGAAAGCTATGCGACCTTCCGCGACGTTTTCACGACGTCGGCGGGACACCTCAACATCATCGGCTGGCTGGTCGGTGTCGTGCTGAGCTGGGCGTTCTTCACGCACATGCTCAACGGCATCCGCCACCTGGTGATGGATGCGGGGGCCGCGTTCGAGCTGAAGCGCAACAAGATGTTCAGCCTGGTCGTGCTGGTTGGCGGCATTGCGCTGACCGCCGCCTTCTGGCTCTATCAGGGGATCAAGTGATGGGTTCGGGCACCAGCATCGGCCGCGTCCGCGGCCTCGGCAGCGCCAAGGAAGGCGCGCATCATTGGTGGCGCCAGCGGCTGACCGCCGGATCGAACCTGTTGCTGATGCTCTGGTTCGTCATCTCGATGGCGCGTCAACCCGCCTTCGACTACACGTCGATGCACCTGTGGCTGTCGTCGGCCTGGGTCGCCATTCCGATGATCCTGCTCGTCGTGTCGGTCTTCTATCACTTCCGCCTCGGCCTGCAGGTCGTGATCGAGGATTACCAGCACGATGAACAGCGCGTCGCCGCGCTGATCGCGCTCAACTTCTTCACGGTCGGCACCGCCGCCGTCGCCATCTTTGCGATCCTGCGGGTCGCTTTCGGAGCTGCCGCATAATGGCTGATGCGTACAAGATCATCGACCACACGTACGACGCGGTGGTCGTCGGCGCGGGCGGATCGGGCCTGCGCGCCGTCATGGAATGTGCGCAGAACGGTCTGAAGACCGCCTGCATCACCAAGGTGTTCCCGACGCGCAGCCACACCGTCGCGGCGCAGGGCGGCATCGCCGCGTCGCTCGGCAACATGGGTCCGGATCACTGGACCTGGCATATGTACGACACCGTTAAGGGTTCCGACTGGCTCGGCGACCAGGACGCGATCGAATATATGGTGCGCGAGGCACCGGCCGCCGTCTACGAGCTGGAACATGCCGGCATGCCGTTCAGCCGCACGGACGAGGGCCGCATCTACCAGCGCCCGTTCGGCGGCATGATGCAGAACATGGGCGAGGGCCCGCCCGCGCAGCGCACCTGCGCCGCGGCGGACCGTACCGGCCATGCGATGCTGCACACGCTCTACCAGCAGTCGCTGCGCTATGATGCCGACTTCTACGTCGAATATTTCGCGCTCGACCTGATCATGGACAATGGCGAGTGCCGGGGCGTCATCGCTCTGTGCATGGAAGACGGCAGCATCCACCGTTTCCGCAGCCACAACACCGTGCTCGCCACCGGCGGTTACGGCCGCTGCTATTTCTCCGCGACCTCGGCACATACCTGCACCGGTGACGGCGGCGGCATGGTGCTGCGCGCCGGCCTGCCGCTACAGGACATGGAGTTCGTCCAGTTCCATCCGACCGGCATCTACGGCGCGGGCGTGCTGATCACCGAGGGTGCGCGCGGCGAGGGCGGCTATCTGACCAATTCCGAGGGCGAGCGCTTCATGGAGCGCTATGCACCATCGGCGAAGGATCTGGCATCGCGCGACGTCGTGTCGCGCTCGATGGCGATGGAGATGCGGGAAGGCCGCGGCGTCGGCCCGCACAAGGACCACATCTTCCTGCACCTCGACCATATCGATCCCAAGGTGCTGCACGAGCGGCTGCCCGGTATCACCGAGACGGGCAAGATTTTCGCGGGCGTCGACCTGACCCGCCAGCCGCTGCCGGTGACGCCGACCGTGCACTACAACATGGGCGGCATCCCGACCAACTTCCACGGCGAGGTCGTTCAGCTCAAGGACGGCAATCCGGACAGCGTCGTCCCGGGCCTGTTCGCGGTCGGCGAGGCGGCGTGCGTCAGCGTCCACGGCGCCAACCGCCTCGGCTCCAATTCGCTGATCGATCTGGTCGTGTTCGGCCGGGCGACGGGCAAGCGGATTGCCGACATCACCAAGCCGAACACCAGCCACAATCCGCTGCCCAAGGGCTCGGAAGAGCTGGCCCTGGGCCGTCTCGACAAGTTCCGTCATGCCGCCGGCGGCTCGCCCACCGCGCAGATCCGTCTTGAGATGCAGCGCACCATGCAGAAGCATTGCGCGGTGTTCCGCGACAATGCGCTGCTGAGCGAGGGGCAGACGCTGATCAACGGCCTGTACAAGCGCATGGCCGATGTCGGCATCCAGGATCGCAGCCTGATCTGGAACACCGATCTGGTCGAGACGCTGGAACTCGACAATCTGATCAGCCAGGCCGTGGTGACGATGGAATCGGCTGCGAACCGTAAGGAATCGCGCGGGGCGCACGTCAACGAGGATCATCCGGACCGCGACGATGCGAACTGGATGAAGCACACGATCACGACCTTCGACGGCTGGGGTGGCGAGGGCGGCAGCACCGCGATCGATTATCGCCCTGTGCACGATTACACGCTGACCGACGAGGTCGAGTACATCAAGCCGAAGAAGCGGGTGTATTGATCACGTCGATCTGACACGTTCGTCGAGCGGCAAGGGGCGGGGGAGCGCAGGCCTCCCCCGCCCCTTTTCGTTTGTCGAAGGTGAAGCATTTCTGGCCTTGCTGAGGCTCCCTGGCTCTGCCATCGTATACGATCTACGAGGGGAGTTTCGATGCGCGTTCTGGCCCTGACACTGATTGCCTTCTCCTCCGCCGCCGCAGCGCAGACTCATCTCCAGGTTCCGGATTACGCCGCAACCGTTGTCACGGCGCCGCCGCCCGCGCTGAAACTCGATCGCTTCTACAGCCGCTATGTCGATGCCGCCGGTATTCCGGTCGCTGCCTCCTCGAAGGTGCCGCCGGTTGCCCTGCTGTTCGCGCGCGACGTCATCCGCGACATGCTGGTCGAGCGGCCCGACCTCCGCCATTGGCTGATCGCGCGCGGCTATCGCGTCGCGGTGATGTCTCCCGAAGAGGGGACGATGGATCTTCCCGAACAGCGCGACTGGAAGAAGCCGAAAGCCGACGATCCGGCTCTAACGGTCTGCGAACGCAAACATTATGACGAACGGATCGGGCGTCTTACCGACGCACAATATTGGAACGGCCGCGCCCGTGGCATGGGCGGCAAGCTGACCTCGGGAGCCGAGGAAAACCTTCTTGGGCTCGACCACGACCGCTATCGTGGCGAGAACATCTTCGTGCATGAATTCAGCCATGCGATCCTCGATGCGGTGATCGAGGCCGACCCCTTGCTCTACCAGCGCGTCGAGCGCGCCTATGCCGCGGCGCTGGCGGCCGGGCGGTGGAAGGGCGAATATGCCGCCACCACCGTCCAGGAATATTGGGCCGAGGGCACGCAATTCTGGTTCAACTCGAACAAGGTCGCCCGTTTCGGCGACGTCGTCGTGCTGTCCGACGCGGATCTGGTCCGGTACGATGCCGCCCTCGCCGACGCCCTGCGTGCCGTCTATGGCGATCGTCACCGGCTTGCGACGGACGTCTTCTGGAACAGTCCTGCCCGCGTGCCGCCGGGCGGCCCGCCGACATTCACCGCCGAGGTGTGCTGACGGTCACTCGGGCAGAAGATCGGCAAGTTGACGGATCGCCTGGCCTTCGAAGGCCGCGACCGCCTCGCCGTCCAGGTCCACAGGTCGCTCCGGCGTTAGCACCGCCTCGTTCTGCAGGCCGTTGTCGAGCGCGAGCCACGCCCGCACCGCCCCGGCGAGGTTGGTCACCTCCGGCACCTCACTGTCGCCGCGCTGCACGGCGTCAAGGGCGGCGCTCATCGTCCAGTCAATCTCAGCCAAGATCGTTCTCGCTGACGACGATCCGCTCCTGATCTGGATCGCGCGCCAAGGCGGCGGTGGCGGCGCGCTCCACCGCGGCACTGTGCAATTGGAAGACGGGCAGGGGATCGGTCGGTACCGCACCGGCCAGCGCCTCCAGGACGTCGTAGCGCAACGCGAAGTCGTAACGCCAGCCGCTCGCCTCGCCGGCGAACTCGATCTGCCGGTCGTCGACATTGTCGAACACGGTGGCGGTATCGATCGCCACATGGGATTCGGCCATAATTGTGCGTCCTTTCGATCAGTGTCGGGTGCGGTGGCGCGAGGCGATCAACGCGCCCAGCCCGGCGGCGAGGCCGACACCGATGACCGCGGTTGTGCCGGGATATTCCGCTGCGGTGGTGTAGAAACTGGTCCGGCGCGCGTGATGTTCGCCCGAGCGGATGCGTCCGGTGCGCACGCTGGCGAAGAGATTGTCCGGCCGCGGCTGCGGCCGCGCCGGGTCGATGAAGCTCGCTGCCGCCTTGGGCGCAAGGACTTCGAACAGCGCCGGAAAATGGGCGGCGAACAGCGCCTGCGCGCGCCCCGCACCGCCGACGGTGATCTCGCGCTTCACGTGCGTCGCGCAATGCAGGATCGCTTGGGCGACAAGCTTCGGATCGTAGACCGGCGGCGGGATCTGGGCCTCGCCCGGTTCGTGATTGGCGGCATGCTGCGCGATCGGCGTATCGATGCCCGACGGCTTGACCAGCGTCACCGAGATCGGCAGCCCGGCCTCGCCCAGCTCCATGCGCAGTGCCTCAACATAGGCCTTGATCGCATGTTTCGACGCCGCATAGGCGCCCATCAGCGGGCTCGGCATATCCCCGGCGATCGATCCGATGGTGATCAGGGCGCCGCCCCGTTCCAGATGCGGAATGGCGGCGAGGCAACCGTGGACCGTGCCAAAGTAGTTGGTGCGGAAGAGTTGCTCGTGTTCCTCGGCAGGTGTCTCGCGCAGCGCGGCGTAGATCGCGACCCCGGCGCCGTTGATCCAAGTGTCGATCCGCCCGAACCGCTGCACCGCATGGGCGGCCGCGGCCCGCAAACGCGCTGCGTCGCCGACGTCGGCGGCGAAGGCGTCGGCGGTGCCGCCGCTCGCCACGATCTCGGCAACGATCGGGCGCAGGTCCTTGTCCTCCCGCGCGATCAGCAGCACCCGCGCGCCGGCCTCCGCAGCCGCGCAAGCGGTAGCAAGTCCGATGCCGGAACTTGCGCCGGTGATGACGATGACCTGTTCCGCGAGCGGCTTGAGCGTCGGCTTCATGGGCGATTCCCGTGGGTTGCTTTGCGTCCCAAGCGTCTCAGCCGGGCGCGGGTTCCGCCGCGATCCGCGCGGAACCGGACAGTGATGCGAATGGTTCGCACGCCATGATCCAGGCCCCCAACACCGCCCGCGACTATCCGCTGCTCGCCCGCCCGCATGTCCAGCTGCACGGACCGGTGGACGAAGGAATGTACGATCGCTTCAAGAGCCAGCTCGCCGCGGCGCCCGCCGATGGCCCGCTGGTGGTCTCTTTGACCACACTTGGCGGCGACCCGGAAATGGGCCGGGCCATGGGCGACGACATCCGGCTGCTACGAGACCATAGCGGTCGAGACGCCCTGTTTCTGGGCAAGGTCGCCGTCTATTCCGCCGGCGCCACCTTCATGGCCGCATTTCCGGTCGAGCGCCGTTTCCTGACCCGCAACACCCGGCTGATGCTGCACGAACGCCAGATGACCGGCAGTCTCGATCTGTCGGGGCCGCTCACTACCTTGCCCGTTGTGCTCAAGGCCAAGCTGCACGAGATCGAACAGTCGATCCTGATTCAGGAAGAGGGTTTCCGCGCGATCGTCGCCGGCTCGCAGGTCACGTTCGAGCAGTTGCGCGATCGCGCGCGGAGCAACTGGTACGTCGAGGCCGAGGAGGCCAAGGCGCTGGGACTGGTGCTCGACGTGATCTAACCCCACCTTGGGGGTTGCACCCGCGCAGCGAAAGGCATAGCCGCAGGTGCAGCAATTCAAGGAGCGCTGCGGCGATGGCCGACTTCACCCTGCCCAAGAACAGCAAGGTTCGCGCCAAGGGCAAGGTCCATAAAGCGAATGGCGACGCCAAGCGCGTCAAGACCTTCAAGGTCTATCGCTACGACCCCGACACGGGCGAGAACCCGCGATACGACACGTTCGAGATCGACCTCGATAGCTGCGGGCCGATGGTGCTCGACGCGCTGATCAAGATGAAGGGCGAGCAGGACAGTTCGCTGACCTTCCGTCGTTCGTGCCGCGAAGGCATTTGCGGATCGTGCTCGATGAATATCGACGGCCGTAACGGCCTCGCCTGCACCACCGCGATCGAGGACATTCGCGGCGAGGTGAAGATCACGCCGTTGCCGTCGATGGACGTGATCAAGGACCTGGTGCCCGATTTCACGCATTTCTACGCGCAGTACAGCTCGATCAAGCCGTGGATGCAGACGGTTAGCCCGCCGCCGTCGGGCAAGGAGCGGCTGCAGTCGCCGGAGGACCGCGCCAAGCTGGACGGGCTGTATGAGTGCATCCTGTGCGCTTGCTGCTCGACGTCCTGCCCGAGCTATTGGTGGAATGCCGACAAGTTCCTCGGCCCGGCGATCCTGCTGCAGGCTTATCGCTGGCTTGCCGACAGCCGTGACGAGATGACCGGCGAGCGGCTCGACCAGCTGGAAGATCCCTTCCGCCTGTATCGCTGCCACACGATCATGAACTGCGCCAACACCTGCCCGAAGGGGTTGAACCCGGCCAAGGCGATCGCCGAGGTCAAGAAGATGGAAGCCGAGCGCATCCTGTAACTTGGCGCTCGAACACCCTCGTCCGGCCGACTCTGCGCCGGTCTCTGCCTCGCCCGACGGGAGTGGTACGGCGGCCTTTGGTGCGGCCGGGGCGACGGGCGGGGAGGGCAAGGCTGTGCCGTTCCGCTACGAAGCCGACCCTGACGTTCCCGGGTGGATGCTCTGGCAGTTGGGTGACAGCAGCCGCTTCAATGCCTTCCTCGGGCCCATCCATGTCAGGGTCGAGGACGGCATCGCGCGTGTCCGCATGACGCCGACGCGCGCGCACAGCAATCTACGCGACCAGACCCATGGCGGTGCGCTGCTCGGCTTCATCGATTGCGCCCTGTTCGCGGCGGCCCGGGGTTTCGGGGTGCTGCAGGCAGGCGGCGGAGTGACGCTCGACCTCGCGACGCAATTCATCGGCGGCGGGGCGATCGACCGTCCGGTCGAGGCACGGATCGAGCTTCTGCGGGAAACCGGCCGGTTGTTGTTCCTGCGCGGGTTGATCGTGCAGGACGACACCTCGACGATCGCCAGCTTCACCGCGACGCTGCGCAAATCGACCCCGCCCGCCATCGCCTAAGATGTTCACCATGCTCCCGGACCCGCGGGGGCGCCGTATGCGACAGGGCTGGCGGTCGAAGGGGCCGCGCCGTTTGGTCGCGCAGGAGATTGTCCGTGTCCGCTGTTCTCGCTGCCTATGACGCGCTGATCGCCGCCGGCGAGTTGCGCCCGGACGCGGAGCAGCGTTCCGCCGCGGAATGTCTCGATGCCCTCGCCGTCGCGCTCGAGCGGCCGCAACGGCGCGGCCTGCTCGCTCGCGTCACCGGCCGCGCGACGAGCGTGCGTGGTGTCTATCTGTGGGGCGACGTCGGACGCGGCAAGTCGATGCTGATGGACCTGTTCTTCGCCAATGTCGGTGTGGCGGCGAAGCGGCGGGTGCATTTCGCCGAATTCATGCTGGAGGTGCACGGCCGGATCGCGATCGAGCGGCGCCGCGAGGCCGGCGATCCGATCGCGCCGGTCGCGGCGGCACTGGCATCGGAGACGCGGCTGCTCGCGTTCGACGAGATGATGGTTACGAATTCGCCCGACGCTATGATCCTGTCGCGGCTGTTCACCGCGCTGATCGCGGCCGGCGTGACGATCGTCACCACGTCGAACCGCGCGCCGTCGGAGCTGTATCGCAACGGCCTCAATCGCGAGCATTTCCTGCCCTTCATCGCGTTGATCGAAAGCCGGCTGGACGTGCTCGCGCTCAACGGGCCGGTCGACTATCGGCGCGATCGGCTCGGCCAGCAGGACACCTGGCTGGTGCCGAACGGACCGCAGGTGACGGCGGAACTGTCCGCCGCCTTTTTCCGACTGACGGACCATGAAGTCAGCGAACCCATCCCCTCGGAGGACCTGAACGTGCAGGGGCGCACCTTGCATGTTCCCAAGACGCTGAAAGGCGTCGCGGTATTCTCCTTCAAGAAGCTGTGCGGCGAGGCGCGTGGCGCGGCGGACTATCTGGCGGTCGCGCGCCGGTACCACACGGTCATTCTGGTCGGCATTCCGAAGCTGGGGCCGGAGAATCGCAACGAGGCGGCGCGTTTCGTGCAACTGATCGACGCGCTCTACGAGCATAAGGTCAAGCTGCTCGCCGCCGCGGATGCGCAACCCGACGCGCTCTATCCCGAAGGCGACGGCCGCTTCGAATTTCAGCGCACCGTCAGCCGGTTGGAGGAAATGCGCTCGGACGACTATCTTGCCCAGGGGCATGGTGCAGCGGGGGAGGCGGCCTAGCACCGCTCCGCGGCAGTTGTCTGACGCTGGGGCACGGCTTTGGGTATACAGACCCGTTTTCGTCACGGGCGAAGACCGGAGCCTGGTTGAGGAGCGCTGCTGGTCAGGCACAGCGCCTTGTCGCGACTGCCTGTCCATCGGATCAGACCTTGCGCTGAGGAGAGGCAAATCCCCCTTATCGCTATCGCGAACGATTATCATCAATTATCTTAACCGGTGGTCGTTATGCGGTTGTGCCATCGCACCAATAGGCCTATGCGGCGTGACCAATTCACACGCCCTCATCACGGAGTAGGATTGGGATGGCCCGCAAGAAGATCGCGCTGATCGGCGCCGGCAATATCGGCGGCACGCTCGCGCACCTCGCAGCGCTCAAGGGACTGGGCGACATCGTCCTGTTCGACGTCGTCGAGGGCGTGCCGCAGGGCAAGGCGCTCGACCTGTCGCAGTGCGGCCCGGTCGAAGGCTTTGACGCCAGCATCAAGGGCTCGAACGATTACGCCGACATCGCTGGTGCGGACGTGATCATCGTCACCGCCGGGGTCGCGCGCAAGCCCGGCATGAGCCGCGACGACCTGCTCGGCATCAACCTCAAGGTGATGAAGGCGGTAGGCGAGGGCATCAAGGCCAATGCGCCTGACGCCTTCGTAATCTGCATCACCAACCCGCTCGACGCGATGGTCTGGGCGCTGCGCGAATTCTCCGGGCTGCCGGCGAATAAGGTCGTCGGCATGGCCGGCGTGCTCGACTCGGCGCGCTTCAGCCACTTCCTCGCCGAGGAATTCGGCGTGTCGGTGAAGGATGTGAACACCTTCGTGCTCGGCGGTCACGGCGACACGATGGTGCCGGTGCTCGAATATTCGACCGTCAGCGGCATTCCGGTCAGCGACCTGATCGAGATGGGCTTCTCGACCAAGGACAAGGTCGACGAGATCATCAAGCGCACGCGCGGCGGCGGTGGCGAGATCGTCGCGCTGCTCAAGACCGGCTCGGCCTATTACGCGCCCGCGACCAGCGGCATCGCGATGGCCGAGGCGTATCTCTATGACCAGAAGCGCATCCTGCCGGCCGCGGCGCATCTGTCGGGCGAGTACGGCATCGACAATCTCTATGTCGGCGTGCCGGTCGTGATCGGCGCCGGCGGCGTCGAGAAGGTCGTCGAGGTCAAGCTGTCGGACGAGGCCAAGGCCAACCTTCAGGTCTCGGTCGACGCGGTCAAGGAATTGCTCGTCGCCTGCAAGGGCATCGACGAGAGCCTCGCCTAATCTTCCAGCGCCGGCGGCCGGTGGTCGCCAGCGCCCTCTATCATGGCCTCCGCCGACGGAGGCTGTCACTCTCGGGAGCCTCCATGAGCATCCTCGTCAACAAGAACACCAAGGTCATCACCCAGGGCATGACCGGTGAGACCGGCAGCTTCCACACCAAGGCGGCGCTGGATTACGGCACGCAGATGGTCGGCGGCGTCACGCCGGGCAAGGGCGGTACCGAGCATCTCGGCCTGCCGGTGTTCGACACCGTCGCCGAGGCGGTGACCAAGACCGGCGCCGATGCGTCGGTGATCTACGTGCCGCCGCCCTTTGCCGCGGACTCGATCCTCGAGGCGATCGACGCGGAAGTGCCGCTGATCGTCTGCATCACTGAGGGTATTCCGGTGCTCGACATGGTCCGCGTCAAGCGCGCGCTGTCGGCGTCGAAGTCGCGGCTGATCGGCCCGAATTGCCCGGGCGTGCTGACGCCGGGCGAGTGCAAGATCGGCATCATGCCGGGTTCGATCTTCAAGAAGGGGTCGGTCGGCGTCGTGTCGCGCTCGGGCACGCTGACCTATGAGGCAGTGTTCCAGACCTCGAACGCCGGCCTCGGCCAGACCACCGCGGTCGGTATCGGCGGCGACCCGGTCAACGGCACCAACTTCATCGACGTGCTGGAGCTGTTCCTCGCCGACGACGCCACCGAATCGATCATCATGATCGGCGAGATCGGCGGTTCGGCCGAAGAGGAAGCGGCGCAGTTCCTGCGCGACGAGGCGAAGCGCGGACGCAGCAAGCCGATGGCGGGCTTCATCGCCGGCCGCACCGCGCCTCCGGGGCGCCGCATGGGTCACGCCGGTGCGATCGTGTCGGGCGGACAGGGTGGTGCCGAGGACAAGATCGCGGCGATGGAAGCCGCGGGCATCAAGGTCGCGGCCTCGCCGTCGGAGCTGGGCTCGACCCTGCTCGAGGTGCTGAAGGGTTGACGTTACACCCTCCCTCTCCCGCCGGGAGAGGGAGGGAGCCGCCGACAGGCGGCGGAAGGGTGAGGGTGTGGGGCACCCGTCACCCTCACCCTCCCACCCGCTATGCGGGCGGGCCCCTCCCTCTCCCGACGGGAGAGGGAAAGAAGGACGAAGACGATGGGCTACGAAGGCCAGGATTTCAGTGACATCGCGCAGGGCGTCAGCCCGGCGTTCATCGAGGCGCTCTATGCCAAGTTCCAGGCCGACCCCGCGTCGGTCGAGGGCGGCTGGCAGACCTTCTTCGAAGGGCTGGAGCGTGGGGCGGGCGGTCCGAGCTGGACCAACCAGCGCTGGCCGCTGACCACCACCGATGACCTGACTGCCGGCCTTGACCCGACGCAGATGGAGCCGGCGCCGAAGCCGGCCAAGGGCGGCAAGCCCGCCCCGGCCGCCGCCGCTGCACCGGCGCCGTCGAAGGACGAGATCATCCGCGCGGCCGGCGATGCGATCCGCGCCCAGCTGCTGATCCGCACCTATCGCGTCCGCGGCCACCTTGCCGCCAATCTCGATCCACTCGGCCTCGCCAAGCGCGAGATGCCCGAGGATTTGCGCACCGAATATCACGGCTTCACCGATGCCGACATTGATCGCCCCGTCTATCTGGGCGGTACGATGGGCTTCGAGTGGACGACGATCCGCCAGCTGGTCGACACGCTGCGCAAGAACTATTGCGGCAACGTCGGCCTCGAATACATGCACATCGTCGATGTCGAGGAACGCCGCTTCCTGCAGGAGCGGATGGAGGGCCAGAACAAGGCGATCGACTTCACCGTCGACGGCAAGAAGGCGATCCTCAACAAGGTCATCGAAGCCGAGCAGTGGGAGAAGTTCCTCGGCAAGAAGTATGTCGGGACGAAGCGTTTCGGTCTCGACGGCGGTGAATCGATGATCCCGGCGCTCGAAAGCGTCATCAAATACGGCGGCCAGTATGGCGTGCGCGAGATCGTCTTCGGCATGGCGCACCGCGGCCGGCTGAACGTGCTCGCCAATGTCATGGGCAAGCCGCTGCGCGTCATCTTCCACGAATTCGCCGGCGGCTCCGCCAATCCGGAGGACATCGGCGGCTCGGGCGACGTGAAATACCACCTCGGCACCTCGTCGGACCGCGAGTTCGACGGCCACAAGGTGCATATGAGCCTGGTCGCCAACCCGTCGCATCTCGAGGCGGTCAACCCGGTCGTGCTCGGCAAGACCCGCGCGATTCAGACGATCGCCGGCGACCTGACCGATCACACCGCCTCGCTGCCGGTGCTGATCCACGGCGACGCGGCTTTCGCGGGGCAGGGGATCGTCTGGGAATGCCTCGGCTTCTCCGGCATCCGCGGCTATAACACCGGCGGCTGCGTCCACTTCATCATCAACAATCAGGTCGGCTTCACCACCAGCCCGCAGTTCGCGCGTTCGTCGCCCTATCCGTCGGACGTGGCGAAGGGCGTGCAGGCGCCGGTCTTCCACGTCAACGGTGACGATCCTGAGGCGGTGACCTTCGCCACCAAGATGGCGATGGAATTCCGGCAGAAGTTCCACCGCGATATCGTCATCGACATGTGGTGCTACCGTCGGTTCGGCCACAACGAAGGCGACGAGCCGGGCTTCACCCAGCCGCTGATGTACAACATCATCCGCAAGCATCCCGGCGTCAGCGAGATCTACTCGAAGCGTCTGGTGGCGGAAGGCGTCGTCGACCAGGCGTGGGTCGACGAGAACATCAAGCAATATGTCACCGGCTGCGAGGGCGAGTTCGAAGCCGGTCAGGGCTACAAGCCCAACAAGGCGGACTGGTTCGCCGGTCGCTGGTCGGGCCTGTCGGCGCCGAAGGAAAGCGATCAGGGCCGCCGCAACGTCGAGACGGGTCTGGACCGCAAGCTGTTCGACGCGCTCGGCCGCAAACTGACGACGATCCCGGATTCGATCCAGGTCCACAAGACGCTGAGCCGCGTGCTCGACGCCAAGCGCCAGATGTTCGCAACGGGTGAGAACTTCGACTGGGCGACCGGTGAGGCGCTGGCCTTCGGCTCGCTGCTGTCGGAGGGCTATGGCGTGCGCCTGTCGGGTCAGGATTCGGGCCGCGGGACGTTCAGCCAGCGTCACGCCGTCTGGGTCGACCAGACCGACGAGCACAAGTACATCCCGCTGCAGACGGTGGAACACGGCCGCTTTGAGGTGCTCGACAGCCCGCTGTCCGAATATGGCGTGCTCGGATTCGAATATGGCTATGCGCTCGCCGACCCGAAGACGCTGGTGCTGTGGGAGGCGCAGTTCGGCGACTTCGTTAACGGCGCCCAGATCATGATTGACCAGTTCATCACCTCGGGCGAGTCCAAGTGGCTGCGTGCCAACGGCCTGGTGATGCTGCTGCCGCACGGCTACGAGGGGCAGGGGCCGGAGCACAGCTCCGCACGTCCTGAGCGCTTCCTGCAATCGTGCGCGGGCGACAATATCCAGGTCGCCAACGTCACCACGCCGGCGAATTATTTCCACCTGCTGCGTCGGCAGATGCATCGCAACTTCCGCAAGCCGCTGATCCTGTTCACGCCGAAGTCGCTGCTGCGTCACAAGCTGGCGGTGTCGAAGAGCGAGGACTTCCTCGGCGACAGCCACTTCCGCCGTCTGCTGTCCGACACCAACGGCGCACCCGATGCGGAGACGACCCGGTTGGTGCTGTGCACCGGCAAGGTTGCCTACGACCTGATCGAAGCGCGCGATGCCGCCGGCGACACGAATACGCAGATCGTCCGCGTCGAGCAGCTCTATCCCTTCCCCAGCGAGGCGCTGGCGGAGCGGATCGCGAAGATGCCAAACCTGCAGGACGTCGTCTGGGCGCAGGAAGAGCCGAAGAACAACGGCTATTGGTTCTTCGTCGAGCCGTTCATCGAAGAGGTGCTGCAGCAGGCCGGTGCGCGTGTCGCCCGCGCCCGCTATGCCGGCCGCGCCGGTGCGGCTTCGCCGGCGACCGGCCTGATGAAGCGCCACACCGCGGAGCAGGGCGCGCTGGTCGCCGACGCACTGGGCCATAACGTGCGTGAGGAGATTCGCCGGACGCGTGCAGAAGGCAGCACGACGACGGCACGGCCCACGCAGGCGCCGTCGAGCTAAGATGACGAGTGGCCCGGCCGTCGCTTCGGCCGGGTGATACGGTGAAACTGGCGCGGGTGACGACCGACCCGCGCGCGTGAAGCCCCCCGGGGCGGAGGAAGATGGGAATGGCGACTGAAGTTGTGGTGCCGACGCTCGGCGAATCGATCACCGAAGCGACGCTCGGCGAATGGCTCAAGCAGCCGGGCGATGCGGTCGCGGTCGATGAACCGATCGCCAGCCTGGAGACCGACAAGGTGTCGGTCGAGGTGCCGAGCCCGGTCGCGGGCGTGATGGGCCAGCATGCGGTCGAGGTCGGCGCGACGGTCGAGGTCGGCGCGATGCTGGCGACGATCGAGGCGGGCGACGGCGCTCCGGCCAAGACCCCGGCGGCCGAGCCCGCGGTGACTGCCAGCCCGGCGACGTCCGCGCCTGCCGCCGCCGCTGCGCCGAGCGGCGATGCGGCTGCGGCCCTGTCGCCGTCGGTCCGCCGTGCTGTGCTCGAGCATGGCGTCGATCCCTCGACGATCCAGGGGACTGGCAAGGACGGCCGCCTGACCAAGGAAGACGTCGCCGCCGCCGCATCGGCCAAGCCCTCTGCGTCTGCGCCGGCGACGCAGCCCGTTGCCGCCGCTCCGGCACCCACCGGCGGCCGCAAGGAAGAACGCGTCAAGATGACGCGCCTGCGCCAGACGATCGCCAAGCGCCTCAAGGAAGCGCAGAACACCGCCGCGATGCTGACGACGTTCAACGACGTCGACATGACCGCGGTGATCGAGGCGCGCGCCAAGTACAAGGACCTGTTCGAGAAGAAGCATGGCGTCCGGCTGGGCTTCATGGGCTTCTTCGTGAAGGCCGCAACGATGGCGCTGAAGGACATCCCGTCGGTCAACGCCAGCATCGAGGGCGACGAGATCGTCTACCACGATTATGCCGACATCTCGGTCGCGGTCTCCGCGCCGAACGGCCTGGTCGTGCCGGTGATCCGCGACGCCCAGGACCTGTCGGTTGCCGGCATCGAGAAGACGATCGGCGACTTCGGCAAGCGCGCCAAGGACGGCACGCTCAAGATGGACGAGATGAAGGGCGGCACCTTCACCATCTCGAACGGCGGCGTGTTCGGTTCGCTGATGTCGACCCCGATCATCAACCCGCCGCAGTCGGCGGTGCTCGGTCTGCACCGGATCGAGGAGCGTCCGGTCGTGGTAAACGGCCAGGTCGTGGTACGCCCGATGATGTATCTGGCGCTCAGCTACGACCACCGCCTGATCGACGGCCGCGAGGCGGTGACCTTCCTGGTCGCGCTGAAGAATGCGATCGAGGATCCGACCCGCATCCTGATCGACCTGTAAGACTGGCGCGTCCTACCACCCCGGCGCAGGCCGGGGGTGGGGCGGCGACTGATGCAACCGGGGCCATGCGTGCCTATATCCGCCCCGTAACTGGCCCCCGGCAAGCGCCGGGGTGGAGACAAGACCATGGCTGACGAACAGCAGTACGACTATGACGTCCTCGTGATCGGCGCGGGCCCCGGCGGCTATGTCGCCGCGATCCGCGCGGCGCAGCTCGGCCTGAAAACGGCCTGTGCGGAAAGCCGCGAGACGCTGGGCGGCACCTGTCTGAACGTCGGCTGCATCCCGTCCAAGGCGATGCTGCACGCGTCCGAATATTTCGAGGGCGTCGCCGGCGGCGCCTTCGCCAAGCTCGGCATCAAGGCGACGGGCGTCGAGCTCGACCTCGACGCAATGCACGGCCAGCGCCGCGACGCCGTCAAGCAACTGACCGGCGGCATCGAATATCTGTTCAAGAAGAACAAGGTCGAGTGGCTGAAGGGCCGCGCCAGCTTCACCGGCAAGGACACGGTCGAAGTTGCGGGCCGGACGGTGCGCGCCAAGAACATCGTCATCGCCACCGGCTCCAGCGTCACGCCGCTGCCCGGCGTGACCGTCGACCAGAAGGTCGTCGTCGACTCGACCGGCGCGCTGGAGCTGGCCAAGGTGCCGCAGCACCTCGTCGTCATTGGCGGCGGCGTGATCGGCCTGGAGCTCGGCAGCGTGTGGCGGCGTCTCGGCGCCAAGGTCACCGTCGTCGAATTCCTCGACCAGATCCTGCCCGGCTTCGATGGCGACGTGCGTAAGGAAGCCAACAAGATCTTCAAGAAACAGGGCATCGAGTTCAAGCTGTCGACCAAGGTCACCGGCGTTGCCGTCAACGGCGACACGGCGACGCTGACCGTCGAGCCCGCGGCCGGCGGCGAAGCGCAGTCGATCGAGGCGGACGCCGTGCTGGTCGCGATCGGCCGCAAGCCCAATACCGACGGCCTCAACCTCGAAGCGGCGGGCGTCGCGCTGAACGGCCGCGGCCAGGTGGAGATCGACCACGATTTCCGCACCAACGTTCCCGGCGTCTGGGCGATCGGCGACGTCGCGCCGGGCCTGATGCTCGCGCACAAGGCGGAGGATGAGGGGATCGCGGTCGCCGAGAATATCGCCGGCCAGCATGGCATCGTGAACCACGACGTCATCCCATCGGTCGTCTACACCATGCCGGAATTCGCCGGGGTCGGCCTGACCGAGGAAGCGGCGAAGGCACGCGGCGAGGTGAAGATCGGCAAGTTCCCGATGATGGCGAACAGCCGCGCCAAGACCAACCACGAGCCCGACGGCTTCGTGAAGATCATCGCCGATGCCAAGACCGATCGCGTCGTCGGCGTCTGGGCGATCGCCAGCGTCGCCGGCACGATGATCGCGCAGGCGGCGCAGGCAATGGAATTCGGCGCGACCAGCGAGGATATCGCCTATACCTGCCACGCCCATCCGACCCATTCGGAGGCGATCAAGGAAGCCGCCATGGCGGTGACCGGCAAGCCGATCCACATCTGATGCCCCGCGGCGCGGTTCCGGCTTCCGATCCGGACCGTGCCGCCTTGGAGGCGGCGTGGCTGACGCTGACGCGGGTCACGCTGCCTGCGCTCGCTGCCGAGCGACGCTGGCCGGTGCGCGCGGATCATTGCTTCCAGCGCATCCTGCTCGATAACGCGCTCGGCGGCCGGTGGTACGATGCCGTGACCGGCCGCCCGGCCTATCGCCACATCGACGCGGCAGCTCTGGCCAGGGCCGTCGCGCTCGGGCAGGCGGCGATCGACGGTGACTCGGATATGGCGGCGATGAACGGCCGCTCATTGGCTTGGCGCGTCGGGCGGACCGATGCTGCGCGCTAGCTCTGCTTCCTAGAACAATTTGCGAACCCCGAGCCGGATGGATCGACCGAGCGGGTCGAGATAGGCGGCCTGGAACCGATTCGGCGTCGCACCGGTGCGGTCGCGCACGTCGATCCGATCGTTCAGCAGATTCTCCACGGTCACGTTCAACGTCGTGTTTTTGGCCCACGGCTGGTGCACCACCTGATCCGCGTGGAGCGAGCCGTAGGCGACGATCCAAGTACGTCCGGAGAAATGCAGGTCCGACGCGGCGATCGAATTGCGGACCCGCGTCGGTCCCTGCAATTGTGTATAGGTGCCGAGATTGACCGGCCCGAACGAGCCGCCGATATCGCCCGTCACTTCCCACCGTGGACGACCGCCTGTGCCGTTCAGCGTCGCGCCGTCGAGCAGGTCGAGCGTCGGCAGGCCGGCGCGCAGCAACGCGGTGTCTTCGAGCCGCAGCGTCGCATTGGTCGATGCGTAGAGATAGGGTCGCGGCTTCGGCGGCTTCGGGGGCGGCGCGACCTTCGCAGCGCCACCGGCGGGCGACGCAGCGGCGGCCGGTTTCTTCCCAAGCTGCGTGAAGATGCTTCCGGTGAATTGCAGGCTGCGCTCCCGTTCCTCGGCGACGTTGATCGAGCGCAGATCGACGCGGGTCAGCTGGCCGATGTCATTGCGCTGAAACAGCTCGGGAAAGGCAGATTGGAAGGCAGACGTCGCGCTTCCGACCGAGGTCATCTGGTTGACGGTACGACGGTCGACGTAATCGACCGACAAGCGGAGCGGTCCATCGGCGAACGGCGTCAGCGATACGCCAAACCGGGCGGCGTGACGGCGCTCGGGCAAGAGCAGCGGATTGCCCCCGCTGATCGTCGTCACCGTCGCCGTGGTGCCGGTGACAAAGTCGAAGAACGGCGTGTTCGGCGTTGAGAGGATCGGCAGGGTCAGCACCATGAGATCCGGCGGCGTCTGCGAAAGGTCGATCGACGCGTTGAATTGGATGCGCTTGTCGATCGCCCAGGTGAGGCCGTAGGTCGATCGGACAAGGCTGCCGTAACCGGACACGTCGGAGATGCCGATCGTACCGTTCAACGTCAGCCTTCCGACAAATGACAGCACGCCCTGATCCGGCGCCGTGACGGGGACGGTCGCGT
This sequence comes from Sphingomonas benefaciens, assembly GCF_052907485.1. Lineage (NCBI taxonomy): Bacteria > Pseudomonadati > Pseudomonadota > Alphaproteobacteria > Sphingomonadales > Sphingomonadaceae > Sphingomonas > Sphingomonas benefaciens. The sequence goes on along the minus strand of NZ_JBREIC010000004.1, from coordinate 165,629 downwards.
TGATGCTCGCACCGCTTGTCGTCCGGGCCAGCGCCCGGTCCGAGCCGTTGGCAAGGCCGATCGTGCCGGTTCCACGCATATAGTCACCCGTCACGGTGACCAGGGCATCGCCTGCCGGCAGTCGGACCAAGGGCCCGTTCGCGGTCGCTTTTGCGGTCAGGTTGTCGGCGCTGCCACGGCGGCGCGTGGCCAGCCGCGCTGCCGTCTCCGCGGCATCCAGCGGCTGCAGCGGGTCGCCGCCCGCGGTGACGCTGGCCTGTAAGGCGTCGGTCGGGATGCCGAGCTCGTTGTAGGTGCTCGATTGGGAATGGTCGTAACTGCCGGTTACGTGCCACGACCAGCGACCGATCAGCCCGTGTATGCCGCCGCCGGCGTTCAATTTCAGGTTGGTGCTACGTTGATGGAGCGTGGTGTCGGCGAAGTAGCGCGATACCAAGGTGTCGCCCGCGAACGGCAGGACGCCACCGCCCGGCACGCGCAGCGTGGCGGCAGCGAGTCCGTTGCGACCAAGGGTTTGCTGTGCCTCCATCCCGAGGGTCAGCGAACCGGAGACGGCGTCGGCGATCGGCGCGGCGAACGTCGCATCGGCTTTCACGGTGTCGATCCGCGCCTGCAGCGTGCGGTAACGACCGATGTCGGTGATCGCCGGCCTGTTCGCGGTCGCGGTATAGGCGGCGAGGTTGCGCCGGCCGGCGGAATCGGTGGGCAATGCGGCGACCTTCACCGTGTCGCCCACGAGGCGGTCGAGGGCGGGATCAATGCTGCCGCCACCGACGGCGGCGACATTGCCGGTCAAGGCGAAAGGGATGTCCGCATCGGGCAGGATTGCGCGGGAATCCTGCTGTACCGGGTTCTGCCGCAACCAGGATGCATTGACCGACAGGCGCCGCGATCCGGACAGTCGGGTGGCGATCATTTCAAGATAATTGGTGCCGCCGCCGCCTTCGGTCGTCGTGCCAGCGAGCTGCTGGGTCGCCACCGAACGAAATTGCTTCTTGGTGATGAAGTTCATCACCCGCTGCGTCGGCGGGAAGCCGAATCGTGCCGCATCCTGTCCGGGCAAAATTTCCGTGCGCTCGATCGCCTCGGGCGGCAGTTCCCAAATTTCTTCCGGTGCGGCGGTGCGCCGGCCGTTGAGCAGGAAGATCGGCGCGGCACCGCTGGCGCTTGCCGTCAAGCCTTTCAGCCGCTGCACCAACTCCTTCATGTTCATTGCGCCCATTGCGCGGATCGCTGCGGGGTCTAGCACTGCGATCGGCGTGGCATCGCCGATCGCGGAGCCGGCGATGCGGCGGGCGCTGATGATCACATCGTCCGCGGTGCCCGCTTCGGTTGCGGCAGCGGCCCGATCGGCTGCCGGTGCTGCACCGTTTTGCGAAAGCGCCGGCTGGGGAATTGCCGACGCCAACCCACTGCACCCGGCCATCAGCAGCATCAGGGATGTCCCGCGCCTGGTCATTGGATTATCCCCCGAAAGCAAATCGTTACCGTGTCAATTCTGGCAAGCCCGCAATTTCCCCCGAGACGAATGCTAGTATCATTCGGGCGGTGTTGCATTCTCATCTCAGCGTAATCGATTGTATACAGCAGTTATAGGAGAGAGATTGTGGCCGGCATGTGGCCTCAAGGTCGACAACTGCCCGTAAAGCCAAAGTGGCGGCGCCCTGACTGGTATGGACCTACATGGCCGCCGCTTCGTTACCCTGGCACAGATCGCGCATTCGGCGCGGTGATGGGGGGATGATGACGCCAATCCGGTGGCGCGTGGCTCGTGGTGTGGCGGTGACGGTAGCGACGCTGCCGGCGCTGTCGGGTTGCGTCCCGGGTGTCCTCGATCCTGCCGGCCCGGTGGCGGCCGGCGAGAAGAGCATCCTGATCAACGCGCTCGGCATCATGCTGGCGATCGTCGTCCCGACCATTGTCGCGACGGGTGCCTTCGCCTATTGGTATCGCGCCTCGAACGACCGCGCCAAACGCTACCCGGACTTCTCCTTCTCCGGAAAATTGGAGCTCCTCGTCTGGTCGGTGCCGCTGCTGATCATCATTTTCCTCGGCGGCATGGGCTGGGTCGGCAGCCACCAGCTCGATCCGCCGCGGCCGCTCGTCAGCAAGCAGGCTCCGGTGACGGTGCAGGTCGTCGCCCTCGATTGGAAATGGCTGTTCATCTATCCCGATCAGGGCGTCGCCAGCGTCAACCGGCTGGTCATCCCCGCGGGGGTGCCGGTACGGTTCCAGATCACCTCGGCAACGGTGATGAACAGCTTCTTCATCCCGCAATTGGGCAGCCAGATCTATGCGATGGCGGGGATGGAAGCGAAGCTGAACCTGATGGCGGATCGGCCCGGCCAATATCGCGGCCTGTCCGCGCACTATAGCGGCGAGGGCTTCGCCAACATGAACTTCACCGTGAACGCCGTGCCGCCGGCACAATTCGCGGCCTGGGCGAACGGCGTGCGCGGCAGCGGCGGCGCCGTGCTGGACGGCGCCAGCTACCTCGCCCTCGCCAAGGCGAAGGGCAATGTCTTGCCCTTCACCTATCGCGCGGTGCCGCCCGGCTTCTTTGCCGCGGCGGTGCGCCAGGCGGGGGCGCCGGTGCATGAAGTCGACAACGAGGGGCGCGAAAGCTGATGTTGGGCAAGCTCGGCTGGCATTCGATCCCCTTCGACAATCCGTTGCCGCTGTTCGCCGCCGGCGTAGTCGGCGCGATGATCCTCGCCGCCGCCGTCTGGGCGTGGCGGCATGGCTATGTGCCCTATCTGTGGAACGAGTGGATCACATCGGTCGATCACAAGAAGATCGGCATCATGTACTGCCTGTTCGCCCTCGTCATGCTGGTCCGCGGTTTCGCCGACGCGGCGATGATGCGCTCGCAACAGGCGATCGCCTACAATAATGGCGGCTGGCTGCCGCCCGATCACTACGACCAGATCTTCTCCGCGCACGGCACGATCATGATCTTCTTCGTGGCGATGCCGTTCATGGTCGGGCTGATGAACTTCGTCGTGCCGCTGCAGCTCGGCGTACGCGATGTGGCGTTTCCGACCCTCAACTCGGTCAGCTTCTGGCTGACCGCGGCGGGCGCGCTGCTGGTCAACCTCAGCCTGGTGATCGGCGAGTTCGCCAAGACCGGATGGCTTGCCTATCCGCCCTTGTCGGAGCTGCGCTTCTCACCCGGTGTCGGCGTCGATTACTATCTCTGGGCGCTGCAGATATCCGGGATCGGCACGCTGCTCAGCGGCGTCAATCTGGTCACCACGATCCTGAAGATGCGGGCGCCGGGCATGACCTACAGCCGCATGCCGATGTTCTGCTGGACCTCGCTGGCCTCCAACCTGCTGATCATCGCCGCGTTTCCGATCTTGACCGCGACCTTCGCGATGCTGCTGCTCGACCGATATCTCGGCTTCCACTTCTTCACCAACGAGCTCGGCGGTAACCAGATGATGTTCGTCAACATGATCTGGGCCTGGGGCCATCCCGAAGTCTACATCCTGATCCTACCGGCCTTCGGCATCTTTTCGGAAGTCGTGTCGACCTTCTCGGGCAAGCCGCTGTTCGGCTATCGCTCGATGGTCGTCGCGACGATGGTGATCTGCATCCTGTCGTTTATGGTCTGGCTGCACCATTTCTTCACGATGGGGGCGGGGGCCGACGTCAACGGCTTCTTCGGCGTGACGACGATGATCATCGCGGTGCCGACCGGGGTGAAGGTCTTCAACTGGCTGTTCACCATGTATGGCGGCCGCATTCGCTTTCATGTGCCGATGATGTGGGCGGTGGCGTTCATGATGACCTTCGTCATCGGCGGCATGACCGGCGTGCTGCTCGCGGTGCCCCCCGCCGATTTCGTCCTGCACAATTCGCTGTTCCTGGTCGCGCATTTCCATAACGTGATCATCGGCGGCGTGCTGTTCGGCGCCTTTGCCGGCTATAATTACTGGTTCCCGAAGGCGTTTGGCTTCATGCTCGACGAACGCTGGGGCAAGCGCGCCTTCTGGCTCTGGGTGACGGGATTCTACCTCGCCTTCATGCCGCTCTACGTCCTCGGCCTGATGGGCATGACGCGGCGGATGCAGCATTATGACGTTGCGGGCTGGCAGCCGTGGCTGATCGCCGCCGCATTTGGCGCGGTGCTGATCGCCAGCGGCATGGCCTGTCAGGTCATGCAGTTCATCGTCTCGATCCGAGATCGTGCGAGGCTGGTGGATAGCAGTGGCGACCCGTGGGACGGCCGCAGCCTGGAATGGATCACCAGTTCGCCGCCGCCGGCGTTCAACTTCGCCGCGTTGCCCAATGTCGAGGGGCAGGAGGCCTATTGGGGCATCAAGGAGACGGCGCGGGAGAACAAGGAACTGTCGAAGCAGCCCAAATACGAGAGCTTCGAAATGCCGCGCAATTCGCCGACCGGCATGGTCACCGCCTTCTTCGCCACCGTAATGGGCTTTGCCCTGGTGTGGCACATCTGGTGGCTGGTAGTGCTCGGCTTCCTCGGCGCCTGGGCGACCTTCGTCATCTTCGCCTGGCGCGACAAGACCGAGTTCGAGGTCAGTGCCGACGAGGCCCGGCGGCTCGATGCGGATCGGCGGCGTGGCAAGGCGGCGATGCTCGACCTGCCGGTGGAGCAGACCGCGTGAGCGCCGCCGCCACCAGCGCAGGCGATCCCCACCGGCTCGGCCGGTCGGAAGCGCAGGGCAGCAGCCACAAGGGGCCGGCGCCGAAACGGATTGTCGTCGCCTATGGCTTCTGGATTTTCCTGCTGACCGACTTCGTCATGTTCGCGGGCTTTTTCGCCGGTTATGCGGTGCTCGAACGCGCGACCGCCGGCGGGCCGTCGGGACGCGACATTTTCGAACTGCCGCTAGTCGGGGCGGAGACGGTGCTGCTGCTGCTGTCCAGCTTTACCTGCGGGCTCGCCGGCATCGCCGCGAGCGTCAAGAACCGCCTGTGGTTCCAGCTCGCAATGGCCGCCACTGCATTGCTCGGCGCGGGCTTCCTGTGTCTTGAGGCCTATGAATTCCTACATTTGATCAATGAAGGACATGGGCCACAGCGCAGCGCCTTCCTGTCCGCCTTCTTCGCGCTGGTCGGCTGCCACGGCGTGCACGTCACGCTCGGCCTGATGTGGCTGACGACGATGATGGCGCAGGTCTGGGCCAAGGGCTTCCGCGACGACATCATGCGGCGCGTCGCCTGCTTCAGCCTGTTCTGGCATGCGCTGGACATCATCTGGGTGGCGCTGTTCACCGTGGTCTATCTGCTGGGATCGGGCGCATGAGCGACGATAATGCCGAACTCGACGACGATCGCGCGCCCGGCGACGGGGCGAGTGCGGGCGCCAGCGTCGGGGAGAAGGTGCGTACCTACGCCGCCGGTTTCGTACTCGCCGCGCTGCTCACCGGCGCCTCGTTCACGGTGGCGGGAACCGGTCTGGTGTGGGGACCGGCGATCCCGGTCGCCCTGATCGCGTTGGCGATCGCCCAGATGGGCGTCCACCTCGTCTTCTTCCTCCACGTGACCAGCGGGCCGGATAATACCAACAACGTGCTGGCTTTGGCGTTCGGCGTGCTGATCGTCGGTCTGGTGCTGGTCGGCTCGATCTGGATCATGGGGCATCTCGACCACAATCTGATGCCGGGCATGGTGCGCCAGCCGGCGATGTGACGGTTCAGCCGATCGTCACCTGGCGCGTCACGCGATCGACCCGGATGCGGGCGCCGCGGACTTCCAGGATGAAGCCGGCTGCGCCGTCCCAGGCCGCGTCCGTCATTGGCGACCCCGACAGATCATACCATTGCGGCTGCTGATACGGAGCCGGATAGCCCAGCCGATGCGCCTCGCGTAACTCCGCCAGGCCGGCGACGTAATCTTCCAGCGCGCCATCGCGCGCCGCCCAATCGACCCAGCCGATCGCATTGTCCTGCGCATAGGCATTGTTGTTACCATGCTGCGTGCGCCCGAATTCGTCGCCTGCGGTCAGCATGATCGTGCCGCGCGAGGCGAAGAGTGTCGCCAGCAGCGCACGCCGGTCGCGGTCGCGCGCCGCATTCACGGACGGATCACCGCTCGGCCCCTCAACGCCGTTGTTCCAGCTGTAATTGTCGCCGTGACCGTCGCGATTGCCCTCGCCATTGGCGTGGTTGTGACGTTGTTCGTAGGCGACGAGGTCGGCGAGCGTGAAGCCGTCGTGTGCGGCGACGAAGTTGACGCTGCGCGTACCGTCATTGCCGAAGATGTCGTCCGAGCCAGCGACCCGCGTTGCCAAGGCTCCGGCACCGAGATCGCCGCGCCAAAAGCGGCGGACGTCGTCGCGATAGCGGTCGTTCCATTCCAGCCAACCAGCCGGAAATTGACCGAGCTGATAGCCGCCGGGTCCGATGTCCCATGGCTCGGCGATCATCAGCCGACCGGCAAGCAGGGGGTCGGCGGCAATCTCTGCGAAGATGGGCGCATCGGCGGCGAAACCCGGACCGCGCGCCAGCACGGTCGCGAGGTCGAAACGGAAGCCGTCTACCCCCAGGGCCGAAAAATGGCGCAGGGAGTCGAGGATCAGCTGCCGCACCTCGGGCCGTGCACAGTCGAGCGTGTTGCCGGTCCCGGTGTCGTTGATCAGGCTGCCATAGGGCGCATGGGCATAATAGAGCGCGTCATCGAAACCGCGCAGCGACAGCGTCGGGCCGTGTACGTCGCTTTCGCCGCTGTGGTTGAAGACGAGGTCGAGGATCACGCCGATCCCCGCCGCGCGCAGCGTCGCCACCGTGTCGCGGAGCTCCGCCACGCCGCCGGGAGCGAGCCGCGGGTCGAGCGCCATCGGCACGACCGGATTGTATCCCCAGGCGTTGGTGAGGCCGAGCGGCGGCAGGTGACGCTCGTCGATCCAGGCGACGATCGGCATCAGCTCGACCGCCGCGACGTGCAGCTTCCGGAGATGCGCGATGATGGCGGGATGGGCGAGGGCCGCGATCGTGCCGCGCTGCGCCGGCGGCACGTCCGGATGAAGCATGGTGAAGCCGCGGACGTTGATCTCGTAGATCAGCCCGCCGGGCGCGAAGAGCGGCGGTAGTGGGCGCGTCGGGTTGAGCCTCGGTCGCACGATCGCGCGGGGAACCAGAGGGGCGGTCTCGACGCCGGGCTCGCCCAGAATGGGATCGTAGACGAAGGGGCGGTCGAGTTCGACCGCATAGGGATCGACCAGCAGCTTGGCCGAGTCGGTGGCGCAGCGATAGCCGTAGCGCTGGCCGGGTCCGACGCCGGCGACGCGCACGCTCCAAATGCCCGCGCCGGTGGCTTCCATGGCGATCCGGCGCTCGGCATCGCCGTCGTACAGGCAAAGAGTGACAGGAGCGGAAGCACGAACGGTAAAGCGGACGGCGTCCTCGTCGACGATCGCGCCGAAAGCGGGGGCCGACGCGACGGACCCCGCAAGCCCGATCACGTCACCACGTCGGGCGCGGTCCGCCCGGTGTGCCGCCCGATGCCCGCGATCGCATCCGCCGCCGCGACGATGTCGGCAAGCATCGTGCCGGTCTCCTCGTCCAGCCGACCTTCGGCGGGCTCGTAGCGCTCGAGGTAGACACGTAGGGTCGCGCCGCTGGTGCCGGTGCCCGACAGACGGAAGACGACGCGGCTGCCGCCCTCGAACAGGATGCGCACGCCCTGGTGGCGGCTCACCGACTGGTCGGTCGGATCGGTATAGGCGAAGTCGTCCGCCGCGGCGATCCTCAGCGAACCGACAGTGCGACCCGGCAGGTCGCCCAGTGAACCGCGCAACTCCGTCATCAGGGCATCTGCCCGCGCGCTCTCGACGCCTTCATAGTCGTGACGGGCGTAATAATTGCGGCCGTAGGTCGCCCAATGATCGCGGGCGAGCTGGTCGACCGACTTGCCGGTGACGGCGAGAATGTTGAGCCAGAGCAGTACCGCCCACAGGCCGTCCTTCTCACGGACATGATCGCTGCCCGTGCCTGCGCTTTCCTCGCCACAGATCGTCGCCATGCCGGCGTCGAGCAGATTGCCGAAGAACTTCCACCCGGTCGGCGTCTCGAAGGCGGGGATACTAAGGCGCTCGGCGACCCGATCGGCCGCAGCGCTGGTCGGCATCGAGCGGGCGATGCCCTTCAGCCCGCCGGCATAGCCGGGTGCGCAATGCGCGTTGGCGGCGAGCATCGCCAGGCTGTCCGATGGCGTCACGAAGCGGCCCCGGCCGATGATGAGGTTGCGATCGCCGTCGCCATCCGACGCGGCGCCGAAATCGGGCGCGTCGGCGGACATCATCAGATCGTACAGGTCCTTGGCATGGACCAGATTGGGGTCGGGGTGATGGCCGCCGAAATCCTCCAAGGGAATGCCGTTGCGCACCGTGCCCGGGGCGAAACCCAGCCTGCGCTCCAGGATCTCGGTCGCATAGGGGCCAGTCACCGCGCTCATCGCGTCGAAGGCCATGGTCAGCCCAGCGTCGCGGATCGCAGCAAAGTCGAACAAGCGCTCCATCAACGCGGCATAGTCCGCGACGGGATCAACCACTTCGACCGTCATTGCGCCGACCTGGCTCTCGCCCAGCGTATCGAGGTCGAGGTCGGCTGCATCGACGGTCAGCCAGCGGTCGATGGTCTTGGTTCGCGCGAAGATCGCCTCGGTCACCGCTTCGGGCGCGGGACCACCGTTGGCGATGTTGTACTTGATCCCAAAGTCCTCGGTCGGGCCGCCCGGATTGTGGCTGGCCGACAGCACCAGACCACCCAGGGCCCGGCGGATGCGGATCATGTTGCTCGCCGCCGGCGTCGACAGCAGGCCGCCGCGGCCGACCACGACGCGCCCGAAACCGTTGGCGGCGGCGATGCGGATCGCCTTCTGGATCACCGCGCGATTGAGGAAGCGGCCGTCGCCACCGATCACCAGGGTCGCGCCGTCCTTGCCATCGATGACGTCGAAGACCGACTGGACGAAATTCTCGGCATAGTTCGGCTGCTGGAAGACGGTCACCTTCTTGCGCAGCCCGGAAGTGCCCGGCTTCTGGTCTGGATAGGGCGTCGTCGAAACACTACGGGTCATGCGATCAGGCTCTTGTAAAGATCGGCATAGCGGCGGCCGCTCTCGTTCCACGAGAAGTCCGCACGCATACCGTTGCGTTGGATGGTGCACCACAGATCGGACCGTGAATAGGCCCGAACCGTCCGCGCTATGGCGTGGCTGAGACTATGGTAGCTGACCTCGCCGTGTTGGAAGCCCGTCGCGACGCCGGCGGCGAGCGCCGCTTCATTGGCGTCGATCACCGTGTCGGCGAGCCCGCCGGTCCGCGCGACGACGGGGACGCAGCCATAGGCAAGCCCGTAGAGCTGGGTCAGCCCGCACGGTTCGAAGCGCGACGGGATCAGGATCGCATCGGCGCCGCCCTGCAGCAGGTGCGACAGCGGCTCGTCATAGCCGACCCGCACGCCGATCCGACCGGCATGGCGCCGGCTGGCCGTCAGGAAGGCCTGTTCCAGCGGCGCGTCGCCCGAGCCGAGCAGCGCCAGCCGGCCGCCGCGCGCGACCAATTCGTCCAGGCAGTGGACGAGCACGTCCATGCCCTTCTGCCAGGTCAGGCGACTGATGACAGTAAACAACGGGCCGTCGCCGGCCTCCAGCCCGAACATCTTTTCCACCGCACGCTTGTTCGCACGGCGCCGGCCGAGCGCGCGGGCGGTATAGCGCTGGGGCAGGGCGGCGTCCGTTTCCGGGTTCCACACCGCCGGATCGATGCCATTGACGATGCCGTGGACGCGGGACACGCGCGCTTCGATCAACCCCTCCAGCCCCATGCCGAAGCGGTTCTCCCGGATTTCGGCGGCATAGGTCGGGCTGACCGTGGTGATCGCATCGGCGCTTTCCAGGCCCGCCTTGAGAAAGCCGACCCCGCCGTAATATTCGACGCCGTCGATGCCCCAGGCGGCGTCCGGCAAGCCCAGTTCCGAAAAGATGTCGGCACCGAACTGGCCCTGGAAGGCGATGTTGTGCACGGTCGTCACGCTGCGCGCCGTGCCACCGCCGTAGCGCAGGTAAGCCGGCGCCAGTGCGGCCTGCCAATCGTGGGCATGTAGCAGGTCGAAATCCTTCGCCACGTCCGCCGCCGCTTTCGCCAATGCTGCGAAGCGCCGCCAATCATCCGCGTGGCCGTACAGCCCGCCGGTCCGCGCGAACAGCGCCGGCGCGTCGAGCACGAGCAGCGGATGCTCGCCAATCCGTGCGCTCAGCAGCCGCGCCTCGCTGTCCATCAGGTCGGGCCAACGCCGCACGACCTTGGCGCCCTTCACCGCCTTGCCGACCACCGGATAGCCGGGGATCAACGTCGTCGTCTGCACGCCGTGCGGAGCGAGTGCCGCGGGCAGCGCCCCGACGACGTCCGCCAGCCCGCCGGTCTTGACCAGCGGGAAGGCCTCCGAGGCGACGGACAGGACCTTCACGCCGTCAGCCGGTCGATCATCGGCTGGGTGATCAGACAGACGCCCTTGTCGGTGCGGCGGAAGCGCTGGCCGTCAAGCATCGGATCCTCGCCGACGACGAGATTATCCGGGATCACCACGCCGCGGTCGAGCACCACTTTCTTCAGCCGCGCACCGCGACCGATGTGGCAATAGGGCAGGACGACCGCTTCATCGAGCGACGAGTAGCTGTGCGCCCGCACGCCGGTCGACAACAGGCTGCGGTGGATGGTCGATCCCGACACGATGCAATTGCCCGACACCAGGCTCGACACCGCCGAACCGCGCCGCCCGTCGAGATCGTGGACGAACTTCGCCGGCGGCGTGATCTCGGAATAGGTCCACAGAGGCCATTCCTTGTCGTACAGGTCGAGCTGTGGGATGATGTCGGTCAGGTCGATGTTCGCTTCCCAATAGGCGTCGACCGTGCCGACGTCGCGCCAATAGGCGGCCGGCTCCTCCGACGAGCGCACGCAACTGGCGGAGAAGCGGTGCGCCTGCGCCTTGCCGTGTTCGACGAGGTAGGGGATGATGTCCTTGCCGAAATCGCGGCTCGATCCCGGCGTGTCGGCATCGCGGCGCAATTCTTCGAACAGGAACTGGGTGGAGAAGACGTAGATGCCGAGCGAGGCAAGCGCGACGTCGGGCTGGCCGGGGATCGACGGCGGATCGGCGGGCTTCTCGACGAAGTCGATGATCCGGTCGGTCTCATCGACGTGCATCACGCCGAACGCACGCGCCTCCATGCGCGGCACCTCCATACAAGCAACCGTGACGTCGGCGCCACTGTCGCAATGCTGCTGGAGCATGATCTCATAGTCCATCTTGTAGATGTGATCCCCGGCCAGGATCACCATAAACTCGGGACCGTAACTCTCGATGATGTCGATGTTCTGATAAACCGCGTCGGCGGTGCCCTCATACCATTGGAATTCCGAGACGCGCTGGCTGGCAGGCAGGATGTCGAAGCTTTCATTGCGCTCGTCGCGCAGGAAGTTCCAGCCGCGCTGCAGGTGGCGGATCAGGCTATGCGCCTTATATTGCGTGGCGACGCCGATCCGGCGGATGCCCGAATTGATCGCGTTGGACAGCGCGAAGTCGATGATCCGGCTCTTGCCGCCGAAATAGACCGCCGGCTTGGCGCGGGTGTCGGTCAGTTCCATCAGCCGGCTGCCGCGCCCGCCAGCCAGCACATAGGCCATCGCATCGCGCGACAGCGGGTGACGTCCTATCCGGTCTACCATCGACCCCTCTCCATCATCTTGTTCATTGTCGTTGCCATGAGGATCAGCCCGCGAATTGCAGCATGATCGTCGCGAGCGGCGGCAGCGTGACCCACGCCCCGCCGTCCTTCGCCGTCACGCCGCCCAGATTGCCCAGGCCGGATCCCCAATATTCGTGCGCGTCCGAATTGATGATCTCGCGCCAGCAACCGTCGTGCGGCAGCGGGATGCGGTAGGGCGCGCGCGCCACCGGGGTCAGATTGGCGATCACTGCCACCGGCTTCTCGCCCGGCGCGGTCCGCAGCCAGGCGAAGACCGAGTTGAGCGCGTCGTCGGCGACCAGCCAGGCGAACCCCTCCGCCTCGCAATCGCGCGCATAGAGTGCGGGCGTGTCGCGATAGACGCGGTTGAGATCGCGCAGCAGATTGCGCACGCCTTCATGCGAATGGGCGCAGCGCAGACCCCAATCGAGCGCGCGATCCTCGCTCCATTCGCGGCGCTGGGCGAATTCCTGTCCCATGAACAGCAGCTTCTTGCCGGGATAGCCCCACATGAACGCGTAGAGGCTGCGCAGGTTCGCAAACTTCTGCCAGTCGTCGCCCGGCATCTTCTCGAGCAGCGTGCCTTTGCCGTGCACCACCTCGTCATGGCTCAGCGGCAGCACGAAATTCTCGTTGAAGGCGTAGACCAGGCCGAAGTTGATCTCGCCATGGTGATGGCGCCGATGGATCGGCTCACGCGCGAAATAGTGGAGCACGTCGTGCATCCACCCCATGTTCCATTTGAAGCCGAAGCCGAGGTTGTTGCGCGGCCCGTCGTCCAGGGCGGGGGCGGACACGCCCGGCCAGCTGGTCGATTCCTCGGCGATGGTGAAGATGCCGGGATGCTCGCGATAGACCGCGCGGTTCATCGCGCGCAGGAAGTCCACCGCCTCCCAATTCTCGCGGCCGCCCTCCGCATTCGGGATCCATTCGCCCGCTTGGCGGCTGTAGTCCCGGTACAGCATCGATGCGACCGCATCGACGCGCAATCCGTCGACATGGTAACGTTCGGCCCAGAACAGGGCATTGTTGACGAGGAACGCCTCGACCTCGCGGCGACCGAAATTGTAGATCGCCGTGTTCCAGTCGGGGTGGAAGCCGAGACGGGGATCGTCGTGCTCGTAGAGCGCGGTGCCGTCGAACCTGGCGAGGCCGTGCGCGTCGGTCGGGAAATGTGCCGGCACCCAGTCGAGGATGACGCCGATCCCCGCCTGATGCGCGCCATCGACGAAGCGCGCGAAGCCTTCGTGGTCGCCGAACCGCGCCGTCGGCGCGTAGAGGCCGGTAGTCTGATAGCCCCATGACGGGTCGTAGGGATGCTCGCTGACCGGCATGAACTCGATATGGGTGAAGCCCAGGTCGACGACATAGGGGATCAGCCGGTCGGCCAGCGCGTCCCAGCTGAGATACCAGCCGTTGTCGTCGCGATCCCAGGATCCTGCGTGCACTTCGTAGATGCTGATCGGCACGCGGCGCGGATCGACGCCTGCCCAGCTGTCGCGATGCGGTGCGTCGTGCCAGACATGCGCGGGTGGGGCGGTGGTGATCGACGCGGTCTTCGGCCGCAATTCGGCGGCGAAGGCGAAGGGGTCCGCCTTCAGCGGCTGGACGCTGCCGTCCGGCCCGACGATCTCGAACTTGTAGGCACGGCCAGGGCCGATGTCGGGAAGGAAGATCTCCCACACGCCGACCGCGCCACGACGGCGCATGACGTGCCGCGCGCCGTTCCAGTCGTTGAAGTCGCCGACGACCGACACCCGCCGGGCGTTGGGGGCCCAAACCGCGAAATGCGTGCCCTGTGCGCCCTCATGCTCGATCTGGTGCGCACCGACCTTGTCCCACAGGCGGAAGTGCGATCCCTCGGCCATCAGATAATCGTCGGTGGGGCCGAGCACCGGGCCGAAGCTATACGGGTCGGTCAGCCACCATTCGTTACCATAGCCCTGGGCCTTATACTTCACCGGCTGCGGATCACCGGCGACGTCGCCTTCGAACAGGCCGCGGTCGTCGATGCGGGTCAGCGGGCCAAGGCTGGTGCCGTCGAGCGCATGCGCCTCCACCGTCTCCGCGCCGGGTATCAGTGCGCGGGCGAAACTGCCCTTCGGTCCGGTGAAGACGCCGAGTAGCGAGAAGGGGTCGTCGTGCCGCCCCTCAATCAGGGCTGCCAGGGCGCCGCGCGGCGGCTTCACATCACGCCCCAGATGTCGCGGGCATATTCGCTGATCGTTCTGTCGGAAGAGAACCAGCCCATATTGGCGACGTTGAGGATCGCCGACCGACCCCAGGCGGCGGGGTCGCTCCAACGGGCATCGACCGCCCGCTGCGCGGCGGCATAAGCGTCGAAATCGGCAGCGACCATGAACCAGTCATGGTCGTACAGGCCCCCCATCAACCCCTTGTAGCGATCGGGATCGTCGGGCGAGAAGACACCGGAAGCGATCGCGCTGACTGCCTGCGCCAGCTCGCGCGAGCCCTCGATCACCTCGCGCGGTTCATAGCCGGCGGCGCGCTTTTCAGCGACCTCGTCGGCAGTCAGGCCGAAGATGAAGATGTTGTTGTCGCCGACGTGATCCTTGATCTCGATATTGGCGCCGTCGAGCGTGCCGATCGTCAGCGCGCCGTTCAGCGCGAACTTCATGTTGCCGGTGCCCGAGGCTTCCATGCCGGCGGTGCTGATCTGTTCGGACAGATCGGCAGCGGGGATCATCCGTTCCGCCAGGCTGACGTTGTAATTGGGCACGAAGGCCACCTTCAACAGCTCGCCGACCGCGGGATCGGCGTTGATCCGCTTAGCGACGTCATTGGCCAATTTGATGACCAGCTTGGCATTGTGGTAGCTCGACGCCGCCTTGCCGGCGAACAGCTTGACCCGCGGCGTCCAGTCCCGCTCCGGATGGCTGCGAATCTGGTCATACAGCGCCACCGTCTCGACGATATTGAGCAACTGCCGCTTATATTCGTGGATGCGCTTGATCTGAACGTCGAAGATGGCGTCAGGATCGGCGCGCAAGCCAATGCTTTCCTTCAGATAATTCGACAGTGCCACCTTATTCGAACGCTTCACCGCGGCGAAACGCTCCCGAAAGGCTGCATCGTCGGCATAGGGCGCGAGCGCGGTCAGCGCCTGCGCGTCGTCGCGGAACGTCTCGCCGATCGCGCCGGCGACCAGCTCGGTCAGGCCCGGATTGCATTCCTGCAGCCAACGGCGCGGGGTGATGCCGTTGGTCTTGTTGTTGATCCGGTCAGGAAACAGCCGGTGCAGGTCCGCGAACACCGTCTTCTTCATCAATTCGGTGTGCAAAGCCGCCACGCCGTTGACCGAATGGCTGCCGGCGAAGGCGAGGTTCGCCATCCGGACGCGCCGTTCACCCCCTTCGTCGATCAGGCTGATCGCGGCGATGGCACGATCGTCGATACCGTCGACCTTGCGCGCATCGCGCAACAGCTTGGCGTTGATCTGATAGACCAACTGCATATGCCGTGGCAGCAGGCGTTCGAACAGCGGCAACGGCCAGCTTTCCAACGCCTCGGGCAGCAAGGTGTGATTGGTGTAGCCGAAGGTCGCACGGGTGATGTCCCACGCCTCGTCGAAGGCCAACTCGTGGAAATCGACCAGCACCCGCATCAGTTCGGCGACAGACACGGCGGGATGGGTATCGTTCAACTGGATCGCCGCTTTATCGGGCAGGGTGCGGATGTCCCCGAAATATTGGACGTGCCGGCGCACGATGTCCTGGATCGATGCCGAGGAGAAAAAATACTCCTGGCGCAGCCGCAATTCCTGCCCCGCGGGGGTGGAATCGTTGGGATAAAGAACGCGGGTCAGCGTCTCCGCCCGCAGCTGCCCGGCAAGCGCACCCTGAAAATCGCCGGCGTTGAACTGGTCGAGGCGGATCGGGTCAAAGGCGCGGGCACGCCACAGTCGCAGCGTATTGACCCGCTTGCCACGCCAGCCGACCATCGGCGTATCGAAGGCGACCGCTTCCACCGCCTCTGCCGGCGACCAATGGGTCAGGCCGGCCGCCGTGCTTGTCACCTCGCCGCCGAAGCCGACGAAATAGGCGCTCTCCCGGCGCTCGAATTCCCACGGGTTGCCGTGCGCCAGCCACGTCTCTGGCAGTTCGACCTGCCAGCCATCGTCGATGCGTTGGCGGAACATGCCGTTCACGTAGCGAATGCCATAGCCGTAGGCCGGCAGGTCGAGGCTGGCGAGGCTTTCCATGAAGCAGGCTGCGAGCCGGCCGAGACCGCCGTTGCCGAGCGCGGCGTCGGGCTCGATCTCCTCGATCTCCGCAAGGTCGACGCCGAGCGATGACAGGGCCGCCGCCACCTCTTCGGTATGGCGAAGGTTGGACAAAGCGTCGCGCAACAGGCGGCCGATCAAGAATTCGAGGCTAAGATAATAGACCCGCTTCGCCCCGGCGGCATGCGCCGCCTTGGTGGACTCCATCCAGCGTTCGATGATCTCGTTGCGCAGCGTGAGGATCGTCGCCGCCAGCCAATCATGGGGACGCGCCGCCTGCGCGTCCTTACCGATCCGGTGGACGAGCGTGTCGACGATCGAAGAGGCGAGCGCCTGAGGAGAATCGCTATCGGTCACAATGGCCCCGTAACTTGGGAAATGGGTGAGCACGTACTGACGACAGGGCCCATAATCTTGGCACTGTTAACATGTTGCCGAGGGGCGAAACGGCGTGGTGATCAGAACATTCCCCACAGCAAGGTGATGTTCAAGCCAATGATCGTCGCCGCGATGATCCAGGCCAAAGCGCGCAGCCAGATCGGGCTGGCGAACCGTCCCATCACAGTCGAGCGGCCGGTGAAGGCGACCAGGGGCACCACGGCAAACGGCAATTGCAGGCTCAGCACGACCTGGCTCAGCACCAGCAGCCGGGTCGCGCCGCTGTCGCCCGCCGCTCCGACGACGAGGACCGCCGGGACGATCGCGAGCAGCCGGGTGACCAGCCGCCGCAGCCAGACCGGCAACCGGATGTCGAGGAACCCCTCCATCACGATTTGGCCGGCGAGCGTTCCGGTGACGGTGGAATTCTGCCCGGAGGCGAGCAGGGCGATGCCGAAGACGATGCTGGCCGCGCCGACCCCCATGGTCGGCGCCAGCAGGCGATAGGCCTCGTCGATATCGGCGACGCCGGTCTGGCCGCTGGCATGGAACACCGCCGCGGCAAGGATCAGGATGGCGGCATTGATGAAGAAGGCGAGGCCGAGTGCAAGCGTACTATCGAACGTCGCCAGCCGGACCGCTTCCGCCTTGGCCGCGTCATCGTCCGCGATCGCGCGGGTCTGCACGATCGAGGAATGAAGATAGAGATTGTGCGGCATCACCGTCGCACCGAGGATGCCGATGGCGAGGTACAGTTTCGTCGGATCGGACAGGATGCCGGGTGTCGGCAGCAAGCCCGCGACGACACCGCCGGCGTCGGGTCTGGCATGGAACAGCTCGAACGCGAAACAGCCGGCGATGATCAGCAGCAGCACGACGATGAATGCCTCGATCTTGCGAAAGCCGTAGCGCTGCAGGGCGAGGATCAGGAAGACATCGAGCGCAGTGACCAGAACGCCCCAGACGAGAGGCAGATCGAACAGGAGCTTCAACGCGATCGCGGTGCCGAGCACTTCTGCCAGGTCGCAGGCGATGATCGCAACCTCGGCCAGCGCCCAAAGGCCGAGCGTGACTGGCCGGGAATACTGCGCCCGGCACGCCTGGGCGAGATCCAGCCCGGCTGCGATGCCGAGCCGGGCCGACAAGGCCTGCAGCACGATCGCCATCAGGTTGGACAGCAGAACGACGGAGAGCAATGTATAGCCAAAGGCCGAGCCACCGGCGATGTCCGTCGCCCAATTGCCCGGATCCATGTAGCCGACCGCGACGAGAAATCCCGGTCCAAGGAATGCCGCCAACCGCCGCCCCGGTTTACCTCCGACCGGCACCACGACGCTACGGTGGCTGCCGATCAGCGAGGGGGCGGAAGCAGGTGGCATCGGCCGAATGTGTGGCGGATGATGGCACGATCGGCAAAGAGAATGTTTTGTTGTGCGGTGCGGAACCTTTTCGGCCACCGCCTTCTCATGAGACAAATGGGCCCTCACCTCGGCGGATCGGCTCTCATCATCTTGCCCGCTCGCGCGGATCGTAGCGTTGATGCCGGCGGGGGAGAAGCCGCCGGACATTACGGCTGCACGATCTCGGTAGACGGTTTCTTGGCGGAAATGGCAGCCCGGCCGGCCTATAGCGGGTCGCCGGCATGGCAGCGTTCGAGTTCGACGGGGTCGTGGGTACAGGTGATTGTGACCGCGTCACGCCGTTCGATCGACAGCGTCCGCAGCCGCTGTTGATTGGCGAGGCGGGCGACCCGATCGACCTCCATCAGCCGTTGATAGGCGCGCAGCCCCGGGGTGCAGCGCCGCTGCGCATTGCGCATCTCGCCGCGATAGAAATAGGCGTCGCCGGCATGAAGCAACCATCGGCCGTCGCCGACGCGGACCGCGACCCCGGCGTGCCCCCAGGTGTGACCGGGCAGGGGCAGCAACAGAATCTCCGGCGGCAAGCCGTCCAGATCGCGGACCGCGTCGAAGCCGAACCACGGTTCGCCCCTTGCGCCATAGCCGCGCCAGCGCTGCACCTCGTCGATCTGGGCGGGACGCCAGCGGTGGCGGGCGACGAAGCCGGCCCGTGGGCCGGTCGCATCGTCATATTCACGCTGCATGACATGGACCGTCGCCTGCGGAAAATCCTCCAACCCGCCAGCATGGTCGAAATCGAGATGGGTGGCGATAATATGGCGGACGTCGTCGGCGCGATAGCCAAGCGCCTCGATCTGGCGCCGCGCGGTCTCCCGCTCGTCGAGCTGGATATTGAGCATCGCCCGCCACGCCGGGGTGATGCGGGGGTGGGGGTGATGGTGGGGATGGGCGACGTCGCGCAGGCCATAGCCGGTGTCGACCAGCACCAGGCCGTGCGCGTCCGTCTCGATCAACAGGCAGTGGCAGACGATCCGCCCGAGTGGGCCGAGGCTGCGGCCGTCGAACAGGGCGCCGCCGAGCGGGCAGTCGGTGCCGCAGTTGAGGTGGTGGATTCGCATCGCGACGCTCCTGCCAGATCGCCGCCGGGCGACCGTTCCTGGCAGGTAACCTCCTGACATCGAACGGGATCAGCCGATGTTAGTCAGTCTGCGAGATTTGGATCAGACCGGCGCCTTGCTCAGCTCCACGTCGGGTCCGGCGCCATAATGATGCCAGGTGAAGATCGCGAGCGCGCCGCGGTGCGGGCGCCATGCCTCGGCAAGTTCCCGCACCAGCTTCTCGGAAGGACGGGTGTCGTGGCCGAGCAATTTGCCGATCTCGATCTGTACCGCCAGATCGCCAGCAGGCCAGACGTCCGGACGCCCCTCGGCGAACAACAGATAGATTTCTGCCGACCAGCGGCCGATGCCCTTGATCCGGACGAGTTGCGCGATCGCCTCTTCGTCATCGGCGGCCAGATGGTCGAGGTCGAGGCGGCCGCTCGTCACTTCTTCGGCGAGGCTGTGTGCATAGGATGCCTTTTGCCGCGACAGGCCGGCCGCGCGCAGCGTCTCGTCGCTGGCGGCGAGGATGGTGTGCGGATCGCTGGGATTACCGACCAGCGAGGCGAGCTTGGCATAGACCGCATTGGCCGACTGGACGCTGACCTGCTGTCCCAGGATCGTCCGCAGTAACGTATCGTAGCCGCGGGCGCGGATGCGCGGGGCGGGATAGCCGACGCGGGCGAGGCCGTCGGCAAAGGCGGGCTCGATCGCGCCGAGCGCATCGAGCGCGTCGCGCAACTGTTCGGCGTTCAGGCCCATGCTTGATCCCGGACGGCGCAGGCGGCTAGGGCGCGGAGACGAATTCTGGAGAAGATCATGGCCAAGCTTATCGTCGTCACGCGCACGGGGGAAGAACGCGAAGTCGCTGGCGACACGGGGCTTTCCGTGATGGAAGTGATCCGCGACGGCGGCATCGACGAGATCCTCGCGCTGTGCGGCGGTTGCTGCTCGTGCGCGACCTGCCACGTCCACGTCGACCCCGCCTTCGCCGACAAACTGCCGCCGATGAGCGAGGACGAGAATGACCTGCTGGATTCGGTCGACGACCGTGACGCGACCAGCCGGCTGTCGTGCCAGCTGCCGTTCGGGCCGGCGCTGGACGGGATGCGCGTGACGATCGGCGCGGACGAATAAGACGTTGCCGAGCCCCTCCGACGACGGAGGGGCTCACGGGCGATCAGCGGGCCGCCACTGCGTAGAGCGCGATCGCCGCGGCGTTGGAGACGTTGAGGCTTTCGACCTTGTGGCTGATCGGCAGTTTGGCGAGCTCGTCGCAATGCGCCTCGGTGTTCTGGCGCATGCCCTCGCCCTCTGCGCCGAGCACGATGCAGATGCGCTGTTTGCCCATCGCCTGTGCCAGCGTCTGATTGGCGTGGCCGGTCAGGCCGATCCGCCAGAAGCCGGCCTCGGCGATCTCCTCCAGCGCACGGGCGAGATTGACGACGCGGACCCATGGCACCGTCTCCAGCGCACCGGACGCCGAGCGGGCGACCGTGCCGCTTTCCGGCGGCGCGTGGCGATCCTGCGTGACGATGCCGAGCGCGTCGAACGCCGCTGCCGAGCGCAGGATCGCGCCGACATTGTGCGGGTCGGTGACCTGATCGAGCACGACGAGCGGGCGCTGGTCATCCTGCCCCTCGATCAGCAGGTCGCCCAGCCACATGTCTTCGAGCGGCTCGACCTCCGCGACCAGGCCCTGATGCGGGGCATCGGCGGGCACCAGCCGGCCGAGGTCGGCTACATCGGCGAAGGTCACCGGCAGCACCGGCGGCAGGTCGAGCGCGGCGAGCGCCTCGCGCGTGCCCCACAGCTTGCGCACGACGCGGTTCGGATTGGCGAGCGCCGCCGTCACCGCGTGACGACCCCAGAAGCGGGGACGGTTGGCGGTGCCGGTCGACGGACGGTGGCCACGACGCGCCATCAGCGGGCGCTCGTCATTCGGGGAAAGGCAGGATCAGTCATCATTGTCGCTATAGGCAAAGGGATCGGTGACCACCGGCCTGGTCGGCAGCGGCGGGCGAGGCAGCGCCTTGTCCGCATTGGCGGCGGAGAGCAAGACGCCGGCGAGCACGATCGATCCCTGGCGCATGTCCTCCGCCTTCAGATGGTCGTAGGTGTCGATCGCGCTGTGGTGGATGCGGCTGCCGTAGTCGAGCGGGTCCTGGATGAACTGGAAGCCCGGCACGCCAACCTGTTGCATGAAGACGTGATCGGTGCCGCCGGTCTGGCGCGCGACGACGTTGCCGGCGCCCATTGCGGCGTAGGGGGCCAGCCATTCGCGGAAGATCGGCACCACCGCCGGGTTGTTCTCCGCATACAGGCCGCGCAGCTTGCCCGAGCCGTTGTCGATGTTGAAATAGGCGGCGAGATCGCCGTAGCCGGGCAGCGGCGTGATCGGCCAGCGATCGGAAAAGCCGTAGAAGCCCTTCATGCCAGCCGGCATCGCTTCGCCCGGTGCGCCGCGGCGGGCGAGATGCGCCTGCACATAGGCCATCGAGCCGAGCAGGCCCTGTTCCTCGCCCGCCCACAGGGCGAAGCGGATCGTCCGCTTCGGGCGCACGCCGCTCGCCGCGAGGATGCGTGCCGCCTCCATGATCTCCGCCGAACCCGCGCCATTGTCGGCCGCGCCGTCGCCGGCGACCCAGCTGTCGAGATGCGCGCCGGCCATGACATAGCCGGCCTTGGGATCGGTGCCGGGGATCTCGGCGAAGACGTTGTACGCTTGCTGGTCGCTGTCGTCGAAGCGCACGTCGCTGGTGATCTCCAGCGTCGGCGCCGGACCGACCTTGGCCAGGCGGGCGAGGCGCAGATAATCCTCCTGCGCGATCTGTACCGAGGGCAGCGACGCCGTTTCGCCGGTGCCGAACAGATAGCCTTCGCCGGAGACGAGCTTGCCGTCGCGATAGGCCATGGTCGCGATCGCCACCGCCCCCTCGCTGTTCAGGAAGGCGTCTAGCTTCTTGGTGAAGTCGAGCCGCTTCAGTCGGCGGTCGGTCGCGGCGGGATCGTAGTTCGGCTGCTGGAACTGGTCGAGCTTGCCAATGTCCTCGCCGGACAGGCGCTTGAACGGCGCGTCGGTCGCATCGCCCGCGGCGCGCGGCAGGGTGACCATGACGATCTTGCCTGCCAGCTGGCCGCGATATTTCGCGAAGTCGCGTTCGTTGCCGATCGGGGCGACGACGACAGGCGCGGTGATCGTGCCGTTGGTCGCCGGTGTCCAGGCAACCGGAATGGCGGTCAGTTGGACCGCGCGCGGGGTCACCATGCGGACGCTGGCCCGCTCGATCGACCAGCCGCGGCCGAAGGCGAAGCCTTCCTTGTGGACGTTCTTCAGACCCCACTCGCGGAACTTGGCCTGGGTCCAGTCCTCCGCCCGGCGCATCGCCGGCGAGTTGGTCAGGCGCGGGCCGATCACATCCGACAGATGCTGCGCGATCGGCATCACCTCGCTGTGGTTGGTGCCCTGATCGATGATCGCGTTGACCGCGCCGCGATCCTGCGCGGTGGCGGCGCTGGCGAGCGCGACGGCGGACACGGCAAACAGCAGGTGACGCATGATATTCCCCCCGGGTGTTTCGTTGGCGAGGGTGCTAGGGTCCGCTGCCGGACGATGCAAGCATGCCGTTGACAGGGGCGTTCCGCTTCGCCAATAGGCCGCCTCCGCTTCGAGGGAAGCGACACCCCGGAAGGGTGGCCGAGTGGTTAAAGGCAGCAGACTGTAAATCTGCCCACGCAAGTGTACGCTGGTTCGAATCCAGCCCCTTCCACCATCGATCCGACATCGAGGGAGCAAGCGGGACGGCGCCGAGAGCGGCGGACGACCCGTTGCCGCGCGCGAGTCTTGACAGAATTGTCGCTTGGATGTTGCGAATGGCGCATCTGTCGTGACAGTAAATTGCACGATGAGAAAGAATCGGGTTAGCGCTGCACACGGCCTAGCGCCCCGCTCGCGTGTAGGACAGCGCGGTTTTTGGGCCGCCTTGATCTAGGCGTCGACATACGTCCTCAGCGCTAGCCCGGCGAAGGCCTAGCCGTAGGGTCAGCGCTACACCGGCGAAGGCCGGGGTTCAGGTGCGAGTCCGCTGCGGTCAGCGGGTACGCTCCGTCACCTGGGCCTTCTCCTCTGGAGCCCGGCATTCGCCGGGTGATGCTGGTGTGGAGGCTTGGCCCCTCTGGCTGGTCGGGACGACGCAACCGACCGCTTACTCGCCGCCCTGTACCGACAGATCTTCGGTGAGCTGGTCGTGAAGCGCGTCGGTATCCTTGTCCGACCGGACCGAATTCTGAGGAGCCGCCGGCTTCGCGCCGTCTTCGTCCACCTGTGCGGCAAGGGCCGTTTCGCCGGTGGTGTGCTGCGGCTGCATCGCTGCGCGCTGCGGAGTGTCGGTGATCGCGTCGGTGATCGGCTGATGGTCGGTCATGATTGTCTCCTGGCTGTTGCTGACGAACGCGCGGCGGCACGGATCGGCCGCTCCGGCCGCAAGATTCATGTTTATCTGTTTTAATTCAGGGGTGTAACGGTTGGAACGGGCAACCGTGGCGGCGGTTGGGCGGGCATTCGACGAGAGGAGATGCCGATGTCCGACGCCCGTGAAGGCCTGAGCGACGACGCGCCGCTGTCCGCCTCCAAACAGGCCCATGCCGCCGATGCCGCGACCGACGCGCTGGTCGAGGGCAAGGGCTCGTCGGTGGTCGGCCGCGCCGTGACGATCAACCGTCCGGTGGCAGAGGTCTACGGCTATTTCCGCGACTTCCAGAACCTGCCGAGCTTCATGGAGAATGTCGTGTCGATCACCGTCGGCGACGCGCAGCGTTCGCACTGGGTGGTCAAGGCGCCGGGCGGTTCGACCGTCGAATGGGACGCGCGCATCACCGCCGAGGAGCAGAACCGCTTCATCGAATGGACGTCCGAACCTGGCGCCGACGTCGCTAACAGCGGCCGCGTCGAGTTCCGCGACGCCGGTGCGCGCGGCACGGTGGTGAGCGCGACGATCGCCTATGATCCGCCAGGCGGCATCATCGGCAAGGTGATCGCCAAGATGTTCCAGCGGGAGCCCGCGATCCAGGCGCGCCGCGACCTGCGCCGCTTCAAGCAGTTGATGGAAACCGGCGAGATCGCGACCCCCGCGATGAATCCCAAGCAGTTCGAGGAGATGGGCCTGTGAGAGCGCTGGCTTGGCATGGCAAGCATGACGTCCGCATGGACACGGTGGACGATCCGGAGATCGTCAATCCGCGCGACTGCATCATCAAGGTGACGTCGACCGCGATCTGCGGATCGGACCTGCATCTGTACGACGGCTATATTCCAACGATGCAGGCGGGCGACGTGCTTGGCCATGAATTCATGGGCGAAGTGGTCGAAGTCGGCGCCAAGTCGACGCTGAAGAAGGGCCAGCGCGTCGTGGTGCCATTCACCATCTCGTGCGGCAGCTGCTACCATTGCAACAAGCACCAATATTCGGCCTGCCCGAACGGACTGCCCGCCGACAATCAGGACATTGCCATGTCCCTGTACGGGCAGGAGATGTCGGGCCTGTTCGGCTATAGCCACATGACCGGCGGCTATGCCGGGGGACAGGCGGAATATGTCCGCGTGCCGTTCAGCGACGTCGGCCCCATCGTGGTCCCCGATGGGGTCGACGACGACAAGGTGCTGTTCCTGTCGGACATCCTGCCGACCGGCTGGCAGGCGGCGGAATACGCGCAGATCGAGCCGGGCGACACCGTCGCGGTCTGGGGCTGCGGCCCGGTCGGCCTGTTCGCCGTCCAGTCGGCCTTCCTGATGGGCGCCGAGCGGGTCATCGCCATCGACCATTTCCCGCACCGGCTGGAGCTTGCCAAGCGCTTCGGCGCGGAGACGATCAATTTCGAGGAAAGCGCCACCTACGAGGCGCTGATGGAGATGACCGGCGGCATCGGCCCCGACGCGGTGATCGACGCCGTCGGGCTGGAGGCGCACGGGCTGTTCGTCGACAATATTATCGACCAGATCAAGGCGTCGACCTTCCTCGGCACCGACCGGCCGCACTCGATCCGCCAAGCGATCATCGCGTGTCGCAAGGGCGGGCGGGTGTCGATGCCGGCGGTCTATGGCGGCTTCGTCGACAAATTCCCGCTCGGCGCCTTCATGGAGAAGGGGCTGACGCTGAAGACCGGCCAGACCCACGTCCAGCACTACATGCCCGCGCTGCTCAACGCGATCATGGAGGGCAAGATCGACACCGAGTTCCTGATCTCCCACCGTATGCCGCTCGAGGACGCGCCCAAGGGCTACAAGATGTTCCACGACCAGCAGAACGACGTGACGAAGATCGTGCTGAAGCCGGGCATGGCGGCGGCGTGAGCCATCCCGCCGCCATCCTGTTCGTCATCTCGGCGCACGCCGGGATCCATGGACCCGATCGGTCGGCGTTGGCGCGTTCCACCGGCCGCCCGTGACCATGGGTCCCGGCTTGCGCCGGGATGACGAGGAAAAAAAGAGGAAGGATCACCATCATGGCCGATAAATTCGCGATCATCACCGGGGCCTCGACGGGCATCGGCTTCGAGCTCGCCACGCTGGCGGCGAAGAACGGCTACGACATTCTGGTCGTCGCCGACGAGCCGTTGATCGACGCCGCCGCGGCGGACTTCAAGCAGTTTGGCACCGAGGTACGCTCGGTGCAGGCGGACCTGTCGACGATCGACGGCGTCGATACGCTGCTAGCCGCCGCAGACGGGCGGCAGGTCGACCTGCTGTGCGCCAATGCCGGCCACGGCCTGGGTCGCGCCTTCCTCGACCAGGAGGTCAAGGACTGGCGGCTGGTGGTCGACACCAACATCACCGGCACCACCTATCTGCTCCAGAAGGTGCTGCGCGACATGGTCGCGCGCAATGACGGCAAGGTGCTGGTGACCGGCTCGATCGCCGGTTACATCCCCGGCGCGTTCCAGGCGGTGTACAACGGCACCAAGGCGTTCATCGACAGCTTCGTCGCGGCGATCCAGAACGAGATCAAGGATGCCGACGGCGTCACGCTGACCAATCTGATGCCGGGGCCGACCGACACCGAATTCTTCGCCCGCGCCGACATGCTCGACACCGACGTCGGCACCGATCCCAAGAAGGCTGATCCGGCCAAGGTCGCGCAGGACGGCTGGGACGCGCTGATGGCCGGCAAGGCCGCGGTCGCCTCCGGCCTCAAGAACAAGATCCAGTCGGCGATCGCCAACGTCACGCCCAATGCGGTGCTGGCGGAGCAGCATCGCAACATGGCCGAGCCCGGCACCGCCAAGAACTGAACCAAGCAGGAGGACCGACAATGAACCGTTTCCTTACCGCCGCCGCCATCGCGGCCATCCCCTTCGCCGCCGCCGTGGCGCAGACGCCGATGAGCGGCATGACCTATGTCGCCAAGGCCGGGGCCGGCGACCAATATGAGATCCAGTCGAGCAAGCTGCTGCTGCAGACGACGCAGAATGCCAAGCTGCGCAGCTTCGCCAACATGATGATCCAGGATCACACCAAGAGCACCGCCGAGGTTAAGGCGGCGGCGCAGCAGGCGCGCATGACCCCGCCGCCGCCGAAGCTCGATGCGATGGGCACGCGCGACGTCGCCGCGCTGCGCGCCGCCAAGGGCACCGCCCGCGACCAATTGTACGTCACCCAGCAGAAGGCAGCGCACCAGCGCGCGCTGGCGCTGCATCAGGGCTATGCCGCCAGCGGCACGGTCGCGCCGCTGAAGGCGGTCGCGGCGCAGGTCGCGCCGGTGGTGCAGACGCACATCACCGAACTCCAGTCGATGTAAGGCGGCGCAGCGCCGCAAGGTTCGTCGCGCGGACGGGGCGGGGCATGCTTGCGCACCCCGTCCCGTTTCGTTTAAGGGCTCAACCCTCGATGGCGATCCGCCCTCGCGGGTATAGCACAATGGTAGTGCAGCAGCCTTCCAAGCTGAATACACGGGTTCGATTCCCGTTACCCGCTCCATCGCCGCACGCCGCCTGACTGGCGGATCCGAACCGAAGCCATGCGGCTCTTAAGTCTCTCGGCGGCATAGTTCACGGCTTGCTTACCAGTGTCGCGCTAGCACAGCCGGCATGTATCACGATCCGGCGCTCGCGGCGCCTATCCAGCAGGCGAAGCGGCCAGCGTCCGCGGTGAGCAGCGGGGTCGGGCTGGCGGGGCTCGTCGGCTTCGCGCTGTGGGTGAGCGTCGCGCGCCACGTCGGCATGGACGGACCTTATGCGGCGCTGGTCGCGCTCGCCGCCTGCGCGATGCCGATGGTCGGCTGGTCGCTGATCGTCGACAAGGTGCACCGGCGCGCCAGCACCGGCATCGACTGGACCTTGCCGCACGAGCGGCGGACGACGCTGGACGTCAGCCTGACCAAGCTGTTCGGCCTGTACGCGACCTGGGCGGGGATCGCGCTGATCTATTGCATCTGCCGCTTCTATTGGCGCGGGCCGTTCGCCTTCGCGATGGAATGGCTGGCGCGGGCGATGCCGTTCGTCGCGGTGCTGGCGGTGCCCTATGTGCTGTGGCTCGACCGGCGGCTGGTGGACCCACGCGACGGCGCCTGGCATTTCGGCAGCTGGCTCTCGCGCCGGTCCGGCTGGCAGGCGGAGGCGATCTACGGCCATCTGCGGGCCTGGGCGGTGAAGGGTTTCTTCCTCGCCTTCATGCTGGCGGTGGTGCCGGGGGGCTGGAGCGATCTGATCCGCACCGACCTGACCCAGGCTGTGCGCGATCCGGTGGCGCTGACGCAATGGCTGATCGGCCTGATGTTCAGCGTCGACGTGATGTTCGCGACGGTCGGCTATGTGCTGACGCTGCGCCCGCTCGACGCGCATATCCGCAGCGCCAATCCGTTCGCCGCGGCGTGGACGGCGGCGCTGATCTGCTATCCGCCGTTCATCCTGATGGAGAGCGGCGGTCCGCTCGATTATCATCCTGGCACCCAGGATTGGGCGACCTGGTTCCAGTGGCATCCCTGGCTGCTCGCCGGCTGGGGGGCGATGCTGGTCGCGCTGACCGCGATCTACGCCTGGGCGACGGTGGCGTTCGGCCTGCGCTTTTCCAATCTGACCAACCGCGGCATCCTGACGCACGGTCCCTATGCGCTGTCGCGGCACCCGGCCTATTTGTCGAAGAACCTGTTCTGGTGGGCGTCGACGCTGCCGGTGCTGACCACGGGCAGCGTCGTCGACGCGGTGCGGGCGACGGCGCTGATGGGGGTGGTCAGCGGCGTCTACTACTGGCGCGCCCGGACCGAGGAGCGGCATCTGCGACTCGATCCGGATTATGTCGCCTACGATGCCTGGATCGCCCGCCAGGGCGCGGTGCCGCGCTTCCTGCACTGGATGGTAGCGCGCTGACCTCCCTGCCGGCGTGACGCGCGCGGAAGGTCGCAAAGGTCTCACCTGTGCGCCTTCGCGACCCGACCTCCCGACTTCGGAAAGTCTCGAAAGTCGCACCGGTACACGGCCGTCCGGCCGCGGAAGGTCGCAAACGTCTCAGCCGAGACGAATGGGGGCGGCGCCTGTGATCGACGATAAGAAAGAGCCGCGGTCAGCATAGCCGCCGCGGCCCGTGTAGGACAGCGTCAGAAGCTCGCCTCGGCATAGACGCGGGTGATGTCCTGCCGCCAGTCGCCGTTGTAGCGGTCGAGCAGTCGCTGGGCCGGCACCTTGCCGCTGCGCACCACCTCGCGCAGCGGGTCGAGAAAGCCGGTCTCGTCGTCGCCCGCGGCATTGAGGCGGCCGCGCGCGGCGAGGCCGGCATGGGCGATGTCGAGCACCCGGCCGGCGATGTCGTGGAGGCGTCCACCGCCGGGCAGCGGCGCGTCGAGGCCGAGGCGCGGCACCGCGTCGCGCAGCGCCTGCCGCTCGGCGAGGCTCCAGCCCTTGACCAAGTCCCAGGCGGCATCCAGCGCGCCCTGGTCGTAGAGCAGGCCGACCCAGAAGGCGGGGAGGGCGCAGATGCGGTTCCACGGCCCGCCGTCGGCGCCGCGCATCTCAAGGAAGGTCTTCAGCCGCACTTCGGGGAAGGCGGTGGAGAGATGGTCGTTCCAATCGTCGAGCGTCGGCTTCTCGCCGGGCAAGACGCTGAGCTCGCCCTTCAGGAAGTCGCGGAACGACAGGCCGGCGGCATCGATATACTGGCCGTCGCGGTAGACGAAGTACATCGGCACATCGAGCATGTAATCGGCGTAGCGTTCGTAGCCGAAGCCGTCTTCAAAGACGAAGGGCAGCATGCCGGTGCGTGCCGGATCGGTGTCGGACCAGATATGGCTGCGGAACGACAGGAAGCCGTTGGGCTTGCCTTCGGTGAAGGGCGAATTGGCGAATAAGGCGGTGGCGAGCGGTTGCAGCGCCAGGCCGACGCGGAACTTCTTCGCCATGTCGGCTTCCGACGCATAGTCGAGGTTCACCTGGATCGTGCAGGTGCGCAGCATCATGTCGAGGCCGAGGCTGCCGACGCGCGGCATGTGGCGCAGCATGATCGCATAGCGGCCCTTGGGCATGATCGGCAGCTCGGCGCGCGCCTTGTCGGGCCACATGCCGAGGCCGAGGAAGCCGAGGCCGAGCCGCTCGCCCGCCTCCTTGACCTGGCGCAGGTGCCGGCCGGTCTCGGCGCAGGTCAGGTGCAGGTTCTCGAGCGGCGCGCCGGACAGCTCGAACTGGCCGGCGGGTTCCAGGCTGACGCTGCCGTCGGCGCCGGTCAGCGCGATCAGCTTGCCATTCTCCTCGACCGG
Source organism: Sphingomonas benefaciens (assembly GCF_052907485.1). Lineage (NCBI taxonomy): Bacteria > Pseudomonadati > Pseudomonadota > Alphaproteobacteria > Sphingomonadales > Sphingomonadaceae > Sphingomonas > Sphingomonas benefaciens. The sequence continues at coordinate 136,087 of NZ_JBREIC010000004.1, read as the reverse complement.
CTGCCAGCCGTGGCGTTGCAGGTCGGTGAGCAGGTCGCGAATGCCGCCGGCCTCGTCCCACGAAGGGGCACGGTGATCGCCAGAGGAGATGGCGGTGCGGTAGACGAACTTCTCGTGCTCGGTGCCGATCCGCCAGCGCTCGGCGGGCTTCTCGCCGCGGGCGAAGCTGGCGATCAGCTGGTCGCGCGACTCGATGATCGGCGAGTCCTTCTGGATGTCGGTCTTGGTCGTCATGGCGCGGGCCTTACGCGGGGATGAACGGAGGCGCCAGAGACCAAAGTTAAGCCCTGGATAGGACCGGATTTGCCCAATCGCCCGCCGCCGCCATCCACACGGCGACCGCCGCCGCCGCGGCAGTATCGGCGCGCAGGATACGGGGGCCGAGGCCGATGCCGACGGCGGCCGGATGCGCGCGGATCGCGGCACGTTCCTCGTCGGTGAAGCCGCCTTCTGGACCGATCAGGATCGCCGCCGGGCCGGGCCGGGCGCGCATCGCGTCGAAGGCCGCGACGCCGCCGCTCTCGTCGGCGAAGAACAGGGCGCGCTCCTGCGGCCAGTCGCGCAGCAACGCGGTCAGCTTGGCGGGCTCGGCAAGGCCGGGCAAAGCGGTGCGGGCGCATTGCTCCGCCGCCTCGACGATATGGGCGCGCAGCCGGTCGAGCTTGAGCTTGTCGACCACGGTGCGGCTGGTCAGCACCGGGACGAGCCGGTCGACGCCCAGTTCGCAGGCTTTTTCGGCCAGCCAGTCGATCCGACCCTTCTTGAGCGGCGCGGCGACCAGCCACAGGTCTGGCACCGGCTCGCGCGGGCGCAAATGGTCGGTGACCTCGACGGTCAGATCGCGCCGGCCGACGTCGCGGGCGATGGCCAGCCATTCGCCGCTGACGTCGTCGCACAGCTTGACCGGATCGCCGACCGCGAAGCGCAGCACGGAGAGCAGATAATGGGCGGGCGGGCCGTCGAGGCGGAGCGGGCCGGGGGCGAGCGGCGCCTCGACGAACAGCCGCGGCGTCGATTGCGGCGGCCAAGCGGGGGTGGCGGTCACTTCATCCTCCGGCGGCGCTGGCGCGCCCATAGCTTGCGCAGGACGATCAGCACGAGCAGCGCCGCGGCGGCGGCCGCGACCACCGCGACCGTCACCACCCCCGCCACGCGCAGGATCGCCCAGAACAGCGCCTCCACGAAACGGCCCACCGCTACCGACAAACCGATCATGCCTGAGGACGTGCACGATATTTGCGGCTGGCGCGAGGCAACAATTTATCCTCCCCGGCACGGGGAGGATAGGGTCTTGCGGTCGTCACATCGGCGGGGGAAGGAGCGGCATGGCCACCTCTACTCCCGAGATCGTCCCCGACAGCGAGCATAAGGGCCTTGTCGGACAGCTGCCGCAGCCGCTGCGCGGCCTGGCTTTGCTGGCGCGATTCGACCGGCCGATCGGCTGGTGGCTGCTGTTCTGGCCGGGCGCGTGGGCGGTGGCGCTGGCCGGCGGCGCGATCGCGCGCTGGCCGCTGATCCTGTGGATCCTGGTCGGCAGCATCGCGATGCGCGGCGCCGGCTGCGTCTACAACGATATCGTCGATCGCGACCTCGACGCGCAGGTGGCACGGACGCGCAGCCGGCCGATCCCGAGCGGGCAGGTGTCGCTGCGCCTCGCCTGGGGCTGGCTGATCCTGCTCTGCCTGATCGGGCTGGTCGTGCTCGTCCAATTGCACGGGTTGGCGATCGGCGTCGCGCTCGCCAGCCTGGCGCCGGTCGCCGCCTATCCCTTCATGAAGCGTATCACCTGGTGGCCGCAGGCGTGGCTCGGCCTCGTCTTCTCCTGGGCGGCGCTGGTCGGGTGGAGCGAGGTGACGGGGTCGCTGTCGCTGCCGATCTGGCTACTTTACGCCGGGTCGATCTTCTGGGTGGTCGGCTATGACACGATCTACGCGCTGCAGGATCGCGAGGACGATGCGCTGATCGGAGTGCGCTCGTCGGCGCTGCGGATGGGCGCGCATGTCCGCGGCGGCACGGCGCTGTGCTATGCGCTGGCCCTGTTGTGCTGGTCGGGGGCGATGTGGAGCGTGCGGCCCGATCCCGTCGCGGTGCTCGCCCTGGCGCCGATGGCGGTGCATCTGATCTGGCAGGTCGCGACGCTGCGCCCGGACGATGGGGCGGGGGCGCTGCACCGGTTCCGCAGCAACCGCTTTGCGGGGTTGCTGCTGTTCCTCGCCTGCCTGGTGGTCGGCAGCGCGTGAGAGGATAGCTCCTCCCCTGAAGGGGAGGGGCTTATAAGCCATTACGCCGCGACCACCGATCCTTCGCCCCAGCCGCGGTTGGCGAGGGCGCGGGCCTCGTCGACGGGGAGCGGGCGGCCGAAATAATAGCCCTGTACCTTCGTACAGCCGAGGTCCTGGACCATGTGATGCTCGGCCTCGGTCTCGACGCCCTCCGCGGTGGTCGCCATGCCCAAGCTCTGCGCCAGTGCGACGACGGCGCGGATGATCGCGATCGCCTCCTTGACCCCCTTGGACGCGCCCTGGACGAAGCTGCGGTCGATCTTGATCGACGAGAAGCGGGTGCGCGACAGATAGCCGAGGCTGGAATAGCCGGTGCCGAAATCGTCGAGGCTGAGCCGCACGCCGAGGTCGAGGATGCGTTCCAGCACCTTGGTCGCGCCGAGCCCCTCATGCATGAAGACGCTTTCGGTCACTTCCAGCTCGAGCCGCTCGGGCGACAGGCCGGAAGTGGCGAGCGCGCTGGTCACCACCTGGACGAAATTGGGGTTCTGCAGCTGGTCGGGCGAGACGTTGACCGCGACGCGCACCTCCGACGGCCAGCCCGCCGCCTCGTGACAGGCGGTGCGCAGCACCCATTCGCCAATCGGCTGGATCAGCCGCGCTTCCTCGGCGAGCGGGATGAACTTGGCGGGCGAGACGTTGCCGAACTGCGCGCTCTGCCAGCGCAGCAGCGCCTCGAAGCCCTTCAAGCCGCCGGTGCCGGCATCGACGACGGGCTGGTAGTTGAGGTGCATCTCGCCCTTCTCGAGCGCCTGGCGCAGCGCCATTTCGAGGACGCGGCGCTCCTCCGCCTGGACGTGCAGTTCGGGCTCATAGGCGTGATAGACGCCGCGGCCGGCATCCTTGGCGCGGTACAGCGCGAGATCGGCGGATCGGATCAGCATCTCGGCGGTGCGGCCGTCGCGCGGACCCATGGCGAGGCCGACCGAGGCTCCGATATAGAGCGTGTGCTGGTCGACCTCATAGGGGCGGGACAGCGTTTCGATGATGCGGCGGGCGAGCTTCTCGACCTCGGCGGGATCGCGAGCGTCGCGGACGACGACGGCGAATTCGTCGCCGCCCAGCCGGCCGCACATTTCGTTCTGGCTCATCAGCTGGGCCAGCCGCTCGGAGACGCGCCCCAACAGGCGGTCGCCGATCGGATGGCCGAGCGTGTCGTTGACCGCCTTGAACCGGTCGAGGTCGATCATCATGAAGGCGCAGCGGCCGCCCCATTGTTCGGCGTCGCTCATCGCGCGCTGCAGCGTCTCGTTGACCATCACCCGGTTGGGCAGGCCGGTCAGCGTGTCGAACCGCGCCATGCGGTTGATCTTGTCCGCCGAGGCGCGCTGTTCGGTGACGTCGGAGCCGACGCCGCGGAAGCCGCAGAAGCTGCCCGACGGGTCGAAGCGCGGCGAGGCGGCGAGTTCCCACCAGCGTTCCTCGCCCCCGACCGTCACCGGCAGGCGCAGGTCGCGGAAGCTTTCGCGGCTCTTCAGCTTTTCCGCCAGCGTGTGCAGGCCGGCGGCGAAGGTGCCCGTCTCCCAGCTCGGCCCGGCGAGCACTTGCAGGAACGGCATGCCGTTGATCGTGACGGGGTCGAGACCGCAGGCGAAGGCGAAGCGCGGGCTGGCCTTGACGATGCGGCGCGCCGAATCGGTCTCCCACAGCCAGTCGGCGTTGGTCTCCTCAAACTCGCGCAGCAGCAGGCTGACCGTCTCGTCGCGCTCGCCGAGCGCCATCTGCACGCTGCGAATCGCCACCATCGCCCGCGCGCGGTGGACGCAGGCGACGATCAGCAGGGCGGTGAACAGGCAGGTCGCCGCCGCCTCGGCATAGCCGCCGGTGACCAGCAACTTGACCGACACCGCCGTGCCCAGTCCGCCGAGGAAGGCGATCGTCGCCAGGGCGAGCGGCGCCATCGCGAACGAGCCGGCGGTCATCAGCACCGACAGGATCATCCACAGCGCATAAGCGGTGGCGGAGGCCGGGCCGCTGATGAAGATGATCGGCGCGATCGACCAGGCGAGCGCCAGCGCCGCGCCCTCCAGGCCGGTGTTCCGCAGCTCCGTGGTCGTCGCATAGCCGTCGGAGCGATGGTGCGTCGCCAGCCGGCGCATCGCCACCGCGATCGAAACGACCGCGACCAGACCGGCCCAGGCGCCGAGCTGCCAATGCGGCACCAGCGGCGCGAACAGTCCGACGGTGAGCGCGGCGGCGACCAGATTCGCGCCCAACAGGACGATCGCCATCTGCCGTCCGGCGTGCAGCTGCGCGGCGCGGATCCGCGCCCACTGCGCCGCGTCCGCGCCGTCGCTGAGGCCAAGCAGTTGCGCGAAACGGATCGCGGTGGGGTCGGAAGGGGCGGTATCGTTCGTCACGCGCCGGAGTCTATCGCCCGGCTGGTTGACGCATGGTTGAGAGATCAGGATTTTTTGATTTGGCTCAGCATAGAGGCGCCGCTCCGGCGCGAACGGGCGCGGTCAGGCTGCCGTGCTCCCGGGAACAGGTCCGGGAGCACGGAAGCGGTGCCGAGCCGACGCCGATGTCCGGAGCGACCCGCCGGTCGCGCCGGTGTCAGGCGGCGATGTCGTAGGGCTTGATGTCGCCTGACAGGTAGAGGTTGCGCGCCTTGGCGCGGCTGAGCTTGCCGGAGCTGGTGCGCGGCAGCGTGCGCGGCGGGATCAGTTCGATCACGCAGTTCATGCCCGTCACCGAACGGACGCGCTCGCGAATCTCCTCGCGCAGCCGCTGGCGCTCGTCCTCGTCGCTGCTGCGGCACTGGACCAGCACCGCCGGCGTTTCCTCGCCCCCCGGCGTGGTGATGGCGAAGGCGGCGATGTCGCCCGCCTTGAACCCCGGCAACTGCTCCACCGCCCATTCGATGTCCTGGGGCCAGTGGTTCTTGCCGTTGATGATGATCATGTCCTTGGCGCGGCCGACGATATAGATGTAGCCGCCCGACATATAGGCCATGTCGCCGGTGTCGAGCCAGCCGTCGGTCATGCACGCCGCGGTCGCCTCCGGATCGCGGAAATAGCCGACCATGACGCTCGGGCCCTTGCACCACAATTTGCCGATCGCGCCCTCGGGCAGCGGCGTGCCGTCCTCCTCGCGGATCTCGACGGTCATGTCGCGCACCGGCTTGCCGCAGTTGACGATCGCGCGAAAACGCTGCGGACGGGGGCCGTCGTTGGCGGCGAGCGACGGTTCGTCCGACCCGCCGGACAGCTGCGTCTCCTCGACCAGCTCGACGCGGATGCCCTCGCCCGGCGGCATGATCGACACCGCCAGCGTCGCCTCGGCCAGGCCGTAGCTGGGCAGGAAGGCGGAGGCCTTGAAGCCGGCATCGGCAAAGGCGTCGACGAAGGCCTGCATCACGTCGGGGCGGATCATGTCGGCGCCATTGCCGGCGATCCGCCAGCGCGACAGGTCGAACCGGTCCGACGCCTTGGTCTGCGACGACATGCGGCGGGCGCAGATGTCGTAACCGAAGGTCGGCGAATAGGAGAGGGCGGTGCCGTCGTGGCGGCTGATCAGATCGAGCCAGGCGAGCGGCCGCCGCGCGAAATCCTCGGTCTTCAGATAATCGGTCGAGACCTGATTGGCGATCGGCGACAGGAAACAGCCGACCAGGCCCATGTCGTGATACCAGGGCAGCCAGCTGATGCAGCGGTCGGTGCCGTCGATCTCCATGCCGTGGCTGTGCGCGGCGAGGTTGTTGAGCAACTGATGATGGGTGATCGCGACGCCGTGCGGGAAGCGCGTCGAGCCGCTGGAATATTGCAGATAGGCGATGGCGTCGCCCGAGGCCTGGGGCAGGGGCGTCTCGGGCGCGTCGGATTGCGCAAATTCGGCCCAGTCGATGCCCTGCGTGCCCGCCAGCGCCGCGGCCTCGGCCGCGAAGGCGGCGAGTTCGGGCGGGTAGATCAGCATCTTGGGTTCGCAGCTGGCGAGCTGGACGCGCAACTGCTCGATGTACGAATCACGGCCGCCGAAGCTGGTCGGCAGCGGCAGCGGCACCGGCCAGGCGCCGGCATAGACCGCGCCGAAGAACAGCGCCGCGAAATCGGGGCCGGTCTCGGCGACCAGCGCGATGCGATCCTCTGGCTGCACGCCCGCGGCGATCAGCCGACGCGCCATCGCCAGCGCATCCTCGCGCAGCTCGGCAAAGGGATAGGGACGGGTCAGCGTGCCGCGCGCATCGTGGAAGTTGAGGCCGCGCCGGCCGCTGGCGGCATAGTCCAACGCGTCGCCCAGTGTCACGAAATCGGCATAACGGCGGGGCAGTTCGTCCAGCGTCGGCGTCGGAGTCGGCGCAAGCTGGGGAGGAAGCTGCTCGGTCATTCGGTCGGTCCTGTTCACTCGTGCGCCCGTCGCCAGGGCTCCATCACTACGCCGCCCGTCACGACGGCAAGCGTTCTTTTTCTCGCGCCACTGTGGCAACAACAAGGCCATGACGCGCCTCCGCTCCGCCGACCGCGATCGCGATGGTCCCGACGCCCCATCGCGGCGAAGGTTGCCGCCGCCGCTCGATGCCGCGGCGCTCGACCGGCTGGCGCTGCGCTACGTCGAACGGTTCGCAACGACGCGGGGCAAGCTCGCCGACTATCTGAGGCGCAAGATCCGCGAGCGGGGGTGGGACGGGCCGCCCGCCGATCCCGCCGCGGTCGCCGAGCGCATGGCGTCGCTGGGCTATGTCGACGACCGCCTCTATGCGGAAAGCAAGGCGGCGGCGCTCGGCCGGCGCGGGCTGGGCGCGCGGCGCGTCGCACTGGCGCTGCGCGCGGCGGGGATCGAGGCCGCCGATGCCGACCATGTCGCCCCCGCCATTGCGGAGGATGCGGAGGCGGCGGCGGTGCGGTTCGCCCGACGCCGGCGGCTCGGCCCGTTCGGCCCGCCACCGATCGACCGCGCGGCGCGGGAGAAGCAATTGGCCGCGATGCTGCGCGCCGGACATCCCGTCGACCTCGCCCGGCGGGTGCTGGCGGCCGCATCACCCGACGATTTGGCGCAAGAGGGGTAAAAAGCACTAGGTAAACGGGTCTTTCGCAATTGCGGTAGCGACGCAACGTGCTAGCGTGGCGGCAACAGGGGTGCAGTGATGCGTAGCGAGCCGCAACAGGAGGGCGACGAGCACGGTGGGGGCGTCATGCCCGCCGACCCTGTCGTCGTGCGAGGAACGATCAAATGGTTCGACGGCACGCGCGGCTTCGGCTTCGCGGTGTCGGAGGATCCGGCGATCGGCGATGTCTTGGTCCACTTTTCGGTCCTGCAGCCGCATGGCCGGCGCAGCCTGCCCGAAGGCGCGCGCGTCGAGGCGCTGGCGGTGCAGCGCGGCCGCGGCTGGCAGGCGCGCGAGATCGTCGCCATCGACCTGTCGCAGGCCGTCGAAGAGGCGCCGCGCCCGCCGCGCGGCGGCGGCGACCGGGTCGATCCGGTCGCGCTGATCGATGCCGCCGGGGCATTCGAGCCGACCGCCGTCAAATGGTTCAACCGGCTGAAGGGCTACGGCTTTCTGGTTCGCGAGTCCGACGGCAGCGACGTGTTCGTCCATATGGAGACGTTGCGCCGCGCCGGAATCGCCGTCATCGAGCCGGACCAGCCGCTGCGCGCCCGTATCGTCAGCGGGCGCAAGGGGCCGTTGGCGGTGATGGTCGAGGGTGATGAGGCACAATGATCGGTAGCAAGGCGCTGATCGCGATCGTCGCGGTTCTCGGTATCGGCGGCGCCGGCGTCGCGGTGCAGCAGGGCCTGTTCTCCGGCAAGCCCGACAGCGTCGCCGACGCCAAGGCGCCGCTGGCGGTGACGATCGCCTCCGCCAACGGTTCGCACCGCTTCACCGTCGAGCGCGCGGTGACCGTGCAGGAGCAGGAGCGGGGCCTGATGTTCCGCACCGACCTGACACCCGATGGCGGCATGCTGTTCTGGCCCTATCCGGCCGGCGGCGGCGGGCCGCGCGAGGCGAGCTTCTGGATGAAGAACACGCCGACGCCGCTCGACATCATCTTCATCCGCCCCAATGGCACGATCGCGACGATCGCCGAAAATGCCGTGCCTTACTCGGAAACGCCGATCCCGTCGGGCGAGCCGGTCGATGCGGTGCTGGAGCTGATCGGTGGCCGCAGCGCCGAGCTGGGCATTGCCGCTGGCGACAAGGTGAGCTGGGCGGGGCGCTGACGTCCAATCCGTCCGGCACCGGCGCGACGGTCGAGCCGTGCCAGAGCCGGCCATGGCGGCAGCGTACCGGAATCTCGGTTGAAGCGCGCGGCGGGGGCGGGTAAGCGCTGGGGCCATGGGCATCAACCTCAATCCCTTCACCTGGTGGAACGGCGCGACCTGGGGCACCGTCCTCTACGGCCTGCGCGGCATGAAGCAGGTCGGCACCGACGAGCTGGGCAACGTCTATTGGGAAGGCGGCAAGGATACCGCCGGCCGCGCGCGCCGCTGGGTCATCTATGAGGGCGCGAACGATGCCAGCCGGGTGCCGCCCGATTGGTTCAGCTGGCTGCACCACCATATCGACGACGTGCCCGATCGCGCGCTGCCGCCGGCGCGGCCGTGGCAGAAGCCGGCGATGCCGAACATGACCGGCACGCCGCTGGCCTATCGACCGAGCGGCGCGCTCGAGAAGGGCGGGCATCGCCAGGCCGCGACCGGCGATTACGAAGCCTGGACGCCGGAAGGGTGACACGCCGCTGGCTGGCCGCCGCCGTGCTGGTGGCGGTGCTGGCGCTGGCCGGCATATTCGGCTGGCGCGTCTATCGGGGCGGTGAGGGCGCGGCGACCTCGTCCGTGGTCGCGACCCAGGACATCGGTCCCGCCCCGCGCGACGCCGCGGCGAACGGGATCGAAACCGTGGCGGGGCCGGACGAGGCGGTGCCGACCGGCGGCACGCCGATGGCGGAACGGGTCGCGGTGGTCGGCCTGCTCAACAAGCGCAACGGCGTCGCCCGCGAGCTGACCCTGAAGCCGGGTCAGGCGGTACGGGTCGGCGACGCGATCGTGCGGCTGCGCGCCTGCGAGAAGACGGCGCCGTGGGAGCAGGATCCGCTGACCGGCACCTTCGTGCAGCTCGACGTGCGCGGCAGCGACAAGCACTGGCGCCGCTATTTCTCCGGCTGGCTGTACAAGGAACGGCCGGGGCTCAACGTCGTGCCCCATCCGGTCTACGACGTCTGGGCCAAGAGCTGTGCGATGAGCTGGCCGGCGACCGGCCCGGACACGGTGTCGCTCAACGCCGTCGCCGCCGGCAATCGATCGAGCGCCCCGAAATCGGCCGCGGCCGATGCCAACGACGATGCCGCCGATGGCGAGGCGGACGGCGGCGCGGCGGCAACCCCGTCGAGCGCCCCGCTCAGCAATGCGCAATAGGCGTCACGGCTGATCTCCACCGCGCCCAGCGATTCGAGGTGCGGGGTCTGGAACTGGCAGTCGAGCAGTTCGAAGCCGCCGACGCGTAGCCGGGCGACCAGCCAGGCGAGCGCGACCTTCGACGCATCGGTCCGCCGGCTGACCATCGATTCGCCGAAAAAGGCACGGCCGAGCGCCAGGCCGTAGAGGCCGCCGACCAGTTCGTCGCCGTCCCAGCATTCGATCGAATGCGCGAAGCCGAGCCGGTGCAGGGTGACGAACACCTGTTCGATGCCACCGTTGATCCAGGTTTCCGGCCGGTCCGCGACACTCTCCGCGCACAGGCGCAGGATCGATTCGAACGCGGTGTCGGCGGTGACGCGGAAGCGGTCGCGGGCGATCGTCTTGCGCAGCGAGCGCGACAGGCGAAAACCGTCGAGCGGCAGGATCGCGCGGGTGCGCGGCTCCACCCAATAGACGCTGTCGGCATCACGCCGATCCGCCATGGGAAACACCCCCATCGCATAGGCGCCGAGCACCGTTCTTGGGTCGAGCAGCTGCATGGCCACCCGCAAGGTGGCGGCTGGGCGCGGCGATGGCAAGGCGTTGCGTCGGTCGGGCGGATGGGCCGCATTAGCGGCCGTTAGGTGTTCAGTCCCGCCCTTGGCTAGCGGGATGATGTAGTCGGGTACTGTGGATGGCGTGATGACGCCGCGCTCAAAGCTGATGCGGCAGAGAGGCTCGGAGGCCGTGCGCGTTGCGCCTGCCCGGCGCGCGCTCTTATCCGCTTGGTCAAAGCTTCATCGCCCGTTGCTCAGATGCTGCTTTGCCTGCCGCATTTGAATCCCAGTTTTGATTCACCCGCTTATTCTGAAAGCGGGTGAATCACTTCGAGTTTGACCTCCGTTAACCTTTGCAGGGAATCCGGGAGGCCGCTCTGTTGCAATTTTGATTGAACGGGTCCGTATCAGAGTGACCAGGTATCCACTGCCCGCCGCCACCGTATGCCTTCTGCTGCAGGTATTCACGATATCTCTGGTCAATGCAGACTTGCTCTGTCGCATAACCGAGATGATTATCAGGATCAGCCTGACAGTCCGTTATAGCCTGTCCTCTGAGATAGATGTCCTCCCCCTGCGCGGCCACGGGGGCAGAGGGGATGGCGACGCTGCCGACTACTAAGCCGAAAATCCCGATTTGCTTCCACATGAGACTCTCCTCCTGGTTCCGCAGTGTGCGGAAAGGTGAGAATTGCTGGTGTATCTTGATCTGGCAACCGCCTGCGTGCTCATAGAGCGCAAGATCGGCTGGATCGGCTGGATCGGCTGTATGGCAGCGGCACCGGTGTGACGCTGCAGGCGGTGATGGAGCTGAGCTTGCCGGTCATGCCGAACAGGCGCAGGCGATGCTGCATCGCGCATGGCCCGTCCGCTCCGGCCGTGGTCATCTCGAGGTCGGGGATGAAAAGGAGTCATGGCGTGCGATCTGCATCGCAATCGTCAATTCTCCCTATTGGCACCGTTTCGATCTTGCCCGCTTGCCGCAGTCGGACCTCGTGGCGAGCGTCGCGCGCGGATAAGCCATGCTGCCCGTATCAGGGCGCGGGCTGACTAAGCGGATTGGCGATGCGCGCGCGGTCCTCGGCAATCAGGCTGCGCAGCGTCGGCGACCGCGTCAGCCAGTCGGCCGCGATCGCCCAATTGGCATGGGCCGGCTCGAAGCGCGTCAGCGGCCGGCGCGTCGCGCCGAACTCGCCCGCATTCATGCCGACGACGGTGGTTCCGGCGAGCAGCGGCGCGCCCGACGCACCCTCGCGGGTGGCGCAATCGTGGAACAGCCAGCCGCGACGCCGGTCGAATGCCCGGATCGTGCAGCCCTGTTGGACACTCAGCCGCCGCATGCTGCGGTCGCGCGAGATGCTCGCCATGACCAGCGGGACGCCGGGGATCGCGTCGGCAGAGGGCAGGCCGAGCGGCAGGTCGAGCCACCCGATGTCCCGGCCGTAGCAATGGTCGAGGCGGATCAGCGCGACATCGGGCGCCGCCGGGCCGGCCGGGTCCCAGACGCGCACTTGCCCGCGCGCCATCACCGCGGCGCTGCCCTTGGCATCGATGCCGAAGCGGATGCGGACGGCATAACGCGCCATCGGATCGTAGGAGACGAGGGCGGTGCCGAACAGCACGTGATAGCTGGTCATCGCATAGCAGGGCGACACCAGAAAGGTGGTGCCCATGCCCGGCATGATGCTGCCGAAGCCGTCCTGACCCTGCTTGTTCTGCATGGCGAATTCGGAGGTCAGCTGTCCGACGGGCAGCAGCCTGCGCCACAATGGGTCGCGCGATTCCAGATAGCGGCGTGGGTCCGTGCCGTCGGCCGAGAAGACATTGGCGGGGGCGGGCGGCGATGCGGCGGCGACCGCCAAGGCGGCGATGGCCGCCAACCGCCGCCGCATCACCGACTGCACCGGATCAGCGCGCCGCCGCGACCTTGTCATAGGGCGTGAAGGCGCCGAACTGGCAAACGCCCGACGGCACCGAAGACGTCGCCTGGACGGTGCGGAAACGATCGCCGCTGCACAATTGCGCGCCACGCCGTTCGACCACCAGGCTGCGCATCGGATGCAGGCCGGGGCAGGCGCCCTGCGGATGCGTGATCCACATGCGGTTGGCGGTGCGCGAATAGGCGATGGTCTTGTCGTCGACGATACGCACCTGCGATCGGGCGTCGAGATCGCTGATACATTGCACCGTCTTGCCCGCGGTACGACCGGCAAGCGGATCGTCCTTGGCCGCGGTAAGCGCCAATGCCGGAATGATGAGGAGGAGAAGCCGCTTCGTCATATAATTGACTCCCGATTGTAACACGAGTTCTCGTAATCTTCGGTGCGAGTGCCGTAGCTTAGAAGCGGCACTATCGGGCGGCAATGGCGAAAGTCTATTTGAAGGACCTTCGATCGAATAGTTCGCCAGACGCGCGGATCGATGCCGCTTCGCGAGCCGGGCGCGTCCGGCGCGGCCCCCTTCGCCCGTTCGGCGACGGCAAGGGGGCTCAAGGTTCGGTGGCGGTCGCCGATCAGAACGCGCCCGACAGCGTCAGAAATGCCTGGCGCGGCGGCTGGGCATAGCTGTTCCACGTCTTGCTCGGGGCAGCGACGACGATCTCGTAGATGCCCTTGCGATTGGTCACGTTGGCGATGTTGACCGACAGGCGCAGCGACTTGAATGCGGTGCCGGGAATCGGGCCAAGGCCGTAGGCCGCCTGCAGGCCGAGCAGGAACCGGCCGGGCACCGACTGGTCGTTGGTGAAGGTGGCGAAGCGCCGGCCGACATAATCGCCGATCGCCTGTACCTCGACCGGCCCGGCAGTGGCGGTGACCACCGTCTTGTTCAGCCAGCGCGCGACGTTGGGCACGTCCTTGCCCGCGGTCGGCACGACGGTGCTGCCGCTGGTGTAATCGTCGTCGTAGCGCGAGCGATTGTAGGACAGCGCGTTGTACAGCGACAGGCCGCCGCCGAAGCGCAACGTCGCCGCCGCGTCGATGCCGTCGGTGGTGACGCCGCCGACGTTCTGCAGGATCGGCACGCCGCCGATCACCGACGAGATCACCGACGTCGGGCTGATCGACAGCAACCGGTTGCGGAAGGCGACGTGATAGGCGCTGACCTGCGCCTCGAAGCCGGTGACCGGCCCCAAGGCGAGCTGGTGGCGGGTGCGCAGGCCGGCCTCGTAAGTCCAGGAGCTTTCCGGTTCGACGCTGCTGCGGATCCGGTCGAACGCCTGCTGGCTGCCGACGTTGTAGGGGGACTGGCCGGCCGCGACCGACGCCTGGAACTGGCGCACGTTCTTTTGGACGTGGGCGAACAGTTGATCGTCGGGCGTGATGTCCCACACCGCGCCGATCGCGGGCAGGAACCATTTGCGGGTGTTGAGCCGCCCTTCCGGGAAGCCGGTCGACGAGCCGGGCAGGGCGCCGGGCAACGGCTGGACGGGGATGCGGCCGTCGGCGAATTGCAGGCTGGACTTGAACCCGGCCTCGATCGCCAGATCGGGGGTGACGTGCCAGCGATCCTGCAGGTGGAGCTGGACGATGTCGTAGCTGACGATGCTGGCATATTGCGTCAGCCGGCGCAGCGACGGGTCGGCCCATTGATAGGGCGAGGGCGGGCTGTCGACCGGCGCGGCATACCAGCGGCGGAAGATCGTGTTGCGATTGTGCTCGTACCAGCCGCCGAATTCGATCTCATGCGCGCCGGTACGGACCTGCAGCGTCGAGACGAGGCCGCGCCGGTCGATGCCATATTCGGTGGTGCGCAGCGCATAGCCGGAATTGCCGAACACCTGCTTCAAATTCTGGCCCGGATAATAGATGCGGAACAGGCCGGGCAGGCCGGCGGCGGCGATCGGTCCGGTGATCTGGCCCTGACCCTCGTCATGATGGCCGTAGATCTGGTGCGACAGGCTGACCGCGTCGCTGAAGCAATATTCGTATTTGAGATAGGCGAGATAATCGGTGCGCTGCGCATCGCCGAAGTAATTGGCGTAATTGTTCGGGTTGCTGGCCGGCGGCGCGCCGTTGCCGTCGACGTAGCGCAGCGCCGCCTGCCAGTCCGGAAACAGCAGCGAGCGGTAGTAAGGCTCCGCGCCGCCGGCATTGTGGGCGACCGAATCCTGATTCGGTTCGACCTTGTCGGACAGGGCGAAATAGCCGGTCAGGGTATCGCGCTCGCCCTTGTGGACGAATTTGGCATTGGCCTGCCAGCCGCCCTGGCGCGCGTCGAACTCCCACGCCCGCGCGCGCTGGCGCACGACCGCGACATAGCCGGCATTGCTGCCGCCGAGGCCGTCGACCAGCCCGCTGTCGAGGCGGAGATAGGTGCGGTTCGCGTCATAGCTGCCGATCGTCTGGCCGAAGCGCGCGCCATAGCTGGCGGCAGGATCGCTGGTGTAGGTTTCGAGGCCGCCGCCGAGATTGCTGACCGAGGCGGTGCCGAGATCGGCCGCGCCGGCGGTGAGCCTGACGCTGCCGACATTCTCGCTGATCACGGCGCGCTGGGGAGAAAGGCCGTTGAAATTGCCGTAGCTCTGATCGCCGAGCGGGACGCCGTCGAGGGTGAATCCGAGCTGGTTCTGGTTGAAGCCGTGGACGAGCAGCGAGATATTCTGTTCGTTGTTGCCCCAGGGATCGGCGGTTTCGAACTGGACGCCGGGCAGCGTCTGGATCGCCTTGACCGGATTGACGCCGGGCAGCACCTTCTGGATCTCGCTGCCCTCCAGCGTCACCGCGGAGCGGGTCGCGCGCTTGCCGGTGACGACGATCAGCCCCTCCTCACTGTGAGGGGCGTCGGACTGTGCGGCGGCCGGTGCGCCATCCTGGGCGAGCGCGGGTGTCGCGGCGAGCAGCGACGATGCCAAAGCGAGCGCCGCACGACAGCGTGCGCCGGACGAAGAAACGGCCATGTTATCCCCCAAGGTCCGCGGGATCGCGGTGGTGGGCGATTAGGGGCGGGATATGACCGTTTCGGGATCGCCCTATGTCATGCCGATGACGGTTGCCGGGCGATCCGCCGCTCGATCGCGATCCAGAGATCGCAAAAGGCGCGTGTGGCCGCGGAGCGCGGCGCGTAGGCGCCGACCGGCGCGCGATGCTGCCCCATCGCCTCGACCGCGCTGGCGGCCGGGATCGTCGGCCAGTCCGGCTTCGCCGCCAAGGCGTCGGCATGGAGCCGGCGACGGCGGTCGACCATGGCGTGGACCGGCAGCACCGGCACCTTGCCGCCGAGATGCCGCGTCACTTCGTCCAGGGCACGTTGCGCGAGCGGGGCGGGGACGACGGGCACGACGATAAGGTCGGCGGCGCGGATCACCTGTTCGGTGGTTTCGGTCAGACCGGGTGGGCAGTCGAGCAGGACGTGATCATAGTCGCCGAGGCCGTCGATGAGCCGGCCGAGCCGCTTGCGCTTGCCCAAGGCGTGGAGGGTATGGTCGAGGTCACGCAGCGATGGGTCGGCGGCGATCAGGTCGAGCCGCGGCACGGCGGTCGGGCGCGCCTGCGCCGCGGCGGCGACGTCCTGGGTGAAGATCGCTTGCGCTCGATCCGCTGCCCGTCCGCCCGGCCGGGCGAGGATCCAGCTTGCCGCCGCCTGTGGATCGAGATCCCAGACGAGGGTGCGGCGGCACGACTGGGTCGCGGCGCACCAGCCGAGGTTGACCGTGATGCTGGTCTTTCCGACGCCGCCCTTGGAACTGTAGATCGCGATGGTCGCCATGCGGCGGAACGTATCGTTTTGGACCTATCGCGTCGAGATGCGTCACCCGGTTGTAACAAAAAAGGGCCGGCGGCTCATGCCACCGGCCCCATTTGTGCGGGTCAGACCGACCCTATCAGGACTTGCAGGTCAGCGAGTCCTTGCCCGGCCGGGTCAGGGTGATGTTGCTGGGGTTGCCGGTCAGCTTCCAGCCGCCGGTGGCGGTCAGCGGATCGCCGCCCTTGTCGGCGGTCAGGCGGGTCGGCGAGCCGGCCTTCTCCGTGCGTACCAGCGCCTGCTTGTCGCCTTCGAAGAAGGTGACGTAGACGAGGCTGTTGTCCTTGCAGCGGAAGGTCTTCTCCGCCTTGATGGCGGGCGGCAGTTCGACCGGGGCCCGGTTGGCGAGCTGCGTCGCCATCGGATCGGGATTGGTGTCGACGACCTCGGGCTGGGCCGGCTTGTTGTTGCAGGCGGCCAGCGCGAGCAGCGTGGCGGCGGCGGGGAGGAGGAGGGGGCTCTTCATAGCGCGGCGGTGCTTCGCGTATGCAACATGGAGCGTCAAGGGCGTTGCGTCCCCATTGCGGCGAACCGCCAAGTCCAGCTTGCGCTTTTGCAAGCTGGCCTGCGCCGCGCCGCGATCGCGGGTTGCCGCGCCGCCTGGCCCGCGCCATCTAGCGGCGATGCACACGACCCCCGACACGCTCGCCCTGATCGGCAACACCCCGCTGGTCCGCCTGAAAGGGCCGAGCGAGGCGACCGGCTGCGATATCTTCGGCAAGTGCGAATTCGCCAATCCCGGCGCGAGCGTGAAGGACCGCGCCGCGTTGGGCATCGTCGAGGATGCGGAGGCGCGCGGGGCGTTGCGGCCGGGCGGCACGATCGTCGAGGGCACGGCGGGCAATACCGGCATCGGCCTGGCGCTGGTCGCCAATGCCAAGGGCTACAAGACGATCATCGTCATGCCCGAGACGCAGAGCCGCGAGAAGATGGATACGCTGCGCGCGCTCGGCGCCGAACTCGTGCTGGTGCCCGCTGCGCCCTATTCGTCGCCCTATCATTTCGTCCACACCAGTCGCCGCATCGCGGAGGAGCGCGACAATGCGCTGTGGGCGAACCAGTTCGACAATGTCGCCAACCGTCGCGCCCACATCACCGGCACCGCCGAGGAGATCTGGGCGCAGATGGAGGGGCGGATCGACGGCTTCACCTGCGCGGTCGGCACCGGCGGCACCTTCGCGGGCGTCGGTCTGGGGCTGAAGGCGAAGGACGAGGCGGTGTGTATCGCGCTCAGCGATCCCTATGGCGCGGCGCTCTACGATTATTACGCCTGCGGCGAATTGCGCAGCGAGGGCAGTTCGGTGGCGGAAGGAATCGGCCAGGGGCGGATCACCGCCAATCTGGATGGGGCGCCGGTCGACACGCAGTTTCGCATTTCCGACCAGGAGGGATGGGAATGGGTGCAGCGGCTGCTGGCGGAGGAGGGGCTGTGCCTGGGCCTGTCATCCGGGATCAACGTCGCCGGCGCGGTGCGGCTGGCGCGGCATCTCGGGCCGGGCAAGCGCATCGCGACGATCCTGTGCGATACCGGCTTCCGCTATCTGTCGTCGCTCTACGATCCGGCGTGGCGGGAGGCGAAGGGGCTGGCGTGATTCGGGCCTTCCCGCCATCGTCGCGTCCGTATTCGACAAACGCGTGACAAGCCGTTATATTGATACGGCAAGATGAGATCGTCGCGCGACACATCCCAAACCGTCCAGCGGGTCAAGGTCGGCATGATCGGCCTGGTGGCCGTGGTGCTGCTGATCGCCGTCGCCTCCGCGATCCTGGGCTCGGCCACGCGCGAGCGGCCGATCGCCACCGCGGGATCTGCCCAGGCATCGGTGGTCGCCAACATCGCCATCACCAACATCGATTCCGGGCAGACCGACGGCTCGGGCGAACCGCTCGCCGAACTCGGCGTCGCCCCCTCCACCAGCAACAGCCTCGCCGCCAAGTGATCCGGCGGGGAAAATCGGGGACGGTGCCCGTAAACGGCGCCGGCAGCGGTGATTCCGGTCGCTCGACCGGGTTCCAGCGCCTCACGTTTTGGGGCCATTCCCCGCCGGATTGACCCGCTGGTGGGTGCGAATTCCCCGCCTTTCCCCTAAAATCCCGTTGCGTCCCCGCAGGCCTGTTGGTATCGACAGCGAACAACGGGGCAGGTGTCACCCTTTGCTTTGCGCAAAGATGCTCGGAAGCCGGTGATGGCCGGTTTTCGAAGGTGTGATGCCGTGCGCGCCATGGTGCGAGGCGGGCGTGACGGAAAGGGGCAACTATCAGGGAAGCGGACTTGCTCTTGTCGACGACAAGGGCCGTGTCGCGATCCCGAATGCCCTGCGCTCGACGCTGGCCGAAAATGCGCCGCGCGCCGACGGCAAGGACGGCGGCACGGTGATCGTCGCCGCGCACGAGGACCAGCCCTGCCTGATCGCCTACGACCCGGCCTATGTCGACGAACTGAAGCGCGAGCTGAACGAGCGGGTCGCCTTGTCCCGCGGTGCCGACGGCAAGATCGACCACAATATCAAGCGCGGCGGCGCCAATGGCGAGGCGGTGCCGTTCGACGGTTCCGGCCGGTTCATCATGCCGGGCTTTCCGCGCTTCTACGCCAACATCGGCGCGCACGCCTTCTTCTGGGGGACGTTCGACTATATCGAGATCTGGGACCCGAAGACCTTGCTCTCCACTCCCGGCATCGCGCCGCAGATGGTCGCTGCCTGCCGCTTCTACTGCCAGGACAAGGGGATCGCGCTTGACTGACGCTCCCCATATCCCGGTGCTGCTCGGCGAGGTGATCGCCGCGCTGGCGCCTGCGCCCGGCGAGACGATGGTCGACGCGACCTTCGGCGCCGGCGGCTATACGCGCGCGATCCTGGCGACCGGCGCCCGCGTCATTGCATTCGACCGCGATCCCGATGCGATCGCGGCGGGACGGGCGGCGGCCCTCGACGGCCTTACGCTGGTGCACAGCGACTTTTCGGCGCTGGAGGCGGCGCTCGACGCGCCGGTCGACGGGCTGACGATGGACATCGGCGTGTCGTCGATGCAGCTCGACCAGGCGGGGCGGGGCTTTTCGTTCCAGGCGGACGGGCCGCTCGACATGCGGATGAGCCAGGACGGGCCGAGCGCCGCCGACTTCCTCAACACCGCCGACGAGAGCGAGATCGCCGACGTCCTCTACCATTATGGCGAGGAACCGCGGTCGCGGCGGGTCGCGCGCGCGATCGTCGCGGCGCGACCGCTGACCCGGACGGGCGAGCTGGCGACCGTGGTGCGCAAGGCGCTGGGTCACCGGCCGCATGACAAGAAGGATCCGGCGACGCGGACCTTCCAGGCGATCCGCATCCATGTGAACCGCGAGCTGGACGAGCTGGCCGATGGGCTGGCGGCGGCGGAGCGGGCGCTGAAGCCGGGCGGCCGGCTGGCGATCGTCACCTTCCACAGCCTGGAGGATCGGCTGGTCAAGCGCTTCCTGCGCGAGCGGTCGGGCGCGACGCCGGGCGGTTCGCGCCACCTGCCGCAGGCGGTGGCGGGGCGTGCGCCGACCTTCGAACGGGTCGGCAAGCCGGTGCGCGCCGGTGCGTCGGAACTGGCGCGCAATCCGCGCGCGCGGTCGGCGACGCTGCGCGCCGCGGTGCGGACCGCGGCCCCGGCCTGGCCGGCGCAGGAATCGAGCGTGGGGTTCAACACCAATTTGGGTCCGGGGGCGGACAGCAAGCAGGAGGCACGGGCATGACGGCGGCGTATCGGTTGAAGGGGATCGGGTGGTTCGGCGGCTGTGTCGCCGTCGTCCTCGGTTTCTACCTGGTGTCGCTGCAGGTCGCCGCCGAGCGCAAGAAGCTGGAAGGCATAGACCGCAAGATCGAATCGGCCCAGCGCGAGATCCGCGCGCTGGAGACCGAATTCGACACGCGCGCCAATCTCGCGCAGCTGGAGAAATGGAACGGCGAGACGCTGGCGCTGGCCGCGCCGACCGCGGGCCAGTTCGTCACCGACGAGGCGGCGCTCGCCAGCCTCGACGCCAACCACGGACCCAATGGCAGCGACGGCAAGACCCAGACCGCCGCGCTGGTCGTGCCGTCGCTCGTCACGCCGCATGTCCCGGCCGCCCCCGCCGCGACCCCGGCGCCCGCCGTCGTCCAGGTCGCCGCCGCACTGCCCGAGGCGCGCCGTGCCGTGATCCCGACCCACCGCGCCGCCGCCGACGCGACCGTGATCCATGCGACCGCGATGGAAAAGAGTCCGCGGATGATCGCCAAGCTCGACGATGCCGCGCGCAGCAAGGCGGCGGTCGCCAAAGTACGGCCGCAGGCGGTGGCGCTGCTCGACAAGAAGCTGCTGTCCGACACCACCTTGGGCGAGATCCTGTCGAGCGCGCGGGCGGAGGCTCGCAAACGGTGACCGTCATTGTCGCCCGACCTGCAGCGCAGCGGCGCAGCGCCGGCCAGCGCCAGGCGCTGGTCGCGACCAGCCACACCCGGCTGATGATGCTGCTGCTGCTGTTCGCGGCGGCGGTGGTGGTGGTGATCATGCGCCTGGCGATGCTGGGCGCCTTCTCGGGCGAGGAAGCCGCGGCGCGGACCGCGGCGCTGGCGGCGCGCGGCGACATCGTCGACCGCAACGGCGCGCCGTTGGCACGGACGATCGACGCCTGGACGATCGCGGTGCATCCGCGCAAGGTGCTGGGCGACAAAATGGAGATCGCGGCCCGGCTCGCCGCGCTGATGCCCGACCGCGGCGACCAGGCCTGGTTCTACGCACAGCTGACCAAGCCGGTCAGCTTCACCTATCTGCAGCGCCGCGCCAGCCCGGCGCTGGTCGAGCAGGTCAATGCGATCGGCGAGCCCGCGATCGTCTTTGCGCGCGAGACGCAGCGCCTCTATCCGCAGTCGACGCTGGCGGCGCATGCGCTCGGCTTCCTGTCGACCGACGGCCACGGCATGAGCGGCATGGAGCGCGTGCTCGACGAGCGGCTGCTCGACCCGGCCAAGGCGGGCCAGCCGGTGGCGCTGTCGATCGACACGCGGGTGCAGGCAGCGCTGGAGAGCGAGCTTGGCCGCGCGATGACCACCTTCTCGGCGCATGCCGCCGGCGGCATCGTCCTCGACGTCCATACCGGCGAGGTGATCTCCATGGTGTCGTTGCCGACCTTCAACCCCAACCGGGTCGGCAAGTCGGGCAGCGACGAGCTGCGCAACATCACCACGCAGAGCGTGTTCGAGCTGGGCTCGACGTTCAAGCCGATCACCATGGCGGCGGCGATCGACAGCGGCGTCGTGACGAGCCTCAACCGCCGGTTCGACGCGACCCATCCGCTGCAGGTCGGCCGCTTCACCATCCATGACGAGCGCGGCGATCCGAAGCGCTGGCTCAACATGGCGGAAACGCTGATTTATTCGTCCAACATCGCCACCGCACGCGTTGCCGACGAGGTCGGGCCGGAGCGGATGCAGGCGATGTTCAAGCGACTGGGCTTCGACACCAAGCCGGACATCGAGCTGCGCGAGAAGGGACGGCCGCTGTGGCCGGGCTTCTGGGCGCGGACGACGACGATGACCACGGCCTATGGCCACGGCATCGCGGTGACGCCGCTGCACCTCGCCTCGGCTTATGCCGCGCTGGTCAACGGCGGCATCTGGCGGCCGGCGACGCTGATGAAGACCGCGGTGGGCGACGCGCCGCGCGGGCGCCGGGTGATCAGCGAGGCGACCAGCGCGCGCATGCGCCAGATGCTGCGGCTGATCGTGCTGCGCGGCACGGGCCGCAAGGGCGACGCGCCGGGCTATCGCGTCGGCGGCAAGACCGGCACGGCGGAGGCCGCGGTGGCGGGCGGCTACGACCGATCGCGCAACGTCGCCACCTTCGCGGCGGCCTTCCCGATGGATGCGCCGCGTTATGTCGTGGTGGCGATGCTCGACTCGCCGCAGGGAACGAAGGAGACCGGCGGGTGGAAGACCGCCGCGTGGAACGCCGCGCCCGTCGTCGGCCGCACCATCGCCCGGGTTGGGTCGATGCTGGGCGTGGTGCCCGACGAGCGGCGCGACATCGACGTGTCCGACATCACCCCGACTTTGTGGCAGGATCCCAGCGCGCCACCAGTCGACGGCCGGTGATCCGGGCGATAGGGTCGATCGCATGAGGCTGGGACAATTGATTGGCGGTGACGGGCAGGCGATCGTCACCGGGTTCGCCATCGATCACCGCAAGGTCGCGCCGGGCACGATCTTCGGCGCCTTCCAAGGCGCGCGCGTCAATGGCGAGGATTTCATCGCCGACGCGGTGCGCAGTGGGGCGATCGCCGTGGTGGTACGGCCGGGCGTCGCGGTCGAGGGCGCGCTGGCCATCGAGGACGAGACGCCACGCGAAAAGTTCGCGCAGCTCGCCGCCGCCTTCTTCGCGCCGTTTCCCGATGTCGCGGTCGCAGTCACCGGCACCAATGGCAAGACCTCGACGGTCGAGATGACGCGGCAATTGTGGCGGATGGCGGGCCATCATGCCGCATCGATCGGCACCTTGGGCGTCACGACGGCCGACGAGCGGGTGACCACGGGGCTGACCACGCCCGACGTCGTCACCTTCCTGTCCAACGTCGCCGGCCTGGCGCGCGAGGGCGTCACCCATCTCGCCTTCGAAGCGTCGAGCCACGGCCTGACCCAATATCGCACGGAAGGGCTGCGCGTCGCCGCCGCCGCCTTCACCAATCTCAGCCGGGACCATCTCGACTATCACGGCGACATGGGCGCCTATCTGACCGCCAAGCTGCGGCTGTTCTCGGAAGTGCTCGACCCCGCCGGCACCGCGGTGGTGTGGGCGGACGACATCCACGCCGATCGCGTCGTCGACCTCGCGCGGGCACGCGGCAATCGGCTGATCAGCGTCGGCGAGCGCGGCGCGACGCTGCGGCTGGCGCGGCGCGACCCGACGCTGCTGGGGCAGGGGCTGACGATCGAAGCCGATGGGCGGGAGCATCGCGTCACACTGCCGCTGATCGGCGGCTATCAGGCGGCGAACGCCTTGGTCGCAGCCGGGCTGGTGATCGCGACCGGTGGCGACGTGACGCGGACGATCGCCGATCTGGCGCGATTGCAGCCGGTGCGCGGGCGGCTGGAGCGGGCGGTGATTACGCGCAGCGGCGCGCCGGTCTATGTCGATTATGCCCACACTCCCGATGCGCTGGAGGCGGCGATCGCGGCATTGAAGCCTCACGCCGGCGGCCGGCTGATCGTGGTGTTCGGCGCCGGTGGCGACCGCGACCCCGGCAAGCGCGAGACGATGGGCCAGGTCGCGGGCACGCAGGCCGACGTTGCGATCGTCACCGACGACAATCCGCGGACCGAGAACCCGGCGGCGATCCGCGCCGAGATCCTGCGTGGCGCGACCGGCCTGCGCGAGATCGGCGACCGGCGCGCGGCGATCGCGGCGGCGATCGCCGAGGCGGGGCCTAAGGATATCGTGCTGATCGCCGGCAAGGGCCATGAGCAGGGCCAGATCGTCGGCGATCTGGTGCTGCCGTTCGACGATGTCGGCGTCGCGCGCGAGTGCGCGGCGTGAGGATGGTGGAGCAAGCGCTTCCCGTCCCGGGGAGGATCTGATGGCGCTCTGGACCGCCGCCGAAATCGCCGCGGCGACCTCCGGCATCGCTGCCGCCGACTTCGCCGTCACCGGCGTCGCCTTCGACAGCCGCGAGGTCGGGCCGGGCGATCTGTTCGTCGCGCTGACCGGCGAGAGTACCGACGGCCACCGCTTTCTCGACCAGGCCTTCGCCCAAGGCGCGGCGGGCGCGATCGTGTCGCAGGAGACGCCGCACCCGCACGTCCGCGTCGCGGACACCGCCGCCGCGCTGAACGACCTGGGCCGGGCGGCGCGCGCGCGGATGGCGGGCGTGGTGATCGGCGTCACCGGCTCGGTGGGGAAGACGAGCGCCAAGGAGGCGCTGTTCGCGGCGCTCGACCGGTCGCTGTCGGGTCGCGTTCATCGCTCGGTGAAGAGCTACAACAATCATACCGGCGTGCCGCTCAGCCTCGCCCGCATGCCGCGGGATACCGAGGTCGGCGTGTTCGAGATGGGGATGAACCATGCCGGCGAACTGGCTCAGCTGACCCGGCTGGTGCGACCGCATATCGCGATCGTCACCGCCATCGCGCCTGCGCACACCGCCTTCTTCCCCGACGAGAGCGCGATCGCCGACGCCAAGGGCGAGATATTTCAGGGGCTCGAGCCGGGCGGGACCGCGATCGTGCCCTATGACAGCCCGCATCGCGACCGGCTGATCGCCGCCGCCACGCCTCATGCGGCGCGGATCGTCACCTTCGGCCTCGACAAGGGCGCCGACGTCCATGCGCTGGAGGCGATGCGGCTGCCCACCGGCGGCACCTTCGTCTCGGCGCGGATCGGCGCGCGCGAGCTGTCCTTCACGCTGTCGCAGCCCGGGCTGCACTGGGTGTCGAACGCGCTGGCGGTGCTGGCGGCGGTCGACGCGGCTGGCGCCGACCTTGGCCTCGCCGGTCTTGCGCTCGCCGAACTCGGCGGCCTCATCGGGCGCGGCGCGCGCTTCCTCGCGCCGGCCGCGGGCGGCGAGATGCTGGTCATCGACGAAAGCTACAACGCCAATCCCGCCTCGATGCGCGCGACGCTGGCGGTGCTGGCGCAGGAGCCGGGGCGCCATCTGGCCGTGCTCGGCGAGATGCGCGAGCTGGGCGACGACAGCGACGCCTATCATGCGGGTCTGGCGGAGCCGATCGTCGCGGCACGCGTCGAAACGGCGCTGCTCGTCGGCGAAGCGATGACGCCGCTCGCCAAGGCCCTTGAGGGGCGCGTCGATGTCGTCCATGTGCCCGACGCCGCGACCGCCCTGGGCCGCCTTCGGGACCTGGCCCGTGCCGGCGACGCGGTACTCGTCAAAGGATCGAATGGGGTGGGGCTGTCGCGGCTGATCGCGGGCCTTGGGGGCGGAACTACCTGACATGCTGTATTGGATCGCCGAGCACCTGAGGTTCTCCGGGCTGCTGAACCTCATCCGCTACCAGTCCTTCCGGACCGGGGCGGCGATCGCCACCGCGCTGTTCATCGGCTTGATCATCGGGCCGCGGTTCATCGGCTGGCTGCGCGTGCGGCAGGGCAAGGGCCAGCCGATCCGCGCCGACGGGCCGCAGACCCACCTCGCCAAGCGCGGCACGCCGACGATGGGCGGGCTGATGATCCTGACCAGCATGGCGCTGTCGATCCTGATCTGGATGGACGTCGCCAATCCGTTCGTCTGGGCCTGCCTGTTCGTGACGCTCGGCTTCGGCGCGATCGGTTTCCTCGACGACTATGACAAGGTGCGCAAGGCGAGCACCGCCGGCGTGTCCGGGCGCACCCGGCTGCTGCTGGAATTCGCCATCGCCGGCATCGCCGCCTGGATCATCATGGGCCAGAACGGGCCGCATCTGTACCTGCCGTTCACCAACCGGCTGTACCTCGACCTCGGCTATTTCTACCCGGTGTTCGCGGCGTTCACGATCGTCGCCTTCGGCAATGCGGTGAACCTGACCGACGGGCTGGACGGACTGGCGACGATGCCGGTGATCATCGCCAGCGTCACCTTCGCGATCATCACCTATCTCGCCGGCAACGTGAAGTTCGCCGAATATCTGGGCATCGCGCACGTGCCGGGGGCGGGCGAGCTCGCCATCTTCTGCGGCGCGGTGATCGGTGCCGGCCTCGCCTTCCTGTGGTTCAATGCGCCGCCTGCCGCGGTGTTCATGGGCGACACCGGCAGCCTGGCGCTAGGTGGCGCACTCGGCACGATCGCGGTGGTGGCGCATCACGAGATCGTGCTCGGCATCGTCGGCGGCCTGTTCGTCGTCGAGGCGCTGAGCGTGATCATCCAGGTGTTCTTCTACAAGCGCACCGGCAAGCGCGTGTTCCGCATGGCGCCGATCCACCATCATTTCGAACAATTGGGCTGGAGCGAGCCGACCGTCGTGATCCGCTTCTGGATCATCAGCCTGGTGCTGGCCCTGGCCGGCCTGTCGACGTTGAAGCTGCGGTGAGAACGATGGCGTTCTCCACACGCCCACCGTCACCCCGGACTTGTTCCGGGGTCCACTGTTCCGCAGGGGCTGACAGCCTTGCGATCCTGGACGGGTGGACCCCGGAACAAGTCCGGGGTGACGGTGCGTGTTTGACGAGCGACGCCGCATGATCCTCTCCGCTGCCTGGGCAGGCCAACGCTACGCCGTGCTCGGTCTCGCCCGTTCCGGCATGGCGACGGTGCGCGCGCTTGCCGCGGCGGGCGCGCATGTCGTCGCCTGGGACAGCGATGCCGCGGCGCGCGAGCGGGCGGCGGCGGTCGATGGCGTCATCGTCCACGATCCGGCGCTGCTCGACCTGAGCGGGGCGGCGGGGCTGGTCGTCTCGCCCGGCGTGCCGCTCAACACCCATCCGCTGGTGGCGCAGGCTCGCGCGGCCGGCGTGCCGGTGATCGGCGACATCGAGCTGTTCGCCCAGGCGCGCGCCGAGCTGCCGCCGCACAAGGTCGTCGGCATCACCGGCACCAACGGCAAGTCGACCACGACGGCGCTGGTCCACCATATCCTGAAGACCGCGCGCGTGCCGACGCTGATGGGCGGCAACATCGGCCTTCCGATCCTCGAGCAGGCGCCGCTGGAGCCGAATGCGCAGGGGGGCGGCGTCTATGTGTTGGAACTGTCGAGCTACCAGATCGACCTGACGCAGAGCCTCGATTGCGACGTTGCGGTGCTGCTCAATATTACGCCCGATCACCTCGATCGCTACGATGGGTTCGAGGCGTACGCCGCGTCGAAAGCGCGGCTGTTCGCGATTCAATCGGCGGCGCATGAGGCCGTGATCGGCATCGGCGATACCGCCTCGGCGCAGATCGCCGGTACGCTGGCACCGCGGGCGGACCGGCTGACCAAGATCGCGGCCGGCCAATGCCTCGACCAATCGCGCTGGCCGGCGCTGCAGGGGCCGCATAACGCGCAGAACGCGCTCGCCGCGCTCGCCGTGGCGAAGGCGCTGGGGCTGGCGCCCGAGGCGATCGAGCAGGGACTGGCAACCTACAGCAGCCTCCCGCACCGCATGGAAACGGTCGCGACGCGCAACGGCGTCGCCTTCGTCGACGACAGCAAGGCGACCAACCCCGAAAGCACGGCACCGGCGCTCGGCGCGTTCGAGCGCATCCACTGGGTCGTCGGCGGCAAGCGCAAGGGCGACGACCTCGACGCCTGCGCACCGTATTTCGACCGCGTCGCCGCCGCTTATACGATCGGCGAAGCGGGGCCCTTGTTCTCCGACCTGCTGAAGGGACGCATCCCCGTGGTGGAACAGGCGGGCGACCTCGCCACCGCCGTCCGCCACGCCGCTGCGGCGGCCCGGCCGGGAGAGACCGTGCTCTTGTCGCCGGCCTGTGCTAGCTTCGACCAGTTCCGCGATTATGAGGATCGGGGGCGGGCATTCCGCGCCGCGGTGGAGGCATTGGACTGATGGCGACACGGACGGATGCGGTGCCCGGTGCGGGGCGCGACAGCCTGATCGCCAAGGTCAAGCGTCGCGGCGGGCGTGGCGATCGTTCGCCGCTCGGCACCTGGTTCTGGGACATCGACCGGATGCTGCTGCTGCTGACGCTGTTCCTGATCGCGATCGGGCTGGTGGCGGTGGCGGCGGCGAGCCCGGCGACGGCGGTGCGTTATTCGGGCGAGCACCACAAATTCACGCCGCTCTATTATTTTTGGCGGCAGCTGATGTGGGTTGGCCTGTCGCTGCCCGTGCTGTTCGGCGTGTCGATGCTGCCGGTCGCCACCGCGCGGCGGCTGGCGCTGGGCGGCGCGGCACTGTTCGCCTTCCTGCTCGCGGTGACGCCGTTCATCGGCGCAGTGCATAATGGCGCGCGGCGCTGGATCGGCGTCGGCATCGCCGAATTCCAGCCGTCCGAGTTCTTGAAGCCGCTGTTCATCGTCGCCGTCGCCTGGGTGCTGTCGCTGAAGGTCAAGGATCAGGAGCTGCCGACGGTGGTGATCACCGGCGCGATGACCGCCTTGGTCGCCGGCCTGCTGATGCTGCAGCCGGACTTCGGGCAGACGGTGATCTTCTGCTCGGTGTGGATGGCGCTGCTGATGATCGCGGGGACGCCGATGCGCGTGCTCGGCGGGATCATCGCCATGGTGCCGGTCGGGCTGGGCGCGGCCTATATGTTCTACAGTACGGCACGCGCGCGCATCGACGCCTTTCTGTTCCCGGGCGTCGACGGCGAGGGGGCGGGCGACCATTTCCAGACCAACGCCGCGCATGCGACGATCACCGCCGGCGGCTGGACGGGCACCGGGCCGGGCGGCGGCGTCGCCAAATTCGGCCTGCCCGAAGCGCATACCGATTATATTTTCTCGGTGATCGGCGAGGAGTTCGGACTGATCGCCTGCGCCGTGATCGCCGTCGTGTTCCTGGCGATCGTCGTGCGGGTCTTCGTCAAGCTGCTCGACGAGCAGGATGAATTCAAGCTGCTTGCGGCGAGCGGGCTGGCGGTGCAATTCGGTGCACAGGCGCTGGTGTCGATGGCGGTGAACACGGGGCTGGCGCCGTCCAAGGGGATGACGCTGCCGTTCATCAGCTACGGCGGATCGTCGATGATCGCGCTGTCGATCGGCATGGGGCTGCTGCTCGCCTTCACGCGGCGCAACCCTTTCCTGACGCGCAGTCCCTATGTGGTGAGATGGGGTTCGAATTGAGCAAGCATTACGTCCTCGCCGCCGGTGGTACGGGGGGGCATATGGTGCCCGCCGCGGCGCTGGCCGCGGAACTGACCAAGCGTGGCCACCGCGTCGCGCTGGTCAGCGATGCACGCGGCGTGCGCTTTCCCGGCCTGTTCGACGGCATCCAGACGCACGTACTGCCCGCCGGCCGCTTCCAGTTGAAGAGGCCACAGGGCTGGCCCGGTGCCGTGCGGGAGATGCTGCGCGGCCGGGCGATGGCGCGCGAATTGTACCGGACGTTCAAGCCGGCGGC
This sequence comes from Sphingomonas benefaciens, assembly GCF_052907485.1. Taxonomy (NCBI): domain Bacteria; kingdom Pseudomonadati; phylum Pseudomonadota; class Alphaproteobacteria; order Sphingomonadales; family Sphingomonadaceae; genus Sphingomonas; species Sphingomonas benefaciens. The sequence continues at coordinate 107,184 of NZ_JBREIC010000004.1, read as the reverse complement.
GGTGATCGGCTTCGGCGGCTATCCCGCCTTTCCGGCGTTGCTGGCCGCGTTTGCGGAGAAGATCCCGACCGCTGTGCATGAGCAGAATGCGGTGCTGGGACGCGTCAACCGCGTCGTCGCCGGGCGGGTGGAGGCGATCGCGACCTCCTACGCGGACACCGCGCGGTTGCCGGCGAAGCTGGCCGGCAAGGTGCATCTGATCGGCAATCCGGTGCGCGAGGCGGTGCTCGCCTTGCGCGCCAAGCCCTTTCCGCTGCTCGAGGAGGACGGAATCTTCCGCGTGCTCGTCACCGGCGGCAGCCAGGGCGCGAGCGTGTTGAGTCAGGTGGTGCCCGACGGTCTGGCGATGCTGCCCGTCACCTTCCGCCGCCGGTTGCAGGTGACGCAGCAGGCGCGGATCGAGGATATCGACGCGGTGCGCGCCAAATATGCCGAGCATCAGATCCCGGCGGAGCTCGCCACCTATCTGCCCGACATGCCGGAACAGCTCGCCTGGGCGCATCTGGTGATCGGCCGGGCCGGCGCCTCGACGATCGCGGAGCTGACCGCGGCGGGGCGACCGGCGATCCTGGTGCCGCTGCCGTCCGCGACGGACGACCATCAGACCGCCAATGCACGCGAGATGACCAGGGCGGGCGGCGCGCGGACGATCCCGCAGGCGGAGTTCACCGCCAAGGAGCTCGCCAAGCAGATGCAGAAACTGGGCCTCGACCCCGCCGCACTCGAAAATGCGGCGGCGCGGGCGAAGAGCGTCGGCCGGCCGAATGCCGTCGGCGACCTCGCCGATCTGGTCGAGAGCCTGGATGCGCCGCTCGCCCGCTTGCCGGTCGGCAAGCCGGTCAAGCCGAAGCCCGTATTGGCGGGAGCGGGGGCATGATCCGCGGCGTCCATACCGACATCGGCCCGATCCATTTCGTCGGCATCGGCGGCATCGGCATGTCCGGCATCGCCGAGGTGATGAAGAACCTTGGCTATACGGTGCAGGGCTCCGACGTCGCCGAAGGCTATGTCGTGCAGGGACTGCGCGACAAGGGCATCGCGGTGACGATCGGCCATGCGGCGGAAAATGTCGCCGAGGCGGCGGTGGTCGTCACGTCAACCGCGATCACCCGCTCCAATCCCGAAGTGGAAGCGGCGCTGGAGCGGCGCATCCCCGTCGTTCGCCGCGCGGAGATGCTCGCCGAGCTGATGCGGCTGAAGCAGACGGTGGCGGTCGCGGGGACGCACGGCAAGACGACGACGACCTCGATGGTCGCGGCGCTGCTCGACGCGGGCGGGATCGACCCGACCGTGATCAACGGCGGCATCATCAACAGCTACGGATCGAACGCGCGGCTCGGCGCCTCCGACTGGATGGTGGTCGAGGCGGACGAGAGCGACGGCAGCTTCCTACGCCTCGACGGCACGATCGCGGTGGTCACCAACATCGATCCCGAGCATCTCGACCATTACGGCAGCTTCGACGCGGTCAAGGATGCGTTCGTCGAGTTCGTCGAGAACGTACCCTTTTATGGCGCGGCCTTGCTGTGCCTCGATCATCCGGAGGTGCAGAACGTGCTGCCGCGGGTGCGCGACCGGCGCGTCGTCACCTACGGTTTCTCGGCGCAGGCGGACATCCGCGGCACCGACGTCACGCCGGTGCCGGGCGGCAACCGCTTCGCCTGCGTGATCCGGCAGCGAGGCGGGTCGACGCGGACGATCGACAATGTCGAGCTGCCCATGCCCGGCCGGCACAATGTCCAGAACGCGCTCGCCGCGATCGGCGTCGCGCTCGAACTCGGCATCGACGATGCCACGATCGCCAAGGGCTTCGAGGCGTTCGGGGGGGTCAAGCGCCGCTTCACCAAGGTCGGCGAGATCGCGCTCGACGGCGGCAGCGTGACAGTGATCGACGATTACGGTCATCATCCGGTCGAAATCCGCGCGGTGCTCGCCGCGGCGCGCGAAGGCGCGCGGGGCCGAGTGATCGCGGTGGTGCAGCCGCATCGCTATTCGCGTCTCGGCAATCTGATGGAGGAGTTTCAGACCGCCTTCAACGACGCCGACCGCGTGCTGGTCACCCCCGTCTATGCCGCGGGCGAGGCGCCGGTGCCCGGCGTCGATGCCGAAGCGTTGGTCGAGGGGCTGAAGCGACGCGGCCACCGCTCCGCCGCCGTCGTCGCCGATGCGGATGCGCTGGCGACGGAATTGGCGGGGACGATCCAGGCGGACGATATGATCGTCTGCCTGGGGGCGGGTGACATCACCAAATGGGCGGCCGGACTGGCCGCGGCGATCGAGGCACGGCGATGAACGATTGGTTCGATGCAAGTCTGCGCTTCCAAAAGCAGATCCTCGACGCGCAACGCCGTACGCTGGAGGCGGGCAGCCAAGCGGTCGGGGCGGGCGATGCGCTGGTCCAGGTGCAGGAGGCGACGCGCAAGGCCGCCGAAGCCAACCTCGCGGCGTTCCAGGCCTGGGCGCGACTATGGGGTGCCGGGCCGTGGTGAACGCCGACGCCATCGCCATGCCGGCGGTCCGCGGCCGCCTGACCCGCAGCGCGCCGCTCGCGCCTTTGGTCTGGTTCAAGGCGGGCGGCGCGGCGGAATGGCTGTTCGAGCCGGCGGATGTTGACGATCTCGCCGACTTCCTCGCCGCGCTCGACCCTGCGGTGATGGTGATGGCGCTCGGTCTCGGGTCCAATCTGATCGTCCGCGACGGCGGCGTGCCGGGCGTGGTGGTGCGATTGGGCAAGGCCTTCGCCAAGGTCGAGGCGATCGACGCGACGACGCTGCGCTGCGGCGGTGGGGCGAGCGGCATCCTGGTGTCCTCGACCGCGCGCGATGCGGGCATCGGCGGCGTCGAGTTCCTGCGCTCGATCCCCGGCACGGTCGGCGGCTTCGTCCGCATGAACGGCGGCGCCTATGGGCGCGAGGTCAAGGACGTGCTGATCGAGGCCGATGTCGTTCTGCGCTCGGGCGAGCGGCGCACGCTGAGCCTCGGCGATCTCGGCTATACCTATCGCCATTCGGCGCTGCCCGACGGCGCGGTGGTCGTGTCGGCGATCTTCCGCGGCATGCCGGCCGAGCCGGCGGCGATCCAGACGGAGATGGATCGCATCGCCGCCGCGCGCGAGGCGTCGCAGCCGTTGCGGTCCAAGACCGGCGGGTCGACGTTCAAGAACCCGGACGGCCACAAGGCCTGGGCGCTGGTCGACGCCGCCGGCTGTCGTGGCTTGCGTCGCGGTGATGCTCAGGTATCTGAGAAACATACGAATTTCCTGCTCAACCTGGGTTCGGCGACGAGCGCGGAGATCGAGGGGCTGGGCGAAGAGGTGCGGGACAAGGTGAAGGCGCATTGCGGGGTGACATTGGAGTGGGAAATCCAGCGGGTGGGGGTGGGGGCGTGATTGGCGTGAATCCAGTCCTCCCCGGAACGGGGAGGGGGACCATGCGCAGCATGGTGGAGGGGGCTCTCCACCCGCGCTGCGCTCCATGGCCCCCCCCCTCCGTCAGCGCTCTGCACTGCCACCTCCCCGTGCCGGGGAGGATTTAATGCAGCCGCTCCACATCGCGGTCCTGATGGGCGGCTGGTCAGCTGAGCGTCCGGTGTCGCTGATGTCCGGCGCCGGCGTCGCCGATGCGCTGGAGGCGAATGGCCATCGCGTCACCCGCATCGACATGGGCCGGGACGTCGCGGCGCGGCTTGCCGAGGCGAAGCCCGACCTCGTCTTCAACGCCCTGCATGGCTCGCCCGGCGAGGACGGCACGGTGCAGGGCATGCTCGACCTGATGGGCATCCCCTATACCCATTCGGGTCTCGCCACGTCGGTGATCGCCATCGACAAGGTGCTGACCAAGCAGGCGCTGGTGCCGGCCGGCATCCCGATGCCGGGCGGCCGGGTAGTCCAGTCGGCGGACGTGTTCGAGGGCGATCCGATCGCGCGGCCTTATGTGCTCAAACCCGTCAACGAGGGCTCGTCGGTCGGCGTCGCGATCGTCACCGCGGACGGCAATTACGGCAATCCGATCGGCCGCGACGTGGAGGGGCCGTGGCAGGAGTTCGACGAGCTGCTCGCCGAACCCTATGTGCGCGGGCGTGAGCTGACGACGGCGGTGCTCGGCAACCGGGCGCTCGGCGTCACCGAGCTGAAGCCCAAGAACGGCTGGTACGACTTCGACGCGAAATATACCGACGGCCTGACCGAGCACGTCTGCCCCGCCGATATCCCGGATCATATCGCCGATGCGTGCAAGCGACTGGCGCTGGAGGCGCATCGCCTGCTCGGCTGCAAGGGCGCGAGCCGCTCCGACTTCCGCTGGGACGACGAACGCGGCGTCGACGGCCTGTTCCTGCTGGAGGTCAACACCCAGCCTGGCATGACGCCGCTCAGCCTGGTGCCCGAACAGGCGCGGCATATCGGCATGAGCTACGAACAGCTGGTTCAGGCGATCGTCGACGAGGCGCTCGCCGATGCGAAGGCGCGCGACGGATGAGCCGCACGATCAAGCGCGGCAGCCCGCCGCGCCGGCCCGCCCCGCGCAAGAAGCAGCCCGTCCGCAAGGTCGGGCTGTTCGAGCGTGCGGTCGGTGCGCTGCCGGTCAGCGAGACGACGATCCGCAAGGCGGCGACCTGGACGATCACCGGCGCCGGCGTCGCGGGCGCACTCGCCATCCTAACCTGGATCGGCATCCCCGGCATGATCGGCACCGCCGTCGCCGAAGGCGCCGGGCGCGCCGGCTTCCGCGTCGAGCAGATCGAGGTAACCGGCCTCAAGCGCATGGACCGGATGAGCGTCTATGCCGTCGCGCTCGACCAGCAGAGCCGCGCCATGCCGCTCGTCGACCTCGAATCGGTGCGCGAAAAGCTGCTCCGCTACGGCTGGATCGCGGACGCCCATGTCTCGCGGCGGCTGCCCGACACGCTGCTGATCGACATCGTCGAGCGCGCGCCCGCCGCGGTGTGGCAGGACAATGGCCAGCTGACGCTGATCGACAAGGATGGCGTGTTGCTGGAGCCGGTGCGGGCGGAGGCGATGCCGGATCTGCCGCTGGTCATCGGCCCCGGTGCCGATCGGCAGGAACCCGGCTATCAGGCGCTGCTGGCCGCCGCACCCGCGTTGAAACCGCGCGTCAAGGCGGCGACCTGGATCGGCAATCGTCGCTGGGACCTGACGTTCGACACCGGCGAGACGCTGGCGCTGCCCGAGGATGGGGCGCCTGCGGCACTGCTCAAGTTCGCGGAGATGGACGGGGCGCGGCCACTGCTTGGCAAGGGCTGGGTGCGGTTCGACATGCGCGATCCCGCCAAGCTCGTGGTACGACGGCCGGACGCCAGCGTCGTCCATGCCTTGCCCGACCCGAGCGAGACGGAAGCGCCGGCGCCGGCAAGCAGGACAATCGCATCGGCGGGGGCGTCCGATGGTTAAGGGGGGCTGAGGCATCATGGCGAAGGTTGCACCGGAAGGGCTGATCACCGCGCTCGACATCGGGTCGTCCAAGGTATCGGCGATGATCGCGCAAAAGGGCGACGGCGGCGAGCTGATCGTGCTCGGCACCGGCCAGCGCGAGAGCCGCGGCGTCAAGCGCGGCTATATCGCCGACATGGGCGCGACCGAGGCGGCGGTGCGCGAGGCGGTGGAGCAGGCGGAGCGGATCGCCGGCATCAACATCGAGAACGTCTGGGTCGGCTTTTCCGCCGGCGGGCTGGTCAGCGACGTCGCCGAGGTCGAGTTCGAGCTGGGCGGCCACCGTGTCGAACAGCAGGACATCGACGCGCTGCTCGCCGCCGGGCGCAATTCGATCGATCCGCAGGGGCGGATGGTGCTGCACGCCCAGCCGGCGCTCTACACGCTCGACGGGTTGACCGGGGTCAAGAAGCCGCTCGGCCTCCATGCCGACCGGCTCGGTGTCCACATCCATGTTGTCGCTGCCGACGGGTCGCCGGTGCGCAACCTCGACTTGTGCGTCCGCTCGGCGCATCTCGAGGTCAAGTCGATCATCGCCGCGCCGGTCGCGACGGGCCTCGCCTGCTTGAGCGAGGAGGAGCGCGAGCTCGGCGTTGCGCTGGTCGAGATGGGGGCGGGGATCACTAACGTCTCGCTATTCGCGGGCGGGATGCTGGTCGGCCTGTGCTCGCTGCCAATGGGCGGGCAGGACATTACCGACGACATCGCCTCCGCCTTCGGCACGCGCCGTGCCCAGGCGGAGCGGATGAAGTGCTTCCACGGCTCGGCCAACGCTTCCCCGCGCGACAATCACGAGATGATCCCGGTGATGCCGATCGCGGCGGAGGACGACGTGCATGGCGGGATGCAGATCACCAAGGCGCAACTGATCGGCATCGTCCGCCAGAGGCTGGAGCATCAGATGGGCGAGATCCGCAAATCGCTGCAGCAGCTGAAATTCGAAGGACCGGTCGGGCGGCAGGTGGTGCTGACCGGCGGTGGCGCCGAGCTGAAGGGCATCGCCGATTATGCGCAGCAGGCGTTGGGGCGCTCGGTCCGCATCGGCCGGCCGCGCGGCTTGACCGCGCTGCCGGAGGCGCATGGCGGTCCGGCGTTCGCGACATTGGCCGGCCTTGCCTTCTACGCTGCGACCGATCCGATCGATCTGCGTGGCGCCGCGCCGCAGCCGCAGACCGTGCACCGCCAGAAGGGGCTTGGCATGGTCCGAAAGCTGATCCAGGCGGCGCGAGCCAATTATTGAAATTGCTTGACGTTTTGTGACGGTTTTCGGTGGAACCATCCCAAGCGTTGAGGCACAAGGGTTAATCAGTGCCCCGGTCAGCGTTTACCGGTAGGGGGCGGAGAGAACAGGCCATGAGCATCGAATTCATCACTCCGGAAGTCGACGAGCTGACGCCGCGTATCGCCGTGATCGGCGTCGGCGGCGCGGGCGGCAATGCGATCGCCAACATGATGCGCGCCGACGTGCAGGGCGTCGACTTCCTCGTCGCCAACACCGATGCGCAGGCGCTGAAGTCGTCGGTGGCGCCACATCGCATCCAGCTCGGCTCCAAGATCACCCAGGGCCTAGGCGCCGGTGCCCGGCCGGAGATCGGTCGTGCCGCGGCAGAAGAGACGATCGACGAACTCGCCAAGCGGCTGGAGGGGGCGCATATGTGCTTCATCGCCGCCGGCATGGGCGGCGGCACCGGCACCGGTGCCGCGCCGGTGATCGCCAAGGCGGCGCGCGACATGGGTATACTGACGGTCGGTGTCGTCACCAAGCCGTTCAGCTTCGAGGGCAATCGTCGCGCCAAGGCCGCCGATGGCGGCATCGAGGAGCTGCAGAAGTACGTCGATACGCTGATCGTCATCCCGAACCAGAACCTGTTCCTGATCGCCAATGCGAACACGACCTTCAAGGAAGCGTTCGAGATGGCGGACGAGGTGCTGCAGCAGGGTGTGCGCGGCATCACCGACCTGATGGTCATGCCCGGCCTGATCAACCTCGACTTCGCCGACGTCCGCTCGGTGATGCAGGAGATGGGCAAGGCGATGATGGGCACCGGCGAGGCGAGCGGCGACAACCGCGCGCTGGAAGCGGCGCAGAAGGCGATCGCCAACCCGCTGCTCGACGGCGTCAGCATGCAGGGCGCCAAGGGCGTCATCATCTCGATAACCGGCGGCGACGACATGCGCCTGCTCGAGGTCGACGAGGCGGCGAACCACATCCGCGACCTGGTCGATCCCGATGCCAACATCATCTGGGGCTCGGCGTTCAATCCTGATCTCGAAGGCAAGATCCGCGTTTCGGTGGTCGCCACCGGCATCGACTCCGACGCCAAGCCCGCCGCCGTCGCCGCGCAGGCCGAGCCGACCAAGTCGTTCAGCTTCGGCATGGGCCGCAAGAGCGACGAGTCGACCTCCTTCCGTCCGAGCACGGCCGCGCCGGCCCAGTCGGCTCCGGCTCTGGCTCCGGCGGCCGCACCTGCCGCGCCGTCGCCCAGCGTGTCGTTCGCGCCGCAGCAGCCGGCCGAGCCCGAGCCGCTCGACCTGACGCCGGACGCGGCGGTCGCGCCGATGTCGCAGGCCGATGCGGCGGATGACGAACTGGTGCTCGGCACCGAGACGATCGTGCCGCAACCGGCACCGCGTGCCTATGGCGATGATCCCTATCCGGCGGCCCCGGCACGCGGCTCGGCCGCTCCCGCTGCGGCGCCGACCGACGACGGCAGCCGCCGCCGCTGGATCGCGCCGGGCAGCGAGGCCAGCCCCGAGGCCGCGCCGCAGCCGCGCGTCAAGCTGGGCGGCACGCTGTTCGAGCGCATGTCCAACGCCGCCCGCGGCGCACAGCGTGAGGACACGGGCGAGGACAAGGAACCGCTCGACATTCCGCGCTTCCTGCATCGTCAGAACAATCAGTAACTGTCGATCGGGCCGCGGCGCAGGTCGCGGCCCCTCGTCCGGCTCCATCGGCCCCGGCGGATGACCGGGGCTTTTTGTTGTCCGCGCGCCCGATCCTGCCGACACGATCCCGCGACAACGACCCTCTCACCGTCTTCGTCGCCGCGCAGTCTCGTTCTGGCGCACGGTCCTGTTGCAGGACATTGCCGGTTCAGTTCCGCTCGGCTCTAGTCAGTGGCAATCCCATGCGTGTCTTTCTTCCCGCTTTCGTCGCCCTGGCGTCCGCGCCGGCCGTGCTGCCTGCGCAGCAGATGGTGCAGGCGCTGCCCGGCACCACCGATGCCGATCGGCTCGCCGAACAGATGCGCGCGCTCGCCAGCAATCCCCGCGACGTCAACGCGCTGATCGCGGCGGGCGAATTGTCGCTCGGCCTCGACGATCTGAGCGGCGCCGCCTCGCTGTTCGCGCGGGCGGAGCAGGTCGCGCCGGGCAATCCGCGGATCAAGGCGGGCGAGGGGTCGATCCTGGTCCGCTCCGAACGGCCGGGCGAGGCGCTGCGCTATTTCGCGCAGGCCGAGGCCGCCGGGCTGGACCCGCGCAATTATGCCGCCGACCGCGGCCTCGCTTACGATCTGATCGGGCAGCAGGAGCGGGCCCAGCGTGATTACCGGCTGGCGTTGAAGACCGCGCCGTCGGACGAGACGTTGAAGCGCTATGCCCTGTCGCTGGGTATTTCCGGCAAGCGCGATGCGGCGCTGGAGCAATTGGATCCCTTGTTGCGCAAACAGGACCGCAGCGCCTGGCGCGTCCGTGCCTTCGTCCTCGCGATGGGCGGCGATCAGTCGGGGGCGGCGAAGATCGCATCGACGATGCTGCCGGGTGGCATGGCGCAGGGTCTGCAGCCGTTTTTCGAACGGCTGCCGACGCTGCCCGCCGCCGACCGCGCCTTTGCGGTTCATTTTGGCGAGGTGCGGACGACGCCGGAACGGATCGCCGATGCGCGGCTGGCGCCCGCCTTGCCGTATCTGGCGCCCGAGGCCGCACCGGTGGCGCTGGCGGCGGTGCAGCCTGCCGCACCGTCCTCACGCGCTGCGAGCCGCAACGAGCGTCGCCGCCGCGGGCGGGATCGGGAACAACCCGGCCGCGTGGCCCTTGCCTCCAATTCGCCGACGCCCGCCACCACCCCATCTTATGCGGAGGTGACGCGAGCCCTGACTCAGGTCCAGCCAGTGCCGGCGAGCGGCGGCTCGATCACGCGCGCTGCGACCATGGCGCCGGTGGCGCCGGTTGCGGTGGCGGCACAGCCGACCGTTCAGCCATTGCCGCCGACCCGGACACCGGTTCCAACTACGACGCCTTCCGCGCCGGTCACGCGGGCGCCGGTCGAGGTCGTCACCATCGCGCCGGCGCCGCGCCCGACAACGGTCGTGGCCAGTCCGCCGCCGCCGGTGGCGCTGGCGACCGCCACGCCGAGCCAGCCGGTGGTCGCGCGGAGCATGCCGGCGCCCGGCTTCACCACCGCCACGAGCGCCGCTCTGCCGACGGCGGGCGTGCCGACGAGCACGTCCACACCGGCCGTCGAATACGCCTCGGGGTCGTCGCCGGTGCCTGCGCCCGTCTCCCCCGTTGCATCGCCAGTCGTGACGACGACGCCCGCTCGAACCGCCTTCGTCGCTCCGGCCCCGACGCGGCGGCGCGAGCAGGCCGATTCCGTCCTGGCGCGGATCGTCGCCGGTCTGTCGATTCCCGGCAGCGAACTGGGCGTCGCCGAACCGCCACGTCCTGCTCCATTGGTCGCGGCACCGGTCGCCGCGGTGGCGTCGTCGTCCGCTGCTGTCGCCACACCGTCGCCCGAACGCGTCCTCGCCGAGGCGAAAGCCAAGGAGCAGCGCGACGCGGAGGCGGAGAAGGCGCTCGCCGCCAAGGCGGCGGCCGACAAGCGCGCCGCGGACCGCAAGGCCGCGGCCGAGAAGAAGGCGCTCGCCGCCAAGAAGGCCGCCGAGGCGGAGAAGCTCGCCGAAGCCAAGGCCGCGGCCGAGGAAAAGAAGAAGGCGCGTGCCAATCCATCGCGCATCTGGGTGCAGGTCGCGGGCGGCGCCAATGAGGACGATCTGCCCAAGGCCTGGGCGGCGGCCAAGGCCAAGGCGCCGATCCTTGCCGGCAAGAGCGGTTGGAAGACGCCGCTACGCGCAACCAATCGCGTGCTGACCGGGCCGTTCAAGACCGATGCGGAGGCGCGGGCCTTCGTCAATCAGCTGACCAAACAGGGGGTCGGTGCCTTTGCCTTCACCAGCGATGCGGGACAGGTGGTGGAGAAGCTGTCGAGCAAGTAAAGGCGGCGCATGACGTTTCATGCGCCCTGGGCCTCCGACCCCGCCGCCAGCCGCGGTCGCCTTCATCCCGAGGGGGAGGGGACGCGCGGCCCGCGCGACGATTTCCAGCGCGATCGCGACCGGATCATCCATTCGATCAGCTTCCGCCGCCTGCGCCACAAGACGCAGGTGTTCATGGCGCCGGACGGCGACCATTTCCGCGTGCGCCTGACCCACAGTCTCGAGGTCGCGCAGATCGGCCGCACGATCGCCCGCGTGCTCGGCCTCAACGAGGATCTGACCGAGGCGCTGTGCCTGGCGCACGACATCGGCCATCCGCCCTTCGGCCATGCCGGCGAGGATGCGTTGAAGGCGGCGCTCGCCGGCGCCGGCGGCTTCGACCACAACGGCCACACGCTGCGCACGCTGACCGAGATCGAGCGGCCCTATCCGACCTGGCACGGGCTTAATCTGACCTGGGAGACGCTGGAGGGGCTGGCCAAGCATAACGGCCCGGTACGCCATCCCGGTTGGGCCCTGACCGAGGCGGATGCGCAATTTCCGCTCGACCTTGCCAGCCACGCCAGCCTGGAGGCGCAGGTGGCGGCGATCGCCGACGACATCGCCTATGACAATCACGATATCGACGATGGCTTGCGGGCGGGGCTGCTGACGCTGGACCAGCTGCTGGCCGTGCCGATGGTCGCGGCCGGCTGGCAGGCGACGCAGGCGCGCTTTCCCGACGTGCCCGCCAAGCGGTTGGCGCGCGAACTGGTGCGCAGCCAAATCGGTGTGATGGTCAACGACCTGATCGAGGAAACGCGACGCCGGATCGCCGCATCCGGCGTGCAGACCGTCGACGAGGTTCGCGCGACCGGCTACGCGCTATGCGGCTTCTCGCCGGCAATGCGCGAGGCGGAGCGCGACCTGAAGCGCTTCATGTACGCCAACCTCTATCACCACCCGCGCCAGCTGGAGGCGGCGGAGGCGGCGCATGGCATCGTTGCCGGCCTGTTCGCCGTCTATCAGGCCGACCCGCGGACGATGGGCGAGGAATGGGCGGAGACGGCGCCGACGGAGGAGCCGGCGCGCAGCCGCCACATCGCGGATTTCATCGCGGGGATGACCGACCGGTTCGCCATCGCGCGGTATCGGGAGCTGATTGGCGAGGTGGCGCTGCCCGAAGGCTTTTGAACCGGCGGGATCGTGCCGGACGCTGCTGATATGGCGGGTCCGCTCCGGAGGCCGTCGGGTGTTTCTGTTGCATATGATATGAGAAGGGCCGCCCGTGATGCCGACGGCCCTGACGCATGCCGGTGCGGCGTTGCGGCTTAGCGCGCGGCGGTCTGGATACCCGTCGCTTCGCGGGCAGCGCCCACCGCCTGAGCGGCGCGGAACGAAACCGGATAGCCACCGGCAAAGCCGCTGACCCGGTCGCCGCGGACGACGAGTCGGAAGGGCGTGCCCGACGGATAGCGGCGGCCAGAGATCACCTGGTGATCGCCGCTGACCTGGCTCGAGTAGATGTAGGTATAGCCTTCGTGCGTGAAGCTCTGGCGCGGTGCGCGGGCTTCGACGGTGGCGGTGGCAGTGACGGCTACCGTGACGGCGGCCAGAATCGAAATGGTCTTGCGCATGATCGTCTCCCGCTTGGATGCGAGCCGGATCAGGTCCTTCCCCGAACTTTCGTCCGGAGCGGATATTGCGGTGCAGCACAGCACGCAACTGCAACTCCGATCGTCGTGCATGCAGATCGCGCAATCGTGTGTTCAGGTCGACAATGGCATAAATCTGCGACATGTGCCGCTTAGCAGAGACGAATCTTCCGGGAGTGGAGGAGCGTTTTGATGTCCGATGCAGCGATCGCGTTGAACCGGTTCGGGCTGGGTGCTCGGGCGCAGGATGAGCCGCCGGCCGATCCGCGACGCTGGCTGACCGAGCAGATCGAGCGATACCAGCCGCGTCCGCCGGCGCTGACGTCGGTGCCGACGAGCGCCGCCGTGTCGGTCGACATCCAGGACTATCGGGCCGAACAGCGCGCGATGCGGATGGTGCAGGGGCCGGCGGTGAAACCGGCCGCCACGCCCGCCGCTGCCGCTGCCATGGCCGCACCGGCCGTGCCGGCGGCGATGACGACGCCGGCAGCCACCATGCCGGGGGCGACGGCGATCAAACCGGCGATGCAGGAGGCGCGGCAGGCGGCGCGGCGGCTCGCCCGTGACGATTATTCGACGCTGATCGCGGCGCGGGCGGCGGCGGCGGTGACGAGCGACACGCCGTTCGCCGAACGGTTGGTGCATTTCTGGTCCAACCATTTCGCGGTGTCGGCCGACAAGCTGGAACTGCTCGGCCTGTCGGGCACGCTGGAGATGGAGGCGATCCGCCCGCAACTGATCGGGCGCTTCTCCGACATGCTGTTCGCGGTGGAGCGGCATCCGGCGATGCTGCTCTATCTCGACCAGTCGGTGTCGGTCGGGCCGGACAGTCCGCTCGGCGCGCGCATCGCGGCGCGGGGCAATCGCAAGGTCGGCCTCAACGAGAATCTCGCCCGCGAGATCATGGAGCTGCACACATTGGGCGTGCGCACCGGCTATACCCAGGCCGACGTCACCGAATTCGCGCGGGCGATGACCGGCTGGACGGTGGGCGGCATCGGCGGGGGTGCCGGCGGGCGTTTCTCCGACGGCTGGACGCCCGGCAGCTTCGTCTTCGTCGATCGGGTCCATCAGCCCGGCACCCGCACCATCCTCGGGAAGATTTATCCCGAGGGCGGGCAGGAACAGGCACAGGCGGTGCTGATGGATCTGGCGGGCCATCCCGCCACCGCGCGCCATATCGCCACCAAGCTGACCCGGCATTTCGCCGGCGACGTGCCGCCGCCGGCGATGGTCGCGCGGCTGGAGGCCGCCTTCCTGCGGTCGGGCGGCGATTTGCCGACCGTCTACCGCGCGATCATCGCGTCGCCGGAAGCCTGGGCGCCGGCGCCGGCCAAGTTCAAGACGCCATGGGAATGGTCGGTCTCGATCGGCCGGGCCTTGGGGCCCGCCGCGCTGCCGCCGCTCTCAGTCGAGGGATTGATGAACCAGCTCGGCCAGCCCGTCTGGAAGCCGGGCCAGCCGATCGGCTATGACGACACCGCGCCGAGCTGGGCCGGGCCGGACGCGGTAATGCGCCGGGTCGAGGCGGCGCAGCGCTTCGCCGCCCGCGTGCCCGCCGCCGTCGACGCGCGCGCGCTGGCGGCGCAACTGTTCCCCGCGGCGCTGTCTCCGGCGACCGCCCAGGCGCTGCAACGCGCCGAGAGCCCGGCACAGGCGCTCGCCCTGCTGCTCGTCTCGCCCGAAATGATGCGGAGGTGACCACCGTGGACCGTCGTACCTTCTTGCGCGGCGCCGGCACGATCGGCGTGCTCGGCGGCTTCGCGCCCCGTCTCGCCTTCGCCAAGGCGGCGACCGCCAAGCGGTTCGTCTTCATCATCCAGCGCGGCGCCGCCGACGGCATGGGCATCGTCGGACCCGTCGGCGACCCCGCCTTCGTCAGCGCGCGTGGCGATCTGGCGGCGGACGTCGCCGCCGGCACCAAGCTCGACGCGATGTTCGCGCTGCATCCGGCGCTCGCCACCACTGCCGGCCTGTACAAACAGGGGCAGGCGCTGTTCGCCCATGCCATTGCTTCGCCCTATCGCGACCGCTCGCATTTCGACGGCCAGAACGTGCTCGAGACGGGCGGCACAAGCGCCTATCAGCTGCGGGACGGCTGGATGAATCGGCTGCTCGGCATCGTGCCGCAGGAGGACGCGCATGCGATCGCGATCGCGGCGACGGTGCCGATGGCCTTGCGCGGCAAGCGCGAAGTGGCGAGCTACGCTCCGTCCGCGCTGCCCCACGCCTCGGACGACCTGCTCGCGCGGGTGACGCAGCTGTACCAGGGCGATGCGCAGCTCCACGCATTGTGGGACGAGGCGCTGTCGACGCGCCAGTTGACCGGTGACCTGACCGACAAGGATGCGCGCAACACCGGCGCGCTGGCGGCGCGACTGCTGGTGCCGGCGAATGGCGCACGCATCGCGACGATCGAGACCGGTGGCTGGGACACGCACGCCGGTCAGCGCGGGCGGCTGACCCAGCAGCTCAAGGCGCTCGACGCGATGGTCGGTGCGTTGAAGACGGGGCTGGGTCCGGTGTGGGACGATACATTGGTCCTGGTCGCCACCGAATTCGGCCGGACGGTGGCGGTCAACGGCACTGGCGGCACCGACCACGGCACCGGAACCGCGGCGATGCTGCTCGGCGGCGCGGTCAAGGGCGGACGGGTGCTCGCCGACTGGCCCGGGCTGGCGGCGGCGAACCTGTACGAGAACCGCGACCTCAAGCCGACCGCGCAGCTCGACGCCTTCATCGCGGGCGCGGTGGCAGATCACTTCGCAGTCGATCCCGCCCGCGCCATGCCGGCGCTATTTCCGGCGAGCCAGAAGACCGCGGCGGTGGAGGGGCTGCTGCGCGTCTAACGCCTCTCCGCTCGCGGGGAGGTGGGGAGGGACATCCCCAGACACTGCGTTGCGTGGACGTCCCGCACCGTCAGCGCAGGCGCGCTTGTCCTCCCCGTGCCGGGGAGGACAAGCGCGCCTTGCGACAATCCGGCCACGCCCGTACATCGCGGCGCATCATGACGCTCTATACCCGTTTCGCCGGCCATGTCGCCGCCGCCCTCGACACGCTGATCGCCGCCGGCACGCTGCCGGAAGGGCTCGACCGCCGCAACGTCACGGTCGAGCCGCCACGCGATCCGAGCCACGGCGACCTCGCCACCAATGCGGCGATGGTGCTGGCCAAGCCGGCCGGCACCAATCCGCGGCTGTTGGCGGAAGCCCTGGTGGACGAACTCGGCAAGCTGCCCGAGGTGGCGGCGGCGAGCGTCGCGGGGCCGGGCTTCATCAACCTGACGCTGACGGACGCCGCCTGGCGCGACGAGCTGGCGGCGATCCCCGCGGCCGGCGCCGATTACGGCCGTTCGACGATGGGGCAGGGCGTGCGCGTCAACATCGAATATGTCTCGGCCAATCCGACCGGCCCGATGCACATGGGCCATTGCCGCGGCGCCGTCGTCGGTGACGCGCTCGCCGCGCTGCTGGAATTCGCCGGCCATGACGTGATCCGCGAATATTACGTCAACGACGCGGGCGGCCAGGTCGACGTGCTCGCCCGCTCCGCCCATCTCCGCTACCGCGAGGCGCTGGGCGAGGACATCGGCGCGATCCCCGAAGGCCTGTATCCCGGCGACTATCTGGTGCCGGTCGGCCAAGCGCTCGCCGCCGAGTTCGGCGATCGCTACGTCGCCGCGCCGGAAAGTGAATGGCTGGCGCTGTTCCGCAGCCGCGCGGTCGCGGCGATGCTGGTGATGATCAAGGACGATCTCGCGCTGCTCGGCATCCATCACGACGTCTTCTCCTCGGAAGCGGAGCTGCAAGCGGCGGGCAAGCCGGAGGCGGCGGAAGCGTGGCTGCGCGAGCACGACCTCGTCTATGACGGCGTGCTGGAGGCACCCAAGGGCGAGACGCCGGAGGATTGGGAGCCGGTCGAGCTGCCGTTGTTCCGCTCCACCGCCTTTGGCGACGATCAGGATCGCCCGATCAAGAAGTCGAACGGCAGCTGGACCTATTTCGGTGCCGATCTCGCCTATCATTTCCAGAAGAGCCAGAATGCCGACCAGCTGATCGACATCTGGGGTGCGGATCACGCAGGCACAGTCAAGCGGATCGTCGCCGCCGTCGCCGCGCTGACCGGCGGCAAGACCCGCTTCGACGTCAAGCTGGTGCAGATGGTGCGGCTGCTGCGCGGCGGCGAGCCGGTGAAGATGTCCAAGCGCGCGGGCAATTTCGTCACGCTGGCTGACGTCGTGCGCGAAGTCGGCAAGGACGTCGTCCGCTTCACCATGCTGACCCGGCGGGCCGACGCGCAGATGGACTTCGACTTCGCCAAGGTGGTGGAGGCGTCGAAGGACAATCCCGTTTTCTACGTTCAATACGCCCATGCGCGTATCGCCTCGCTGCACCGCCGCGCGGCGGAGGCGGGGATCGCTGCCGGAGCGGCCGACTTGTCCCGGCTTGATACGGAGGAACTGGCGCTGATGAAGCTGGCAGCGCAGTTCCCGCGCGTTGTCGAAACCGCCGCCGTGGCTCGCGAGCCACACAGAATCGCATTCTATCTGTATGACTTAGCGGCAGCTTTTCACGCCGCATGGAACGTCGGCAACGATCGCCCCGACCGCCGCTTCCTGATGCCCGACGATCATGAGGCGACGCGTGCGCGTCTCTTCTTGGCGGACGGCATCGCACAGATTATTCGTAACGGGCTCGCCATCATGGGCGTGGTGGCGGTTTCGGAGATGAAGTGATGGCCGACGAGATGGATCTGCGACAGGACGATCGCCTGCCGTGGCTCGAGACCGTCGAGCCCGAGGAGGAGCGGACGGCGCCCGTCGGCAAGGTGATCGCGCTGGTCGTGGTCGGCCTCGCCATTCTCGCGGCGATCGTCTTCGGCATCTACAAACTGCAGACCCGTCACGGTGGCGGCAACGGCGAGCTGATCGAGGCGCAGGAAGGTGATTACAAGGTCCGTCCGGACGATCCCGGCGGCCTGAAGGTGAAGGGCGAGGGCGACGCCGCGGTCGCGACCAGCGCCGGCAAGGCGGGCAATGCCGCGATCGATCTCAACGCCGTGCCGGAAAAGCCGGTCGATGGGCGCCGCGTCGCGCCGACCGCCGGCAAGGCGCAGGGCGACGGCGGCCGCAACGCGGTGGCGCAGGTGCCGGCCTCGGGCGGCAAGCTGGTGGCGACGCCACCGGTGACCGCCCAGCGGCCGACCGGCCCCGGTTCGGCGAGCGGCGGATCGCTCGTCCAGCTCGGCGCCTATCCTTCGGAAGCCTCGGCAAATGCGGCGTGGACGGGCTTCTCCAAGCGCTTCTCCTACCTCGCGCCGCTGGGCAAAGCGGTGCAGCCGGTCGCGACGGGCGGACGCACGCTCTATCGCTTGCGCGTCAACGCCGGCAGCGCCAATCAGGCCGCGGATATTTGCGGACGCCTGCGCGTCGCCGGCGAAAGTTGCTTCATCGCCAGCTGACCGGTGCGGCGATATGCGGCGCCAGTTGATGCCTTTCTTCTTCCGCAACGGCGGGGGAGGAAATTCATGTCTTCACGCGACCGGCTTCTATTGATCGCTCCGGCCTGCTAATTCCCGCATGATAAATCAGGAGGGCAGGATGCGGACTCGGCGAGTGGCGTGGCTGGCGGTAGCGGCGATTGCACTGACCGGGGCGCAAGACCGTCCGGCGCCGCCACAGGCTGGCAGCGATACGGTCATCACCGGCAAGCGCGACGAACCCGGCATCGACCTGTCCGGCCCCGTCCCCAGATTGCATGGCGGCCTCTGGGTCTTTGATCGAACGGGAACGATGGTGAGCGGGCATCCGATCAACGCCCCGCGCCAGCGCTTCCCGGGTGCCGGCGGTGGCGAGGGAAGACCGTTCTCCTTCCGCACCTGTCTCGAGGACGACGATCTGGCCGGCGCCTTGCGACGCATGGCCGGCGAACATTCGAGCCTGCCCGATCCCCAGCATTGTGGCCGCCTGCAAATGACCGTCAACAAGGGGCGCGTGAGCGGACGCCGCATGTGCGAACTGACCAGCTTCGAGATCGGTCAATCGCATTCGCGGCTGTCGATCGACGTCAGCGGCACCTATGACGCCCAGCGTCTTCGCTTGACCATGACCGGTAACGAGGGGACCGACGGCTTTGCGGAGGGTTATCGTTCCGTGCCGCGTCCGGCGACCTGGCGCTGGCGGGTGACCGCCTCGCGGGCGGGCGCCTGCCCGGACGATCGTCGCGCGCTGCGCGGCGCCGACGAAACCGTCGACTTGATTTTCCTGCCAGGCGTCGATGGATCGGGCATCTAGCCGGGGCGGCGGTAGCGCGCATCGCCGCCGCGCGCTACACCGCCGCGCATGAAGCCCGTCATCTTCGGCCTGTCCGGCCCGGCGCTCACCCCCGACGAGCGCGCCTTCTTCGCCGACGTCGAGCCCGCCGGCTACATCCTCTTCCGCCGCAACGTGGTGGACCGGGCGCAGCTGCGCGCCCTGACCGACTCCCTGCGCGACCTGGCCGGGCGCGACGATCTGGCGATTCTGATCGATCAGGAGGGTGGCCGCGTCGCCCGCATGGGGCCGCCCGCATGGCCCGCCTTTCCCGCCGGTCCCGCCTTCGCCAAGCTGTACGAGGCCGCGCCGATGTCGGCGATCCAGGCGATGCGCGCCAATGCCCAGGCGTTGGGGCTGATGCTGAGCGAGGTCGGCATCACCGTGGATTGCGCGCCACTGCTCGACGTCGCGCAGCCCGATACGACCGAGGCGGTGGCGTCGCGGGCCTATGGCGCCGATCCGATGCAGGTCGCCGCGCTCGGTCGCGCGATGCTGGAAGGGCTGGCAGCGGGTGGCGTCGTCGGCGTCGTCAAGCATATGCCCGGTCATGGCCGCGCGATCGTCGACAGCCATTACGATCTGCCGACGGTGACCGCGCCGGCGGAGGCGCTCGCCGTCGACATTGAGCCGTTCCGCACGCTGCGTCATGCGATGATGGGCATGACCTCGCATATCGTCTTCCAGGCCTGGGATGCGGAGCGTCCGGCGACCTTGTCGCCCGTCGTCATCGATCGGGTGATCCGCGGCGAGATCGGCTTCGACGGGCTGTTGATGACCGACGACATCGACATGAAGGCGCTGTCCGGCACCGCCGGCGACAAGGCGGCGAGCGCGATCGCGGCCGGTTGCGATCTCGTGCTCGATTGCTGGGCGCGGATGGACGAGATGATCGACATCGCCGGCCGGCTCGAACCGATCGCGGCGCACAGCCGCGCCCGCCTCGACCGGGCGATGGCGAGCCGCCGCGCGCCGGACGGCGACTTCGACGAAGTGATCGCGCGCCGCGACGCCTTTTTCGCCCTGGCGTGATGCCGGGCGGGCTCGTGTCGCCGTGCCGCCGCCAGGGGCAGAGATCGCGCTGATGGCGGAGCCGGAGCAGCTGACGCTCGACCTCGACGGCTGGGAGGGGCCGTTGGACCTGCTGCTGTCGCTGGCGCGGGCGCAGAAGGTCGACCTGCGCGCGATCTCGATATTGGCGCTGGTTGAGCAGTATCTGCGCTTCGTCGAGCGCGCCAAGGTGCTGCGGCTGGAGCTGGCGGCCGACTATCTCGTGATGGCGGCGTGGCTGGCCTATCTCAAGTCGGCGCTGCTGCTGCCGCGCGACCCGTCGGCGGAGGAGGAGGATCCCGAAATCCTCGCGTTGCGCCTGCAGCATCGACTGGAGCGACTGCAGGCGATGCGTGAGGCCGGCGCGCGGCTGATGGCGCGCGACCGATTGGGCCGCGACGTCTTTGCGCGCGGCGCGCCGGAGGGGATCCGTACCGTCCGTCACGCCCGCTGGCAGGCGGAATTGTACGACGTCATCGCGGCTTACGGGCGGATCAGTGCGCGCAACCGGCCGGTGATGCATGTCGTCGCCGATCGCGAGGTGATGACGCTGGAGGCGGCGCTGGCGCGCATCGGTGCGCTCCTCGGCACACGGCTCGACTGGTCGACGCTGGAAAGCTTCCTGCCCGACGGCAGCGAGCGGCTGCGCAAGTCGGCGCTCGCCTCGTCCTTCCTCGCCGCGCTCGAACTCGCCAAACAGGGCAGGGTGATGCTGCGCCAGCAGGCGCCCTTCGCGCCGCTCTTCCTCAAGGCCGCCGAAACGTGACCCCGCCGGACGATATTGTACGCGCGGTCGAGGCGCTGCTGTTCGCCGCGGCCGAGCCGCTGTCGCTCGATTCGATCCGTGCCTATGTCGGCGGCGACGTCCGTGCGGCGCTGGCCCAGTTGGAGGCGGATTATGCCGGGCGGGGCGTCACGTTGGTGCAGCGGGGCGGGCGCTGGCATTTCCAGACCGCGCCCGATCTGGCGCATCTGCTCCGCCGCGATCGCGACGAGCCGCGCCGCCTGTCGCGCGCCGGCGTCGAGACGCTGGCGATCATCGCCTATCACGAGCCGGTCACCCGCGCCGAGATCGAGGCGATCCGCGGCGTGCAGATCTCCAAGGGAACGCTGGACGTGCTGATGGAGGCGGGCTGGGTGCGACCGTCGGGGCGGCGCGAGGTGCCCGGCCGGCCGCTGATGTATGCGACGACGCCGGCGTTTCTGGCGCATTTCGGGCTCGCCAGTCGTCGCGAACTGCCTGGGCTCGAGGATCTGCGCGCGGCGGGGCTGCTCGACCCCGTCGACCTGACGCAGGACGACACCGCTTTGGCGGTGGAAAAGGACGCCGACACCGACTAGATGCAGAACAAGTTTCAGGAGACATGCCATGGGCAGCTTCAGCCCGATCCATCTGCTCGTCCTCGCCGTCGTCGCCATTCTGCTGCTCGGCGGCGGGCGATTCTCCAATCTGATGGGCGACGTCGCCAAGGGCGTGAAGAACTTCAAGAAGGGCATGGCCGAAGAGGACGAGACGCCGAGCAAGCCGGCGCCGCGCATCGAAGCGAAGAAGTCGGCCGAGCCCGCCTTCGACCGCGACGGCGAGCGCGTCCGCGACGACCGTTGATCGCCGTCGCCGCCAGCCGCCGCTGACACGTCCATGCTGGACATCGCACCGTCCGAATTCCTGCTCGTCGCCTTCGTCGCGCTGGTGGTGATCGGCCCGAAGGACCTGCCCAAAGCGATGCGCATCGTCGGCTATTGGGTCGGCAAGGCGCGCGGCGTCGCGCGCCAGTTCCGCCAGGGCTTCGACAATATGGTCCGCGAGGCGGAGCTGGAGGAAATGGAAAAGCGCTGGGCGGCCGAGAATGCGCGCATCATGGCGGAACATCCGGCCGAGCCGCCCGCAACGACCGAACATGACGCTGGAGAGGCCGCGCATGGGGAGGATCATGCGCCGGCTACGGTGGCACAACCCGTGCTGATCGACGCGCCGAAGGTCGAGCCGGCACCGGCCGATCATCCCGCGCCCCCGCGCGAGGGGGCAAATTCGTGAGTGACGACGCCGTCATCGACGAAATCGACGCCAGCCGCGCGCCGTTGCTCGACCATCTTGTCGAGCTGCGTCGCCGGCTGCTCTATTGCATTGCCGCGGTCGCGGTCTGCTTCGGCGTCGCGATGTATTTCGCCAGCACCATCTTCGCCTTCCTGCTCCACCCATTGTACAACGCCGGGCAGAAGGAGGTGATCTTCACCACCGTCTACGGCGGCTTCTTCACCGAGGTGAAGCTCGCGTTCTTCACGGCGATGATGCTGAGTTTCCCGGTGATCGCCAATCAGGCGTGGCGGTTCATCGCGCCGGGCCTGTACCGGCAGGAAAAGCGTGCGCTGCTACCCTTTCTGCTCGCAACACCGCTGCTATTCATCGCCGGTGCGGCGCTAGCCTATTACATCGCCGTGCCGATGGCGCTGCACTTCTTGCTCGGCTATTCCGGCATGGTGGGCGGCGTGAAACGTCAGGCCTTGCCCGACATCGCCGAATATCTGTCCTTCATCATGCAGTTCCTGTTCGGCTTCGGCATCGCCTTCCTGCTGCCGGTGCTGCTCATGTTGCTCGAGCGGGCGGGCATCGTCACGCGCAAGCAGCTCGTCTCAGCGCGGCGCTACGCCATCGTCGGGGCTTTCGCGATTGCGGCGGTACTGACTCCGCCCGACGTCGGATCACAGCTGTTGCTCGCGATACCGCTGTGCCTTTTGTACGAGATGGCATTGGTCGGGATTTGGTTCACCGAACGTAAGCGCGCCAAGCTGGCGGCGGCGGAAGAGGCAGCAGCCGAGCAGGCGTGACGCGGCCTCGGTTGCGCGGTCCTATGTTTCCACCAATGAAAAAGCCCTCCGCCCAGGCGGGGGCGAAGGGCTCTCGTTCAGCCGGGTGAGGGGCTTACTTCGACTTGTCGGCGGTCTTGGCGACGGTGTTGCCAGCCGAGCTCACGTCCTTGCCAACGCCTTCGACCGTATTGCATGCGCTGACCATCAGCGCACCAGCGACCACGGCGAGACCCAGAACCTTGCGCATCGAAAACCTCCTGAACGTTTGAAAAGCGGTGCCCCTCCAATGATCGGGGGCCAGGATCGTTCCGGATGCGCAATGCGTCGACCAGCGGGATTGTCCAGTGATACGTTCGGCGCGAGAAACGCCGTCAAAACGTTAAAGGCCCGGAAGCAGCACCGGGGGGGGAGGGTTGCTGCTTCCGGGCCTATGTCGTGGACCGCGAGAGCGGGGGGGCATAAGGTCGCGATCCGAAGGGCATAACACCCCTCCCGCAGGCGAGTTCCGCCGATCCGTCGAAATTCTGAATCTTTTTTCGATCCGTGCGTGTGCGTGCCGTATCGCGGTCAGTCGCGACCCATCACGGGGAAGGCGATCTCATAGGCGCCGGTCATCGGGTCGTGGTGGAGCGGCGTGCGCAGCTGGCGGGACAAGCCCTCCATGACGCGGCCATAGCGGGTGGAGAGCAGATGCGTCAGGGTTTCGCTCTCGACGAACGCTCGCGATACGACGCGGAGCTTCGCGCGCTTTTCCTCGTCCCCCGGCTTGACCGCCACCCGGATTTGCGCGGCGGGGTCGCAGGTCATTGCCAGCTCGATAGTCTCGGTGACTAGGAAGGCGACGGCGACGGCCACGTCCTGATTGACCAGGAACGGGTCGACGTCGAGCGCGATGTGCAGGCTGCCAGCGCCCTCCGGCGCAGTGGCGCGGATGTTGGAGGCGAGTTCGCCGATCACCGACCGCAGGTTGAGACCGCGGTTTTCCTCCATCTCGGCGAAATGGTTGCGATGGACGACGGCCAGCGCGTCGACGCGACGCTGAATCGAGGCATAGGCCGCGGTCGCATCGGCGCTGGGGGCGCCCCGCGCATGGAAGTTGATCAGGCTGGAAATGACCTGGAGGTTGTTCTTGACGCGATGGTGGACCTCGCG
Source organism: Sphingomonas benefaciens (assembly GCF_052907485.1). NCBI lineage: Bacteria > Pseudomonadati > Pseudomonadota > Alphaproteobacteria > Sphingomonadales > Sphingomonadaceae > Sphingomonas > Sphingomonas benefaciens. The sequence continues at coordinate 83,568 of NZ_JBREIC010000004.1, read as the reverse complement.
CGTCAACTTGGTCTGACGCACCACCGCATCGGCCAGGCCGGCCTCATGCAGCGCGACGGTGCGGCTGATCGCGCGAAACGTGTCCCCGAGTTCGCGAATTTCCTGTGCCGGCAGCGGGCCGAGCTTACCCGGATCGATCACTTCGCCCGGCGTATAGGCCGCGACGCTGGCGCGCAGCAGGCGCAGCGGCCGGATCAGCAGCCGATCGACGACGAACCAGGACAGGCCCGCCGCCGCCGCCCACATCAGCAACGGCAGAAGCAACGCGACGAGGAAAGGCGAAGTGATCGGCGCGCTGCGGATGCTGGTGCGGAGCTGCAGCCCGCCGAGGCCAAGGTCGGTCTGTACCGTCTCCGTGCGTTCCAACGGCCCTTGGCCGGGGATCGACGTCAATTCGAGGCTATGATCCTCATCGATCAGCGCGGTGCCGAGCGGCATCGCGCGGCTGCCGGAGCCCACAAGCCTTGCCAGGAATGCGGTCGGGAACACCACGCGGGCGATCGGGGCGCCGCCGGGGGCGGCGACGGTGACGATCAGGCCGCGGTGATTGAGAATGCGGACATCGACCGGATCGTCGCGATCGTCCGGGATGCGCGTGTCGAGCGGGACGCCGCATAACAAGCGGCCGCTGCGATCGACGATCGAGAAACGCGTGCCGATCGTCGCCTGTTGGGCGAATACGCCCTGAGCGCGCGCGCAACTCGGCGCGTCCGCGGGGTCGCCGCGCAGCGCGGCGACCGCGACCCTCAGCGCGTTGATGTCGCCCGACAGTTCGATCGCTATATTGCGTGCGCTTTCATTGGCAGCGATGCGCAGGCGCGCGCGCACCTCGGAATCCGCCAGGCGGCCGGTCTGCAGCGTCGCGCCGATCGCGATCAGCGCGAGCAGCAACAGCGCGATGGAGAGGGTGATGAACAGCTTCGCCCCGGTCGGCAGCCGCGACAATGCGGAAACCGGTGCCATCGCCGCCCGGCGGGTCGTGGCGGCTGCGTCGATAGAGGAGGCCATGCCCCCTCCGCTTAGGCCAGCTTGTTCAACAGGTCGAGCATTTCGTCGGGAACGTGTTCGTCTACCGTCTTTTGATAGGCGGAGCGGAGCGCCGCGCCCATGTCACGATCCTTGCTCTGGACCTTGGGTGAATTCTGCGAAGACGTGTTCCGGTCCTTGTCGCTCTGTTGCTTGTCGCTGGCCAAGTCCAAAACGTCCCCCTGGTGGCCCGGCACCGCGACCTGGGCAATCCACGCACACATAATAGCGAACGGCACGATCCGTCGCACTCGCCGGCGACATAATCGCTTCCGATCGCCGAGGAAACCAAATCGACGGTCGATGGTTCCACCGACGCGCGAAAATTCCGCAGGTCCACGGGGGCGGCTGGGTTCTTCGACAAACATTGTTGCAAAGCCGCGGGTCCCCCATCACCTATCGGGCCCGCTGGTTCTATCAGGGAGTGAACACGACCCATGTCGCTTGGACAGCAACTCGCACCGCATCTTCCATTTCTGCGGCGCTACGGCCGGGCTCTGACCGGCAGCCAGCACCAGGGCGACAAATATGTCCGTGCCACGCTGGAGGCGATCGTCGCCGCGCCCGACCAATTCCCCCGCGATGTCGATCCGCGTCTGGGCCTGTACCGTATGTTCCAGGGCATCTGGGCCTCGGCCAATGTCGACGGCGCCGAGGAAACGTCGGCCAGCGATGCCGAGGGTACGGAAGCGGTGGCCCGCGCCCGTCTGTCGCGCATGACGCCCTTGTCGCGTCAGGCGCTGCTGCTCACCGCCATGGAAGGCTTCACGCCGGAAGATGCGGCCTATCTGATCGAGGTCGACACCAGCGAGGTCGAGAGCCTGGTCGCCGAGGCGCTGGCCGAGATCGAGAAGCAGACCCGCGCTCGCGTCCTGATCATTGAGGACGAGCCGATCATCGCGATGGACATCGAGACTATCGTCCGCGATCTCGGCCATGAGGTGACCGGTGTCGCCGTCACCCGCGACGAGGCGGTGGCGCTGGCGATGGAGGACCGGCCGGGTCTGGTCCTCGCCGATATCCAGCTCGCCGACGACAGCTCGGGCATCGATGCGGTCAAGGACATCCTGGCCGAGTTCGAGGTGCCGGTGATCTTTATCACCGCCTTCCCGGAGCGGTTGCTCACCGGCGAGCGGCCGGAGCCGACCTTCCTGATCACCAAGCCGTTCCAGCGTTCGACGGTGAAGGCGGCGATCAGCCAAGCGCTGTTCTTCGACGAGGCGACCATCCCCGCCAGCGTCTAACGGCACGCGAAAGTTACGGACCCAAAACGGAACTCGGGGGTTATTGCGACATGGCTGATCCAGATGATGCTATGCATGTGACGACCACCGAGGCCCGTGCCGGGTCGACGCCGGGCGTGACACGATATGTCCTTGGCATATCGCTGGTGCTGATCATCGCGATCTTCGCCTTCCTGATCCTGCGTTGATCGGCGCGCTGCGCGACTTTCGCCACCAACCTTCTGGCATTTGCCAGTTCGGGGCCTTATCTTCCGTCTTCAGGGCGGCAGATCTTGCCCCGGCTTCGAACGGAATTGCATGACCCAGCCTGCACCGCGCGACGAGTATGACGACGACGACGCGGTGGCGCCGATCGTCGAGCATGTCGCGCTCTCCGACCCCGAATTCAAAACGCAATTGGCGCAGGTCATTCCGCATCTGCGTGCGTTCGGCCGATCGCTGTCGGGCAGCCGCGACCTCGCCGACGATCTGGTGCAGGAAACTCTGCTGAAGGCGTGGGCGGCGCGCAAGCGCTTCCAGGCCGGCACCAACATGCGTGCCTGGACCTTCATCATCCTGCGCAACCTGTATTTGTCGCAGATGCGGCGTGCGCGCTTCAAGGGCGAATGGGACGATCTGGTCGCGGATCGCATCCTGGCAGCGCCGGCGAGCCAGGATCGTCACGTCGAACTGGGCGACATGCAGCGCGCGCTGATGCATCTGCCGCAGCCGCAGCGTGAGGCGTTGATTCTAGTCGGTGCGGGCGGCTTCGCCTATGAGGAAGCCGCCGAAATCTGTCAGGTCGCGGTCGGCACGATCAAGAGCCGCGTCGCGCGCGGCCGGGTCGCGCTGGAGAACATCCTCAACGACGGCGCCCTGCCGTCGCGGCGCGAGCATGAGACCGATACGAGCAAGACCGCGCTCGACACGATTATGGGCGAGGTCGACGAACTTAGCCGCGGCCATTGAATGGGGGCGGGCGGTGTGTCGCCTGCTCTTCGCCGCCGCTCGTCGTACGGCTCCTTCCGTTCCCACGATGGCAGATGCACGTGTGAAAAAGTTGCCGCGGTATCGCCGGCGGCCGAGCCAGCGTTGACTGGCAAGATCAGTGTTTTACGTGATCCAGCCGATCCAGCAGGCGCGCCATATCCTCCGGCATGCCATGATCGCCATAGACGCCGCGGAGCATGTGCCCGATCGTGTCGGTCGCGCGCGGCGGACGGACGACATAGTCGCCACGACGCTGCTTTTCGGGATGATGCGCGGCCAGGGTCATGTCATCGTCAACGAGCGATCGGACGAAACGTTGCGCCTTTGTGACGGCCGGGGGCAAAGGCAGGGCGAAATATCGTGTTAAACGAAAGGCTTGATTCGCCCTCATCGCAGGATGCCCGCGGCGTGGCGATCCGCCGTGCGCGGGACCATGCGCCGTTTCTTGCGACCATCCTGACCCGGCACCCGGATTGGGAAGAGCGGGCCGCCGCCGGTGCGCTCGACTGGCGCGACGCGGCCGTGGTCGATCCCGCCATGCCGGTCGGGCGGCGGTTGCGCTGGCAACGGCAGGCACTGGCCCTGTCGGTAGCGATCGACGATCTGGCCGGGGTCGCCGATCTGACCACGGTCACCCGCCGGCTCAGCGACTTTGCCGATCATGCCCTTGATACCGCCATCGCCGCCGCGATCGCGGAGCGCTATCCGGACGTACCGCCGCTTGGCTTTGCCGCGATCGCGCTCGGCAAATTGGGTAGCCACGAACTCAATTATTCCTCCGACGTCGACCCGATCCTGATCTTTGACCCGGTGACCTTGCCGCATCGCGCGCGCGAGGAGCCGGAGGAGGCGGCGGTACGGATCGCCAAGCGCGTCGTCGACCTGCTGCAGACGCGCGACGGTGACGGCTATGTGCTGCGCGTCGACTTGCGGCTGCGCCCGGCGGCGGAGGTGACGCCGATCGCGGTGCCGTTGCTCGGCGCGATCAGCCATTATGAATCGCAGGCGCTGACCTGGGAGCGCGCCGCCTTCATCCGGGCGCGCAGCGCGGCGGGCGATATCGCCCTGGGCGACGGCTTCCTCGATGCGATCCGCCCCTTCGTCTGGCGGCGCGGGCTCGATTTCGGTGCGGTGCGCGAGATCCGCGACCTGTCGCGTCGCATCCGCGATCATTATGCCAGCGGCCAGGCGTTCGGCCCCGGCTACGATCTGAAGCGCGGACGCGGCGGCATCCGCGAGATCGAATTCTTCGCGCAGATCCACCAATTGATCCACGGCGGTCGCGACCCCGCGCTGCGCGCACCCGCGACGCGCGAGGCGTTGGCGCGGCTGGCGGCGGCGGGCTGGATCGATCCCGCGGACGCAATCCCGCTCACCGACGCCTATGGCCGGCTGCGCACGATCGAGCATCGGTTGCAGATGGTCGACGACCGCCAGACGCATGTGCTGCCGAACGGGGCGGCGCTGGAGGGCGTCGCCCGGCTGCACGGCGTCGCCGATGGCGCGGCGCTGCTCGCGCTGCTGCGAGATGACGTCGCTCGGGTGGGTCGACTGTACGACACGCTCGACGATGCGGGCGGGGCGCGGCTCGCCCATGATCCGGTCGTCCTCGCCGGCGACCTCGGCCGCGCCGGTTTCGCCGACAGCGACGCCGCGGCCGCGGCGGTCGCGACCTGGCGGGGCGGGCGCTATCCGGCGCTGCGCAGTCCGGCGGCGCGCGACGCCCTGGAGGCGGTGCTGCCGGTGCTGATGCCGGCGTTGGCGGAGGCACCCGATCCGGTGGCCGCCCTGTTGCGCCTCGACCGGATGCTCGAACGGCTGCCGAGCGCGATCAATATCCTGCGCCTGCTCGAGGCACGGCCCGGTCTCGCCGCGCTGCTCGCCACCATCCTCAGCCACGCGCCCGCGCTCGCCGATGCGCTGGCGCTGCGCCCGGAACTGATCGACGGACTGATCGACGCCAGCGCCTTCGAGCCACTCGGCACCGTCGACCAGATGGTCGCCGAGATGCGGCGCGGCGACGCCGCCGATTATCAGGCGCTGCTTGACCAGGTCCGTCGCATCGTCGGCGAGCGGCGGTTCGCGCTCGGCTGCCAGATCGTCGCCGGCGCCGCCGATCCGCTCGACGTCGCCGCCGGCTATGCCCGGCTGGCGGAGGCGGCGGTGGAGACGCTGGCCGCCGCGACGGTGGAGGAGTTCGCGCGCGCGCACGGCCGCGTGCCGGACAGCAAATTGCTGATCCTCGCCTACGGCCGTCTCGGCGGCGAGGCGCTGACCCACGCCTCCGATCTCGACCTCGTCTATCTGTTCACCGGCGACTTCCACGCCGAATCCGACGGCCCACGGCCGCTCGGCGCGACGCTCTACTACAATCGCCTGGCGCAACGGATCAGTGCGGCCCTGTCCGTACCGACCGCCGCCGGGCCGCTCTACCCGGTCGACACGCGGCTGCGCCCGTCCGGTACGCAAGGGCCGCTGGTCGTCAGCCTCGACAGTTATGCCCGCTACCAGCGCGAGGAGGCGTGGACCTGGGAACATATGGCGCTGACCCGCGCCCGGCCGGTGTTCGGCACGCCGGCGGCGCGGGCGGCGGCGGCGGCGGTGATCCGCGACGTACTGGCGGGCGCCCGGCCGGTGCGCGACGTCGCGGCCGACGCGCGGGCGATGCGCATCGAGATGGCGCGGCACAAGCCACCGGCCGGGCCACTCGATGCCAAGCTGCTGCCCGGCGGGCTGGTCGACCTGGAATTCGCCGTGCACGTCGCGCAGCTGCGCGCCAGCGCCGGCTTCGACCCGCGGCTGGCCGTGGCGATCGACGCGTTGGTCGCCCGCGGGCTCGTTCCGCCCGGCTTTGCCGACGCCTATCGGCTGCTCGGCCGGCTGCTGGTGACGGTCCGGCTGGTCGCGCCCGACGCCGCCGAGCCCAAGCCGCCGACCTGCGCCTTGATCGCCCGCGCGCTCGGCCTGCCCGACTGGACGAGCGTGGTTGCCGCGCTCGACGCGACGCGGCAGGAGGTGGCGGATGCCTGGGCACGGATCACGGAGGATGCCGATGGATGAGGGGATGACGCTGCCGCCGGTGACGGTGACCGCCATGGACGGGACACCGATGCGGCTGAGCGACCGGCCGCTGCCAGCGGTGATCTATTTCTACCCCAAGGACGACACCAGCGGCTGCACTCGCGAGGCGAAGGATTTTTCAACCCTGGCGGACGCGTTTGCGGCAGCCGGGGCGAGCGTCGTCGGGATCAGCAAGGATCCGCCCTCCAGCCACGGCAAGTTCGCCGCCAAACATGCGCTCACCGTGACGCTGGCGAGCGACGAGGACGGGAGCGCCTGCGACGCCTTTGGCGTCTGGGGCGAAAAGCAGATGTACGGGCGCAGCTATATGGGGATCGAGCGCGCGACCTTCCTGTTCGGCGCCGACGGGCGGCTGGTCCGCGCCTGGCGCAAGGTGAAGGTCGCCGGCCATGCCCAGGCGGTGCTGGAGGCGGTGCAGGCGCTGTAGAGGAGGGCGATGCGCCGGATTCCGGCGCTATCCGCCGAGTACGATCGTCCCCTGGGTCCGGCCTCGGCCGGCATCGTTCACCTCCATCCGGAACGGCTTCTTCTCGTCGGTCGTGCCGCTCAGCCCCTGGCCGTCGGCATGCAGGGTGAAGCCCGCACCGGTCAGCCGCTGCTGGAACCAGTCGCGCACCGTCGCGGCATCCGCCGGGCTGGTGAACCGCACCTGCACTCCGCCGTCGGCATCACCCGCCTTGCCGGCCCCGTCGCCGCCGCTGACGTTGATCGCGTCGACCGTCGATCCCGGATAGAGATGGACGCCGTTCAGGTCGAAGTTGTTCGGCTGCACCTTCAGATTGGGCAGCTTGAATTGCCCGGTGAAGCCGGGCAGCTTCAGCTTGACCTCGCCGGTCCGGCCGTCGACCGCGCCGACCGTATTGCCATCGCTGGCGTTGATCGTAATCGACGTCCCGTCACCCGACCGGTCGCAACCGGCAGCCAGCATTGCGGCGGCCAGCGCCGCCCCCGTCATCGCCTTCCGCATCCTCATGCCTCCAAAGTCCCTGCAGGGGTTCCGCGCCGTGCGTCGGGAGGTTAGGGGAGCCGGGTGACCACGTCATCCCCTTCTTCCGCCGACCTTTCCGTGGCGTACGAGCCCCCCGGCGCGCCGATCGGCTTCGTCGAGTTCGTCGCCCTGGTCGCCGCGCTGATGTCGCTTGCCGCGCTCGGCATCGATTCGATGCTGCCCGCGCTGCCGGCGATGGGCGGGTCGCTGCACGTCGATGGCGAGAACCAGCGCCAGTTCATCATCACCGCCTTCGTCCTCGGCTTCGGCATCGCGCAGCTCGCCCATGGGCCGCTCGCCGACCGCTTCGGCCGGCGCCGGCTGCTGCTCTGGGCGCTCGGCGGCTATGCGGTGGCGAACATTCTCTGCGCGGTCTCCGCCAGCTTCACCCTGCTTCTTGCGGCCCGCGTCGTCGGCGGGGCAATGGTCGCCGCGACGCGCGTCGCGGTCGTCGCGCTGGTCCGCGACTGCTATCACGGCCGGCCGATGGCGCGGGTGATGTCGATCGCCTTCATGGTGTTCATGATCGTCCCCGTGCTCGCCCCCGCCTTCGGCCAGACGGTGCTGCTGTTCGCCAACTGGCGCGGCATCTTCTGGGTCATCGCCGGCATTACCATCGGCATCATGACCTGGTTCTTCATCCGCATGCCGGAAACGCTGCGGCCGGAGGCGGTGCAGCCGCTGTCGCCGTCGCGCATCCTCGCCGGCTGGCGCCGCACGCTCGGCGACCGCTGGTCGATCGGCTATACGCTCGCCTCGACCGCGCTGATGGGTGCGCTCTACGGCTATCTCAATTCGATCCAGCAGATCATGTTCGACACCTTCGGCCATCCGCGTCTGCTCGCGGTGATGTTCGCGGTGACCGCGACGCTGATGGCGGCGGCGAACCTGACCAACGCGCGGCTCGTGCTGCGGCTCGGCACCCGGCTGATCAGCCATAGCGCGGTGACCGCGTTGATCGTGCTAAGCGCGATTCACCTCGCGCTCGCCTGGAGCGGCCACGACAGTTTGGTCAGCTTCGTCGTGCTGCAGGCGCTCACCATGGGCTGTTTCGGCCTCGCCACGTCGAATTTCTCAGCGATGGCGATGGAGAATATGGGCTCGATCGCCGGCACCGCGTCGAGCGTGCAGGGCTTCATCTCCGTGACCTTCGGCGCGATGCTCGGGGTGGTGATCGGCCAGGCCTATGACGGCACCACCGCGCCGCTCGCCGCCGGCTTCCTGCTCGCCGGCTTGGTCGCGCTTGCCCTGGTCGCGGTGACCGAGAAGGGGCGGCTGTACCGCCCCGTCTGAGCGACGGGGCGGGAACCGCGCCCATGGTCCCGCCGTTCGCCCCCTACCCATGATACAGGAGGTGGCGATGGGCGGACATCAGGTGCCCGGCTACGGCTCGGGCGACGACGGTTATGACGAAGAGGGCTATGACGAGAGCCAGCGCGCCGAGATCCTTGAGGCGACGCGCGACGGCCCGACCGACGGCGTGGTGCTGACCGATCTCGATCCCGACCTCGGCGACGATGACGAGGAAGACGAGCCGCTCGACGAGCTCGACATGGATTCCGAAGAGGTGGGCGAGACGGACGCCGATGCGGAGCCCGACGAGGCCGATCTCGACGAGGACGACGCCCAGGAGGACTTCGACGACGACACGGTCGACGACGAGGATCTGGACGACAAGGACGACGTCGCGTTGCGGCCCTGATCCCTGTTCCATGCCGCGCCTGATCGGCCCTACGGTCGCGACGGATCAGGTGCGGCAACCGGCGCGAGCGAGATCTGCTGCAGCGCACCAAACCAATTTGTGGCAAGAATACGCCGGCAATATGCCGGCTTTATTATGGTTGTGGCACGACGTTCATAGTTGAGAAAGAAAGTGTGCCCTTCGCGCAACAGGTTTCACCCTTCGTCCGGAATCGACGCTTGCGGTGCAACAAAGGCCGGGGCGCGCGGTTTTGATGGGCCTGGGACGGCCGGCAGCGATGCCTTGGCCTCCCGAGTTGAGGCAATAAAGGTATTTCACACATGCGTAAGCTCGCCCTGGCGGCCGCCGTTGCGGTCGCGTCCTTCGCCGTCCCCGCTTTCGCGCAGGACATGTCGACCACGTCGACCGACACCACCGCGACTGCGCCCAGCGATGCGCCGACCGCACCGGACGGTACCCGCGCGTTCGGCATAGAGCCGTATTTCGGCATCATGGGCGGCTGGGAGCAGTTCGATCGTCCGTCGGTCGCCGGCATTCCGGCTCAGCCGCGCGGCTACAATCTCGACGGCGCGCTGGTCGAGGGCGTGGTTGGCGTGAACGTGCCGCTCGGGCCGCTGTTCGTCGGCGCCGAGGGTAGCGTCGCCAAGGGCGTGTCGGGCAACATCGACTGGGAATATGGCGCTTACGGCCGCGGCGGTTTCCGCGCGGGTGACAGCGGCCTGTTCTACGGCAAGGTCGGCTATCGCTGGAACAACTTCGACCATTTCGCGCCGGGCGTCGTCGGCGACACCAAGCGTGACTATCACGCGATGGTCTACGGCATCGGCGCCGAGATCGGCCCGAAGGACATCGGTCTGGGCGGCATCACCGGCAATTCGGGCCTGCGCCTGCGTATGGAGGTCTCGACCTTCGACGACGCGCACAGCTTCCGCCCGATGGCGGGTGTGATCGCGCACTTCTGATCCGGACCGGGGCATCCGCCCCGTCGGTAAAAACAGGGGCGGGTCCGGCCTATGCCGGGCCCGCCCTTCGTTTATCCATCGCGCCCCCCATATCGACGGCATGGCCGGACGGGTGAAGCGCAAGGCGGGTTTGGTGGAGGCGGCGGAACGCACCGCGCGGCCGGCCGCCCCGCCGCCATGCCCGATCTGCCAGCGGCCATTGGGTGAGAAGGTGGAGTGGCACCATCTCGTGCCCAAGTCGGAGGGCGGCAGAGTCACCGCGGCGGTGCATCCGATCTGTCACCGCACCGTCCATGCGCTGATCGCCAGTGCCGATCTGGCGCGGACCTATGCCGATCCGGCGGTGCTACGCGACCATCCCGGCATCGCCCGCTTCGCGCGCTGGATCGCCGACAAGCCGCCCGATTTCCACGCGCCGACCCGCCGCGGGCGGTGAGCGGCCGGTCGGGGCGCGTCAGTCGTCCGTCTTCTTCCCGTCACGCCTCTTGCGATAATGGTTCGCCAGCAGCGTCGCCCCGAGGATGAAGCCACCCGGCGCGAGCAAGACGACGGCGGCGAGGCCGACCTTTTCCCAACGTTTGTCCATGCCCCATCCTAGCGCGCGGAACTGAACGTCCGGTTGCGGCTAGAAGGGTATTTTGGCGCGCAGCATCGCACGGTGGATCGGGATGCCGCCGGGCAGCCCGGCCTGTTCGCCCTCCGCCACCAGGCCGACCTTGCCGATCCGGGTGGCCGCCCGCACCGGCTTCTCGCGATATCGCGCGTCGTCCATCCGCCCGACGCGGTTGGCGTCGGCGCTGCGGCCGCAGACGACGACGTCGGCGCCCGCGTCGGCCCCGTCACAGCGGCGAGGGAGCAAGGGCTTGGCCTTGGCGACCATCTCCGGCGGCAGGGGTGGCCCATAAGTCGCGCTCGCCGCCTGCATCGCCATCAGCACCGCCAGCCGCATCGCCGCCTCCATCGCCCGTCGGCACGAAGGTTGGCCCCGATTGCGGCATCAGTGCGGCGGCTCAGCGATAGTTGAAGCTGATGCTGATCCGTTCGCCCTTGGCGGCATTGGGCACCACCTCGTGGCGCAGCCAGCTTTCCCACAGGAAGACGCTGCCCGGCTCCGGCACCGCATAGACGAAGGTCTTGAGATCCTCCGGCGCGTCGTCGGTTCGCGTCGGCGCGGCCATCATCATCGGCAGCCGCGGGTCCTCCAGCTTCAGCGCCCCTGCGCCCGGCGGCACTGCGACGTAGAGCGTGCCGGACACGACGCTGTGCGGATGGATATGCCCCGAATGGCTGCCGCCGGGTTTCAGGACATTGACCCACAGGCTGTCGAGCTTGAGTTTACGGCCGAGGTCGAAGGCGCAGGCCTCCGCGAAGCGGGCGACGTGGCGGTTGAGCAGCTTGACCAGATCGGCGAAGCGCGGGTCGCGCGCGGGCAAATCGTCGAGCGAGGCATAGGAGGTATAGCCGCGATAGCCATGCGCCTTGCACCAGCCGATCCCGGCGCGATCCTCGCGCGCCAGGTCGAGCGCGGCCTCCTCCAGCTCGGCGAGCAGCGCGGCATCGCCCAGCGGCGCGTCGTAGAAGCGCGTGGCGAACAGCGAACGGACGGTCATGCGCCCAGCCTCATCGCGACATCGTTCATGAAGCGCACGTCGTCGCCCGCGGCGAGCCACGCCGCCTCCGCGCCGATCGCGCCCAGCATGTCGGCAAGCGGGTCCATCTCCGCCTTGGCGTAATTGCCGAGCACATAGCCGGTGACGCGGTCCTTGTGCCCCGGATGGCCGATCCCGATCCGCACGCGGCGGAAGTCCGGCCCGAGATGCTGGTCGGTCGAGCGCAGGCCATTGTGGCCGGCGGTACCGCCGCCCCGCTTCACCTTGACCTTGAACGGCGCCAGGTCGAGCTCGTCGTGGAAGACGGTCAGCGCGTCGGGTTCCAGCTTGTAGAAGCGCAGCGCCTCGCCGATCGAGCGGCCGCTGTCGTTCATGAACGTCGCCGGCTTGAGCAGCACGATCTTCTCGGGCCCGATCCGGCCTTCCTGCGTCCAGCCCTGGAACTGCTTCTTGGCCGGCGTGAAGCCGTGCATGTCGGCGATCGTGTCGATCGCCATGAAGCCGACATTGTGCCGGTGCAGCGCATATTGTGGCCCCGGATTGCCGAGCCCGGCCCAGATCTGCATCGCGTGGCTCCTTCCGGATGGTAGGGGAACGCCCACCTAGCGGTTATCGTCATTTCCGCGAAGGCGGGAATCCAGGCTGGCTGACCTGCCGGCGAGAGCGCGAACGTCAGGGGTTCTGGATTCCCGCCCGCGCGGGGATGACGCGAACTGCGGGGTATGACCGAACAACGAAAAGGGCAGGGGAGCGTTGCCGCCACCCTGCCCCTGTCGCTTGGCCGGAACGGCGGGGCGATCAGCCCTCGGCCGAATCCTCGCCAGCGGCCTCGGCCGACTGGGTCTCGGCGACCTCGGCGTCGAGCGCCTCGTCGGCGGCGGTCGGCACCGTCGGCGGCACGATCGTCGCGATCGCGAAGTCGCGGTCGTCGATCGCCGGCTTGGCGCCGTTGGGCAGCTTGACGTCGCTGATGTGGATCGAGTCGCCGATCTCGCGGCCCTTCAGCGAGATGGTCAGCTCGGCCGGGATCTCGGCCGCGTCGACGACCAGCTCGACCTCGTGGCGGGTGATGTTGAGCACGCCGCCCTGCTTGATGCCGCGGCATTCGTCCTCGTCGGCGAACACCACCGGCACCGCGACGGTGACGGTCGCATGCTCGCTGATGCGCAGGAAGTCGGCGTGGGTCGGACGGTCGGTCACCGGATGGAAGGCGACGTCCTTCGGCAGCGTGCGCTCGCCGTTGATCATGATCACCGAAGTGAAGAAGTGACCGGTCATCAGCGCCTTGGTCAGCGCCTTCTCCTCGAGGTGGATCGAGGTCGGTTCCTTGTTCAGGCCGTAGATCACGGCGGGGACGCGGCCGTCACGACGCAGCGCCCGGGAGGCTCCCTTGCCAACCCGGTCGCGCGTCTCGGCTGCGAGCGTAATGGAGTCGCTCATGCAGATACCTTCCGAAACGTGCTAAATGTCATTTCCGCGCCCACGCCTCCAGGGATGACCATGGACCGGAAGCGGGCGCGCATAGCGGGTGGACGGGGAAAAAGCAATCAGCGTCGCCCACCCTCACCCCTTCGGCGCCGCGCGCCTCTTCCCCTCTCCCGCTGCGAGAGGGGCAAGCCGGCGGAGCCGGCGCGGGGTGAGGGTGGGTGCGATGCCGTCAATATTTCACCCGTTCCGCCTTCAGCCCGAGCTTGGCGAGCTGCGCCTGCACAGACCCCGCCCCGGCGAGGTGCCCCGCGCCGACCGCGATGAACACCGTGCCCGGCTGCGCCATCCGGCCCTTGATCCACTGCGCCCAGCGGGCGTTGCGGTCGGTCAGCAGCACCTTGGCGACCTCCGGCGAATCCCTCAGGCTGTCGTTCATCTCGCGCGCTAGCGCATCCGGGTCACCGTCCGCCCATTCGCGGACCATCGTCTCCATCGTCTCCTGCAGCTTGGGCAGTTCGTCGACCGTGCTGTCGAGGAACTGGATCTGCGCCTTGTCCGACAGGCTGCTGAAGAAACCGAGCTGCTGCTCCGCCGTTTCCAGCCCGGTCAGCGGCTTGCCCGCCTGCTTCGCCGCCGCGGTGATCACCGCCTCGGGCCCGTTGGCGCTGTCGTAGCCGAGCTTGCCGAGCGGCGCGACCGACAGCTGCGTGGCGGCGAGCCACGGCTTGAATGTGTCGAGCGCATTGGCGGGCAGGCCGAGGTCGACCACCGCCTTGGTGAAGGCGGCGCGCTTGTCGGCGGGCAGCCGCTCGGTCAGCGGCGGCGTGCCGGCCGGGGCAAGACCCGTCGCCATCACCAGCTTGGTCATCGCCGCCTGGTCGGGCAGCACCAGTTCCAGCTTGACCTCGTTAGACCGGTCGAAGGCGCTCTTCACCGCCTCGTCGAACCAGGTGAGGCCAGGTTTGAGCACGTGGATCGTGCCGAACAGATAGACGGTCGTGTCCTGGTCCTTGACCACCCACAGGGCGGGGTCGGCATCGTTGGCGGCGCGCGCCTTGGCGGCCGGTGCGGCCTGTTGCGCACAGGCGGGCAGGGCCAGCAACAGGCCGATCGCGGTCAGGGTCGTCTTCATCAGCCTTGTCATGCAGGCGCTCCGGCAGGAAGGGAAGGGGATCAGGCGTATTTACGGTACAGCCAAACGATGCCGGTCACCGCCAGCGTCGCGACGTAGAGGCCGATCGGGTCGACCTCGGCGACCAGACCGCCGCGCGCCAGCACCCACCAGACTGGCGCACCTGCACCCATGACGTAGAAGCCGGCGACCGCGCCGTCGCGATAGGCCTCGCGCTCATGCTCGTCGACGACGCGCTGCCAGCGCCAGGCGATCAGCGGCAGCGCCACGCCCCAGGCGAGCGCGACCAGGATCGCGAACCAGGCGGGCAGGGGTGCATGCAGCAGGTCGACCATGTCGGGCGCGCCCTCGCCTTGCGGGATCAGCACCAGCACCAATCCCACGCCGATCGCGCCACCCAGAACGCCGGAGGCGGCGAGCAGCCGCTGGTTGGCGCGGACGCTGGCTGCGACCGGCGCGTCGTTGCGCTTCATCGGGGTCATTTCCACATCTCCAGGGTAAGGCGGACGGACAGGAAGGAGGGCTGCCAGGTCGCGGTGAGCGTGCCGACGCCCGACGTCGCCACGCTGACCGGGGCGGGGCGGGGCAGGCCCAACACCAGGATCGTTCCGGCAACCAATCCGGCGATCGCGGCGCGATGCGGCGGACGCCGGCTCATGCCCGCACCCGGCGATAGGCATAGAACACCATGCCGGCGGCGGCAGAGGCGAGCCAGGCGACCTGCGCTGGCTGATGCATCGGCATCCACCGCGACGCGATCTCGATCAGCGGATTGAGCAGGAAACCGCTCAGGCCGATCACCGCCCAGGTCTGGATTGCAAGCAGCCGCTGCATCTCGTCGGTCTCGCGCCAGTTGCGCCAGGTGATCAGGCCGGCGACGACCAACAGGGTCACCATCACGGCGTCCGCCCAATTCTGGGGCAGCGGCGCGGCGGCGCGCCGCGGTGCGCCGGTAAGACCGTCGTAGAAGCCGCGCCAGAAGTCGATCCCGCCGACCAACACGGCGGCCGACACCGCCAGCACGATCCGCCGCCTGGCCTTGCGCCCCGACTTGGCACCGGCGCGGGCCTCGCCCCAGCCGGCTTCGCGATCACTGACCATCATGGGCGTCATCGAAAATCTCCTCGATCGGGCGTTCGAACAGGCGGCCGATGCGAAAGGCGAGCGGCAGCGACGGGTCATATTTGCCGGTCTCGATCGCGTTCACGGCCTGCCGCGACACGTCGAGACGGCCGGCGAGTTCGGCCTGGCTCCAGTTGCGTTCGGCTCGCAGCACCTTGAGGCGGTTCTTCATGTCGGCCTCCTCTGTCATGCCAAGACCCCCTTGTCATCCATCCCTGACTCAGTGTCAGGTGACCATGACAAATTGACCGCGACTCGCGACAATGTCAACAACCCCTGACATTCTGCTGGGGGTGCCTGACATCGGGACAGGTCGGCCCCTTGCGGAAGGCGCGGGCATCGGCCAAAGCCTGCCCGCGATGGCCGCCACACCGCTTTCCTTCCAGAAGATGATCCTGACGCTCCATGACTATTGGAGCGACCGGGGCTGCGTGATCCTCCAGCCGTACGACATGGAGATGGGCGCGGGCACCTTTCACCCGGCGACGACGCTGCGCGCGCTCGGCCCCGACACGTGGAACGCCGCCTTCGTGCAGCCGTGCCGCCGGCCGACCGACGGCCGCTACGGCGAGAACCCCAACCGGCTGCAGCATTATTACCAATATCAGGTGATCCTGAAGCCGAGCCCGCCCGATCTGCAGGATCTCTATCTCGGCAGCCTCGCCGCGATCGGCGTCGACATGACGCGCCACGACATCCGCTTCGTCGAGGACGACTGGGAAAGCCCGACGCTCGGCGCCTGGGGCCTCGGCTGGGAAGTGTGGTGCGATGGCATGGAGGTGACGCAGTTCACCTATTTCCAGCAGATGGGCGGCTTCGACATGAAGCCGGTGGCGGGCGAGCTGACCTACGGGCTCGAACGGCTCGCGATGTACATCCAGGACGTCGACAACGTCTACGACCTGCGCTTCAACGATGCCGGCGTCAGCTACGGCGACGTGTTCCTCGAGAACGAGCGCCAGATGTCGAAGTGGAATTTCGAGGTGGCGGACACCGCGACCTTGTTCGACGCCTTCCGCAAGGCCGCGGCCGAGTGCGAGAACAGCCTCGCCGCCGGCCTGCCGATCCCCGCCTACGAACAGGCGATCAAGGCCAGCCACACCTTCAACCTGCTCCAGGCGCGTGGCGTCATTTCGGTGGCGGAACGCCAGGCCTATATCGGCCGCGTCCGCGATCTCGCCAAGGGCGCCTGCGGCGCGTGGATGGAGAAGAACGGGTGGGCGGCGTGAGCGTGATGATCGCGCGAAGCCGCGAAGCTGCGAAGATGTTTCGCGCAGCGGGGCAGAGGGCGCAGAGCCGCCCGTGGCAGACCGGCCGCGCCAGCGGCCCCTACATCGCCAGCGGCATGCGGTTCGGACAAACGCTTTGCGTCGAGCCCGACCTCTCCGCGCCTCTGCGCGAACCAACTCTTCTTCGCGTCTTCGCGTCTTCGCGTGAACCAAACCTCTTCTTCGGCGCCGCCCAATGACCGACTTCCTGCTCGAACTCCGCTCCGAGGAAATTCCCGCGCGCATGCAGGACAAGGCGCGTGAAGACCTCGCGCGTCTGTTCGTAGCCGAGCTGGGCAAGGCCGGCCTCGC
This sequence comes from Sphingomonas benefaciens, assembly GCF_052907485.1. Taxonomy (NCBI): domain Bacteria; kingdom Pseudomonadati; phylum Pseudomonadota; class Alphaproteobacteria; order Sphingomonadales; family Sphingomonadaceae; genus Sphingomonas; species Sphingomonas benefaciens. The sequence continues at coordinate 66,724 of NZ_JBREIC010000004.1, read as the reverse complement.
CGCGGGCGACATCGTGACCTATGCCACCCCGCGTCGCCTCGCGCTGATCGCGCGGGGAATGCCATTGCAGACTGAGGCGGTGTCCGAGGAGCTGAAGGGCCCGAAGGCCAATGCGCCCGAACAGGCGCTCGCCGGCTTCCTGCGCAAGACCGGCCTCACCCGCGAACAGCTCACCGAGCGTGATGGCGTGTTCTACGCGATCACCGAAAAGCCCGGTCGCGCCACCGCCGCGGTGCTGGCGGAGGCGATCCCGGCGATCGTCCGCGCCTTCCCCTGGCCAAAGTCGATGCGCTGGGGCGCCGCCTCCGCGACGACCGAATCGCTGCGCTGGGTGCGCCCGCTGCACGGCATCGTCGCGCTGCTCGGTGAGGACGTCGTCCCGGTCGAGATCGCCGGGGTCGTCAGTGGCGCGGCGACGCTCGGCCACCGTTTCCACCACAGTGGCGCGATCACCATCGGCTCGGCGGCGGATTATGTCGAGAAGCTGCGCGCCTGCCATGTCATCGTCGATCAGGACGAACGGCGCGCTCTCATCCGCGACCGGGCGACCGCGCTGGCGGCGGAGGCCGGGCTGACGCTGGTCGAGGACGAGGGGCTGGTCGCGGAAAATGCGGGCCTCACCGAATGGCCGGTGCCGCTGCTCGGCCGCTTCGATGCCGACTTCCTCAGCGTGCCGCCGGAGGTGATCCAGCTTACCGCGCGCGTCAACCAGAAGTATTTCGTGTGCCGCGATGCGTCGGGCGCGCTCGCCGACGCCTTTGTCTGCACCGCCAATATCGAGGCGAGCGACGGCGGCGCCAAGATCGTCGAGGGCAACCGCAAGGTGCTCGCCGCGCGCTTGTCCGACGCCCGCTTCTTCTACGACACCGACCGCAAGACGCCGCTGGAAGAGCAGGCGCAGAAGCTGTCGAACATCGTCTTCCACGAGAAGCTGGGGACGGTGGCGGACAAGGTCGACCGTGTCGCCAAACTGGCACGGTGGCTGGTGGAAGAGGAGATCATCCAATCTCCCTCTCCCGCTACGGGAGGCGGACTGTCGCTCGCCGACCTGGCGGAGCGCGCCGCGCGCCTTGCCAAGGCGGACCTCGTCACCGGCATGGTCGGCGAGTTCCCGGAATTGCAGGGCCTGATGGGCGGCTATTATGCCGCCGCGCAGGGCGAGCCGCAGGCGGTCGCCGACGCGGTCCGCGACCATTACAAACCGGTCGGGCAGGGCGACGACGTGCCGACCGCGCCGGTGACGGTGGCGGTGAGCCTCGCCGATAAGCTCGACACGCTCGCGTCCTTCTTCGCGATCGGCGAATTGCCGACCGGATCGAAGGATCCGTTCGCGTTGCGCCGCGCCGCCCTCGGCGTGATCCTGCTGATCGAGCGGTCGCAGCTGCGCGCGCCGATGCTGCAGGCGTTCCGCGTCGCGGTAACCAATGTCGTGCTCGGCGTCCTCGAACGCACCGCGCAGATCGATCCGAACTACGCCGTCTATCTCGACACGGTGAAGCGGATCGCCCCCGACCGCAGCCTGCCCCAAGACGAGTTCGACCGGCGCATGGTGCAGATGGCCGACGCGCTGGGCGATTTCGAGATCGTGCTGAAGCCGGAGACGGAAAAGGTCTTCCACTTCCTGCAAGCTGGCGGCGATCGCATCCGTGAGACGCCGGCACAGCTGCTCGCCTTCTTCGCCGACCGCCTCAAGGTGCAGCAGCGCGAGGCAGGCGTGCGCCACGACCTGATCGACGCGGTGTTCGCGTTGGGCGGCGAGGACGATCTCGTCCGGCTGCTCGCGCGGGTGCGGGCGCTCCAGGCGTTCGTCGCCACCGAGGACGGCGCCAATCTGCTCGCCGGCTACAAGCGCGCCGCCAACATCCTGAAGAAGGAAGGCTACGCCGCCGATACCGAGGCCGCGCCGAAACCACTGTCCTACACGCCCGAAACGGCAGAAGCTGACCTGGTCGCCGCGCTCGATTCGGCCGAGCCCGCCGCTACGGCCGCAGTGGCGGACGAGGATTTCGAGCGTGCGATGGCGGCACTCGCCTCGTTGCGTGCGCCGATTGACGCGTTCTTTGACAGTGTGACCGTCAACGATACCGATCCGGACAAGCGCGCCGCCCGGCTCGCGCTGCTCGCCCGCGTTCGCGCCGCAGTTCATGCCGTCGCCGATTTCTCGAAGATCGAGGGATAATGGCGCGCCTTATGTAGTGCGACTTTTGAGACCTTCCGACACCGCCTTCCTCCCCGGGGCAATGTGTACCGAACTGAAGGACCAGCGATGACCCAATATGTGTTCCGTTTCGGCGGCGGCGTCTCCGACGGCGGCAAGGGGGACAAGAACCTGTTGGGCGGGAAGGGCGCCAATCTGGCGGAAATGGCGTCGATCGGCCTGCCGGTGCCGCCAGGCTTCACGATCAGCACCGCGATGTGCACGCGCTATTACGAGGAGGGGGAGCGCTTCCCCGATTCGCTGCGCGACGAGGTCGCCAACGGCATCGCCCATATCGAGGGGATCACCGGCAAGCGCTTCGGCGACCCGGCCAATCCGTTGCTGGTCTCGGTCCGCTCGGGCGCGCGCGTGTCGATGCCCGGGATGATGGACACGGTCCTCAACCTCGGCCTCAACGATGCGACCGTCGAGGGGCTGGCGGCGGCGGCGGACGATGCGCGCTTCGCCTGGGACAGCTATCGCCGCTTCATCCAGATGTACGCCGACGTCGTGCTGGAGCTCGACCATGGCGCCTTCGAAGAAGCGTTGGAGATCGCCAAGGAAGACAATGGCTATACGCTCGACACCGAGCTCAGCGCCGACGACCTGCGCGCCCTGGTCGCGGAATATAAGGGCCTGGTCGCGCAGCAATGGGGCAAGCCCTTCCCGCAGGACGTGCACGACCAGCTGTGGGGCGCGGTCGGCGCGGTGTTCGGATCGTGGCAATCGGAGCGGGCGAAGGTCTACCGCCGCCTCAACGACATCCCCGGCGACTGGGGTACTGCGGTCAACGTCCAGGCGATGGTGTTCGGCAACATGGGCGACACCAGCGCGACCGGCGTCGCCTTCACCCGCGATCCCGCCAAGGGCGATCGTGCCTATTATGGCGAATTCCTGATCAACGCGCAGGGCGAGGACGTCGTCGCCGGCATCCGCACGCCGCAATATCTCACCCGCGCCGCGCGCGAGGAGGCCGGCGCCAAGCCCGCTTCGATGGAAGAGGCGATGCCCGAGGTCTATGCCGAGCTGGCGGCGGTGTTCGACCGGCTCGAGACGCATTACCGCGACATGCAGGACATCGAATTCACGGTCGAGAAGGCCAAGCTCTGGATGCTGCAGACCCGTGCGGGCAAGCGCACCGCCAAGGCGGCGCTGAAGATCGCGGTCGACATGGCCAATGAGGGGCTGATCAGCCGTGAGGAGGCGGTGGCGCGGGTCGATCCGATGGCGCTCGACCAGCTGCTCCACCCGACGCTCGACCCGAAGGCGCCGCGCGACGTGATCGCCAAGGGCCTGCCCGCCAGCCCCGGCGCGGCGTCGGGCCGGATCGTCTTCGATGCCGATACGGCGGAAAAGCGGGCGGCCGCCGGCGAGGCCGTGATCCTGGTCCGCGTCGAGACCAGCCCGGAGGACATCCACGGCATGCACGCCGCCAAGGGCATCCTGACCGCGCGCGGCGGCATGACCAGCCACGCCGCGGTGGTCGCGCGCGGCATGGGCCGCCCCTGCGTCTCGGGCGCCGGCGGCCTGTCGATCTCGGCCAAGGACAAGGTGCTGCGCGTCGGCGACCGGACGCTGGGCGAGGGCGATACGCTGACCATCGACGGCGCCAGCGGCGAGGTGATGGCGGGCGCGGTCGCGACCGTGCAGCCGGAACTGGCCGGCGACTTCGGCACGCTGATGGAATGGGCGGACGGGGTGCGCCGGCTGAAGGTGCGCGCCAATGCCGAGACGCCGGCCGACTGCCGGACCGCACGCGACTTCGGCGCGGAGGGGGTCGGCCTGTGCCGCACCGAGCATATGTTCTTCGACGCCGACCGCATCACCGCGGTGCGCCAGATGATCCTCGCCTCGGACGAGGCCGGTCGCCGCGCCGCGCTCGACCGCCTGCTGCCGGCGCAGCGCAGCGATTTCACCGAAATCTTCGAGGTCATGGCCGGCCTGCCGGTGACGGTGCGCCTGCTCGATCCGCCGCTGCACGAATTCCTGCCGCACGAAGAGGCGGAGTTCGCCGAGGTCGCGGCCGCCGCCGGCATCGACGTCGAGACGCTGAAGCGCCGTGCCAACGAGCTGCACGAATTCAACCCGATGCTCGGCCATCGCGGCTGCCGCCTCGGCGTCACCTATCCGGAGATCTACGAAATGCAGGCGCGCGCGATCTTCGAGGCGGCGCTCGACGTCGCGGCGAAGGGCGAAGCGCCGGTGCCGGAGATCATGATCCCGCTGGTCGCCACCAAGCGCGAGCTCGACCTGATGAAGGCGGTGGTCGACAAGGCGGCGGAGACGGTCTTCGCTGAGCGCGGGGCCACGGTCGATTATCTGGTCGGCACGATGATCGAGCTGCCCCGCGCCGCGCTCAAGGCCGGCGAGATCGCCGAGACGGGCGAGTTCTTCTCGTTCGGCACCAACGACCTGACCCAGACGACGTTGGGGGTCAGCCGCGACGATGCGGCGCGCTTCCTGGGCGCCTATGTCGAGAAGGGCATCTACGCCAAGGACCCGTTCGTCAGCCTCGACGTCGAGGGCGTCGGCGAGCTGGTCAAGCTGGCGGCGGAGCGCGGCCGTGCGACCCGGCCCGACATCAAGCTCGGCATCTGCGGCGAGCATGGCGGCGATCCGGCGAGCATCGCCTTCTGCGAGGCGGTGGGGCTGAGCTACGTCTCGGCCTCGCCGTATCGCGTGCCGATCGCTCGGCTGGCGGCGGCGCAGGCGGCGTTGCGGAACTAGGCTTGTTTTTGGAAGCCCGCCGTCATCCCCGCGCAGGCGGGGATCCAGAACCGCCGACGCTGCTGAAAGAGCCGCCCAGCCAGCCAGTCTGGATCCCCGCCTGCGCGGGGATGACGTTCAGGGGCAAGAGGGCAGTCTGGCATCAAGTTGAACCCCCGTTCAGGTTCTTGACCCGGCCGCCGCCGCCTCGCTAATCCCGCTTCGAAGACAGGAGAGTCCCGGCCGATGAACAAGCTCTACCCCGATGCTGCGGCGGCGCTCGACGGACTGCTGCACGACGGCATGACGATCTGCGCCGGCGGCTTTGGCCTATGCGGCATCCCGGAACGGCTGATCGACGCGATCCAGGCCGCCGGCGTCAAGGATCTGACCATCGCCAGCAACAATGCCGGCATCGACGGCGAGGGCCTCGGCAAGCTGCTGCGCAGCCGCCAGGTGAAGAAGATGATCTCCAGCTACGTCGGCGAGAACAAGGAATTCGAACGCCAGTATCTCGCCGGCGAGCTCGAGGTGGAATTCTGTCCGCAGGGCACGCTCGCCGAGCGTTGCCGCGCCGGCGGTGCCGGTATTCCCGGCTTCTACACCAAGACCGGTGTCGGCACGCTCGTCGCCGAGGGCAAGGAGGTGAAGAGCTTCGACGGCGAGGATTATATCCTCGAACGCGGCATCCGCGCCGACCTGTCGATCATCAAGGGTTGGAAGGCGGACGAGAGCGGCAACCTGATCTTCCGCAAGACCGCGCGCAACTTCAACCAGCCGATGGCGACCGCGGGCCGGATCTGCGTCGCGGAAGTGGAAGAGGTGGTGCCGGTCGGCAGCCTCGATCCCGACCACATCCATCTGCCCGGCATCTACGTGAAGCGGATGATCGTCGGCGCCCCCTACGACAAGAAGATCGAATTCCGGACCACCCGGCCGCGCGAGGCCGCGTGACCCGCGCCCTTGCCTGCGCCTTGCTCGGTGCGACGTTGCTCGCCGGATGCGCCGCGCGCCGGCCGGCGACCGCGACGCTCCCGCGTCCCGGTCAGACCTATGTGGCGGACGGCCAGACGGTCCGGATCGTCGGTCTGAAGGCACTGCCACCGCCCGACGGCAACGCAGCGGTCGCGGGCGCAGCGGCGTCGGTGCCGCCGCAATTCCAGTTCCTCTACGGTTCGGGTGAAGCCGCGGCGCTGAGCCGCCAGGCCTATCGTGCGCTGGTCAATTACGCGACCTATCGCCGCGCCGGCGGCGACAGCGTCGTGCTGCGGCCGGGGGCGACGCTGGCGGCGCCGCAATGGCTGCCCTGCGCGGGCAAGCCGCGCGCCGCGGTCTTCGACGCCGACGAGACGGTGATCCTCAACCTCGGCGTCGAGGCGCTGGCGGCGCGCGATCCCGCCGCGCCCTTCGATGCCGCCCAATGGACGCGCTGGGAACGCACCGGGCAGCGGTCCGTCGCCCCCGTTCCCGGAGCCGTGGAAGCCTTTGCCGCCTTGCGCGCGGCGGGCATCACCGTCGTCATCAACAGCAACCGCGCCACGGCGACCGTGGCGGGCACCGCGGCGGCGCTCAAGGCGGCGGGGCTGGGCGACTTCACGCCCGGCAACGACCTGTTCCTGCGCGACGGGCCGAGCGGCAAGGATGCGCGCCGCACCGCGATTGCCGCGCGTTATTGCGTGGTCGCGATGGCTGGCGACCAGCTCGGCGACTTCAGTGACCTGTTCAATGCCATTCCGTCCTCCGCGGAGCGGCGGCGCGTGACCGATAGCGGAGCGATCGCCGACCTGTGGGGGAATGGCTGGTTCGTGCTGCCCAACCCCGTCTACGGCAGCGCGCTGAAGGGCAGCGCCGCCGACGTCTTTCCCGCCGACAAACGCTGGGTCGATCCCGGCCAAGGAGCAAAGTGAGATGAGCTGGGATCGCAACCAGATGGCGGCGCGCGCGGCGCAGGAATTGCGCGACGGCTATTACGTCAACCTGGGGATCGGCATTCCGACGCTGGTCGCCAATAACATCCCGGCCGGCATGACGGTGACCTTGCAGTCGGAGAACGGCATGCTCGGCATCGGCCCGTTCCCCTATGATGACGAGGTCGACCCGGACCTGATCAACGCCGGCAAGCAGACGATCAGCGAACTGCCGCAAAGCGCCTATTTCGGCAGCGAGCAGAGCTTCGCGATGATCCGCGGCGGGCATATCGACCTGACCGTGCTCGGCGCGATGGAGGTGAGCGAGGGCGGCGACATCGCCAACTGGATGATCCCCGGCAAGATGATCAAGGGCATGGGCGGCGCGATGGACCTGGTCGCCGGGGTCAAGAAGATCATCGTCGTGATGGACCACAATGCCAAGGACGGCAGCCCCAAGTTCATCCCGTCCTGCACGCTGCCGCTGACCGGCAAGAACGTCGTCGACATGATCGTCACCGATCTCGCGGTGTTCCAGCGCCCCGACCACCAGTCCCGCTTCAAGCTGGTCGAGCTGGCGCCGGGCGTCACCGCCGACGAGGTCGCCGCCAGGACCACGGCGGCCTACGACGCGTGAGCTACACGCTCGTCACCGCCAACCGGAATTACTCGAGCTGGTCGCTGCGCCCGTGGCTGCTGATGACCGCGCTCGGCATTCCGTTCGACGACCGGATCGAGCCGTTCGCGCAGGCTGACAATTACGAGGCCTTCCGCGCCTTCTCGCCGACCGGGCAAGTGCCGGTGCTGATCAATGGTGACCGCACCGTCTGGGATTCGCTTGGCATCGCGCTGTATCTGGCGGAGCGTCATGCCGGGGTGTGGCCGACGGACGAGGCGGCGCGGGCCTGGGCGATGTGCGCCGTGGCCGAAATGCACGGCGGCTTCGCGGCGCTGCGCAGCGAGCGGACGATGAACGTCGGTGTGCGCGCCGACGCCGCGCCGGGCTCGCCGGCGCTGGCTCGCGATGTCGCGCGCCTCGCGGAGCTGTGGGCCGAAGGGCTGGCCCGGTTCGGTGGGCCGTGGCTGGCCGGTGGCGATTTCACCGCCGTCGACGCCTTCTTCGCGCCGGTCGCCTTTCGCGTCCGTACCTATGCCATCGAGGTCGGGGTGGCGGGAGCACGCTGGGTCGAAACGATCCTGTCGCACCCGGCAATGCAGGCCTGGGAGCGCGCCGCATTGTCGGAGCAATGGCGCGAGCAGGAGCATGAGGCAGAGCTCGGCCGCTGCGGACGAATCATCGCCGACCACCGCCTTCGCTGATTTGCGTACACCTGTCCGTTATCGGACAGTGGTCGCGCGGAGCTTCATCCCAACCTGCTGATCCGTCAGTCATTTCTACTCTCGCCGCAGCCGTGCGATCCTACCGTTGATCGAATAGGGCGGGGGGATGGAATGATCGGGACGGCGATGATGATCGGTGCGGCGATGTGGCAGTCCGCACCAGCAGGATCGGCGCCCGTGGAAGCGCCATCGGCGCCGGTCGTGGCGCGGGATTGGGCGGCGGCGACACGCCATGACCTGCAGGCCTTCCACGCCCTCATCCAGGCCGATCATGCCGGGCCGGTCAATCCGCTCGATCTGCCGTTCAACGCCCGCGAAGGCGCCGCCCTGGCGCTCGCGCAGCGGCGTGCCGCGCAGGTTCGCGACTATGCCGGCTATTTCTGGACGATGCGCGGCTATGTCGCGAGTTTCGACGATGGCCATGTGCAATTCTCCACCCTGAAGGGCTCGCCGATGCTGACGGCGCAGTGGCCGGGCTTTTTGACCGGCCTCGACGCGCGCGGACGGCAGGTGGTGATGACCCGAACCGACGATGCACCGGTGCCGCTTGGCGCCGAGTTGGTGGCCTGCGACGGCGTGGCGGCCGACCCGTTGCTCGCCCGCAACGTCGGCGCCTTCGTCGGGCGCTGGTCGCTGCTCGCGACGCGGCGATCGCGGGCGGGGCGCCTGTTCATCGACAGCGCCAATCCGTTCATCGCACGTCCGACGCGCTGTACCTTCGCCGTGGCAGGGCAGGCCCGGACCGTGTCGCTGGCCTGGCGGCCGCTGGTCGATCCGGAATGGTCCGCCCGGCTCGATCAGACCAGCTATCGTCAGCCAAGCTGGATCGGGGCACGGGCGTTGGCAGACGGGACGCGCTGGTTCGGCATGACAGCGTTCGACGGGGATCCCGACGGGCCGGCGGGCAAGGCGCTGCGGCCGATGATCGCAGGCATGCGCGATCAGCGTGCGGCCCTGCTCGCCGCCCCCGCTATCGTGCTCGACGTCCGGGGCAATGGCGGCGGATCATCGCAATGGTCCTATGACATCGCCAGGCTGCTGTGGGGCGACGCGGCGGTAGCGGCGGCCGACGACGACAGAACCTACGTCGAATGGCGGGCGTCGCGGGACAATCTGGCGACGATCGACCATTACCGTGACCAGTGGAGCAAGTCGCCGGACGCGTCGGCGGAATCGCTGGCCTGGGCGCGGCGCATATCGGCGGGCCTGTCCGCCGCCATCGCGGCGGGACAGCCGCTGTGGCGCGAACCAGCCGATGCCGCTCCCGTCGCCGTACCGCCGTCGGCCGCACCCGTCGCGGCGCGAATGCCGCCCATCTACGTGCTGACCGATGCCGCCTGTGCTTCCGCCTGCCTTGACGCGGTCGATCTCTGGACCAAGCTCGGCGCCGTCCAGGTCGGTCAGGAAACCAGCGCTGACACGCTCTACATGGACATTGGCGAATATCCGCTGCCCAGCGGCATTGCCGAGGTCGGCATCCCGATGAAGGTCTATCGCGGCCGCGCCCGCGGGTCGAACGTACCGCAGGTGCCGCGGTATCGCTATGATGGCGATATGCGCGACACCGCCGCGCTGGAACGATGAATTGCAACGCTGAATGGACGCCGGAATGGGTAATGAATCGTATGTCGCGCTTGGCCTGTGCGCATCTTTCGGTTAACGCGGCGACATCATGGCATCCCGACCCCTGACCCTGTACGAGAAGATCTGGGCCGCCCACGTCGTGGAGCGGCGTGACGACGGCACCTGCCTCATCTACATCGACCGCCACCTTGTCCATGAGGTGACGAGTCCGCAGGCGTTCGAGAGCCTGCGGGTCAGCGGCCGGCGCGTACGGCGGCCCGAATTGACTCTGGCGGTGCCGGATCACAATCTGCCGACGACGCCACGCGTCGATGCGCAGGGGCGGCCGATCCCGATCGCCGATCCGGAAAGCGCGCAGCAGCTCGACGCCCTGCGCCGCAACACCGCCGAATTCGGCATCGACTATATCGATGCGACCGCCGCGGAGCAGGGCATCGTCCATGTCGTCGGGCCGGAGCTCGGCTTCACCCTGCCGGGCACGACCCTGGTGTGCGGCGACAGCCACACCTCGACCCATGGCGCGCTCGGCGCGCTCGCCTTCGGCATCGGCACCAGCGAGGTGGAGCATGTGCTCGCCACCCAGACGCTGCTGCTCAGCCCGTCGAAGACGATGGAGGTGCGCGTCGACGGCACATTGGGCTTCGGGGTCAGCCCCAAGGACGTGATCCTGGCGATCATGGGCCGGGTCGGCGCGGCGGGCGGCACCGGCCACGTCTTCGAATATACCGGCGACGTCGTCCGCGGCATGTCGATCGAGGGGCGGATGACGCTCGCCAACATGTCGATCGAGGGCGGCGCGCGGGCCGGCCTGGTCGCCCCGGACGACACGACCTTCGCCTATCTCAAGGGGCGGCCGATGGCGCCGTCCGGCGCCGAATGGGATCGCGCCGTCGCCTGGTGGCGGACGCTCGCGTCCGATCCGGCCGCGCGCTACGACAAGAGCGTCCGCCTCGACGCCACCGACATCGCCCCGGCGCTGACCTGGGGCACCAGCCCGGAGGATGTCGTGCCGATCACCGGCACCGTTCCGGCCCCCGACAGCTTCGCCGATCCCGCCAAGCGCGCCGCGGCGCAGGCGAGCCTTGATTATATGGGGCTGGCGCCGGGCACGGCGATGCAGGACGTGGCGATCCAGCATGTCTTCATCGGTAGCTGCACCAACAGCCGGATCGAGGATCTGCGCGCCGCCGCGGCGGTGGCCAACGGCCGGCGTGTCGCCGACGGCGTGCACGCGATGGTCGTGCCCGGCTCCGGCCTGGTCAAGCGTCAGGCAGAAGCAGAGGGATTGGACCGCATCTTCGTGTCCGCCGGCTTCGACTGGCGCGAGCCCGGCTGCTCCATGTGTCTGGCGATGAACCCGGATAAGGTGCCGGCCGGCGAACGCTGCGCCTCCACCTCCAACCGGAATTTCGTTGGCCGTCAGGGACCCGGGGCGCGTACCCACCTGTTGTCGCCGGCAATGGCCGCCGCCGCCGCGGTGACCGGCCGATTGGCCGACGTACGAGATCTGATGGGAGACAGAGCGTGAAGAAGGTCCTGGTGATGCTGGTTCTGGGCGCCGTATTCAGCGGCGCCGCTGCCTATTACGCAGGCGCGCGCACGCCCGTGCCGATCAAGACGCCGCACTGATCCGGAGCTACCCGTGCAGCCTGTCACCGCCGTCAGCGGCACCGCCTATCCCTGGGGTGCCAAAAATATCGACACCGACGTCATCATCCCGGCGCATTGGCTGAAGACCATCACCCGCGCCGGCCTGGGACGCGGCGCGTTTGAGACGGTGCGGGGGCAACCGGGCAACGTGTTCGACGACCCACGCTATGCCGGTGCGCCGATCCTGATCGCCGGCGACAATTTCGGCTGCGGGTCCAGCCGTGAACATGCCGCCTGGGCGCTGGCCGACATGGGCGTGCGCGCGGTGATCGCGCCGAGCTTCTCCGACATCTTCTCGGGCAATGCCTTCAAGAACGGCATCGTCCCCGTGGTCCTGCCGCAGGAGGCCATCGACCGGCTGCTGGTCGCGGCCAAGGATCAGCCGGTCACCGTCGATCTTGAGACGATGACCGTCACCAACCCCTATCAGGACCGTTTCGATTTCCACCTCGATCCGTTTCGCCGCCGCTGTCTCATGGAAGGGCTGGACGAGATCGGCATGACGCTGGCAGAAGATACCGCGATTTCGAAATTCGAGGGGATGATGCGCGAACATCGCCCCTGGATCGAGGATAGGAGCGGATATGCGAGCATTGCTGTCGAGGGCACCGGGCGGACCTGAAACTCTGGAACTGGCCGAGCTGCCCGATCCGGCGGCCGGGGCGGGGCAAGTGGTGGTCGCCGTCCGGGCCTGCGCCATCAACTATCCCGACGTCCTGATCATCGAGGACAAATATCAGTTCAAGCCGCCGCGCCCGTTCGCGCCGGGCGGCGAGATCGCCGGTACGATCGTCGGCGTCGGCCCAGGTGTCGACGATTGGGCGATTGGCGACCGGGTGATGGCGGTGATCGGCCATGGCGGTCTCGCCACCCATTTGGTCGTCGAGGCTGCACGGCTGACGCGATTGCCGGACGACCGCGATTTCGCGCAGGGTGCGGCGTTGCTGCTGACCTATGCCACGACCATCCACGCCTTGCTCGATCGCGGTCGGCTCGCCACCGGCCAGTCGCTGCTCGTGCTCGGCGCCGCGGGCGGGGTTGGCCTCGCCGCGATCGAGCTCGGCAAGGCCTTTGGCGCACGCGTCGTCGCCGCCGTGTCGTCCGAGGAAAAGGCCGCCGCGGCCAGCGCCGCGGGTGCGGACGAGACGATCATCTACGGCCGCGCGCCGTTCGACAAGGATGCCTCCAAGGCGCTGGCGGAGCAGTTTAAGGCGGCTGGCGGGCGTGGTGGTTTCGACGTCATCTACGATCCGGTCGGCGGCGACTATGCGGAGCCGGCCTTGCGCGCGATCGGCTGGGAGGGGCGGTATCTCGTCGTCGGCTTCCCGGCCGGCATCCCGCGCCTGCCGCTCAACCTCACGCTGCTGAAAAGCTGCGACGTCTGCGGCGTTTTCTGGGGCGCCTTCGCTGCCCGCGATCCGCAGGCCAACCAGGCGCATGTCGCAACGCTGATGCGGCTGTGGCAGGACGGGCGAATCACCCCGCGGGTGACGCAGACCTATCCGCTGGCTCGCGGCGGCGAGGCGATCTCGGTGATGGCCTCGCGTCAGGCCATCGGCAAGCTGGTCGTGACCCTCGACGAGGGGTGACGCTCAGACGATCGCCAGAACCGCGGCGGCGATCAGCGCCCAAAGAATCAGGGAGATGAGCACGCCCAGCACGAGACCCATCATCGGTGTCGGCCTGTGGCGAATGGGAGCGTGGGTGCCGCGTGCGACGACGGCGGGGGTCATGATTCTCTCCTAACCTTAGTCTCTCCGCACTCACGGTGCGGTATAAACCTACCAGCGCTTGAGTTACCCGCTTTGTTCCTCGCTCGGACATGCACGGCAGCGGCGCGTTGCGCCGGATGCCGGCTGTTCCTATGTGAAGCGCGACGACGACAGTTCGGGGGTTTGACGCGATGGCCATGTTCGAAGATCGGGGGCGTGCCGAAGAAGCCAAGTTCGCGCGTGACGAGGAAATGGCGTTCCGCATCACGGCCCGGCGCAATCGCCTGCTCGGTCAATGGGCGGCGTCGCAGATGGATCTGACGCCGGCCGAGACGGATGCCTATGCCAAGGCCGTGGTACAGGCGGATTTCGAAGAGGCGGGGGACGAGGATGTCGTCCGCAAGCTGTTCGGCGACCTCACCGCGGCCGGCGTCGACACGGACGAAGCCTCCGTCCGCCGTGCACTCGACGAGAAGACGGTCGAGGCGCGTCGTCAGCTGATGCAGCCGGAGTGAGCCGCTGATGCCGATGGCTGCCGACGACATCGCCGCCCTGATCAAGGCGGCCATTCCCGATGCCGAGGTCGAGATCACCGATCTCGCCGGTGATGGCGATCATTATGCCGCACGGGTCGTGTCGGCGAGCTTCGCCGGCCTGCCGCTGCGCCGTCAGCATCAGGCCGTTTATGCCGCCCTGGGAGACCGGATGGGCGGGGAATTGCATGCGCTGCAGCTGAAGACGGCCGCGGCTTGAGGATGATCGATATGACCGACGATACCAATTCCCGCATCGATGCCGTGGTGAAGGCCAATCCCGTGGTGTTGTTCATGAAGGGCACGCCGCTGTTCCCGCAATGCGGCTTTTCCAGCCGCGCGGTGGCGATCCTCGACCATCTCGGCGCGCAATATGAAAGCGTCGACGTGTTGCAGGATCAGGCGATCCGTCAGGGCATCAAGGGCTATTCCGACTGGCCGACCATCCCGCAACTCTATGTTAAGGGCGAATTCGTCGGCGGCTCGGACATCATGATGGAGATGTACGAGAGCGGCGAGCTCGCGGAACTGTTGAAGGCGTGACGCGTCTCCCGGTCGACGGGAGACATGGTTCATGCTTTTTCAGAACGACAGCTTTCGCCGCGCGCCTGGCACGCGGCCCTTGCTGGTTTGCGATCTGACCCAGAGCTATTCGCCGGCCGGTGGCGGCGGGATCAGCACCTATCTGCGCGAGAAGCGCGACTATGTGCTGACCCGCACCCCGCACCATCTGCTGCAGATCGTGCCGGGTGCCGAGGACCGGATCACAGTCAACGGCCGTCATATCTTCGCCGAAGTGGCGGCGGATCCGGTGCGGGGCAGCCCGAATTACCGCTTCATCCTGCGTACGCGCGCCGTGCGGCAGTTGCTCGCCGAATACCGGCCCGACGTCATCGAATCCCTGTGCCCTTGGGTTCTGCCGTGGACCGCGATCCAGCACCGGCGGGCCTTTCCCGAGACGGCCCTCGTCGCCGGCTATCGCACCGACTTTCCCAATGCGCATGTCGATCGGGTGGCGCGCGACCTGTTCGGCCCGTTCGGGCGGATCTTCTACTGGCTCAGCCTCGGCTACACCGAGATGACCTATCGCGAATTCGATGCGGTCTACACCTTGGAGCAGGAAGCCCGCGAAACCTTACGCCGCCGCGGCATCACCAGGACCGACGTGCTGCCGCTCGGCGTCGACACCGACTTGTTCCACCCGCGGATGCGCGATCCGCAGCTGCGCCAGGCGTTCGGCCTGCCGGGCGAGGGGCCGCTACTCGTCTATGCTGGGCGGATCGATAATGAAAAGCGTGCCGATCGCCTGGTACGGATGATGCGGCAGCTGCCGCGGGAGTTGGGTGCCGCGCTGTTGATGATCGGCGACGGGAAGCTGCGCGCCCGGCTGGCGACCCAGGCTGCGGACCTGCCGATCGCTTTCGCCGGCTTCGAAACGGATCGCGCCGCGCTGGCGCGAATGCTCGCCTCGGCGGATATCTACGTCTCGGCGATGGCGGATGAGACCTTCGGTATCTCGGTGATCGAGGCGCAGGCGGCCGGTCTGCCCGTCGTCGGCGTCGCCAGCGGTGCGATGCCCGCGCGGGTGCCGCCGGAGCTCGGCCGGCTTGGCCCGGTCGATGACGTCGCGGCGATGGCGGCGAATGTGCAGGCGATCTGGCATGGTGATCTTGCGGGGATGAGCGTCGCGGCGCGGGCGCATGTCGAACGGCATTTCAGCTGGCGCGCCACCTTCGGGCGGTTGTTCGGGACCATCTATCCGAAGGCGTTGGCGGAAGCGGCGCAGCGGGTCGGCGTGCCGATCTCGGAGCCGGTGCTGGCGGAAGCATGATGCCGGGTGCGGGTGGGGGCCTGGATACCGGAAAGCGGCGGCCACCCACCCTGCTGAAGCGACGAGCGCTCGGCTGCCACTAACGATGCAGGCCGCGTGCCAGCCTCGATCAAGGACGTAAACGCGAGCTCACAGCGGTTAACGGCGGCGAAATCCCGCGATACGGTGTAAAGGAGCTCGACATTGCAACAGGGACAGCGGCCCTGCACCTCCCGCCGGCCGGTAGGGCGGTGGAACTGGACGCTTGACTACGCTCGTAATCGGTGAGACTACAGTTGTAGTTCATCGGAGAGCGAGTCATGGCCGAACGGATCAGCGATGCCGAACATGCGGTGATGGAGGTGCTCTGGGACGAGTCGCCGCTCACCGCGCAGGACGTGGCCGAGCGCGTCGACCCGGCGCGCAGCTGGAGCGTCAACACGGTCAAGACCTTGCTCGGCCGCTTGCTCGCCAAGAGCGCGATCGCGCATGAGGAGGATGGCCGCCGCTACCTGTACCGGCCGCTGGTCGCGCGGAGCGACTATGTGTCCGGCGAATCGCGGCGGTTGATCGACCGGCTATTCGGTGGCCGGCTGACTCCGCTGGTCGCGCACCTCGCCGAACGCGACGAATTGACCGCCCAGGACATCGCCGAGATCGAGGCGCTGCTCAAGGATCTGAAGCAATGACCGGCGCCGGGCTCGCCGCCTGGGCGATCGAGGCGCTGATCGCCTCGACGCTGCTCATGGCCCTCGTCCTGCTGCTGCGCGCACCGGTGCGTCGGGCGTTCGGGCCGCAGGTCGCCTATGCGCTCTGGGCCTTGCCCGTGCTGCGCCTCGTCCTGCCGCCGCTGCCGGCCGGCCTGCGCCAGGCGGCCGCGACGCCGCTCAGCCGGGCGAGCGAGACGATCACCGTCTTCGTCGTGGACCCCGCGCCAGGAGCTTCCACTCCGGCTGCCGTCTCCGCAACCGATATGGTGGCGTCGCTGCTGCCGGCGATCGCGGCGACGCTGGCCGTGCTGTGGGCGATCGGTGCCGCAGGCTTCCTCGTCTGGCACATGGCGCGCCACGCCCGCTTCTGCCGACGGATGCTGACCAGCGCCGCGGCGGTCGAACATCTCCGCGGCGTCCGCGTCATCGCCAGCCCGGCCGCGCCCGGTCCGCTCGCCTTCGGGGTGATGCGCCGATACGTCGCCTTTCCGCTCGATTTTTCGGACCGTTACGACGACGACGAACGCGCGCTCGCGCTGGAGCACGAGATCGGCCATCACCAGCGCGGCGATCTCGTCGCCAATTGGATCGCGCTCGCCGTGCTCGCGCTGCACTGGTTCAATCCCGTCGCCTGGCGCGCCTTCCGCGCGTTCCGCGCCGACCAGGAACTGGCCAATGACGCGCGCGTCCTCGCCGGCCGCTCCGCCATCGACCGCCACACCTACGCCTGCGCCATCCTCAAGGCGGCACACGGCGGGGCGGTATCGGCCGCCTGCCACCTGCACACCATCGACGATCTGAAAGGGAGACTCCGGATGCTGACCACTTCGCCACGCTCGCGTCGCCGCCTTGCCGCCGGCGGTGCCCTTGTTACCACCCTGATGGTCACCGGCCTCGGCCTCACCGCCTCGGGTACCAGTGCCGCCAAGGCGATCAGCACCAAGGTCGGGGCCGCGGTGGGCGTCGACCTGCAGGCCGTGCCGCCTGCGCCGCCTGCGCCGCCTGCGCCACCTGCGGCAGCCGCGGCTCCCGCCGCGCCTGCCGTTCCTCCGGCGCCAGCCAAGGCCCATCGCACACGCGTGACGATCGTGAAGAATGGCCGGGCGACGAGCTATGAGGGTGCGGCCGCCGATGCCTATGCCGATCCGGATGCGCGACAAGTGCCGCCGCCGCCCCCGGCCCTGGCGATGAACCAGGGCCCCGCGGTGGTCGCGCCGCCGGCTCCGCCCCTGCCGCCGATGCCGTTGATCGAATCCCGCAACTGCTCGACCGGCGGCAACGGTCGGACGAGCTACACGGAGCAACGTCGCGACGGTCGCGTCACCGTGATTTGCGTCAACCGGATTCAAGCCGCAGCGCGCAAGGCCGCGATCAGCGCAGTGGACGCCCAACGTATCAAGGTGTCTGCCATGGCCACCGCCATGCAGTCGCTGAACGCGACGCGCGCCTCGCTCGCCGCCAATGTCGACATGTCCGCCAAGGACCGGCAGGAGGCGCTCGCCGAGATCGACGGCGCCATCCGCGAAATGCAGTCGGAAATGCGCAGCGCCGATTGATGCGATCCATGCCCTCCCGCATCGATGGGAGGGCATCCCCCTTGCGCGGCGGGACGCTTGCCGCCACATCCGACCCAATGGCCGAGCATCCGACCGGTATCCCGATCCAGCTCGAGCCGCTCGTCACCCGCGTGCTCGCGCCCAACCCGTCTGCCTATACCTTTACCGGTACACAGACGCATCTGGTGGGCATCCAGGATGTCGCGGTCATCGACCCGGGCCCGGACGATGCCTCCCATGTCGCGGCCTTGCTCGCGGTGATTGGCGATCGCCCGGTCCGTGCCATCCTGATCACCCACCACCATCGCGACCATAGCCCGGCTAGCCGGCCGCTTGCTCACGCGACCGGTGCACCGATCCTGGGCGCGGCTCCCCATCATCATGGTGGCGGCGACCCGCGCCACGACGCGGCCTTCGATGCCGATTATGCCCCCGACCGCGTGCTGACCGAGGGTGACCGGGTGACCGGCGACGGCTGGACGCTGAGCGCCTTGGCGACACCGGGCCACACGTCCAATCATCTCGCCTTTGCCCTAGCGGAGACGCAGGCGCTGTTCTCCGGCGACCATGTCATGGGCTGGGCCACCAGCGTCGTCTCGCCACCCGACGGCGACATGGGTGCCTATATGGCCAGCCTCGACAAGTTGCTGAGCCGGGACGACCGTATCTATTACCCCGGCCATGGCGAGGCGGTCGAGCGGCCCCAGCGTCTGGTTCGCGGCATGCTCGGTCACCGCAAGCAGCGCGAGGGGCAGATCCTGCGCCTGCTCCGCGACGGCACGATCATGACGCTGCCGCAGATGGTGGCGCAGATGTACGCCGGTCTCGATCCCCGGCTGATCGGAGCCGCGGAACGCTCGACGCTCGCGCATTGCTACGACCTCGCCGCACGCGGCCTGATCGAGGAGGAGGCGACCGGATGGCGCAGCAAGATCTGAACTCTTTACCCCAGCCGGTCGCGCGTCCGCGGGGTTCGGTCACCGCGTTCCTGGCCAAGGCCGCCGGCTTTTTGGTGCTGCTCGTCCTTGCCGGGCTGCTCGCATTGTGGGGCGTCCAGCGCTATGTCGCCTCGCGCCTGTCGCCCGATCCGACGACGATCGCCAGCGCCAGCCTTGAAGGGTTGCGTGAACAGAATCGCCTGTCCGCCTTCGCCGCCCGCTACGTCGCCGTCGTCACCTCGCGCCAGTCTCAGCTCGGCCTGTCCAGTGAGAGAACGCTGATCATGCCGGGCATGGTCCGCTATGAGGTCGATCTCGGCAAGCTCAGTCAACGCGACGTCCGCTGGGATGCCACTCGCAAGCTGCTGTCCGTTCGCCTGCCGCCGCTTGAGATCGATGGCCCGCAGGTCGATCTCGCCGCCATTCGGGAATATGGCTCGGGCGGCCTCTTGTCCCATATCACCGATGTCGACCAGCGGCTGGAGGCGGCAAATCGCCGCGCCGGCCAAGCCGAATTGTTACGCCAAGCACGGGACGCAACGCCGATGAAATTGGCCCGCGACGCGACCCGCCACGCCATCGAGCGCAGCTTCGCGATGCCGCTGCGCGCCGCGGGGCTCGATGCCAACGTCGGCGTGCATTTCGCCGACGAGCCGGATGCAACGCCGGAACGCTGGGACACGACGCGTTCGCTGGAGGAAGTGCTCGGCAACCAGCGCTAATCCGCTTGATCCCGGCCGCCCGGCGGGCCATCTCGCACGCCATGGAACAGCAGCACAGCTTTGCGGGTCTCGACCTGCGCGCCGAGATCGAACGCCTCCGCCGCGAGCGCAACGCCGTGATCCTGGCCCACTATTATCAAAAGCCGGAATTGCAGGATCTTGCCGATTTCGTCGGCGACAGCCTCGACCTTAGCCGCAAGGCACAGGCCACCGATGCCGAGGTGATCGCCTTCTGCGGCGTGCGTTTCATGGCGGAGACGGCCAAGATCCTGTCGCCCGACAAGGTCGTGGTGCTGCCCGATATGGACGCGGGCTGCAGCCTGGAGGACAGCTGTCCCCCGGAGCAATTCGCCGCCTTCCGCGCCGCGCATCCCGACCATATCGCGCTGACATACATCAATTGCTCGACCGAGGTGAAGGCGCTTAGCGACATCATCGTCACGTCATCATCGGCCGAGACGATCCTGGCCCAGCTGCCGCCGGATCAGAAGATCATCTTCGGCCCCGATCGCAATCTCGGCGGCTATCTGGCGCGCAAGACCGGACGCGAGCTGCTGCTGTGGCCGGGCGTGTGCATCGTGCACGAGGCGTTCAGCGAGACCGAGCTGCTCAAGCTCAAAGCGCAGCATCCCGGTGCGCCGATCGCGGCCCATCCCGAATGCCCGGCGGTGATCCTGGATCATGCCGATTACGTCGGGTCGACGCGCGGCATTCTCGAATTCGCGATGGCGATGCCGGGCGACACGCTGATCGTCGCGACTGAGCCGCATATCATCCATCAGATGGAAAAGGCGCTGCCCGGCAAGCACTTCATTGGTGCCCCCGGCGCGGATGGCAACTGCAACTGCAACATCTGCCCGTACATGGCCTTGAACACCATGGAAAAGCTGTACGTCGCGCTCCGTGACCTGGAACCCCGGATCGAGATCGCCGAGGACTTACGCCTTCGCGCGAAGACGAGTCTCGATGCGATGTTGGCGATGGCGTCGGGTACGATCGGGCAGGGCGATCTCGGGCCGGCGAAGGTGACCGGCGATTGAGCGATCAATGTGCGGCGGGGCGTGGCGGTTTGGCCTCCGCCTCCCGTGCCAAGGCTTGATACGCTTCTTCCACATGGATGGCGACGAGCATCCATTCGCAGCAATCCGCCAGCGCCAAGGCTTCGCGCAGAAGCCCTTCCAGACGCGTCCGCGCTTCGTCGTGAGCGATGGTCATAAGTGCACCGGCAACTTGGACATGCTGATTCATAGACGATCCAGCGGCTGACAGGAGTAATCGCGTATCTTGTATGCGGAATACCCAGCGCCGTCGACCATAGTGGAACTATCCCATGACCCTATTCCAACTTGAAGGTTTCGAATTGTCCGCCTTCGTTGCAGCAACGCTGGCAGAGGATTGCGGTACGGCTGGCGATGTCACCGCGGCGGCGGTGATCCCGGACGACGCGCGGTTCCACGGCGTGATGGCGACACGGGAGCCGATCACGGTGGCGGGTCTGCCGATCGCGGCGGCTTTCTTCGCCGCGCTCGATCCCGCCGCCCGGATCGAATTGGCGGTTGCAGAGGGTGCTTCGGTCGACGCCGGCGCCGTGCTGCTGCGCGTCGAGGGGGCCGCACGCGCGCTGCTGACCGCCGAACGTTCCGCGCTGAACACCGTCCAGCATCTGTCCGGCATCGCGACGCTGACCCGCCGGTACGTGGATGCTATCGCCGGCACCGGTGCGACCCTGCTCGACACGCGCAAGACCATACCCGGTCTGCGCCGACTGGAGAAATATGCCACGCGGACCGGCGGCGCCCGTAACCACCGAATGGGTTTGTGGGATGCGGCGATGATCAAGGACAATCATATCGCGGTCGCCGGGAACATCGCCGAAGCGGTGCGCCGCGCCGTGGCGGCGGGAATTGCAGAGGTGATTGTCGAGGTCGACCGGCTCGACCAGATCGCTCCCGCGCTTGATGCCGGCGCAACCCATCTGCTGCTCGACAATATGACACCGGACGAATTGCGGGCCGGGGTGGCGGAGATCGCAGGACGCGTGCCGACCGAAGCATCGGGAGGAGTGCGGTTAGACACGATCCGCGCGATGGCAGAGACGGGAGTGACCTACATTTCCGTCGGCCGACTGACCCAGTCGGCGCCGGCGGTCGATATCGGGCTCGACTTCGCGATCGTCTGACCGGCACGGACCCTTTGCGGCGCTCCCCAGGACCGGCTAGGATCGCGGCGGTTCACAAGGGGGGCTTTTGTCATGACCAAACCACCGTCGATCGCGCGTTTCGAGATGCTGTATTGGCCGGCCGTCGTTCTAGGCTGGCTGAACTCCGCATTGAACTGGCGAACGTCGCAGGCGGCGCTCGATGCCAATCCGATGCTGGCCAATGTTCACTGGTTCCTGCCGGTATCGGCGGCGGTCGGCGCGCTGATTTCGATCGCGATTTGGTTCTTCATCGCCCGCAAGGCGAGCGTGGTCGCCAAATGGATCCAAGTGGTGTTCGCCGGCCTTGGCGCGATCGGGATCCTGACCGGCATCTACACGCTGGTGTCCGGCAAGGCGCCGTCGGCGCTTGCCGTGGTGGTCGTGATCGTCGCCAATGTGCTCTATGTCGCGGCCGCCACGATGCTGTTCAAGCCCGATGCCAAGGAATGGTTCGGCGAGGGGCTGGACGAGGACGATTCGGAGACGCTGGCATGATCAGCCGCGTGCTGCTGGCCGGTGCCTTGCTTGTGACGCCGGCACTGGCGCAGGCGCAGGCCTTCCAATGCTCGGTGCACGGACAGGTCGAGCGGCCACATCCGGACCTGGCCAGCGCGGATCAGCCGCAACGGCTGTTGCCGATCGGCGGCTATACGCTGGCGATCACCTGGGCACCGGAATATTGCAAGACGCATGGCCGTGACGCCTCGGCACGATTCCAATGCGGGCAAAGCAATCGTTTCGGCTTCACGCTCCATGGGCTGTGGCCCGACGGTATTGGCAAGGATTGGCCGCAATATTGCCGGTCAACGGCGTTGCTTCCGCAGGCGGTGATCCGGCGCAATCTCTGCTCGACACCGTCAGCGCAGCTGTTGCAGCACGAATGGTCCAAGCACGGCACCTGCATGGCGGGCTATCAGCCGGCGAGCTATTTTGCCAAGTCGACCGGACTGTATGCCAAGCTGCGCTATCCCGACATGGACAGCCTGTCTCGCGGCCCACTGACTGCGGCCGGCTTCGCGCAGGCGATGGCCAGGGCCAATCCCGGTATGACCGCGGACATGATGCGGGTTACCGCCAACCGTCAGGGCTGGCTCGACGAGGTCTGGATCTGTCTCGACAAGGCCTTTGCCTATCAGCGCTGCCCCGCCCATCAGGGCGGCCTCAGCCCGGACGCCAGCCTCAAGATCTGGCGCGGTAAGCGCTAAAGGCGCTCCCCCTCCCGTCCAGGGAGGGGGAAGCCGACATCCTTAAGCGGCCACTTTCTCGCGCGGCTGCTCGGCCGGCGCCAGGCGGATCAGGTGATCGAAGGCCGCCAGTGCCGCGCGTGAGCCCTCGCCGGCCGCGATGACGATCTGCTTGAACGGCACCGTCGTCGCGTCGCCTGCGGCAAAGATGCCTGGCCATGACGTCGCGCCACGATGGTCGACCTCGATCTCGCCGCGGGCGCTGAGCGCGATCGTGTCGGTCAGCCATTCGGTGTTGGGTACCAAGCCGATCTGCACGAACACGCCCTCCAGATCGACGCGGTGCAGGCTGCCCTGGTGGCGGTCTTCATAAGTCAGACCGGTCACCCGCTCCCCGTCGCCATGGACTTCGGTGGTCAGCGCGGACGTGACGATCCGCACGTTGGGGAGGCTGGCGAGCTTGCGCTGCAGCACCGCATCGGCGCGCAGGTCGCCGTCATATTCGATCAGCGTGACGTGAGCGACGAGTCCGGCCAGGTCGATCGCGGCCTCGACACCGGAATTGCCGCCGCCGATCACCGCGACACGCTTGCCCTTGAACAGCGGCCCATCGCAATGGGGGCAATAGGCGACGCCCTTGTTGCGATATTCCGCCTCGCCGGGCACGTTCATCGTCCGCCAGCGCGCGCCGGTCGACAGGATCACCGTCCGCGCCGACAGCGTCGCCCCACTGTCCAGAACTAGCTCGTGCAGGCCACCCTCCTGCGCCGCCGGGACCAGCTTGGCGGCGCGCTGCAGGTTCATCACGTCGACGTCATAATCGCGGACATGGCGTTCCAGATCGCCGACCAGCTTGGGGCCTTCGGTATGCGGTATCGAGATGAAATTCTCGATCCCCATCGTGTCCAGCACCTGTCCGCCGAACCGCTCGGCGACCAGGCCAGTACGAATGCCCTTGCGCGCGGCGTAGATCGCCGCCGCGGCCCCAGCAGGGCCGCCGCCGACGACCAGCACGTCGAACGGATCCTTGGCCGCGATCGTCGCCGCCGCGCGTGCCGAGGCACCGGTATCGAGCTTGGCGACGATCTGCTCCAAGTCCATCCGGCCCTGGCCGAACGGCTCGCCGTTGAGGAACACAGTCGGAACCGCCATCACCTTGCGCTGCGTGACCTCGTCCTGGAACAAGGCGCCGTCGATCGCGGTGTGCGTGATCCGCGGATTCAGCACCGCCATCAGGTTCAGCGCCTGCACGACGTCGGGGCAATTCTGACAGGACAGCGAAAAATAGGTTTCGAAGGCGAAATCGCCATCGAGCCCCCGCACGTGATTGAGCAGGGCGGGCGCCGCCTTCGACGGATGACCGCCGACCTGCAGCAGGGCGAGGACCAGAGATGTGAATTCATGCCCCATCGGCAGGCCGGCGAAGCGCACGCCGATGTCGGTGCCGGCGCGGCGGATCAGAAAGCTGGGGGTGCGGGCGTCGGTGCCGTCGACGACCGTGATATGGTCGGACAGCGCCGCGATCTCACCCAACAGCTCGCCCATCTGGCGCGACTTGGCATCGTCACCCAGGCTTGCGACCAATTCGATCGGCTGCCGGATATTGACCAGATAGCCCTTGAGCTGCTGCGTCAGATTGGCGTCGAGCATGGAACACTCCTGGAAACGTGAGATCGGGGAGGGCGCGGCGCGGGTCGTGCCCGGCGTCGCTGCGCCGCTTGCCTGCGGGAGCCGCCGTTGTGGCGACGCCCGCACGCTGGCCTTGGAACGTCATCGACACACGACGACTCGTCCGCCCGCCGTCACCCTCGCGACGAGGGGGATCCGGAAGCCGGATCCCCGCCGACGCGGGGATGCGTATGCCCTCAGCGGCTTAGATCTTGCCGACGAGGTCGAGGCTGGGGGCGAGCGTCTCTTCGCCCTCTTCCCACTTCGCCGGGCAAACTTCGCCCGGATGCGCCGCAATATATTGTGCCGCCTTGATCTTGCGGAGCAGTTCCGCGGCATTGCGGCCGACGCCTTCCGACGTGACCTCGATCAGCTGGATCACGCCCTCAGGATCGATCACGAAGGTGCCGCGATCCGCCAGGCCCTGGCCGGCGCGCAGGATCTCGAAATTGTTCGAGATCGCGTGGCTCTGGTCGCCGAGCATGTAATAGTTGATCTTGCCGATCGCCGGCGAGCTGTCGTGCCACGCCTTGTGGCTGAAGTGCGTGTCGGTCGACACGCTGTACACCTCGACGCCCATCTTCTGCAGCGTCGGATAGATGTCGGCCAGATCCTCGAGCTCGGTCGGGCAGACGAAGGTGAAGTCGGCCGGATAGAAGAAGAAGACCGCCCACTTGCCGAGCACGTCCTGGTCGGTGACGGTGACGAACTTGCCTTCCTTATAGGCCTGGGTGGTGAACGGCTTCAGCGTGCTGCCGATAAGCGACATGAGGGGTCTCCCGAGAATTGAACAAGACCGATCTAGCCGGTTTATGCCGCAGTGCAAAATTGAAGTCGTTTCGCGGGGCGATCGATCCAGTCGATCAAAACAACGGATACTGGCCGTCTCGGCAGGGGTGTCTGGATACCAAGCTGCTCAGTCGGCACGATTATCTCGCAAGCGCGGCATAGATCGACCAAAGGCTGGTCAGCGTCAGCAAAACGCCGACGAACGCCATCAGCTGACGCGTCGGCACCCGCTTGGCCAGCACACCACCCAAAGGCGCGGCGAGCAGGCCGCCGAGCAAGAGCCCCATCGCCTGCAGGGTGAACGCCGCCCATCCGAGCGAGACGAAGAAGGCGACCGAGGCCGTGAGCGTCAGGAAGAATTCGGCCGTATTGACCGTGCCGATCGTGTGTCGCGGAGTCGCGCCCTGGACCAGCAGGTTGGACGTCACCACCGGCCCCCAGCCGCCGCCGCCCGCGGCATCCAGGAAGCCGCCGATCAAACCGAGTGGTGCGATCACGCGAGGCTGCCGCCGTTCGATCTCGCCCCGCCAGGCGCGGAACAGCAGATAGACGCCGATGGCGGCGAGATAGGCCATGACGAACGGGCGCGCGACCGATGCGTCGAGGCGGCTGAGCACCGTCGCGCCTAGTGCGGCGCCGATGACTCCGGGGATCACCAACCGCCGGAACAGCTTCCAGTCGACGTTGCGGTTGACGATATGGCTCACCCCGGAAGCCGCCGTGGTGAAGGTCTCGACCGCGTGCACGCTGGCGGAGGCGAGGGCAGGGGGCGTGCCCATCATCGTCACCATCAACGTCGAATTGATCAGGCCGAACGCCATGCCCAGCGCGCCGTCGACGATCTGGGCGGCGAAGCCGATCGCCACGAACGGCAGCAGTTGCGACCAGTCGATCTGGGTAAGAAAATCCGGCATAGGCGGTGGTGTCTCCTGGACAGGCGGCACGTCGCCGACGCGCGCACCGTGCACGCCTGGCTCAAACCCCACAACAAAGCTCGGGTTTCCATCGCTCAAGGGGCGGGCGCCAGAGAGTGGAAATCGCCCGCCCGCGTCATTAGATGGTGCCGATACGCATGAAGGGGACGCGGATGTTCGGACGCTTGGCGGCCTATCTCGATTCGATCCGGGCACGTGACCCGGCGCCGCATTCGCGTGCCGAAATCCTGACCTATCCGGGCGTCTGGGCACTCGGCTGGCATCGCGTCGCGCACCGTCTGTACCGGTCGCGCGCCTTCTTTCTGGCACGGCTGGTCAATCATATGTCGCGGGCGATGACCGGGATCGACATCCACCCCGGTGCGACGATCGGCCGCAACTTCTTCATCGACCACGGCTTCGTCGTGATCGGCGAAACGGCAGAGATCGGCGACGACGTCACCATCTACCAGTGCGTGACGCTTGGCGGCACCAGCCCCGACAACGGCGTTGCCGGTAAACGCCATCCGACGCTTGCCAATGGCGTCATCATCGGTTCGGGCGCGCAGGTGCTCGGGCCGATCCACGTCGGCGCCGGCGCGCGGATCGGCGCCAATGCCGTCGTCACGCGTGACGTTACGGCGGGCGCGGTGATGGTCGGCATTCCGGCGCGGCCGACGCTGGTGGAGGGCGGCAACGTCCCCGAACCGCGCTTCGTCCCCTACGGAACGCCGTGCAGCGAGATGTTCGATCCGGCGACGCAGAAGCTGGAAATCATGCGCTGCGAGCTGGAATCGATGCGCAAGCGGCTGGACGCCTTGCTCGCCGAACGTGGTCCCGCCTTTCCCGAGGCGGAGCGCGATCGCGCCTGATGGGTACGGTCACGCCATTCCCGCATGCCGGCAAGCCCAACCAGATCGGCTTCGAGCGGCTCGAACTGACCCGTATTCTCGATCTTTACGGCCGGATGGTCGCGGCGGGTCACTGGCGCGATTACGCGATCGAATTGGGGCAGGATGCAGCGATCTTCGCCGCCTTCCGGCGCGCGGCGGAGCGTCCCGAATTTCGCATCGAGAAGCGTCCGGCGCTACGCAATCGCCAGGGCATGTGGGCGCTGATCGGCGAGCACGGCGTGGTCTTGAAGCGTGGGCATGAGCTCGGCCCGGTGCTCGCGCCGGTGGAACGCCGGCTGGTCAAGCTGGTCGAATAGCCGGCCTCTGCCGGCTCGGATGGGCACGGCAGATCGGAAAATGGCCGCCCCGGCATGAACCGGGACGGCCAAGCCCGTCGCTCGGTAATGCTGGCTTATGCCGGCTGCTGGACCGGCGGCAGCCGGAGCCGCAGCGGCTGCGACAAAGCGCCCACGATGCTGCGCCGCATCGGCTGCCAGAAGGCGGAGAGCGTCAGCAGCGCCGAACCGATCACCAAAGCGGTGAAGGCCGCCCCCAGCTCGATCGCGCCCGCACTGCGGATCAAGCTGTAGAGGGCGTAGAGCACGTAGACGAGGCTGGAGACGAGCAGCGCACGCCGGTCGACGGCCAGCGCCAGCGCCCCGAACAGCACGTACAGGATCAACACCAGCGCGGCAGTGCCGCCGCCGATCTCGCCGTTGAACACACCCAGCATCTGGAAAATTGGATGCGCGATCATCGGCGCGGCGGCCAGGTGCAGCCAGAAGGCGACGTCGGATCGGCGCGTTTCCCGCCGGACATCCGACATGTCCCACCGCATGGCGAGTGCGAACACGCCCAGGCCGCCGATCAGCAGCAACGGCCAGACCCCCTGTTTCACGTCCGGGATCACCGCCATCAGCAGGCCGATCGCCACCGCCACCGTCGCCGCAGCCCCCGCCGCCACCGTGATCGGTACCATGAAGCGGCGCCAGTGCAGCCACGCCGCCCCCGCTGCAACGATGCCGACCGCCGAGACGGCCAGCGCCCCGGCGCGCTCGTCGATATGCGGGAAGGCAGTTTCGATTCCGCCCGCCAGCGCCCCGGCCACGCCCCCGACGAAGCTCAGCAGCAGTAGGATGCTGGGTAGCGCCATCCGCCGCCGCGCCGTGAAGTAGAGCGCGAGCGGCCACGACGCCGCGGCGACGAAGGCCCCGCCCAAGGCATGGGTGATCTGGAAGCCGATCTGCCCGACCGCAGTCAGCAGCAGCACCAGGGCGATCGACACGAAGATGTCGTTGAACCCGGTGAGCAGCCGAAAATGCTCCTCGTCCACCGCCGGCGCCGCCTGGGCCGTGGCGACGTAGCGGCGCAGCGCCATGGCGGCATCGGGCGAGATCGCCCCCGCCGCCACCGCACCGTCGATGTCGCTTTCGCTGTACATGACGTTCTCCCTGTTAACGAACAGGCAGGATCGCGCATGTGTGTTACATAGTCAATACACTGTGAGTTGAGCGTCTTACCAGAAAGGCGGCACGCTTACCTGCTCATGGTGCTCGAACCAGGGTAGCTTGGCGGGTTCCGCAGTTCCGCCGGCAACGATACGGTTCAATCCCCTTGTAGCCGCTGTCCGATCGTCATCGCCTGCTCGGCGCCGGATTGGGGCGTGATCTCGCCGACGCGATCGCTGATCGCAGGCCATTGCGCCGCAACGCCTTCCGGCGACAGCGCATCGCCGGCGAGCGCCGATCCCCGGGTCAAGGTGACATAGGACGTCTGGAATACCCCCGCTCCGGCGCCCAGGATCACGCCTTGCGGCGCATCGTCGCCGACCAGATAGAGCGCGCCAGGCGCCACCGACTCCGGCGTGAAAGCATCGAAGGCTGCCTGCGGGAACAGCCCCTCCGTCATTCGCGTGCCAGCGGTTGGCGCGAGGGTATTGACGCGGATGTCGTGCTTCGCGCCTTCCAGCGACAGGGTCTTGGCAAGACCGACGACGCCCATCTTTGCGGCGGCATAATTGGCCTGTCCGAAATTGCCGAACAAGCCGCTTGACGACGCGGTCATCACGACGCGGCCGTAATTCTGGTCCCGGAACGTTTCCCAGCATGCTTTGGTGGCGAAGGCGGAGCCCAGCAGGTGGACGCGGACGACGAATTCGAAATCGGCCGGATCCATCTTGGTGAAGCTTTTGTCCCGCAGCACGCCGGCATTGTTGATCAGGATATGGACGCCGCCCCAGCTTTCCTTGGTGCGCGCGACCATGGCCGTCATCTGTTCATAATCGGCGACATTGCCGCCGTCCGCCATCGCCTCGCCACCGGCGGCGCGGATTGCCTCGACAACTTTCATCGCTGCGTCGGAATGGCCCGTGCCGTCACGCGCGCCACCCAAGTCGTTGACCACGACTCTGGCACCGCGTTCCGCAAGGGCGAGCGCATAGGCGCGGCCCAAGCCGCCACCGGCGCCGGTAACGATCGCGACACGCCCGTCGAAGCGAAGGGGAGCAGGGGACATAAGAAGGGCGCCTCGTCCATAAAGGATGAAGCGCCCTCCATACCGAACCTTCGAACGGGCGCAATGCCCGTCCGGAGGGTCGATCGCGATCAGCGACGCGTGCGGCGCTTCGCCTTGGTCATCTTCCGGCCTTCGACCTGGCGGCAGCCGTCATACTGGCCGGCCTTGCAGACCGGATATTCGGCCTTGGGCGCCGGCGCCGGATAGGCTTGATCCGGGGTCGGTGCCGGACGGAAGGTCACCGGCGCACCGGGCGTCGCCGGGCCGGACAGTGCCGAACCACTCGGCTGGTATCCGCCGGCCGGGGTACCCGAACCCGTGGTCATCGGTGCAGGGGTGCCGGCCTGCTGGGTCGGCGCCATCGTGTCCGTGGCGGGCGGCGTTGCAGTCTGATCAGCCGGCGGCGGCGGCGTGGTCTGATCGGTCGGGGCAGGGGTGGCCGTCTGCGGCGCCATCGTGCCGGCTTGCTGAGCCATCACGGGGGCAGCGATGAGGGCCGTGGCGGCCAAAAGAATGAGCTTCATTGCGAATCTCCCAAATCTGTCGCGCAGGTTTGCGTAAGCGCCCCCGCCTAACGTCCGATCCGGAACTTGGGTCCTTTGTTTCGCTCGCGGTTCTGTTTCGCCCGCCAACTCTCTCCCTTGCTCAGGCGCCCGAGTCCAACGAATAGCCGGCGGACCGGACGGTACGGATCAAGTCTGGCCGATTGCCGATATTGATCGCCTTGCGCAGCCGACGGATGTGCACGTCGACCGTCCGGCTTTCGATATCACTGTCATGGCCCCAGACCGCGTCGAGCAGCCGTTCGCGACTGAATACCCAGCCGGGATGTTCGAGGAAGTGCTTGAGCAGCCGGAATTCGGTCGGCCCCAGCGGCACGACTTCGCCGCCGCGCCGAACTTTGTGACCGACGGTGTCCATCTCAATATCGTCATAGGTCAGCTGCTCACCTGCCAGCGCCGGCCGCACCCGGCGCAACACCGCACTGACTCGCGCTACCAGCTCGCGCGGCGAGAAGGGCTTGGTGACATAGTCGTCGGCACCTGTCTCCAAACCACGAATGCGGTCTTCTTCTTCTCCGCGTGCGGTCAGCATGATGATCGGCACGTTCGCCGATTCCGGCATGCGGCGCAGCCGACGGCAGACCTCGATCCCGGACAGACCTTCGACCATCCAGTCGAGCAGCACGATGTCCGGCGCCTTTTCCTTGGCGAGCAGCAGCGCCTCCTCGCCATCCGGAGTGTGCGCGACCTCGAAGTCTTCACGGCGGAAATGATAGGTCAGCAGCTCGGCGAGGGCGGCGTCGTCCTCGACCAGCAGCATGCGTGCGCGTGCCATCAGCGTTGCTCCTCGGTGGTACGAGGGCCGCCACGAATGTGGTCGGCCATCTGGGTGCCGGTTGCGGCGAAATAGACCATCTCGGCGACGTTGGTCGCGTGATCGCCGATCCGCTCCAGGTTCTTGGCGACGAACAGCAAATGCGCGACCTGGCTGATCGTCCGCGGATTCTCGACCATGTAGGTGACGAGCGTTCGGAAGATGCTGTCGTAGAAATCGTCGAGCGCGCGGTCGCTCTCGACGACCTCGACTGCGGCGTCCGGGTCGCGTGCGGCGAAGGCGTCCAGGGCACGGCGAACCATGCCGCTCGCCATGGCCGCCATGGACGGCAGGATGGAGATCGGCTCGATGCGGTGTTCGCCGTCGATCATCGGCACGCGCCGCGCGATGTTCTTGGCATAATCGCCGATCCGTTCGACCACCGAGGCGATCTTCAGCGCCGCGACGACCTCGCGCAGGTCGACCGCCATCGGCGCGCGGAGCGCGATGATGCGCACCGCCAGCCGTTCTACCTCGCGTTCGATCGCGTCGATGGCTTTGTCATCGGCGTCGACGCGTCGCGCCAGTTCGGGATCGGGCCGTTGCAGCGCCTTGATCGCCTGCACGATCGCATCCTCGGCAAGCCCGCCCATCTGCGAGATCATGCCGCGCAACTGACCGATGTCGGCGTCGAATGCCTT
Source organism: Sphingomonas benefaciens (assembly GCF_052907485.1). Lineage (NCBI taxonomy): Bacteria > Pseudomonadati > Pseudomonadota > Alphaproteobacteria > Sphingomonadales > Sphingomonadaceae > Sphingomonas > Sphingomonas benefaciens. Next base: position 35,178 of record NZ_JBREIC010000004.1, on the reverse strand, counting down.
GACCGTATGGTCTACCATTATCCGTACCTGCCGGTGATATAGTCGCGGGTCCGTTCCTCCCGCGGATTGGTGAAGATGTCGCTGGTGGGGGCGAACTCGACCAGCTGGCCGAGGTGGAAGAAGGCCGTCTGCTGCGACACGCGCGCCGCCTGTTGCATGTTGTGGGTGACGATGACGATCGCGTAGCGGCCCTTCAGCTCGTGGATCAGCTCCTCGATCTTCGCGGTGGCGATCGGATCGAGCGCGCTGCACGGCTCGTCCATCAGGATCACTTCCGGATCGACCGCGATGGCGCGGGCGATGCACAGCCGCTGCTGCTGGCCGCCCGACAGCGCCGTGCCGCTGTCGTCGAGCCGGTCCTTGACCTCGTCCCACAGGCCGGCGCGGCGCAGCGAGCGTTCGACCATCTCGTCGAGGTCGGCGCGCGCCGCGGCGAGGCCGTGGATACGCGGGCCGTAGGCGACATTCTCGTAGATCGACTTGGGGAAGGGGTTGGGCTTCTGGAACACCATGCCGACGCGCGCGCGCAGCTGCACCACGTCCATGTCGGCGGCGTAGATGTCCTCGCCGTCGAGCAGGATCTCGCCCGTGACCCGGGCGCTGGCGACGGTGTCGTTCATCCGGTTGAGCGTGCGCAGGAAGGTCGACTTGCCGCAGCCCGACGGGCCGATGAAGGCGACGACATTGTCCTCTGCCACGTCGATCGAGACATGATCGATGGCACATTTGTCGCCGTAAAAGACGCTGACGTCGCGCGCCTGGATCTTGGAAGGAGAAGTCACCAGCGGGTCTCGAAACGGTTGCGGAGATAGATGGCGAGGCCGTTCATCGCGAGCAGGAAGACGAGCAGCACGATGATCGCGGCGCTGGTCTTCTCGACGAAGCCGCGGTCGACCTGGTCGGACCACAGGAAGACCTGCACCGGCAGCACGGTGGCCGGGTCGGACAGGCGCGACGGCGGCGCGGCGATGAAGGCGCGCATGCCGATCATCAGCAGTGGCGCGGTCTCGCCCAGCGCCCGCGCCATGCCGATGATCGTGCCGGTCAGGATGCCGGGCAAGGCGAGCGGCAGGACATGGTCGAACACCACCTGCACGGGCGACGCGCCGACGGCGAGGGCGGCGTCGCGGATCGACGGCGGCACCGCCTTGATCGCGTTGCGCCCGGCGATGACGATCACCGGCATGGTCATCAGCGCCAGCGTCAGGCCGCCGACGATCGGCGCCGAGCGCGGCAGATGCAGCGTGTTGATGAAGACGGCGAGGCCGAGCAGACCAAAGATGATCGACGGCACCGCGGCGAGATTGTTGATCGACACCTCGATCAGGTCCGTCCAGCGGTTCCGCGGGGCATATTCCTCGAGATAGAGCGCGGCGAAGACACCGATCGGGAAGGCGAGCGCCAGCGTCACGATCATCGTCAGCAGCGAACCCTTCAGCGCACCCCAGACGCCGACACGGGTCGGATCGTTCGAATCGGCGGACGACAGAAAGCCCCAGTTCCACCCGGTCGACAGCGCGCCGCGGGCATTCAGCCGGGCGACGATCGCCTCGTCGGTGGCCGATCCGTCATGGCGCGCGGCGATATCGAGCGCACTGGTGACGGGCACCTCGACGGTGGTTCGCCGTTGCAGCAGGGTCGGGTCCCGCTTGATGGCATCGCGCACCACCAGCCAGGCGCCGTCCGACAGATAATCGGCCGAGGCTGGGCCGTAAGCCGCCGTCGCAGCGCGATCGACCGCGGCCTCCAACCCCGCGCCCGCGAGGGCGAGATCGGCGCCACGGCCGCGCAGCTGTGCCGGCGTCACCTGCAACTTCGCCGCGGCGAGATCGATCGGCAGTGCGATCCGCGTCTGACGGAAGCCACCGATCCCGCCGGCCAGCATCGACAGCAACAGGAACGCGAGGAACCCCGCCGACAGCCAGACGGCCGCCAACCCGAGCAGCCGAAAACGCCGTTCCGCGGCGTAGCGGCGCTGCGTGCGGCGGCGCACCGATTGCGTCGTCCAGTCGGTCGGACGACGCGGTTCGGGATCGTGCCCTTCCGCCGGCACACCTGGGACCAGCGGGCTATTCATAGGCCTCCCGATACCGTTTGACGACGCTGAGCGCGACGACGTTGAGCGCGAGGGTCACCGCGAACAAGGTCAGGCCGAGCGCGAAGGCGGCAAGTGTCTTGGCGCTGGTGAACTCCGCCTCGCCGGTCAGCAGGTCGACGATCTGCTTGGTCACGGTGGTCGTGCTGGAGAAAGGGTTGAGCGTCAGCGTCGCGACGCCGCTGGCGGCCATGACGACGATCATCGTCTCGCCGATCGCCCGCGACACGGCGAGCAGGATGCCGCCGACCACGCCGGGCAGAGCCGCGGGAAGGATCACCTTGCGGATCGTTTCCGAACTCGTCGCGCCCATCGCCAGGCTGCCGTCGCGCATGGCGGCGGGAACGGCGGCGATCGAATCGTCGGCCATCGAGGATACGAAGGGGATGATCATCACCCCCATCACCGCGCCGGCCGCCAACGCGCTTTCCGACGAAGCCCAATGGATGCCGAGCGCCACGCCGAGCTGCCGTACTGCCGGCGCGACGGTCAATGCGGCGAAATAGCCGTAGACCACGGTCGGTACGCCGGCGAGCATCTCCAGCACCGGCTTCATCCAGCGCCGCGTCGTCGGATGGGCATATTGGGTCAGGTAGATCGCGCTCATCAGGCCGAACGGGATGGCGACCGCCATGGCAATCACCGCGCCGATGAAGAAGGTGCCCCAGAACAGCGGTACCGCACCGAGTGACGCGCCGGGATCGCGCGGGTCGATCACCTGGGGGCTCCAATGCGTGCCGAACAAGAAGTCGCCGATCGGCACCATGCGAAAGAACCGACCCGACTCGTACAACAGTGAGGCGACAATGCCGACCGTGGTCAGGATCGCGATCAGCGAGGCGACGAGCAGCAGCAGCATGACGCCGCGCTCCACTTGCGTGCGCGCCGCGAAATCGGGACGGATACGGGTGAAGGCGAGCGATCCGCCGGCAAAGGCGAGTAACAGCGCTGCAGCAGTGGCGATCCAGTCGTACCGGGTCTGCGCGGCGGCATAAGCCGGTGCGAGCGTCTCGGCGAGATCGTGAAACGCCCCATAGCTACGGCCCGCGGCCAATTCACGGGCTTCGGACAGGATCGACGCGCGCTCGAAGCCCGGCGCCGGCAGTGCGGCAGCAGCGGGCGTGGCGAGCACGGCCTCCGTCACCAGCGCCGGCGCCGTCATCGCCCACACGGCAAGGAAGATCAGCGGCGGCACCACAGTACAGACGGCGACAAACCAGCCGTGATGCGCCGGCAAAGCACTGAATCGTGCCACTCGCGGGCGACGGAAGGTCGCAGCCCGCATGCGTGCGGCCAGCCAGCCGATCAATGCGAGGCCGATGACGGTAAACAGCAGGCCAAGCGCGCTCATCGGTCGAGATCCGCCGCGGCGAGCGCCGCTTCATGCGCGATGATCGCCGCGGAGCGCGCTCGAATGGACGCAGGCGATGCGATCAGCCCGCGGCGCACAAGCGGTCCTTCGGGGCCCCACGCTTTCGCATAAAGGTGCAGGAACGTCTTCAAACCGGGGATCGCGCGCAGATGCGCCTTCTTGACGTAGAGGAACAGCGGCCGCGATCCCGGATACCGGCCGTCCGCGATCGTCGCATAGGTCGGCGCAACGCCATTGATCGTCACCCCGGTGACGCTGCCCTTGTTCTCTTCGAGATAGCTGTAACCGAAGACGCCGATCGCGCTTGGGTTGGTGGCGAGCTTCTGTACGATCAGATTGTCATTCTCCCCGGCGTCGATGTAGGCGCCGTCCTCGCGCACGCGTGTGCACAGCGCCTTGTGCGCGTCGGGGTCGTCGGTCGCCAGCGCCTTTGCCCGCGGATCGACAATCTCGCAGCCGCGCGTCAGGATCAGTTCGGCGAGCGCGTCGCGGGTACCGCTGGTCGCTGGCGGGCCGTAGACTTGGATCGGCGTGGCCGGAAGCGTCGGATTGACATCGTGCCATGTCCGCGCGCCGTTCGGCCGGCCGTTCACCTTGGCCGCCAGCGCGCGATACAGGTCCGCTTCCGTCAGCGCCATCCTGGGGCCGTTCAGCGCTTCGGCAAAGGCGATGCCATCGATGCCGACCTGGATTTCCAGGATCGCGCCGACCCCGTTGCGCTGGCACTCCTGGAACTCGCCCGGCTTCATGCGCCGCGAGGCATCCTCGATATCCGGATGGGCCGCGCCCAATCCGGCGCAGAACAACTTCATGCCCGCGCCCGTGCCTGTCGACTCGATCACCGGCGCGCGCGCGTCGGCATCGTTGGCGACGAACTGTTCGGCGACGATCGTGGTGAACGGATAGACGGTCGAGGACCCGACGACGGTAATCTGGCTCCGCGCGCCGCCACCGCCGCCATTGGCCTGATCCTGACAGCCCGCGAGGCAAAGCCCGAGAGCGACTATCGCGATACGCATGATGTTCCCGCCCCGGGCGCGACTCCTAGTCCCGCTCCGCACGCCCCTGTGTGACGGTTACGTTACCCTTTGATGACACCGCTTCCGCTGGCGGCAAGGCGACGGACACGATCGTGCCCACCCCCACCTTGCTGCTGATGTCGAACCGGCCGCGATGTCGCTCGACGATATGCTTGACGATCGCCAGGCCGAGACCGGTCCCGCCGACGCTGCGGCTGCGCCCGGCATCGACACGGTAGAATCGCTCGGTCAGGCGCGGAATGTGCTGGGGCGCAATGCCTTCGCCTTCGTCGGCGACGGTGAAGCGAACCATGCCGGACCGGTCGCGGCCGACCGTGGCGGTGACCGGCGAACCCGGCCGGCCGTATTTCATCGCGTTGCCGATCAGATTGTGGACCAACTGGGATAGCTGCGCGGCGTCCCCCGTGACGGCGGGCAGGTCGTCCTCGAAGCCGATCGTCACGTCGCCGACCCGCTCACCACCGCCCGCTGCCAATTCGGCATAGACGTCCTCGAGCACCTCTCCCAAATCGATCAGCTCGCCGGGCAGCCGGTATTTCTCGCCTTCGATCCGCGACAGCGAGATCAGATCCTCGATCAGCCGCTGCATGCGCTGTGCCTCGTCGAACATGACCTTCAGGAAGCGGGTGCGTAATGCCGGGTCTTCGCCCGCGTCGTCGCTGAGCGTTTCGACGAAGCCGAGGATCGAGGCGAGGGGCGTGCGCAATTCGTGGCTGGCGTTGGCGACGAAGTCGACCCGCATCTGCTCCGCCGCGTAATTGCCGCTCTGATCGACCAGATGGACGATGCGGGCGCCGTCGGACGTCTCGCCGACCGCCATTTGCCAGCGTTGGTCGGCGCTGCCGAGCCCGACCAGTTCGACCGGACGCCCCGGCAAGGCGGAACCGGCGGACAGCCGGTCGGCGGCGGCGGGGTGGCGGATCGCGACGCGGACGTCCTCGCCGACGATATGCTGGCCGAGCAGCCCGCGCGCCGCGACATTCGCGCAGGCGACGACCCCGCCACGGATCATCAGGACGGGGTCGCCGATGCCGTCCAGCACCTCGCCGATCAACGCGCCGGCATCCGCCCCGGTGGGGCCGTGTGCGACCGGGGTGGCACTGCGGATGCCCATCGCCGCAAGTCCGGCAGCGATGGCGCCGATCACCGTCACCGCCACGGCGTCGATCGATCCGTCCAAGGCATAGACGGCAAGTCCGCTGAGCAGGGCGATCACGATCGCGCCGCTGAGGCGCTGGACGAATCTGGGCGGCATGACGGTCCGCTGGCTAGCTCAATTCCGCTGCGGCTGCACCTGTTCGCGTCGGAACGTCTTCCGCGGTCCCGGATCGGCACCGGAGCGCCGCTTGCCAGTGGTTAGCGAATGTGAAAGGCAGACACTCTAGGATCTTGGCCATGACCGACGACGCAACGCCTTCTGATCAGCCCGCTGCCACCGGGGCGGCCAGCCGCCGCCGCGTGCTGATGCTCGGCGCGGTCACCGCCGGTGCGGTGGTGTCGATTCGGCCGGCGCTGGCGCAAACCGCGGGATCGGTGATGAATTGCGAGATCCCGGTGCCCGACATGACCCGCGCGGGCGGCTATATCGATCCCGACGGCAATGTCGTGCCCGCGGGTACCAAGGGGGCGTTCGCGCCGCCGGGGCGGCCGTTCAAAGGCGAGGACGTGAAGCGTGCGCTGGCCGGCGGCATGCTGCCCGGCACCACCTACGAAACCAATCGCGCCTATATCAGCTACATCCGTCGGTTGCAGCGCGGGCAGGGTGGCTTCACCTGCTTTGCCTCGCTGCAGATGCCGCGCGCCTGATCGCTTGCGGTATCGCGCCGCGTCGGCCGACACGCTGCTCAGCGTCGGGCTGGACACGTTCACGGCGGTGTTTCACCGCCCGTCGGGCATCACCCACCTGCTCGCCAGCCCCGCGCCTGAAATCCTCGCCTGCCTTGCGGATGGGCCGTTGGACGATGCGGCACTGATGGCGCGGCTCGAGGTGAGCTTCGACGTCGCCGATGCGGACGTCGCTGCGCTTCGGGCACGGCTGGCGGAACTGGTCGACACCGGTCTGGTGGAGGTGTTGTGAGGCACGTCTGCTCGCTGCGCATCGGCCCCGTCGGTTTTCGGGTCGGGTCGGATTGGGCGACGCCGATCGCCATGCTTGCCGACCTCTATCGCGATTATCCGCAGGCAGACATTGCGGACTTCACCGTCCGGTTGGAGGCGACCCGGCCCTGGCGGCGCTGGATCCGGCCTTCGGTGCGGATCGGCGGCGACTATATGCTCCCCGAAGCGGCACCGTTGCCGCTCGCCCATGCGCTGCTCGCCGCAGAGATGGGGATGAACCTGCAGGTTGCGCTCGGATCGCAACGTTGCCTGCTGCTCCATGCCGCAGCGGTCGAGCGCGACGGGCGCGCGCTGCTGATCAGCGGTCAGTCGGGCGCCGGTAAGTCGACGCTTGCCACCTTGCTCGCCGCACGGGGCTGGCGCTTCATGGGCGACGAGTTCGCGATGATCGATCCGGACAGTGGAGAGGTCTTCGCCTTTCCCCGGCTGGTCAGCCTCAAGAACGAAGGCATCGCCGCCGCGATTGCGGCCTTGCCGAAGGCGCGGCTGGGACCCGAGCTTGCCGGCACGCCGAAAGGGACGATCCGACACCTCGTCCCGGACGCGCATGCGATCGCGGCGATGGACGATCCGGCGATGCCCGTGCTGCTGCTCTTCCCGCGTTTCGGTGCTGCGCCCGCGGTACGATCGATGCCGGCCAGCGAAGCGTTCGTGCGGCTGTCCCACGCCTCCACCAATTATGTCGCGCTCGCGGAACGGGGGTTCGCCTGTCTGACCGCACTGGCCCGCGACGTGCCGGCCTATGCGATCGATTATCCCGACGGCGTTGCGGCAGTCGACCAGGTGGAGGCGTTGTGGCGGACGCTCTGAGCCTCGCACGCGCGCTTGCCGACCCGACGACTTTGCGACTGGACACCGACTGGACCGGGCTGATCGCGACCGCGCGGGCGGAGCAGCTGGTCGGCACGCTCGCCTGGCGGTTGCACGGCCTGCCGCTGCCCGAGCCCGTGGCGCTTCTCTTGGCCGAAGCGCGTGCCGCTGCAGAGGGCGCCCGCCGCACCGCGCTTTGGGAAGCGGAAATGGCGCGACGTGCGCTCGCGCCGCTCGGCTGTCCGGTCGTGTTGCTGAAGGGTACGGCCTATGTCGCGGCCGGTCTGATGGCGGGCCAGGGCCGGTCGATCGGCGATCTCGACATTCTCGTGCCGCGGGGGTCGCTCGACGCGGTCGAGGCGGCCTCGCTCGCCGCAGGATGGGAATGGGTCAAGCCCGATCCATATGACGATGCCTATTACCGCCGCTGGATGCACGAACTGCCGCCGCTGATCCATCGCGAGCGCGACCGGATGATCGACGTGCACCACACGATCCTGCCGCTCACCGCCCGCATCACCCCCGATGCTGAAGCGCTCGTCGCCGCGGCCCAGCCGCTGGCCAACGGCCTCCTGGTGCTCTCTGCACAGGATATGATCTGCCACGCCGCCGCGCATCTGTTCGCCGACGGGGATCTGACCGGCGGGCTGCGCAACCTGTGGGACATCCACTGCCTGCTGACCGAATTCGGCAGCGACGGACTGGCTGATCGCGCGGCGCGGCATGGCCTCGATGTGTCGGTTCGGCGCGCCGCACGACACGCGGCGGGGCTGTTCGGGACCGACATCCCAGGCAATTGGCGACGCTCAGACGCACTCGACCCCTGGATCCGCCGCCGCCTGCTGGCCCGCGACGGGTGGGGGCGAGCCACGCGTCCGGCGACGCGTTTCGCCTTCTATGTGCGCTCACATTGGCTGCGGATGCCGCCTGTCATGCTGGCGCGCCACCTGTGGACCAAGGCCCGGCGCTGACGGGCCGGCGTGGATCAGCGGGGTCGCTCGGCGAGCCGCTCCAGCGTCGGTAGCAGCTCGTCATAGCCATCGATCACCGCCTCTGCGCCAAGTGTCTCGACCGGCTCCATCAGGAAACCGAACGAACAGGCGATCGCCGGCAGACCTGCCGCCTGCGCCGCCGCCACGTCGAAGCGCGAATCGCCGACGAACGCTGCTCGCCCACCGCCGCAGCGGCGTAGCATTTCCTCGATCGGCACCGGCGAGGGTTTGGCGTTGCCAGGCCCCATTGTATCGCCACCGATGATGCAGGCGAACCGATCGGTCAGTCCCAATTGGTCCAGCACCTGGCGCGCCAGCCCCTCCAATTTATTGGTCACCACCGCCAGCGTCGTCCCACGCGCGGCCAGCGAATCGAGTGCGTCGAGGCATCCAGGATAGGGCGCGGTGAGCACGGCGATATGCGATTCATAATAGGCGAGCAGGCGCCGGTGGAGCACGTCCAGCGTCGCTTCGTCGCAGCCGCCGGTCGCCGCCATTCCTTGCGCCAGCATATGCCGCGCGCCGCCGCCGATCATCGGCGTCACCTGCGCCACGGTCAGCGTCGGCCGGTCGATCGAGGCCAAGGCATGGTTGACCGCAGCGGTCAGATCGCCGCTCGTGTCGAGCAGCGTGCCGTCGAGATCGAAGCCGACGAGGTCGAAGGGGCGGGGGACGGCAGCGGAAGACATCGCCTGCGCGTGGCGGGATGGTGTGGAAATGGCAAGCCTTCCGTGGCAGACGCTGCCGCATGACCACCCAACTCGCCGTCATCATCCTCGCCGCAGGCAAGGGTACCCGCATGAAGTCGGACCTGCACAAGGTCCTCCACCCGATCGCCGGGCGGCCGATGCTGCTGCATCTGATTGCCAGCGCGTCTTCCCTGCACCCGGAACAGATCGTCGTCGTCACCGGTGCGGGCCGCGAACAGGTCGAGGCCGCGGTCGCGCCGCTGGGCGTGGCGACGGCCCTTCAGGCGGAGCAGCTCGGCACCGGCCATGCTGTTCTTCAAGCGAAGGACGCGCTGGGCGGTTTCGGGGGCGACGTGCTGATCCTCTACGGCGACGTGCCGCTGGTCGCCGCCGCGACGATGCAGCGGATGCTCGACGCTCTCCACGTGCCGCAGCCGCCCGCCGCGGTCGTGTTGGGGTTCCGCCCCGACGATGCCGCCGCTTATGGCCGGGTCATTGCCGATCCGGAGGGCCGCATCGTCAAGATGGTGGAGTTCAAAGACGCGACCGCCGACGAGCGCGCCGAGACCCTGTGCAACTCGGGCTTGATGGCGGCGCGCGCGGACGATCTGTGGCGCTTGTTGGCCCAGGTCGGCAACGACAATGCCGCGGGCGAATATTACCTGCCCGACATCGTCATGCTCGCCGGAGCCGAAGGCCGCTACGCCTCGGTGATCGAAACCGGGGCGGAGGAAGTCGCCGGCGTCAACAGCCGCGCCGAGCTCGCCAAGGTGGAAGCGATATGGCAGACGCGCCGCCGGGCGCAGGCGATGGCCGACGGCGCCACGCTGATCGCGCCCGAGACGGTATGGTTCGCTCACGACACGCGTATCGGCCGCGACGTGGTGATCGAACCGCATGTCGTGTTCGGCCCCGGCGTCGCCATCGCCGACCGGGTGACGATCCACGCCTTCAGCCACATCGAGGGCGCGACGGTTGCCGAGGGCGCCGACATCGGCCCCTATGCCCGTCTGCGCCCCGGTGCCGTGGTCGGCCGCAACGCCAGGGTCGGCAATTTCGTCGAGATGAAGAAAGCGGTACTGGGCGAGGGCGCCAAGGCCAATCATCTGACCTATTTGGGCGATGCCGAAATCGGCGCCGGCGCCAATATCGGTGCGGGCACGATCACGTGCAATTACGACGGATTTTTCAAATACAAGACGCAGATCGGGGCGGGAGCGTTCATCGGCTCCAACTCGGCACTGGTCGCGCCGGTCGCCATCGGCGAGGGGGCCATCGTCGCTGCAGGTTCGGTCGTCACGCAGGACGTCGAAGCCGGCGCCCTCGCCCTGGTCCGCCCCCCGCAGATCGCGAAAGCCGGGTGGGCGACCCGCTTCCGCGCGATGATGGCGGCGCGCAAGGCTGGTCAGTGACGGCGTTTCTGTGCCATCCCTTCCGGTGACGCGCGGCGTTCACCTCTCCAATACCCTCTAAAGGCAGACCCCCTTCATGTGTGGAATCGTTGGAATCGTCGGAGCCGAAGACGTCGCGGATCGTTTGCTCGATGGGCTGAAGCGGCTGGAATATCGCGGTTACGACTCAGCCGGTATCGCCACCGACGTCGACGGCACAATCGAGCGCCGACGCGCCTCCGGCAAGCTGGTCAACCTGGCCAAGGAACTGGCGGCACATCCGCTTGCCGGTACCACGGGCATCGCCCATACGCGCTGGGCGACACATGGTGGCCCGACCACCAACAACGCGCATCCGCATGCTACCGCCGAAGTCGCGGTCGTCCACAACGGCATCATCGAGAATTTCAAGGCGCTGCGTGACGAACTGACCGCACGCGGCCGCGTCTTCACCAGCGAAACCGACACCGAGGTCGTCGCGCATCTGATCAGCGAGAAGGTCGAAGCCGGGCTCGATCCGATCGGCGCCGTACGTGAGGTGCTGCCGCGCCTCCATGGCGCGTTTGCACTCGCCATCCTGTTTCGCAAGCATCCCGACCTGCTGATCGGCGCACGGCTCGGCTCGCCGCTGGTGGTCGGCTATGGCGATGGGGAGACCTATCTTGGCTCGGACGCCCTGGCATTGGCGCCGCTGACGCAGCGCATCGCCTATCTCGACGAAGGTGATTGGGTCGTCTGCATGAAGGAGGGGGCGGAGGTCTACGATCGCGACAATCATCGCGTCGAGCGGCCGGTCACCATCTCCGGCGTCACCGGCGAACTGATTTCCAAGGGCAATCATCGGCATTATATGCTGAAGGAGATCTACGAGCAGCCGATCGTCGTCGCCCAGACACTGCGTTCCTATCTGCAGCGGATGGAAGAGCGGGTCACGCTGCCCATCCCCGACTTCGATCTCGCCGCGATCAAGCGCGTGACGATCGTGGCCTGCGGCACCAGCTTCTATGCCGGCATGGTCGCCAAATATTGGTTCGAGCAGTTCGCACGCGTGCCCGTCGACCTCGATGTCGCGTCCGAGTTCCGCTACCGCGCGCCGGTGATGGAGCTGGGCGGCTTGATGATCGTCATCAGCCAGTCAGGTGAAACCGCCGACACGCTTGCCGCGCTGCGCCACGCCAAGAGCGAGGGGCAGAAGATCGCCGCCGTCGTCAACGTGCCGACCAGCTCGATGGCGCGCGAGGCGGATTTGTTGCTGCCGACGCATGCCGGGCCGGAGATCGGCGTCGCCAGCACCAAGGCCTTCACCTGCCAGCTCGCGGTGCTCGCTGCGCTCGCCGCCAACCTTGCGCAGGCCAAGGGGCAGCTCAAGCCGGGCGAGGAGAAGCAGATCGTTCGTCACCTCGGCGAGGCGCCGGCGTCACTCAACGCGGCGCTCGCCTATGACGAATCGATCCAGGAGATGGCGGGCGTCATCGCGTCGGCGCGCGACGTCCTCTACCTGGGCCGCGGCACCGATTATCCGCTGGCGCTGGAGGGGGCGCTGAAGCTGAAGGAAATCAGCTACATCCATGCCGAAGGCTATGCGGCCGGCGAGATGAAGCACGGCCCGATCGCGCTGATCGACGAGAACGTGCCCGTCATTGTCATCGCGCCGTCCGGGCCGCTGTTCGAGAAGACTGTCAGCAACATGCAGGAGGTGCAGGCGCGTGGCGGCAAGGTCGTGCTGATCAGCGACTATGACGGCATCCAGGCGGCGGGCGACGGCTGTGTCGCGACGATCACCATGCCCAAGGTCCACCCATTGATCGCGCCGCTGGTCTACGCGGTGCCGGTGCAGCTGCTCGCCTACCATGTCGCAGTGGCTAAGGGCACCGACGTCGACCAGCCGCGGAACCTCGCCAAGTCGGTCACGGTGGAATGACGACGCCACTGGACTGAGTTTGGTCCGTCATCCGGGTCAATGCCCGGGGGGACGGGGACCGGATTCAGAAGGTCATCGCGCCCTATTCCATCACGCTCAACAGATCGTCCAGCGATCCCACGGCAAAGGCGGTGTGCTCGTCGCCGATGCCATAGGGCAGCAGCACGTGCCGTCCGTGGACCAGCGCTCCACAGCTGTACGTCACGTTGGGCACATAGCCGCCGCGTTGTTCCGCACTGGGAAACAGCAGGGGGGACGGCGTGCGGGCCAGCACCTTGGACGGATCGTTCTTGTCGAGCAGGCAGGCGCCGACGCAGTAGCCGCGTACCAACCCGACGCCGTGCGTGAAGACCAGCCAGCCCTCGTCGATTTTCGTCGGCGATCCGCAATTGCCGATTTGCACGAACTCCCACGGATATTTCGGCTCGAGCAGCGGTTCGGCATGTTCCCAATGGTGCAGATCATCCGATCGCAATAGCCAGATCCGCTCATTATCCTGCCGGCCGAGCATGACGAACCGCCCGTCGATCCGCCGTGGGAACAGCGCCATGCCCTTATACGCCGCCATCGCGCCGGTCAGCGGCCGCATCTCGAAGGTGCGCTCGTCAATCCCGCGCAGCAGTTCGCTGCGCGCGTCGCGTCCGTCGAAGGCCGTATAGGTCCCGAGCACGCTTTCCACGCCGTCGTGATCGGTGAAATGGACCAGGCGCAGGTCCTCGACCCCCTGTCGTTGGCTGGGCAGGATCGGGAAGATCACCGTCTCCGACAAATCCTGGCTGTCGGGGCAATGCAGCTTGACCCAGCCGGCATCGTCGTTGTTTTCCACGACCGGCGGCACGCCCTGGCTGCTGGCCGGATCGATGACCAAGCCGCGGTCGCCGTCCCAGGTGCCGGTGCGGAACGTCACCGATGAGACATGGCCTTCGCCGATCCCGCGCAGTGAGAGAATGAAGCGGACGCAATCCTCGCGCTGTGCCTCGCGCGGAATGCGGACGATGCTGGGGTTGAACAGCGCCGCCGATTCGAAGGCATATTCCTGGCTCAGATAGGCACCGAACAATAGTCGATCGCGCGCTTCGGTCATCTGCGCGCACGCATCGATCCGGTCACGCACCTCCTCGAAGCGCCGTAGGAAGATACCGTCAGCGTCGCGGTGACGCGGGCGCATCGCTTCCTGCAACCGCGTCAGCATCCGGTCGCGCATGGTCGGGTCGAGACGCATCAGCCGATCTGCCACTTCCTCGACCCGGGTCGGGCGGCCGTCGGCGAACGGCGCGGGATAGTCGAAGGAGAAGGGGCGGATCACCGTCCGCGCCGGGTCGGGCTTCAATTCGATGTCGAGCGTCTGAAAAACGTCGGCGGCGTTCACGGGCATCTCCATCGAGGCGGGTGGCACTGGGACGCGGGCTCAGCGCAGGGACGGCCGAATTGATCCATGATGGCGCGCGATTGCCCTGAGAGGCCAGCACACGGGCTCGCCTAATCCGGTATACTCGTCTAGCGCTCGGGCATAATCGCTAGCAGGGACAGGGATATGGTCAGCGTACCGCCATTGGTTGCCGGAATCGAGCTGGGGGGTACCAAGATCGTCTGCCTGCTCGCGCGCGGCCCGGATGCCATCGAGGATCGGGTTCAGCTGCCGACGGAACGCCCCGTCCAGACGCTGGCGGCTGTTGAGCGTGTGCTCGACGGCTGGGGCCGTTTCGACGCGCTCGGCATCGCCAGCTTCGGCCCCGTTTCGATCGACCGCGACGCCGCCGATTATGGCCACATCACCTCGACGCCCAAGCCCCATTGGGCAGGCACCGACGTCGCGGGCCGGCTTGCGCGCCGGTACGACGTTCCGACCGGCTTCCACACCGATGTCGTCGGGGCGGCGCTGGCGGAGGCGAAATGGGGCGCCGCCAAGGGTTTGCGCGACGTGGCCTATGCCACGGTCGGCACCGGTATCGGCGTGGGCCTGATCGCCGGCGGCAGACCCGTCGATGGGCTGACCCATTCCGAATTTGGCCACATCCGGCCTGCCCGGCTCGAGGGCGACGACTGGCTCGGCCTCTGTCCGTTCCACGGCAGCTGTCTGGAAGGGCTGGCTGCCGGCCCGGCAATCGGCGCCCGCGCCGGCTGCAAGGGTGAGGATATCGCTGCCAACGATCCCGTGTGGGAGCCCGTCGCGCATGTCCTGGGTCAGCTCTGCCACACGCTGGTCCTGACCGGCGTGCCGCGTCGGATCGTCATGGGCGGCGGCGTCATGGTCGGCAATGATCATCTCTTCCCACGCGTCCGGGCCGCCATGGTCAAGAGCCTGGCCGGCTATATCGCGCTGCCCGAGATTGCCGAAGACTCGTTCATCGTGCCGCCCACGCTCGGCAGCAACGCTGGGCCGCTCGGCGCGGTCGTGCTTGGCACCCAGGCGCTGGAGAACCGGCTGAAGGCGTTTACAGCCTTTTAACCGTGTCCGCTTACCTCCTCGGTCGAGCGATCGAGGGAATGCGCCTGATATGACTGCCTTGCCACCGCGGAACCTGCGCCAGCGGCTGCTGATCGTCGACGACGAACCGGCGATGCACGAAAGCTACGCGCGCAGCTTCGCCAAGGCAGACGGTGCCGCCGCACTCGGTTCGATGGCGGCGGAGCTGTTCGGGGATGCAGCGGACGTCGTCGCGGAAGATACGCCCGATTTCGATCTGACCTATCATCATCAAGGCCTCGACGCGGTCGCCGCGGTGGAAGCCGCGCTGGCGGCGGGCGATCCTTACGCCGTTGCCTTCATCGACGTGCGCATGCCGCCGGGGATCGACGGCCGCGAAACCGCACGGCGGATTCGCGCCCTTGATCCGGACATCAATCTCGTCATTGTGACCGGCTTCTCGGACTTTTCGCCGATCGAGATCAGCAAGGTCGCCGGCCCCGCCGACAAGATCTTCTATATCGCTAAGCCCTTTGAGGTTGCGGAGGTCGTACAGACCGCGACCGCGCTCGCCCGCCGCTGGGAGGTCGACCGCGAGCTCGCCGCCGCGCGCGCGCTGCTCGCGCGACAGGTCGTCCAGCTCGAAGAGCAGAGCGCGGAACTCGCCGCCAATGAAAGCCGTGCGATCCATATCGCGACGCACGATTCGCTGACCGACGCGCCGAACCGGCTCGCATTCCTGCGTGCGCTCGCCGACCGGGCCAAGCGCGATGGCCTGTTCGCCACCGCGATGCTCGACCTCGACCGATTCAAATTGGTCAACGACACGCTCGGCCATCTCGCCGGCGACGCCCTGATCCGCGAGATCTGCACGATACTTCATACCAACGCGCCGGAGGGCGCGATTGTCGCGCGGCTTGGCGGAGATGAATTCGGCGTGCTGTTCGACACGCCCGGGGTCGAGGCGGCGATCATGGCCTGCGACCGGATCGTCGTCGCCTGTTCGGGGACGCATCAGGTGTTCGGCAATTCGGTGCAGAGCGGCGCGTCCGCCGGTATCGTCGTCGTCGAGGGCGCCGGCTGTGATCCGATCGACGCGCTACGCCGCGCTGATCTGGCGCTGAACGATGCCAAGCGTAGTGGCCGCGGCGTCACGCGCCTGTTCGACGAGAGCATGGACGAGGGCATCCGCTTCCGTCGACGGGTCGAGGCCGGTCTTGGCCAGGCGATCGCGCGTGAGGAGCTCAGTCTCGCCTATCAGCCGATCGTCAGCCGCGATGCGCTGGAGGTGCTCGGCTTCGAGGCGCTCGTGCGCTGGAATACGGCCGAATATGGCCCGATCAGCCCCGCGATCTTCATCCCGATCGCCGAGGAATCCAATGTCATCCACGAATTGGGCGACTGGATACTCGATCAGGCACTGGAGATGCTGAAGCGTTTCCCCGGTCAGTACGTCTCCGTCAATTTCTCGCCGCGCCAGTTCCGCCGTCACAATTTCGTCGGGCACATCATGGAAAGCGTCGAGCGCGCCGGGGTTGTACCCAGTCGCGTCCAGATCGAGATCACCGAAACCGCGATCTTCGACGATGCCGAACGGGCGGCGGAAACGCTGTACAGGCTGCGCCAAATGGGCTTCCGCATCGCGCTCGACGATTTCGGGACGGGCTATTCGAGCCTCTACAACATCCGAAAGTTCGCGCTGGATAGCCTGAAGATCGACCGCAGCTTCATCGACGGCATGGGCCGCGAGCGCGAAAGCGCCGCGATCGTCCACTCGATCATCCACCTGGGCCGTGCGCTCGGCCTTGAGGTGATCGCCGAGGGGGTCGAGACGGAGGCGCAGGTTCAAGCGCTGCGCATCGCCGGCGCCAGCCATCTGCAGGGCTATTTCTTCTCGCGGCCGGTATCCGCCGAGCAGGCGCTCGCGCTGGCCGAGCTGCGCTACCTGGGTGGCCAGGCGGCGGCCGACGAGCCGAGTTTCGGAACCCACGGCTGATGCGCATGCTGCGCGGGCGGTACGGCTTCGGCCCTGCGTCCCTGGGCGGCAAGCTGGTGTTGATCCTGACGGTCGTCGGCCTCGCCGGCGCCCTTGGCATCACGCTGTTGCTCGCCGGGATCATCACGCCGAGCTTCAACAGTCTGGAGACCAAGGCGGTCGACGGTCACGTCGAGCGCACGCGCGCCGCGCTGGGCGACTACGCCAGCAAGGTCGAGAATGCGGTCCGCGACTATGGTGACTGGACGCAGAGCTACGAGTACATGGCGCAGCCGAGCGCTGCTTTCGAGCGCGACAGCTTCTCGCCGCTGGCGATGAACAATCTCGGTGTGCAGGGCATGGCCTATGTCGGCCTCGACGGACGCATCCAGATCGCACGTTGGCTCGACCAGGGCAGCGGGCACGAACGGCCCGACCTGCGCGCGGCGATGATCGCGATGATCCGGCGCAGCGATCTCGCGCGCGTCGTCAACAAGGGCAATTCGGGGCATTTCTATGCGCGGCTGGGGCCGGTCGTCGCCGCGGTCGGCGTGGCGCAGGTCCGCCGATCCGACGGCACCGGCACCCCGCGCGGCTATGTGCTGATGGCGCGCCAGATCACCTCTGGTCAGATCGCCGATCAATTGCGCCTCGACGCCCATATCGACCTGTCGCCGCACGGCGATCATGAGATCGCGACGCCGGGACCGACGACGGTGCAGATTTCGGTGCCGATGCGCGGCGCCGACGGTCATGCGGTGGCGACCACGCGCTTCCGGGTGGTGCGCGACGTCTCGCTGCTGGGCCGGCGCATGCTGCTGCTCGCCGTCGCGGGATCGACGCTGCTCCTCCTCATCGTCCTGCTGGTGCTGCGCCGCGCCCTGGCCCGGCTGGTCCTCGCGCCGCTGCTGCGCGTCGAACGGCATATGCAGCGGGTGCGGGCCTCCGGATCGATGGCGCTGTTCGAGGATGACGGCCGCCGCGACGAGTTCGGGTCACTCGGCCGCAGCCTCAATGCGATGCTGTCGCAGCTCAAGGCGATGCGCGAGCAGATCGAGGTGCAGAGCTTCGCATTGGGCCGGTCGGAAAGCGCCGTCGCCGTGATGCACAATGTCCGAAACGCGCTGAACCCGATCAGCACGATCCTCAGTCAAGGGATCGCCCAGGCGCCGCCGATCGACCGGTCGATGGTCGAACGTGCATTGGGCGAGCTCGCCCGCGACGACCTGCCGGCGGCGCGGCGGGAGAAGCTGGTCGCGTTCGTCACCGCGGCCTTCGCGGCGGAGGGCGGCGCGCGCGACACGATGCGCGGCGAACTGCAGGTCGGTCGCGAAGCGATGGCGCATGTTCTGGAGATCATCGGCCAGCAACAGAAGCAGGCGCACGAGCGCCCGACGCTCGAAATCTGCGATCTGAGCGAGATCGTCGCCCGCAACGCCACGATCGCCCGCTACGCACAGGGCGCGTCGATCGCCTTCAGCTTCCCCGCGGAGCCACATTATGCACTCGCCAGCCGCGTCATCCTCAGCCAGGTGATTGGAAACCTGCTCGGCAATGCCGCCGAGGCGATTGCGGCGAGCGGGCGTGACAGCGGCTCGATCAATGTAACGATCGTCGAAGGGCAGGCTGGTGTCGTCCTTGCCATTCGCGACGACGGCGAGGGGTTCGATGCGGAAACCGGCGCGACCCTGTTCCAGCGTGGCTTCTCGACGCGCGCGCACAAGTCGGGGGGGCTAGGCCTCCATTGGTGCGCCAATTCGATGACCGCCATGGAAGGCGCGCTGCGCCTCGAAAGCGAGGGCAGGGGGCGTGGCGCCGCCGCCATCCTCACCCTCAAGGCCGCTCCCAGTACTCCCATCGCCGCCGCGGCCTGATAGGCCCTGGGCCTAGGCCGCGCGCTCGCGTCCCGGTTCGACCGTCTCAACCAGATAGGGCGCCACGACGCCGCGCAGGCGGTACCAAATTTGCCGTTCCACCGGCAGCATTGCAAAAGCGCCGATCGTTCCGCGACACGTCGCCGCTCCGCAGCGGCACTCCATCGACCACTCGGGGTCGTCGAGAGTGGTCGAATAATCCCAGCAAATCTCGTCGTTCGGCGCGATCGGCGTTAGCGCGACCAGGACGACGCCTTCGCGTTCGAAGCGCAATCCGGCGTTGGGCGCGCAGCTGTGGTTGATCAGATCGTCGATCCGGCCGGATGGCCCCATGTATCGGTCACGCGCGATCTGCAGGAACCGGTCGCGTGCGCCGTTCAACGCGCGTGGTACCCGCGACGCGGCGACGCGGCGGCCGGTGAAGCGGGTCAGTTCCTCGCCCTCGGCAAAGGCGCGGGCGGCGAAAACCGCCTTGCCCACGTGGGTCGTGCCGATCGTGAAGGGGTTTGCTGGCACATAGGCATCGAGCAATTTCTGCCCGCGGGAGCGCACGCTGAGTGCCTGCCGCGGATCGATCGTATCGAGGCCGACCATCACCCACACGCTGGCATGGCAGGTCAATTCTACCAGGATATAGGCATAGCCGCCGATGCCGAGGCCATGGGTGCGCACCGCGACGACCAGCGTCGCCAAATCGCCCAGCGTCCACAATCCCCAAGCGGGGGACCGTTCCCGCGCGCGGTCCTCCACTACGCTCGCCCAGGTCGGCCAGAAGCCGAGCGGCACCGCCGCGACGACCAGCATGTGGGCCCAGAACGTCTCTTGCAGCGGCAGCCACAACACGACGGCGGCCAGGCTTGCCGCCATACAAATCGCCTCAGTCGGCGAGGGACGGGTCCAGCGCGACCGTTGCCACATGGCCAAGGTGATGATGATGCAGGCGACCGCCGAAAAGATGAAGACCAGCCCCTGCGGCTTGCCCGGGTTGACCGCGAGATAGGTCGCCGCCTCGACACCCGTCGCCACCGCCCAGATCAGCCACGAGGCGCGGCTCGGCTCGACCAGATGGCGTCGCAGCCCGGCAAGGTAGAGGCAATACCCGGCCAGGCTCAGCACCATCGCGACGATGAACCACGGCTCGACTGTCATCCCCCACCTTCAACGTGTGAAGGTTGCGTAAACGAGCGCGGTGAATCCGTCGAGTGGCGTCAGAGCGGCAGGCTGGCCTGGCGCGGTTCGGTTTCCGCGTCGCGGTCGCCGTCGCGCAGGATGCCGGACAGCGTCAGGCCCAGCAGCCGGATTCCCTCCGCGACCGGCAGTTGCGCGTCGAGCAACTCGCCGCCGATCGCCAGGAATGCCGCCCTGTCACGCACCGGCTGGTTGAGCGACCGGGCGCGCGTGATGGTGTGGAAATCCGCCCGGCGCAGCTTCAGCGTGACGGTTCGGCCCTGCGCCCCGGATTTGGCGACCCGCGCCCATGCGGCGTCGGCGATGTGCGACAGTTGCGCGTGCAAGGCGTCGCGGTCGGTCAGGTTGGTGTCGAACGTGCGCTCCGCTCCGATCGACTTGGACGGACGGTTAGATCGCACCGGCCGATCGTCGACGCCGCGCGCCGCGCGGTACAGATAGTCGGCGTAGGAGCCGAAATGCGCCTGCAGGAACGCCAGCGGCCGATCGCGCAGATCGGCACCGGTGACGATACCCAGCCGCTCCATCTTCTGCGCGGTGACCGGGCCGACGCCGTGGAAGCGCTTAACCGGCAATCCCGCGACGAACGCCGCGCCCTTGTGCGGCGGGATGACGCACAAGCCGTCCGGCTTGTTCTGATCGGATGCGAGCTTGGCGATGAACTTGTTGTAGCTGACCCCGGCCGAGGCCGTCAGCCCGGTGTCGGCGCGGATGCGGGCGCGGATCTCCTCGGCGATCGCACGCGCCGTACCGCGGCCCAGCCGGTCGTCGGTGACGTCGAGATAGGCCTCGTCCAGCGAAAGCGGCTCGATCAGGTCAGTATAGTCGGCGAAGATCGCTCGGATCTGCAACGATACCGCGCGATAGACCTCGAAGCGGGGCTTCACGAAGACAAGATCGGGGCAGCGTCGCATCGCGGTTGCCGACGGCATTGCCGATCGCACCCCGAACACCCGCGCTTCGTAACTTGCCGCGGCGACCACCCCCCGCGCCCGCGATCCGCCGACCGCCACCGGCCGGCCACGCAGGTCCGGGTCATCGCGCTGCTCCACCGATGCATAGAAGGCATCCATGTCAACGTGGATTATCTTGCGCTGAATCGGCGGCGGGGCGGCATCGTCGGCCATGATCCCGTTTCGTTCCAATCGCGCGGCAGATCAAGGCGGCGGCCGTCCTGACGTGCTAAATTCCTGCCATGACGGACAATCGCACAGCGCCGGGGCGCACGGCCCTGATCATCATCGACATGGTCAACGCACTCGCCTTCGAGGGAGGGGATGCGTTGCGCGACACTGGCGAGGCGGCGGTCCGCCCAATTCTGGCCCTTCGCGACGCGGCGGACGCGGCGGGGGTGCCGGTCATCTACGTCAACGACAACAACGGCCAATGGCATTCAGAGCGTGATCGGCTGATCGAGGCGGCGCTGGCGCAGACCGATGCGCCGGGCCGACATCTGACCGAGGCGCTTCGTCCGCGGCACGACGACTATTTCATCATCAAGCCGCAATTTTCGGGCTTCTACGCCACCAATCTTCCGGTTCTGCTGCCGCAGCTGGGGGTCAGTCGCCTGGTGCTGACCGGCATCGCCGCGGACATCTGTGTCCTGTTCACCGCGGCCGACGCGCACATGCGCGACTATGAATTGTGGGTGCCGGGCGATGCGGTCGCGGGCGAGGATGCCGAGCGGACGCGCTGGGCGCTGGAGATCATGCACAATGCCATGCAAGCCGATGTCCGTCCGACGGACCAAGTCTCGCTCGACGACTGGATCGCCGCCGATGCGGCGGACGATCCATCGGCGATGTCGTAAAAAATGGTCGGGAAGAGAGGATTCGAACCTCCGGCCCCTGCCTCCCGAAGACAGTGCTCTACCAGGCTGAGCTACTCCCCGACGGAGCCCGGTCGTCAGCTTTCGGGAGCCGACCGGATCGCTTGGAGGCGCGCCTATACGCAGGCTTTTTTGGGGATGCAAGCGCCGAAGATAGGCTCTTGCGAAATCCCACCCGCCGCCTAGGCATCGACGGTGTGAACCCGGTCGAACTCTGTGCCGCTGCACTGGTCGTGATCAATGTCGTGCTGGTCGCGCGGCGCAGCGTCTGGAACTATCCGGTCGCGCTGGCCGCGGTCGCCATCTACGGCTGGGTGTTCGCCGGCGCGCGTCTCTACAGCGACGCGCTACTGCAAGGGTTCTTCTTCGCCGCCAACCTCTACGGCTGGCGCAATTGGGCGCGCAGCCGCGCCGCTGCGGGCGAGGTGATGGTTGAGCGCCTGTCGGACGGTGCGCGGACCGGCTGGGTCGCGGCGGGCCTGGTCGCCACCCTGTTGTGGGGGACGCTGATGCACCGCTTTACCGACGCCTCCTATCCATGGTGGGACGCGGGGCTGGCGATCACCTCGGTGATCGCACAATGGCTGCAGGCGCGGCGCGCGATCGAAAGCTGGTGGCTGTGGATCGCAGTCGATTGCGGCTCGGTGCCGCTCTACCTGGCCAAGGGGCTATGGGTCACCGCCGCCCTGTACGCGCTGCTGCTGGCGATCGCCGCCGCCGGCCTGATCGAATGGAGCCGGGCGCGCGGTCGGCAGCATATGGTGCCGGCATGAAGCCGCGGTCGATCTGCCTGCACGGGCCGGAGAGCACCGGTAAATCGACACTCGGCGCCCGGCTGGCCCGGCATTTTGATACGTCGCTCGTCGATGAGTTCGGCCGGACCTATTGCGAGCGGTTCGGCACCGACCTGACCATGGCCGACCTGGTCGAGATCGGGAAGGGCCATGATGCCAAGGTCCGCGCGGCACTGGCCGGGCGCAACTTTCCGGTCATCGTCGATACCGACCCGCTGATGACCGCGGTCTGGGCGGACATGATGTTCGGCCGGCGCGATCCCTGGTTCTCGACCTGGAACAACACCGCCGACATCTACCTGCTGTTCGACATCGACCTGCCCTGGGTCGATGACGGCACCCGCATGTTCGGCAGCGCCGCCGAGCGCCAGCGGTTCTTCGACCTGTCGCGCCGCGAACTCGACCGGCGGCGCGTGCGCTGGGCGATGGTCAGCGGTGAGGGGAGCCGGCGGTACCTCAACGCGCTGGAGGCGATCCGCCGGCTGTCCGAGGGTGAGGACGGGCGCGATGCGCCCGTCAGTGAACGATGAGCACGGGCACGCCCTGATCGGGCTGCGGCGTCGGCGCGAGCTTGGTGTTGAGCACCCAGCCGACGTTGTCGTTCTCGTCGGCGACCTCCCACCACAGCCCGTCCTTGTTACCGGTCGGATAGACGATCGTCCCCTGCGGCAGAGTGCGCAGCGTCTTGGCGCTGGCGGAGGCGCTGGCATGGAGCGTCAGCGCCGCCTGCACGGTGAAGGTCTTCGCCGGTGCGGCCTGGGCAGTGCCGGCATCGCCCGGCTTGACCAGGCCGAGGCTAGTGACGAGCTTGCCATAGGCCTGAATGAATGAGAGGGTGATGACCCGGCCGATGTCGGTATTGTCGTAGCCGCCGCCGATGCCGCCCGCCAGGCCGGCGAAGCCGGATGCGCCGAACGACAGGTCCTTCTTGGCGGCATAGCCCTCTTCGGTCGCCAGCGTCTCGGTGGTGCGGACGTTGGTCAGCGAGAGGACGGTGTTCGCCTCGAGCTTCTTGCTCTTGATGCCGCCGAGCAGGCCGCCGATCGTCCCGCCGAGCACCGCGCCGACGCCACCGGCGACGGCATTGCCGCTGACATTGGCATTGGCGTCCTGCACCTCGGCGACCAGCACGTAATCGGCCGCCTTGATCTGACCCTGACCGGTGTTCGAGCCGCGCTGCAGGCCGAGGTCGGTGCCGATCGACCGCTCGCGCTGGGCGGCGCTGAGGCCGCTGCCGCGATCGACGAGGTTGAAGCAGCCCGACCGCTGGACGAGGACCTTGAGCAGCTTGGAGGGCGGCGCCAAGCTCCACTTGGTCCAGGTCGGATCGTCGCCGTCGACGATCGACAGGGTGCCGAGCTTGCGGGCGCAATGCGGCACGTCGCGGGCGGTCTGCTCCTGCAGGCGCTGGCCGCTCGACGGCTTGGCGAGCTTTTGCGCCTCGACCGGCGCGGCCAGGGTGAGGGCCGTGCCGGCGAGCAGCGCCAGTGCGGCGCGCGCGGACTGCAATTGGGTCATCGTCGTCTCCTTCCTCCCGATCGGCGCGCCCCCCGCGCCATTGGTCGATTATCGACATATAGATTGGAAGGAGACACTTTCGTGACGGCGGGGACGGCTGGCGCTCGGCGGGCGAGTGCGCTAGGTCGCGCCGATCATGGCAACCCCGCTCAAGTCCATCCGAAACTTCTCGATCATCGCGCATATCGACCACGGCAAGTCGACGCTGGCCGACCGGCTGATACAAAGGACAGGAGGGCTGTCCGATCGCGAGATGTCGAGCCAGGTCCTCGACAATATGGACATCGAGAAGGAGCGCGGCATCACGATCAAGGCGCAGACCGTGCGCCTGTCGTACACCGCCAAGGACGGCGAGACCTATACGCTCAACCTGATGGACACGCCGGGCCACGTCGACTTCGCCTATGAGGTCAGCCGCAGCCTCGCCGCCTGCGAGGGCGCGCTGCTGGTCGTCGACGCGGCGCAGGGCGTCGAGGCGCAGACGCTCGCCAACGTCTATCAGTCGATCGAGCACGACCATGAGATCGTGCCCGTCATCAACAAGATCGACCTGCCCGCCGCCGAGCCCGAGATGGTCCGCAAGGAAATCGAGGACGTGATCGGCCTCGACGCGTCCGAGGCGGTGCTGGCCAGCGCCAAGTCGGGGATCGGCATCGACGAGATCCTGGAGGCGATCGTCACCAAGATCCCGGCGCCCAAGGGCGATCCGGACGCGCCGCTGAAGGCGATGCTGGTCGACAGCTGGTACGACCCCTATCTCGGCGTCGTCATCCTGGTGCGCGTGATGGACGGCGTGCTGAAGAAGGGGCAGCAGGTCACCTTCATGCAGGCCGGGACGCAGCATCTGGTCGATCGCGTCGGCTGTTTCCGGCCGAAGATCGAGCAGCTGACCGACCTGGGGCCGGGCGAGATCGGCTTCATCACCGCGCAGATCAAGGACGTCGCGCAGGCGCGCGTCGGCGACACGCTGACCGATGCCAAGAAGCCCGCGGCCGAGGCGCTGGCCGGGTTCAAGGAAGTGCAACCGGTCGTGTTCTGCGGGCTTTTTCCCGTCGATGCCAATGACTTCGAGAAGCTTCGTGAGAGCATTTCGAAGCTGCGCCTGAACGACGCCAGCTTCTCGTTCGAGATGGAAACCTCCGCCGCATTGGGCTTCGGCTTCCGCTGCGGCTTTTTGGGGCTATTGCATCTCGAGATCATCCAGGAGCGGCTGACCCGCGAATACGACCTCGACCTGATCACCACCGCGCCGTCGGTGGTCTATCAGATCGAGCTGACCCACGGCGGCGGCCATATCGAGCTGCACAATCCGGCCGACATGCCCGATCCCAACAAGATCGAGAGCATCAGCGAGCCGTGGATCGAGGCGACGATCTACGTCCCCGACGAATATCTCGGCTCGATCCTCAAGCTGTGCCAGGACCGCCGCGGCATCCAGAAGAACCTGACCTATGTCGGCGGCCGGGCGCAGGCGACCTACGAATTGCCGCTCAACGAGGTGGTGTTCGACTTCTACGACCGGCTGAAGTCGCTGTCGAAGGGCTATGCCAGCTTCGACTATCACCAGATCGGCTATCGCGAGGGCGACCTCGTCAAGATGAGCATCCTGGTCAACGAGGAGCCGGTCGATGCGCTGAGCATGATCGTCCACCGCGGCACCGCCGAGGTCCGTGGCCGCGGCATGTGCGAGCGCCTGAAGGAATTGATCCCCAGGCACCTGTTCAAGATCCCGATCCAGGCGGCGATCGGCGGCAAGGTGATCGCGCGCGAGACGATCAGCGCGATGCGCAAGGACGTCACCGCCAAATGCTACGGCGGCGACGCAACACGTAAGCGCAAGCTGCTGGAAAAGCAGAAGAAGGGTAAGCTGAAGATGCGCGAATATGGCAGCGTCAGCATCCCGCAGGAAGCCTTCATCGCCGCGCTGCGCATGGGCGACGAAGGGTAGGATCGATCGACCTTCGCCATAGCAGGCCGCAGTTCGTCATCCCCGCGGAGGCGGGGATCCAGAACCACTGACGTCAGGGTTCTACAAGCAGCCTCCGCGCGTCTGGATCCCCGCCTTCGCGGGAATGACCAAGCGGCGTTTTCAAAGCTTGCGATGCAGAATCTCGATCTTCCCTAGAATAATCGCTCCGGTAGCGGTGGATTTCGGCGGGCGATCCCCGTGCTTTGGGCAGGCATTGACGAGGGCGTAGGCGCTGCGTTGCGCAGAGAGCCCCTTCCGTCAGCGCATTGGCGCTGCCACCTCCCCGCAAGCGGGGAGGAGTTTGAGTGACACGGCAATCCTCCCCGCGTGCGGGGAGGGGGACCGCCGCAGGCGGTGGAGGGGGCCATCCGCAAGCATGGCGCTGCGGGACCAGCCCCATCCATCAGCGTTGAAGCGCTGCCTGCTCTTCGGGAGCGGGAGACATGGGGCTCCCGCTACCGCTCACATATAGTTCTGCGGGTCCGGGCTCGGCATGTTGCAGGCGCGGGTGTGGCCGCGCTTGCAGGCGGCGACCTGTGCGCGCCAGTCGGCCATCGCCATCGCATAGGCCCGCTCGCGATCGGCCTGCAATGCGGCATCAGCCGCTGCGATCCGGCGGTTCATCCGCATCGACGCGCGATAGCGGCGCAGATCGGCCTGATATTCTGCGCTGTTCGCCAGGTTCACCGCGGTGGCGGCGTCCGCCTGCACCTGGGCCTGGGCGGCGGATTGCTGGTTGGCGGCGGCAACCCCCGGGGCGGTCTGCGCGGCGATGGCATTGCTGCGCGCCGAATTGCTGTCGTGACCGGGGTCGTAGGGCAGCGGCGTGCTCGGCTGATCGGCTGGGTTGGAGGTCTGCGTCTGGGCGGCGACGGGGGCGGTCACCAGCAGCGCGCCGAGGATGAGCGTTCGAAACATGGGCGAATACTCCTCGCTGTGATGCGCGGGAGAATGAGTGGAAGCGGGAGTGGTTCCGATCCGGGGTGAACCGAGGCGTTTAGAACCGGGCTTCGGCAAGTACGCGGTAATTGGATCGCTGCATCGTCACGCGGACGCCATGGCCATCCTCCTTTCGCGTAATCCGCGCGATCAACCGCTTCCCCTCAGCCCGCGCACCGAAAGTAAAGCCCGTCGCGGTCGTACAATTGATCGCGAAAACCCGGTTCGCAATCGGCCGTGCGACGCTGATCGCCCGGAGCGATTCGGCTTCGGTGATGCGCAGTTCCGCCGCTTCCCTTGCGGAAGGACCGGCTGAAGCGACCATCGCCGCAACCCATGCCAGCATCAGGAATCCCCCGCGCCGAATGAACTCTTCGAATGCTATATAGCTGGCGTCAGGGCGTTCCTCTTTAAGCGAGCCGGCGTTTCCCAGCCGAGGGTCGTGACGGTCGACGGCACGCCTGGGTCCGTGGTGATGGGATTATTCACGGGACGGTGGAGCTGTCCCGGCAACGCGGACGCCTCACGACCCTTGCCCGCGCATGCTGTCCGATCCTCAGCTCCGGCGTGGTGCTCGTTTGCGGGGGCGAGAGGGCGAGACAGAGGCCGCGGCGGCATCGACCCGCTGCAATGCCGCATCGTCGCCAAGCAACTGCCATTCCGGTTCGCCGGGAACGAACGGCGGGGGACCGTCCTCGACGCCGCCTTCCATCTCGCCGATCAGGGTCTCGCCGACGTCGCCGGTGGATACATAGGGCACGTCCGTATCCTCCTCCGGCAGCGTCTCGCTCACCCTCCGGGCATTGTCGGCGAGGGCGGCGAGGATGGCCTGTTGCGCAGCGGCATCGAGCGGGATGCCGGAAAGGCGGCGAGCGCCTCGCTTTGCGCGTCGGCCAGTTCGGCCGCGCTGGGCGTGGTGGTAACGCTGGCTTCGGCGGCGGCGGCGGCGCTGCCATCGGCGGCCGACGCGCTGGCCTTGGCGCTGATGTGGCGGATCAGGTGGCGTGGTTCGGCGGCACTGGCGCCGTAATGGCGCAGAACGAACATCAGCAGCCGGTCGTTCTTGCGGCGGCGATAGCCCATCAGCCGGCCGCCCGCGAAGACGGGTTCGAGCTGACCGTTGATCGCACGATCGAACGCCTCGTCCTTCAATCGCTGGACGCCCAGGCCGAGCGCGGCCTCCCAGGCGGCGCGGAACGGCGCGGCCTGCGGATGGCGGCGCAGCGCATAGGCGCTTTCCGGCGACATGTTGACCATGTTGGCGGCGGTGCGGACCGATCCCGTGTCAGCCAGCGCCTCGATGAAGGCGCGCTGGCGCTCGGCGGTCCAGCCGTCATGGCGCGGTATCGCGCGCGGCACGGGGGTGAAGGGAAGAGCATGGCGCTCGGCGGGCGGGGTGGGGGTGAGGTTCTTCATGATGAACATGAAGTACCAAATAGGTTCGTTGTAGGACAGCGCTAATCATGGCGCGTAGCGCTTGCCCAGCCGGTGGCAGGGAAAATGCCCTTTGATCCGTTCGTTGAAGAAGTTGCCGGCGGAGGGCGCTTTCGCCAGTGCGTCGTAGATGGCGCGCGGAACCTGCTCGTAGAGATATTCGCGGCGGTTGCGGAAGCGAATCGCCAGCGTGTCCGCCTCGTCATCGTGGCGAATCCGCTCGATCAGCGCCGAATCGAGGCGACGGGCACGTTCCATGCCCGCGGAATCGACGAGCGACTCACCGGTTCCCGGCGAGTCGCTCGATCGAATCGGGGGTGCGGCGAACCGATCAGCCGTTGCGCTTTGGGCGGAAGGGCTTGGCCGTATGTCGTGCCGCGCCCCCATGGCCGCGTGCCGGACTGTTGCCGCCGCTGCGCGGCGGGCGGGCGGCATTGTCGCCGCGGCGCTGCGTCGCCTCGCGCGGATTGCCGCTGAAGGGCGCGATCGTCAGGCTGCCCTCGTCGCTTTCCGGATTGGCGGTGCGGCGGACGCTGGCGAGGAAGCGATCGGCGACGCCGCGCGGCAGCTCGAACAGCGTGTCGTTCGGATTGATGCGGATCGCGCCGATTTCCGCCTTGGTGACATGGCCGCGGCGGCAGATCAGCGGCAGCAGCCAGCGCGGATCGGCATTCTGGCGGCGGCCGATGTCCATGCGGAACCAGACTGTGTCCTCGAAGCCGGGGCGGGGGCCACGGTCGCGCGCGGTCTGCGGCGCGGTGTCGGCGTCGAGCAGCTCCTCGGCCTGCGGCAGGCTGGCGCGGTGGGCGTGGACCAGCGCGGCGGCGATATCCTCCGGCGACTTCTCGGCGATCAGGCGCTGGGCCAGCTCGCGATCCTCGTCGTCGACCTCGACCGGGGCGAGCAGGGCGGTGAGCAGCCGCTCGCGATCGGCGGACCGGATGTCGGCGGCGCTGGGCGCCGGGATCCATTCGACCGGGATCCGCGCCTGCCGCAACATCATGTCGACACGTCGACGGCGCGGATAGGGGACGATGAGCACGGCCGTGCCCTTCTTGCCGGCGCGGCCGGTGCGGCCCGACCGGTGCTGCAACGTCTCGGCGTCGCGCGGCAGTTCGACATGGACGACGAGCGTCAGGCTGGGCAGGTCGATGCCGCGCGCGGCGACGTCGGTGGCGACGCAGACGCGGGCGCGGCGATCGCGCAACGCCTGCAGCGCGGCGTTGCGCTCCGACTGCGAATGCTCGCCCGACAGCGCCACGGCGGCAAAGCCGCGCTCGAGCAGGCTGGCGTGGAGGTGGCGGACGTTGTCGCGCGTCGCACAGAACAGGATCGCCGTCTCCGCCTCGTGATAGCGGAGCAGGTTGATCACCGCATGCTCGATGTCGGCGGGCGCGACGGTGACCGCCTGATAGGCGATGTCGCCATGGCCGCGCTCTTCCGACGCGGTCTCGATGCGCAGCGCGTCATGCTGATAGCGGCGGGCGAGCGCGACGATCGGCTTGGGCATCGTCGCGGAGAAGAGCAACGTGCGGCGAGTGTCGGGCGTGCCGTCGAGGATCTGCTCGAGATCCTCGCGGAAGCCCATGTCGAGCATCTCGTCCGCCTCGTCCAAAACGACCGCGCGCAGCGACGACAGGTCGAGCGCGCCGCGCTCCAGGTGATCGCGGAGACGGCCGGGGGTGCCGACGACGATATGCGCGCCGTGGTTGAGGTTGCGGCGTTCCTTGGACGGATCCATGCCGCCGACGCAGGTCGCGATGCGCGCATGCGCGCCGGCGTACAGCCACTGCAATTCCCGACTGACCTGCAGCGCGAGCTCGCGCGTCGGCGCGATGGCGAGCGCGAGCGGCGCGCCGGCCGGGGGCAGGTCGCCGTCGCCGAGCAATTCGCCGGCAAAGGCGAGGCCGAAGGCGACGGTCTTGCCCGAGCCGGTCTGCGCCGAGACGATCAGGTCGCGGCCCGCGGCTTCCGGCTGGATGACGGCGGCCTGGACCGCGGTGGGGGCTTCGTAACCGCGCGCGACGAGCGCCTCGGCGAGCACCGGGGGGAGGGAGGAAAAGGGCATGAGGGTAACCTAAATGGGGGCGCGCGCCTTAGCGGCAAGTGCGCGGGAAGGAAAGGGAAGGGTGTTTGCGCGCGGCAATATCCCGGCAATGTGGCGGTGGCAGGGCGGCGACATGACGCCATCCCCGCCTCCTTTTGAACGGCTGATCCGCGAGGCGGAGGCCGCGCGCGACCAGGCTGGTTCCGAACCGCTGGCGCGAGCCTTCGCACAACTTGCCGCCGCTTATGCGCTGGCGGCGGGCGAAGGCACGCGGCCGTCGCGGTCGCCGACGCGGCCTTAGCCTGTCGCGGCCTTGCGCTACAGTTCTTGAGCCGCCGCCCAGCCGCTCGCCCAGGCCCATTGAAAATTGTAGCCGCCGAGCCAGCCGGTGACGTCGACCGCCTCGCCGATCGCATGCAGGCCGGGCACGCGCCGCGCCTCCAGCGTTTGCGACGACAGATCGGCGGTGCTGATCCCGCCGACCGTCACCTCCGCCTTCGCGAAGCCTTCGGTCCCGTCGGGATGGAAGGCCCAGGCGGCGAGGCGGCGCTCCGCCTCTTCCAGCCTGCGGTCGGGCGTGTTGGCGAGCTCCGCCGGCAGCGCCAGGCGTTCGGCGAGCGTCTCGGCGAGCCGGTCCGGCAGGGCGATGGCGAGCTGCCGGCGCACGGTGGTGCGCGGCTGCGCGCGCTTGGCGGCACGCAGCCAGCCGCGGTCGGCGTCAGGCAGGAAATCGACGCGGATCGGCTCGCGCGACCGCCAATAGCTCGATGCCTGCAGGATGGCCGGGCCGGACAGGCCGCGGTGGGTGAACAGCGCCGCCTCGCGGAACGCGGCGCGGCCGGCCTCGACGACGACCTCTGCCGCGACGCCCGACAGGCTGCGGAACAGCGCCTCGTCCGCTCCGAGCGTCAGCGGCACGAGCGCGGGGCGGGGCTCGATGACCTTCAGCCCGAACCGACGGGCGAGGTCATAGGCAAAGCCGGTCGCACCGAGCTTCGGGATCGACGGCCCGCCGGTGGCGATGACGAGCCGCGGCGCGCCGACGGTGCGCGCGGGCAGCGAGACGCGAAACGCGTTGCCGTCGTGATCGACCGCGGCGATCGGGCTGGACAGCGCCAGCTCGACGCCGCCGATCTCGCACTCGCCGGCCAGCATCGCGACGATCTGCCGCGCCGAGCCGTCGCAGAACAACTGGCCCAGCGTCTTTTCGTGCCAGGCGATGCCGTGGCGTTCGACCAGGGACAGGAAGTCGGCGGGCGTGTAGCGGCCGAGCGCCGATTTGGCGAAATGAGGATTGGCCGACAGGAAGCGGTCCGGCGCGGTGCCGATGTTGGTGAAGTTGCAGCGGCCGCCGCCGGAGATCAGGATCTTCTTGCCCGGCGCATCGGCATGGTCGACCAGTAGCACCCGTCGGCCGCGCTGGCCGGCGGTGGCGGCGCACATCAGCCCGGCGGCGCCGGCGCCGAGGATGATCGCGTCATAGAGGTCGTGGGCCATGGCGCGGGCGCCTAGCCGATACCCGGTCGCCGCGACAGGGGCGATGGTCCGAGGCAGCGGCGGGGTTTCGGGTCGGGCAAGCCGCTGCCCTTGCCGATCGCATCGGAAATCGCGAAGGCGGAGGGATCTGGGAGGATGATGTGATGCGGCTGAGATCGTTGCTGTTCGTGCCGGGCGATCGGCCCGAGCGATTCGCCAAGGCGGCGGCGAGCAGTGCCGATGCGATCATCCTCGACCTCGAGGATTCGGTCATCGCTGCGGCCAAGCCGGCGGCGCGCGAGGCGGTGGCGCGCTATCTGGCGTCGCCCGCGGACGGCGTCCTTCGCTTCGTGCGGATCAACCCGCCGACGGAAGGGTTACTCGATGCCGATCTGGCGGTGGCGCGGGCGGCGGACGGCGTGATGCTGCCCAAGGCGGAAGGTGCGGCCGATGTCGCGCGGCTTGCCGCGGCCCTGCCACCGCGGCCACTGCCGATCCTGCCGGTGGCGACCGAAACTCCGACGGCGGTGTTCGCCCTCGGCGGCTATCGTGCGGTGGCGGATAAGCTCGCCGGGCTGACCTGGGGCGCGGAGGATCTGCCCGCGGCGATCGGCGCGGCCAGCGCGCGCGAGGCGGACGGACGTTATACTGCGCCTTATGAGATGGTGCGATCGCTGGCGCTGTTCGGCGCCCATGCCGCCGGCGTCGCGGCGATCGAGACGGTGTATCCGGCGATCCGCGACGAGGCGGGACTGGCCGCCTATGCGGCGCGCGGCGCGCGCGACGGTTTCACCGGCATGATGGCGATCCACCCGGCGCAGGTTGCGACGATCAATGCCGCCTTCACGCCCTCCGCCGAGCAGCTTGCCGCAGCCCGCGCGATCGTCGAGGCCTTCGCCACCAATCCGGGGGCGGGGGCGCTGCAGGTCGACGGGCGCATGGTCGATGCGCCGCATCTCAAACAGGCGCAGGCGCTGCTGGCGCGGGCAGGTTAGCAGGGGCGGCCGGTCATACGACCGCCCCATGAGCCGCTTAGCGGCAGCGGACGTTGCCGCGATCGACCGAACGGCCGAGCAGCGCGCCGCCACCAGCGCCGAGCAGCGTGCCGAGGGTACCGCCACCGACGAGATTGCCGAGAACGCCGCCGCCGACCGCGCCGACCACCAGGCCCGTCGTGCCGTCATTGCGGCGGCAATAGGTGCGCCCGTCCTGGCCACGATAAATACGGTCGTTGCGGCCGAGGCGACGCTCGCGGTAATTGCCGTTGCGATAGTGATCGGCGGGGTTCCAGTCGCCGTCGCGATCGCCGTTCCAGCTGTAATCGCGATCGTCGTGGCGCTGCGCCTGCGCGCTGTCGATCGTCACCGGGGCCGTCAGCGTCACCACCGCCAGCGCGGCAAGCAGACCATTCTTCATCGTGCGTCTCCTAATAAGGCGTTGGCACAACCGGTTGCGGCCGAGTTGGTTGCGGAGGCGAATGGGACGCAAAGTGGCGCGGGTCGTTCAGCGCGTCTTGACGAGCCAGGGTTTGACCCGGCCGCTGGGGTGCGGCGTGCCGCTCAGCCGCTCGACGCGCGTCACCGTCACCGGCTTCAGCAACAGCTGCCCACCCATGCCGCCGCCGGTCGGCAGCGCCAGGATGCGACGGACCACCGGCATGCCAGCGACGACATGGCCAAAGGCAGCATAACCGGGCGAGGTGGCGGTCGCATCCATGCTCGGCATGGCGCCGACGGTGATGAAGAAATTGCCGCCGGCGGAGCTGGGATCGCCCCGTCGCGCCATCGAGATCGTGCCGTCGACGTGCCGCAACCCGGTCTGGCGCGTGGTTTCGAGCGGGAAGGGCGGCAGGATGCGGCGCGCATCGGTGCGAATGCCGCCCTGGACGAACCCGTAATTCGGGGCGAGCCGGCTGCGCGCACTGCGGTAGAAACTGGCACCGTTGAACCGGCCGTCATCGACATAGGCGAGGAAGTTGGCGACGGTCGCTGGCGCGCGCTTCGCCTCCAGCAGCAAGGTGATCGCGCCAAGCGACGTGACGATGCGAACACGCACCTGGGCCGGCTCACGCGCAGCGGGAGCGCGGGCCGGCGACGGCGCCGTTATGGTTGCGGTGGCGAGGATCGCGGAGGCGAGAAGGGCGGGTCGGGTCATGGATGCCGGCTAGGCGGGGAAGCCGGGACAGTGCAAGCGCGACGCCAATTCCTATCGATTGCGTGGAACAAAAGCACGATTGCATTTTTCGCACTTGATCGTATACGTGCTGCGGTGCACAAGGATCGGGCCTTTCAGGCATCCTCTCCTAAAAACTTCATGGCCGGTCGTTGACCGGCCTTTTTTTTGCGCTTACGCCCTTCCAGCCCAGGCCGCACCGTCTGAAAAGGATAAACGGAGCGGATGTCGCCGGTCAGACCGGCACGCGGTACGGTTGGGGCGCGGGGGATGATGCGCCGACGGACGCTGCTCTCCCCCGCCTTCTTCTCCATCGTTGCGACTCGCGGACGCCCACCTGATGGGCGTTCGTCATCGGTCACACTCGAGATAACGACCGACGCGTAGGATATGCACGCCGCTGCCGATCCATTTACCGATACCGGGCTCGGCATGGCTCGGTGATGGCACCGGCAGCGAGGCGAGGTACGATTGACCCGCATAATCGCGCGGCACGATCGACCCGATACCGACTGGCCATTCGCGACCGCTGTGCCGACGCCTTCTCGTCGGCATCACGCCCCGGTCTTACGGCGCCGCCGCGAGTTGCCGATACGCTCACTCTTACCGGCGGCGCGACATGGATCGCGTACCGAGGTCGTGAACGGGGTCCGTGAGCCTAGGTGGAGCGAAGCGCATCCCCAAACCACTCATGCGGGGGCAGGGGGTCTTCTCCATGAGCTGACGGTGCCGTCTCAGCAGTCCGAAAGGTGCAACCGAATGGGGAAGGCGGCGTTGTGGGATGAGGTCGTCGACGAACGGCCCCGCCAGGGCCCATGCGCGGCCCGCCAGGCAACTTTTTTGGCCGGCTGCCAAAAAAGTGCAATTTTCCTGTTGACCGTTCGGAGCGACCCTCCTAGATGGGTGTCACCGCAGCGGTGGCCGACACGGTCGCCGAGGCAGTCACAAAAAATCTGGCGCGCTGACCGCCCCGAGAAAAAGGGGTAAGGGAGCTGTGCCGGTGTTTTTGTCGGCTCTTTGACATTGTAGGTAAGATGAAGGGACATGTGGGCGGCGGCCCCGGGTCTTGGCAACCTCAAGGTGCCAGGTTCTCGGAAAAAGCCAAGCCTATCCTAATGGGTCCCCGTCG
>NZ_JBREIC010000003.1:0-463704 GCF_052907485.1 Sphingomonas benefaciens | reverse complement strand
TCCCCATACGGGCCAGCAGCCGTGATGATGGCTGCATCAACAGGCCGGACACACGGAAGCACCTGAACCCGCGCGATCAAATCTTCCGAACACCCCCTTGTATCCGACGGGGCGTCCACACACGGTCATTCACCCCCGCCACCCGTTTCCCAAATCCAGACACTCGTTCATCGGCGCGGATGCGCGCAGATCCATCGCAATAACGCGGGGACACCGCCATCTCGTCGATGCGCGGAGCGTCCGTGTGCTCCTGCACGTTGAAGCCTCAGGCCAGATGAGGTGCTGAGATGGCAGCTAGAATACACAGCGCGGCGGCTACGTCCGGCATTAGGCAACGGAGCGCTTCCGGTATCGCCGAGATCGGTAAGCCGCATACTCGCATCGACGGGCCGGAAAAGGTCTGCGGTCTTGCCGAGTACCCGGGCGATGTATCGCTACCTGGCATGGCGCATGCTGCCCTCGCAGTAAGTGCCATTGCCTGCGGCCGGGTGACGTCGATCACGCGCAACGAAGCGGCAGCCATGCCCGGTGTGCTCCTGATCCTGACACACGAGGACGTCGGCGACGCGATAGGGCCCACCGGCCATTTGATGGAGGGCGGCTATGCGAACAGCAGCTGGCTCCCACTCGCATCGCCCGAAATCCGTTATGCCGGCCAGATCGTTGCCATGGTCGTGGCGGAGACGGCGGAAGTCGCCATTGCGGCCGCGGCCGCTCTTCGCATCGGCTATGCCGGGCAGTCACCGGTCGCGTCACTAGCCGATCCGCGCTGTACGACCGAACGGTTGGGGGAAGTCAGCGCCGAGCACCATGACCGCACAAAGGGCGATCTCGATACCGCATTGGCCAGCGCGGATGTCCGTGTGGAAGCACGCTACACGACCCCGATCCAGCACCATAATCCGATCGAACTGCCAAGCACGACGTGTCGGTGGGACGGAGACCAGCTCACTGTGTATGAGCCAACCCGCTATCTTGGCGCGGCGCAGCATGGCCTTGCCGCACAGCTTGGCATCGCACCTGAACAGGTGCGCGTCGTCGCCCGCTTCATCGGTGGCCATTTTGGTTCGAAGCTGGCTTTGTCGCAGCACACCGCGATTTGCGCTCTCGCGGCGCGCCGGCTCAACCGGCCCGTCAGGCTTGTGGTCAGCCGTCGCGATCAGTTCACGGTTGCCAACCACCGCACAGAAACGCAGCACCGCATTCGCTTGGGCGCGACAGCCGATGGCCGCTTGCTAGGTCTCGGGCATGAGGCAGCAACGGTCAGTTCGCGCTTCGACGACTTCGCGATGGAAGGTACGGATGTGTCCACCGCCCTCTATGCGGCAGAGGCAGTGAAAGCCGAGGAGCGGCTTGGACGGGTGGACCGGAATACGCCGGGCCCGATGCGCGCCCCGCCTGAGGTGCCCTTCCTGTTCGCTCTGGAAAGCGCGATGGACGAGCTGGCCCATGTGCTGGAGATGGATCCCATCGAGCTGCGACGTCGCAACGATACGGCTACTGATCCTGTCACTGGCAAGGCATTCACGACACGGCCGCTGATGCGCTGCTTCGACGCGGCAGCGACCGCATTCGGCTGGTCCGAGCGTGTGTCCAGGCCACGAGCGACGCTGCGCGACGGTTGGTGGATCGGCTATGGTTGCGCAGCCGCTGCGCGACCGGTGAAGATCGGTCCGGTGTCGATCCGGGTCGCGCAGGATGGTGATGGCAATGTCCGGGTGGAAACCGCGCACCACGAGATAGGCAACGGCCTGTATACGCTGCTGGCGACGATCGCGTCTGAGCGTCTCGACGTCCCGATAGACCGCGTCACGGTCGTGCTTGGGGATACCGCACTGCCAGCGGCCGGAATATCAGGAGGCTCGGCTACCACCACCAGCCTGGCGAACGCTCTGGCTGACGCATGTGCGGCACTGCTCCGCAAGCCTGAGGGCCCGCGACAGGTCCATCTCGACTATCTGCCAGCAGGTGCGAAGCCCGATGCCTTGGAGGCGCTGCGCGCCGGCCATATCAAGCTCCTGACTTTACTTGAGGACGGGTTGGCCTGGGCCTTTGGGGCGCATATGGTCGAGGTTCGTGTCCATGCCTTGACCGGCGAGATACGTGTGCCGCGTCACGTCGGGGCCTTTGCGGCGGGGCGCGTGCTCAATCCCTTGACCGCGCGCAGCCAGTATCTTGGCGGCATGGCCTGGGGCCTGAGTTCGGCGCTGCTAGAGAAGACTGAGCTGGACCCGCGCACGGGCGTCTACATGAACCGTGATCTCGCCGAGTATCTCGTCCCCACCGCTGCCGATCTTGCCGAACAGACGGCGGTCATGGTGGCCGATGAAGACGCCGCAGTGAATGCCGAGGGGATCAAGGGCCTCGGCGAGATTGGCATCATCGGGGTAGCTGCGGCCGTGGCCAACGCCGTCTTCAACGCGACCGGAGTGCGCGTCCGCGACCTGCCGATCCGACCTGAGGCGATATTAGATTAAGCAAGCGAATTGAGCTCTATCCGCAAGATCGTACTGTCGACTAAACCCTGCCCCTCAATGCGATGACCCAAAACTAGCCATTCAGAAGCACTTCGTATTTCCTCGAAAGCGGTCGCTTGCCCATTTCAAACTGCAGTCGCCACGCGGCCTTTGGCCTTTCAGCAGAAACAATTGCGTCGACGGCAGGCCAGCAAAAATATGGCATTATGTCAGTGTTGCGACCTGTCGCATCCTGCGGTCGAGAATCACTGACAGCCGTCACTACCA
Organism: Sphingomonas benefaciens; assembly: GCF_052907485.1. Taxonomy (NCBI): domain Bacteria; kingdom Pseudomonadati; phylum Pseudomonadota; class Alphaproteobacteria; order Sphingomonadales; family Sphingomonadaceae; genus Sphingomonas; species Sphingomonas benefaciens. Next base: position 460,960 of record NZ_JBREIC010000003.1, on the reverse strand, counting down.
ATGTTAGCCGCGTGCTCGCCGCCAAGTCCGCAGAACTTCACTGATCGCCCGGAGGTGACCGGACCTTTTTTAATGCGGCCGATCTCGGTTAAGTTATCGAAAAGCATTTGTGTTAGAACGTCGCTTGTTTTTAAATTTGGTCGCTACCCCAATATAGGCGACTCGGATTATCGACGAGGAGGCGTTGCTGCAGCGCCGGGGTCGGCGCGATCAGTGGCACCATATCGACCAGCGTTCCATCGTCAGGCACGTGGCTCGTCATGTTGGGGTGCGGCCAATCGGTTCCCCACAGCACACGGTCGGGGAACCGTTCCACCAACGTCCGGACGAACGGCACGACATCGGCATAGGTCGGCGGCCCGATCTTCGACAGGCGTTCCGGGCAGGTCACCTTGCTGACGACGTTCGGATGTTCCTCCATCAGGCGGAGGAAGCGGGCGAACGCCGGACCATCGACGGGTTGGGTGACGTCCGGGCGCCCCATGTGATCGACGACCACCGTCGTCGGCAGGCTGGTGAAGAAGTCCCAGCGTTCTTCCAGATCGGCCGCCTCGAAATACAGCACGACGTGCCAGCCGAGCGGTGCGATGCGGTCGATGATCGCCCGGTAATAAGCGTCGGGCTTGGGATCTGCGAGGCGGCGGACGAAGTTGAAGCGCACGCCCCGCACGCCGGCCGCATCAAGTTCGGCGAGTTCGGCATCATCCACCGTCTCGCGCACCGTCGCGACGCCGCGCGCGCGGCCGTCGGCGTTGCGCAAGGCATCGACCAGCGCGCGATTGTCGGCGCCGTGGCAGGTCGCCTGGACGATGACGTTGCGCGCGAAGCCGAGATGATCCCGCAGCGCGAACAGCTGTTCCTTGCCGGCGTCGCACGGCGTGTATTTCCGCTCGGGCGCATAAGGAAAGACCGCGCCCGGTCCGAACACGTGGCAATGCGCGTCGACCGCGCCCGGTGGCGGTACGAAGCGCGGCTTGCTCGGCGCGGGATCCCAGCACAGCCAGCCGGGATCGGGGGTGAAATCCGCCATTACAGCCCCCGCGCCGTCAGTTGCGTATCGAGCCGCGGGTAGACGCGGCGAGCATTCGCCTCGAACACCTTGTGTTTGTCAGCGTCCGATATGGCGAGTGCGTCGATATAGCGTTTGGTATCGTCGAAATACTGGCCCGTCTCCGGGTCGATGCCGCGCACCGCGCCGACCATCTCCGACCCGAACAGGATGTTGTCGACGGCGATGACCCTAAACAGCAGGTCGATCCCAGGCTGGTGATAGACGCAGGTGTCGAAATAGACGTTGCGCATGACATGCTCGGAGAGCGGCGGCCGCTTCAGCATGTCGGCGAGCCCGCGATAGCGCCCCCAGTGATAGGGCACCGCGCCGCCACCGTGCGGGATGATGAAGCGCAAGGTCGGAAAGTCGCGGAACAGGTCGCCCTCGATGAACTGCATGAACGCGATCGTGTCGGCCGCAATGTAATAGGCGCCGGTCGCATGCATGGCCGGATTGCAGCTGCCCGAGACATGGATCATCGCGGGCACGTCGAGTTCGACCATCTTCTCGAAAAAGGGATACCAGGCGCGGTCATAGAGCGGCGGCGCTGAGAACCGGCCGCCCGACGGATCGGGGTTGAGGTTGCAGCCGACGAAGCCGAGTTCGGTGACGCAGCGTTCGAGTTCGGCGATTGACTGGTTGATCGAGAGGTCCGCAGTCTGCGGCAACTGGCAGACGCCGATAAACGTGTCGGGAAAGAGGTCGACGACACGCTTGATAAGGTCGTTGGAGCGTTGCGCCCAGATGCGGTTGACCGCGGCGTCGCCGATATGCGGCGCCATCGCCGACGCGCGCGGCGAGAAGATCGTCATGTCAGCGCCGCGCTCGCGCAGCAGGCGCAGCTGGTTTGCCTCGATCGTCTCGCGGATCGCGTCGTCGGAGATGGCAGGGTAGGCCGGATCGATGGCGCCCCCCGCCTTGAAGGCCGCCTTCTGCGCCTCCCGCCATTCTGTGTGGGCCGCGGGCGCGGTCGTGTAATGGCCGTGACAGTCGATGATCATGGCCGACAGCTAATGTCGCCCGGCCGGTTAGGCATATCGGAACGGCTGACGCGCCATTGCTTTTCCGGAAGTCCAGTCGGCGCAGGTGGCGCGGATCGTGGCGACGAACGCCGCCTGCAATGCGGTCGGGTGCCAGTCGCCGCGCATGGTAAGCCCGATCTGCCGGCGGAGCGCGGTGCCCGCGCCGGGAATCTCGACGAGCAAACCGGCACGGCGTTCGAACAGGAATTGGTCGCGCGCCATCAGGGTCAGCCAGTCGTCCTCGAGCATCAATCCGCGGATCACCAGCACCGACCCGCACTCGATGCGCAGCCGCGGCGGCGTCAGGCCATGGTCAGTGAACATCTGCTCCCAGCGCCGCCGGGTCGGCGTTCCCGCCGCGGCGATCACCCAGGGATAGTCCTGTAGCGCGGCGAAGGGTGGATCGGTGCCGGCAAGCGGATGGCCGGCGCGCGCGACGATCACCGGATCGTCCGTGTAGAGCGGCTTCTGCACCACGTCGCCGACCGGCACAGGGTCGCGCATCGCGCCGACCAGCAGGTCCATCTCGCCCTCGCGCAGCCGGGCGAGCAGCTCGAGATACGGCGCCTCGACCACCTCGACCGACGCGCCCGGATGCGCGCGCGCGAAGCGGGCGAGCGCCTGCGGCAGCAGCACCGCGCGCGCCAGCGGCATCGTGCCAACGACGATCCGCCCCGCCCCCGCCGAGCGCAAGGCCGCGATCTCGTCCAGCCCCGCCTGCAATTCGGCGCGGGCGAGGCGCGCGAAGCGCAGGAAGCGGCCGGCAGCGGCCGTCGGCTGCACGGTCCGGCCCTGGCGCATCAGCAGCGGCACGCCGAGCTGCTGCTCCAGATCACGGGCAGCGCGGTGCAGCGCCGGCTGCGACAGACCCGTACGCATAGCCGCGAGCGCGAAGCTGCCCGCCTCATCGACCGCGATCAGCGCGCGCAACTGGCCCAGCGTCACGCGCCGCTCGATATGCGGCAATGGCGGCAGCCGCGCACCGCGCCGCACGCTCTGCCCGCCACGCGTCAGATAGCCAAGCGCCCGGTCGATGCGGAAGGCGAGCCGCCGCCCCGCCTCGGTCGGCACCGCACCGCCGGGCTGGCGGTCGAACAGCGACTGGTCGAGCCGTGCCTCCGTCTTGGCGATCGCCTGGGTCAATGCCGGCTGCGATAGATTGAGCGCCTGCGACGCGGCGCTGATCCCGCCGAGCCGCGCCGCGGCGGCGACCGCGTCGAGATGGCGAAGGTTGAAGGCGAGCGGCTCTGCCATGGCGCACACTTAGCACCAGCTTATGTCCCGTGCGCAAATCCGTGTTGTCCGCCGGTGGCGATATCCCTTCTAAGCCACGACAAAGTTTCACGGGATCGAGGATGCGCATGGCGAAGGTCGTCACACATATCGAACGCGCGGATGCCGCGACGATCGCCGGCCTGGCCGGCGCGGGCGTCGCGACCGTGCACGAAGCGCAGGGCCGGATCGGCCTGCTCGGCAGCCGCCTGCGTCCGATCTATGCCGGCGCCCGCATCGCGGGCTCCGCGGTCACCGTGTCGGTGCCGCCGGGCGACAATTGGATGATGCATGTCGCGATCGAACAGCTGCGCGACGGCGACGTGCTGGTGGTCGCCCCCACCAGCCCGTGCGAGGATGGCTACTTCGGCGACCTGCTCGCGACGTCGGCGATGGCGCGCGGCTGCCGCGGGCTGGTCATCGACGCCGGCGTACGCGACGTCCGCGACCTTACCGCCATGGGCTTCCCCGTCTGGTCGCGCGCGATCAGCGCCCAAGGGACGGTCAAAGCGACACTTGGCTCGGTCAACATCGACCTGGTCTGCGCCGGCGAACTGGTGCGGGCGGGCGACGTAATCATCGCCGACGACGACGGCGTCTGCGTCGTCCGCCGCGAGGACGCCGCCGCGGTCCTCGCGCAGGCGCAGGCGCGCGAGGCAAACGAGGAGGCCAAACGCACCCGGCTCGCCGCGGGCGAACTCGGGCTCGACATCTATGCGATGCGCGATGCGCTCACCGACAAGGGCCTCCGCTATGAGTGACGGCATCCCCGCGATGTGGATGCGCGGTGGCACGTCGAAGGGCGGCTTCTTCCTCGCCGACGATCTGCCCACCGACGTGGACGCGCGCGACGCCTTCCTTCTGCGCGCCTTCGGCTCGCCCGATCCACGCCAGATCGACGGCATGGGCGGCGCCGACCCGCTCACTTCGAAAGTGGCGATCGTCGCGCGGTCGAACCGGCACGGGGTCGACGTCGACTATTTGTTCCTCCAGGTGTTCGTCGACGCGGCGATCGTCACCGACCAGCAGAATTGCGGCAACATGCTCGCCGGCGTCGGTCCGTTCGCGATCGAGCGCGGCCTCGTCGCCGCGGCCGATGGCGAAACGCATGTCGCGATCCATATGGTCAACACCGGCAAGGCCGCGACCGCGATCGTGCAGACGCCCGGCGGCGTCGTCACTTATGCAGGCGACACCGCGATCGACGGCGTCCCCGGCACCGCCGCGCCGGTGCCGCTGTCCTTCGCCGACATCGCTGGTTCGAGCTGCGGCGCGCTTTTGCCGACCGGCCACCGGGTCGACGTGATCGAGGGCGTCGAGGCGACGCTGATCGACAATGGCATGCCCTGCGTCGTGCTGCGCGCCACCGATGTCGGCATCACCGGCTATGAGGATCGCGACACGCTCGACGCAGACGCCGGCCTGAAGGCGCGGATCGAGGCGATCCGTCTTGCCGCCGGGCCGCTGATGAACCTCGGCGACGTCACCGACCAGTCGGTGCCGAAGATGATGCTGGTTGCTGCGCCGCGCGCCGGCGGTGCGATCTGTGTCCGCTCGTTCATCCCGCATCGCTGTCACGCCTCGATCGGCGTGCTCGGCGCGGTCAGCGTCGCCACCGCCTGCCTGATCGGCGGCAGCCCCGCCGCGGCGCTGGCGACCGTCGCGGCTGGCGCGACCAAGACGCTCGGCGTCGAGCATCCGAGCGGCATCACCCCCTGCGTGATCGAGACCGACGCCGATGGCGCGGTCGTCGGCGCCGGGATGATCCGCACCGCGCGCAAACTGTTCGACGGCACGCTCTTTGCCTGACCGTCGTCCCAAGCAGAGAAAAGCACAACGATCATGACGACGATAGGAGAGACGGAGAAGAAGGCGCGCCGCTTCGGCATCGCCGGGCAATTGTGGTTTCAGGTGCTTGTCGGCACGCTGATCGGCATTCTGCTCGGCCATTTCGCTCCCGGCACCGCCGTGGCGATGAAGCCTTTCGGCGACGCCTTCATCAAGCTGATCCGCATGATGATCGGGCCAATCATCTTCGTCACCGTGGTGCACGGCGTCGCGGGGATGAACGACATGACCGCGGTCGGCCGGGTTGCGCTCAAATCGATCCTCTATTTCGAGGCGATCACCATTCTCGCGCTGATCTTCGGCCTTGTCGCCGTCGATCTGTGGCGGCCGGGCGTCGGCATGAACATCAACGCCGCCGCGATCGATACCGCATCGATCAAAAGCTACGTCGCCTCGGCGCATGACCAGTCGGTGACCGGCTATCTGATGGCGATCATCCCGACCACCTTCGCCGGCGCGCTGACCGAAGGGCACGTGCTGCAGGTGCTCTTCGTCTCAGTGTTGTTCGGCATCGCCATCGCCTCGATCGGCGAACGTGCCAAGCCGGTACTCGACGTGATCGAGAGCGCGTCACAGGGCTTCTTCCGCATCATCGGCTATATCATGTATTTCGCGCCGCTCGGTGCCTTCGGGGCGATCGCCTTCACCGTCGGCCAGTTCGGCACCGCCTCGCTGCTGTCGCTTGGCGAGCTGATCGTCGAATTCTTCGTGGTCTGCGGCGTGTTCACCGCGACGGTGCTGGGCGGGGTCGCCTGGTATTGCGGCGTCAGCCTGTGGCGGCTGCTCGGCTATATCTGGGACGAGATCGTCATCGTCGCCGCCACCACCTCGACCGAGACGGTGCTGCCGCGGCTGATCCAGAAGCTGCGCAAGCTCGGCTGCGAGGAGAGCGTCGTCGGCTTCGTCATTCCCGCGGGCTATTCGTTCAATCTCGATGGCACCTGCCTGTACCTGACCACGGTTGCGGTGTTCCTCGCGCAGGCGACCAATACGCCGCTGACGATCTGGCACGAACTTGGGCTGATCGCGGTGCTGCTGCTTACGTCGAAGGGCGCGGCGGGGATCGCGGGCGCGGCGTTCGTCGTGCTGGCGGCGACGCTCAACACGACCGGCACGATCCCGGTGGCGAGCATCGCGCTGATCCTGGGCATCCACCGCATCCTAGCCGAAGGACTGACCTTCGTGAACCTGGTCGGCAACACCGTCGCGACCATCGTCATCGCCAAATGGGAAGGCAAGCTCGACGAGCGCACGCTTGCCGCCGCGGTCGGCACCGATGCGGCGCGCCGGCGATGGAGCGTCGCCGCCGCCTGACCCCCGCCCTGCCTACGCCAACGACATGACCCGGCGGCGCGAAACCGCAGCCGGCGAAGGAGAGACCTATGTCCGCCACTCTCGCGCTCCTGCTCGCCGCCCAGGCGGTTGCACCGCAACGGTCCGCCCCGCTGCCACCGACGACCAGCGCCCCTCCCCTGACCGGCGAAGGCGAGCGCGAGACGGTGCGTGATCCCGCCACTGCCTTCTCATCCGGGCGAACCGAGGCGACGCCCGCCGAACAGAGCGCCGCTCCGCTTGGCTTTACCCGCTGGCAGCGCGACAATGCGATCGGCGAGACGCTCCGCAGCCTTAAGGCGGACGGCGTCACGCTCGCGCTCGATGTGGTCGACAACGTTGCAGGCAACCCGGTCGGCGGCGTCCGTCAGGGTGTGCGCGAGTCGCACTGGGTTAGCGGCGGTGTCGACCTCGATCTGGACAAGCTGATCGGCTGGTCCGGCACGCGCGTCCACGTGCAAGGCGCATGGTTCACCGGCGAGAGCCTCGGTCGCGACGTGATCGGCAATTCGATCAGCTTCCAGCAGACCTGGCGGCCGGTGTCGGGCCCGCGGCTGACGCAGCTCAACATCGAGCATGATTTCGGCAAGCTCAACCTGGTGGTCGGCCGTGCGGCGGTGAACAGCTATTTCAACAATTCGCCGCTCAACTGCGTGTTCATGACCAACACCAGCTGCCTTACCGCTTATGGCGGGATCAGCGACATCGGCATCACCGCCTTTCCAAATTCCTCCTGGGCCGTAAAAGCGCGCTATGCGCTCGATAAGCGGCGCTACGTCCAGATTGGCGTGTTCGAATACAACAATGCGCTGAACGCCACCGGCAAGGGCGGCCTCGACTTCTCCCTCGGCAAGGGCACCGGCGTGCTGGTCGCCGGGGAAGCGGGCTATGAAACGACGTTCGCGCAGGAACGGCTGCCGCGCCGCTACAAGCTCGGCGTCTATCTCAACACCGACGGCGGCAGCAGCCTCTATTATGATCGCAACGGCGGATCGTCGGCACTGACGGGCCTGCCGCGCGTCGCGCTCGGCGGCAACCGCGTCGGCCTCTACGCGATGGTCGACCAGACGGTCGCGCGCGCGCCCGGCGCGAGCAAGCGCAACCTGGCGCTGTTCGCGCGCGGCTATTGGAACGTCGGCAACATCCAGCAGCTCGACTGGTTCGCCTCCGCCGGATTCGTCAAGACCGGGACGTTCAGGGGCCAGGACAATGACACGATCGGGTTCATCGTCTCCAACACCCATTTCAGCGATCAGCAGATCGACTATCTGCGCGACCTGCGCGCCAAGGCGGGCGGCAACGGCGCGCCGCACCACGACGAGATCGTCGGCGAGATCAACTACGGCTGGGCCGCCCTGCCCGGTCTACGGATCCTCCCCAACGTACAATATGTCATCAATCCCGATCCGATCTATGCGACGAAGCGCAAGACCAACATTCCGAGCGCCATCGTGCTCGGCCTGCGCGTAGACGTGAAATTGGCGCAGCTGTTCGGTGGATGAACGACATCACCGTATTCGTATGGCGCAGCTCGGCATACGAGGTCAGCTCCCAGATATCGGCGATGATCCCAGAGCTTCTGACATTCTGCGCAACGCGGCCAGAAGGCGGCTACACGTTGACTCAGAACCCGCCGTTGTGCAGCTCGCTGCTGCATCCTAGAATTGCACATCCAACCATTTTTAGTGAGCGGCCGAAATGTCGGCTGCCTTGGCGTTCAATATGCGAGGTTCAGGCAGCTACGCCGCCCAGTCTGCCGCATTGGCTTGATCGCCGATTAAGGCGAGCCCGTGCGCGATCGAAGTCAGCTCGCCACCCGTTGCGATCCGCTGAGGCTCGAACCGGCGTTCGAAGATCGCACGGATCGCGGGAATTAAGGACGATCCGCCGGTCAGGAATATCCGGTCGATGTCCTCCGCCTCGACTTGCGCCCGAACGAGCGCAGCGTCCAACGCGGCCTCGATCCGATGTAGATCACCCGCGATCCACGTTTCGAAATCTGCCCGGCACACCTCCGCCTCGATACGAACCCCGTCGCCATCGAACCGGAATTCCGCGTGCTGCGAGCCGGAAAGCGCCCGCTTGAGCTGCCCCACGGCGTCGTAAAGCGGGAAGCCCTGTTCATTCTCGATCAGCGAGATCATCCGCCCGATCGCATCGGGGTCGAGTGCATCTCGCTGAAGGCGCCGCAGCTCCTCCAGGGTTCGCCGGTTCCGCATCAGAGCCAGATGCGACCAGTCGGCAAACTGCGTGAAATAGCCTCCCGGAATCTCGAGCACCTTTCCCATTGAGCGATACTGTCCGCCCTTCCCCAGGAACGGCAGCACGAGCCGGTCCATGATCCGCCGGTCGAACCGATCGCCAGCGATGCCGATGCCTGATGACGCAAGCGGCATGCAGCGCCGTCCCGCTCTCGGCTCATCGATGCGCACCAGCGAGAAATCCGTGGTGCCACCGCCGAAATCCGCCACAAGGATCGTCGCGGGCTCGGTCAGTCGCTCGGCGTAGCTGAATGCGGCTCCCAGAGGCTCATAGACGTAGAGAAGCTCGGTCCCGAATTCACCAAGCATGAGATCATAGCGTTGCCGGGCCAGCGTAGGATCTGGACGGGTGCCCGCATACTCGACGGGTCGCCCCACGACGACACGCGCGGGTCGATCGTCGAGCTGGCCTCCGGCATGTGCCACCAGCTTCTGAAGAAACAACCGGCCCATGTCCTCGAATCGGAAGGGCCGATTGAAGATCAGAGCGCGCTCGAACTGCGCGCTCGCCGCCACGGTCTTGAACGACTGCACGAAGCGGCTGTCGAGCGGAGACTGAAGGTATTCACTAATTGCCCATGGCCCCGCCTCATGCGCGACGCCGTTCCAGCCATGCTCCTCTTCCCAGAAGCACAACGCGGAACGGAACACAGGCCCGGCCGCGGAGTCACCCTGGAACTCGATCAAGTTCGACTGCCCATGACCGTCAGACAAAGCCACGACCGTATTCGTCGTGCCGAGATCCAGTCCAAGGGCGACCGTTCCATTCTTGGCGCTCACGATCTGCTCCTGCTGCAATCACCCGCCGCTGGCGGGATGCGGCTCTTAGCTGCGCGACGGCGGACAGCAAACGATACTGACCGGCAGAGCTCGCCAGCGCGGAGAAACCTGAGCGATAGCCTGATCGCGGCCGATTGCCACTGCCAGAGAGACGATGACGGAACGTGCTCGACCGCCTCTCGATGATCGGGGTAGAGAACGACGGCTTCGCAGGTAACATATTGGTGCGTACGACACAGGTTGAAGCGTCGGAGGGGGAGCCACATATGGGTTATTGGGCCATGGCGACGCTGTTGCTGGCTAGCGCAGTTCCGGGTTCGGCGCAGGTGTCTGACCCACTCGCGATGACCACTGATGAAGGTGACCGCGCTGTGATGGCAGAGGTCGCCTCGGCCGTATCCAGTCGAACGCCCGATCTAGCGCGGCTGGATGTGCTCCTCACCAAGCTCCCGCGGCCGACGCCACTGCGAGGCATGGTGCAGACCGTCCGCGCGGGTGTGCTGGCGAACCGGCAGGATGCCGGGCCGGCGGTGACCGCGATAGAGGAGGCTCTTCGCCTGCTTCCCGACGATCCGCGACCCAAGCTGGTGGCTGCCGGCATTTTCACCTTTTCCGGCTCACCTCAGCGCGCCGCCGATCTCTGGATAGACGCCAGCCGCCTCTCGCCAGAGTTCGCACGCATGTCCGATCGCTACATGATCATGGCGCTGATCGGCCGTCTGACTGACATTGGCGACCGCATTCGCGCGGACCGGCTCAGTGTAAGAATGGCCGAAATCGGTTTCAGCACCGGACTTGCGTCCGAGAGGTCGAACGGGGCGTTGGCCCGGACCCGCGAGGCGGTGCGCGAGAACCAGGTGGATGCCGCAATGCTGTCGGTAACGGCGATCAGCGACCCGCTTCACCTGCTTACCTTATATGTCGACCAGCGGTACGCGGTGTTGTGGCCGCGTATCGCTGAATGGGCCGGCTCTGATCTCACGGCGCAAAGCCGTCGCTATCTGGAGGAACTGCGTGCCGACTGGCAGGCGGGCAATAGCTTCGAGACGGCTGTTCCCTACGCGAGGCGCCTATCGTCCCTACAGGCCCATTCCGTGATCATCGCGCTGTTCCTGCCGATGTTCGATCGGGTACGGCCTGGCGGAGAGCAGCAAGAGGAGGCGGAGTTCCTTGCTCCGGTCGTAGCGCGGGCGCTGGCCCTTCAAGGACGCCAGGCAGAAGCGCGCGCGCTGCTGGCGAAGGTGGCAGCCGCGATGCCAGCAAATGATCAAGGCAACGCCCTCAACATCGACGGAGCGTATCTGACGCTGGCATCGGCGCAGGCCGACTGGCCTGACGTCATGAGACGCGCAGATGCTTTTCTCGCGCGGGCAAAGACCCTTGGCCCTAGCGTCAATAAATCGGCATCGTTGCAGGTGCAGGCCTGGCGCGCCTGTGCTCTGCACCATCTCGGCCAAGAGGGGGAGGCTCAGCGAGCGATGGCAGACGTCGCGTTGGCAGAGGCGCTGCTGCCCGAACCTGCGATGAACCTCTACATCTGTCGAGGCGAAGCTGGGAGGGCACGAGCTCTAGTCCTATCGCGTCTTGCAGATCCGTTGACGCGCGATTGGGCGCTGCGGTTTGTGCAACCGACCGCTCCCGACATCGTCCTCACCCCGCTGGATCGACTTATGAAGCCGGTTTCGCAGGCGGTACGCGATACGCCGGAGGTCATTGTGGCAACGAAGAAGGTCGGGCGTATCCTACCTGGACCGGTCAATGCCTCGATACCGATAGGCTTTGATCCCTTCCGGGCACGTCCAACTGACAAGCCGCTCGGGCCAGGATCCGTCTAGCAATCGGCTCGCAAGGCTCACGCCTTCAGCCGTTATTCTGACCCAGAAGCGGACGTTCACGGCATCCTCAGCGGTTCCACAAAGCGGTCATCCATTCAGCTTCCACGTTCCTTCCGGCTAGGTCGCAACCGCCGTCACTTTGGCGATTATCGGTGGGACTTCAGCCCCTCGTTGGTCGTTTCCGCGACGATGCTCGCGACTTCGCGGACTTGGAGGCTGAGGTCGCGCGTGCCTTGCTGGAGCGAGCCGTCGTGGCAGCAGGAGACTTTGGCTTCGGCTTCGGCTTGATTTTAGCTTTAGGCGCAGCTCGAGACCGAGCGACGGGCTGTGCTGTTAGCTCGCGACGAACCAATTTGATGACTTCACCAATGCCCTCAGCAACATTGACGAACGCAGCGTCGCTGCTCGACCAACGCTCGGGAGGGACGCCATCCTTTGGCAGCAGCTTGAACCGTGCTGCACTGGTCCGTTTCCAGCTGCACGGCTTCACCACGACCGCAACTACACGCATCAGCGCGCGAGCACGCCGGCTCATCGCTCGCTTATACTCGATGTTCCAGCAGTAGTTGCTGTCGAGGTACGCAGGACTAAGCAGTGCCACGAATATGTGGGCGCGCCGTAGCTCTCTCGCAATCGCCGTGTCGAGTTCTCCGCCTGACTCGATCCTTTTATCGTGCCAGACCGTTACGCCGTCGTTCCGCCATGTCGCAAGGTGAGTGTACAGCTTTTCCTCCGCCCTCTCGTCTTGGTGCGAGTAGGACACGAAAACGCGAACCTCAGGTTTTCCGGTCTCGAGCCCGGAAGACTTCGGCGCGGCGACCGAGTTGCGCCGCTTCGTTTGTCCGGAGGACTGTGCGACCGACCTCTTCTTCCGGATTGGTGCTGCCATCAGCGGCTTATATCGGAAGCTTCGGAGCCGCCAAGTCGTTCATCCGTCGGCATGAGACAGCCCCGGTCCGTGGTGTTCTTCGAAGACCCATAACCCGACGTTCACCCTGCTCGAACAGCTCTCCGAATCCGGTCATTCGTTCATCGCATGTGGCGCTTGTTGCTATGGCACCTGCTTTTCTTCCGCCTTAATCCGATCGATCAGCCTTGCGGCGACCGTCGCGCGAATTGGTTCGCCAGCGACGATCTTGCGCCAGGTGTTGTAGCTGATCCCGAAGCGCGGCTGGAGCGTCTCATCGGTGCGACCAGGGCAGTGCGTAACGATATGTTTCACGATCTCCTCGGGCAGGGTGCACATGCTCATCACGCCCCAACCCTGCCGGAAGCGGCCACGGCTTTACCGCCCGCAATCGCCTGATCGATGTCGGCGCTGAGGCATCCACGCCATTCCGCGTCGTAGCGTATGACGCCCTCGCGGCCGACGACATAGGGGTTGAGTCCACCGGCGCGCCGGCGCTGCAGCGCTGCGACACGCGTGAGACCGTCGTCGCCGACGGTGTGGTTCGAGAGCACGACGTCCGCCTGCATGCGGTCGGTGTAGTCTGCGAAATGATCAAGCGAGTGGCGGAAGGTCATCAGCGAAGCCACGTCGCGCGGCGAACCCTGGCCGCCGAACAGGGCTGCCATGTGCGGCACGCCATGATCGCTGACTGGGAACAGCAACGAGACGGTTCCTGGCGTGTGCCCCGGAGTGAGCAGCGCAGTGACCGACCGGCCGCCTAGCGTGATCACCTGCCCGTCCTCGATGAAGAAGTCGTCCGGGCCCTTCGGCGGCAGCTTGCCCATCATCGGCTTGCCCGTCCAGTCGGCGCGGCTCATACCGATCCGCGCGCCCGACAGCGCCTTTAGATAGGCGGCCCCGCCGAAGTGATCGAGGTGATTGTGCGTGATGAGGATGATGCGGATCCGCTTCGGGTCGAGGCCCAGCGTCTTCATGTTGGCGACGATGACGTCGCGCGCGTCCGCCTCACTAGTCAGCGCGTCGAGCAGCAGGATGCCCTCGTTGGTGTCGATCGCCCATATGTTGTTCTCGGCGGTGCCGATCGAATAGACCCGGTCGAAGACCTCGATTGGCTTGGGCGCGGGCGCCTTGAGCGGGCGCCGCTCGCGAATCGCTTGGCAACGATAGTAGAGCGTGACCGGCCACATCTTGCCGCCGGCCTCCGCCGCGAGGTCGGCGTAGGCGCGCGCACCCGATGCGGTATAGCCGCCGATCCGCCGCATCTCCTCGACGCTGTGGATCTCGGGCCGGCCGCCGTTGGGTGAGACGGAAGCTCGGTCCTGCGCCAGCGTCGGCGCTCCGATCAGAGCCGCGGCAGCAAGAAGCATAGGCTGGGTCTTCATCATCGCTCTCCTGCAAGTTGCTCGGTACGGGCGGGCGGTCACGCCGCAGCGACCGGTAGCGGCCGCGCCCGTCGTCCGACGATCGTCACGGCGGCGGCGCTCCCCACCGTCAGGAAGGCGAGTGGCAGCAGCGCGAGCACGTGGCTGCCCGTTCGGTCGTGGATGAGGCCATAAACGTTCACCATCAGCCCGCCACCGATCAGATTGGACGTCGCGTTGATGGCGGCGATCCCCGCGGCGGCGGTGCCGGTCGACAGCCAGGTCGACGCCATGCTCCAAAACGGCCCCTTGAAGCAGTAGGCGCCCATGAGCACGAAGGTGAGCAGCAGCACCGTCGGCGCGAGGCCGGCGAGCATGAACGTCCCTAGCACGCCGACCGCGATGAGCAGCAGCGGCAGTGCCGTGTGCCAGCGTCGCTCTCCAGTCGCATCCGAATGCCGCCCCCAAAGGATCATCGCGACCGACGCGATGCCATAGGGAATGGAGTTCACCAGGCCGGTCTGCACGTTGGTGAGCCCGAAGGACTTAAGCAGCTGCGGCTGCCATACCCCCAGCACGCTGCCCGCCGCGGAAGCACCGCAGCAGGCAAGCACCATGGCCCAGAAGGCGGGTGTGCGGATCAGCGACCAGGCCGACCCATGCACCATCGGCTTGCCGTCGTTCGTGGCGGCGGTCGCGGCGGTGAGCCAATGCCGCTCCTCTGCATCGAGCCACTCCGCCTGCGCCGGTCGATCCGTGAGCACGCGAAGGCAGGCAAGGCCAAGCACCACAGTCGGCACCCCCTCGCAGAGAAATAGCCATTGCCAGCCATGAAGGCCGCCCAGGCCGTCGAGCGACAGAAGCACGCCGCCGAGCGGCGATCCGACAAAGCTCGATAAGGGGATCGCCACTGCGAACAGCGCGAGCGCCCGTCCACGGTAGAGCGGCGGCATCCAATAGGTGAGATAGAGGATGACGCCCGGAAAGAAGCCGGCTTCCGCGGCGCCGAGCAGGAAGCGCATGACGTAGAAGGACTCGACGTTCCAGACGAACGCCATGGCAGCCGACACCAGTCCCCAAGTGATCATGATCCGGGCGATCCACAGCCGCGCGCCGACCCGCTGCAGCATCAGATTGCTCGGCACCTCCATCAGGAAGTAGGCGACGAAGAACAGGCTGGCTCCGAAGCCGAAGACCTTGCTGCTCAGGCCGACGTCCGCGTTCATCTGCAGCGACGCCATGCCGATATTCGCGCGATCGATGAAGGCCAGCAGATAGCACAAGGTCAGGAACGGCAGCAGCCGCCAGGTCACCTTTCGCATCACCCTCGCTTCGAAGGCATCGGGGCTCGTCATCGTCCAATCCTCTCATACCCCGGCGCGTCGCCTCTCACGGGCGACCGTAACCGGTCGTCAGGCCGCGGTAGCGGTCAGTGCATTCACCAGGTTACGGGGCTCGATGGCGCCGGTCTTGAGATAGGCGGCGATCTGATCGACCACGCTGATGCCGACGCGGATGCGGGCCTCCCGCGTATTGGCGCCCACGTGCGGGCTGACCACCAGATTGTCGAGCGCCCAGAGCGGATGGTCGGCCGCCGGCGGTTCGCTTGCGAAGGTGTCGAGCCCCGCCGCCGCGAGAGGCCCGGAGCGCAAGGCCTCCACCAGCGCCGCCTCGTCGATCAGCTCACCGCGGGCGGTGTTGATGAGGATGCTGCCCGGGCACATCGCGGCCAAGGCACCGGCATCGATGAAGCCGCGATTGTCGGGCGTCAGCGGACAGTGCAGGCTGACGATATCGCTCTGCTCCAGAAGCTCGCGGACGCTGGCGCAACGGATCGTGCCGCCGGGAAGCTGCGCGTCGCCGAGATACGGATCGTAGATGCGCACCACCCCTCCGAAGGGCGTCAGGAGATGGAGGAAGGCGCGGCCGATCGCGCCCAGCCCAATTAGGCCGACGCTCTTGCCCGTGATCTCGGTGCCAGCGTAGGTCGGCTTGTCCCAATGCCCGGCGCGGACGCGACGATCGAGCCATGCTGTCGATCGCGCCGTGCTCATCAATAACGCCAGCGCCTGCTCCGCCACCGACTGCGCGTTCGCGCCGCCGGCCACGACCACCGGTATGCCCCTTGCCACTGCCGCATCACGGTCGATGCCATCGACCCCGACACCATGTTTCGCGACGATCCGAAGCGTCGGAATGCCCTCGATCACCGCGCGAGAAACCACGCCCATCCTCACGACGATCGCCTGCGCGTCGATGGCGTTCGCCGCATCGATCATCTCGTCGGCGCCCGCATAGGGCTTGAGAGGCACGAGCCTCAGACCATGTGCCGATGCGGCTTCCATCGCGGGGTCGCTGAGCAGCGGTCCGGCGATCAACACGGTCGTTTTCGTCACCTGCCCCGTCACGCGCCTCTCCTTCGGCGGCTTTCCCGCTCGCGAAACTATCCTACCACCAAATAACTGTCTCGCAACAGCGTTTTGAAATGGCGTTGCGTTTTGGTTGAGCGCTCGATACAACCGCCTGACGACGAGCGCCAAGCTCGCATGACAATCAGGAGAGGCTTCATGCTCATCAGCCGTATCGCCACGACCCGTCATATGCTGCTCGTCAGCGTCAGCGCGGCCTGCCTGTGGTTGCCGGCCGCCCACGCGCAGACAGCACCGGCAAGCGATCAGACGTCGGCTCAGCAGACTGCGCCGACACCGCTGCCCACCGCGCCCGAGGCCGTCCAGACGCAGGAGCCGCAGACCGGCGACACAGCGCCCGATACAACGGCGACGCCGCAGCAGGCGGGCGACATCATCATCACAGGATCGCGGATCGGCCGCAGCGGATATACGGCGCCGACGCCGGTGACCGTCATCAATTCCGACCAGCTGGTTAAGAGCGCGCCTTCGACCATCGCGGAGTCGCTGCGCAATCTCCCCGCCCTCACCGCCACGTCAGGCCCGCAGCGTGCCAGCGGCACACAGGGCGGCGGCCAATCCTTCCTCAACCTGCGCAACCTCGGAGCGGTCCGCACCCTGACCCTGCTCGACGGCCGGCGCTTCGTCGCGGCGAGCCAGTTCGGCACGGTCGACGTCAACCTGCTGCCGGCGGGTCTGATTCAGCGGGTGGACATCGTCACCGGCGGCGCGTCGGCCGCTTATGGCTCCGACGCAGTCGCCGGTGTGGTCAATTTCGTTCTCGATACCAAGTACGAGGGTCTGAAGGGCGAGGTATCGTCCGGTATCTCGACCGAGGGTGACAATGCGGAAAAGCGCGCCGTCCTGACCGGAGGCATCAGCACTGCCGGCAACCGCCTGCATCTCATTGCCAGCGGCGAATACTACAAGAACGATGGCATTCTCGAGGGGCAGCGCGACTGGGCTCGGCGAGGCACCAACCTCATCAACGGCCCGGCCGGCGGCCCGGCGCAGATCCTCGCGAACGATGTTCGCAATCTCGGCACCTATGGCGGCATGCTGCTGACTGGCAACGGCGGAACTGCCGCGCAGAATGCACTGTTTCGTGGCCTGCAGTTCGGCCCCGGTGGCACCGTATCGCCCTATAGCTTCGGCTCTTACACCACAGCTACCCAGCAGATCGGCGGCGACGGCGTCGACACCGAGCTGTTTCAGGAGATCAATCGTCCCCTGGAGCGCTGGTCGGCTTTCGGGCGGGCGGAATACAACCTGACCGACAACTTCTCCGTCTTCGGCGAGGCGTCCTACGGCTGGACCGACACCCGCTACTCGACTTCGGTCAATCGCCACCAAGTTCAGAACCCAATCACGATCCGGCGCGACAACGCCTTCCTGCCCCAGCCCATCCGCACCCTGCTCGCCGCCAATCCCGCCGTCACCAGCCTGACGATGCTGCGCTGGTCGGTGGAGGGCGGCCTTACAGACGTCGCGGTCACGACCGACACCCGGCGGTTTGTCGGCGGCTTCAACGCCAAGGTCGGCGGCCTGAAGGTCAACGGCTATTACCAGCACGGCCGCACCAACCAGCGCACCGATGTCCTCAACAACGAGATCACGGCGAATTTCACCCGCGCCGCCGACGCGGTCATAAACCCTGCGAACGGCCAGATCGTCTGCCGCTCCACGCTGACCAACCCCAACGACGGCTGCGCGCCCTTCAACGTCTTCGGTGAGGGCTCCCCGTCCGCCGCCGCCCTTGCCTACACGCGCGGCACCAGCCGCACCGACTCGGTATTCACCGAGGACGTCGCGTCGCTAAACGTCTCGGGGACCCTGTTCGAAGGCTGGGCAGGTCCCGTCTCGTTCGCGACTGGCGGCGAATATCGCAAGGAGACAGCCGAGCTCGACGTCGATCCGCTTTCGCGGGCGGGCGCATTCCTGTTCGCCAACCCGCAGCCCTGGTCAGGCAAGTACGACGTGCGCGAAGGTTACGTGGAGACCGTGGTGCCGCTGCTGCGGAACCTGCCGTTCGCCAAGGCGCTCGAGTTCAACGGGGCCGTCCGCTACACCGATTATTCGACTAGTGGTGGTGTGACGACGTGGAAGGCGGGACTGAGCTGGACCGTGTTCGACGCGCTGCGCCTGCGCGGAACGCGCTCGCGCGACATCCGCGCGCCCAACCTTTCGGAACTCTTCACCAGCGGCCGTACGCAGTCGGCGACGATCGTCGATCCGTTCAAGAACAACATCCGTCTGTCGGGCATCTTCGTCACCACCGGCGGCAATACGCAGTTGCAGCCTGAGAAGGCCGACACTCTTACGCTCGGCGCGGTATTGCAGCCGCCGATGATCCCGGGGTTCAATCTCTCGGTCGACTATTACGACATCAAGATCAAGGACGCGATCGGGACGCTCACGCCGCAGCAGACGGTGGACCAGTGCTTCACCGGCAACCAGCTCGCCTGCAGCCTCGTGCAGCGAGATGGCGGCGGCAATCTGACCGGCTTGACCGCTTTCCCAATCAACCTGTCCGAACTCGAAACCAACGGCGTTGACGTCGAAGCGAGCTATCGCGTGCCTCTGTCCTCGATGATGGACACGGACGCGACGCTCAACCTGCGCACGGTCGTCTCCTACGTCGGAAAGCTGTCGTCGACCACGCCGGGCTCGGCACCGATCGATCGCGCGGGCGAGGTCGGAATCAGTGCCAACCCGCACTGGCGGTTCAACGCTCAGGCTGATTTTTACAAGGGCAACTTCAACGTCTTCAACCAGGTGCGATTCATCGGCGGCGGGCGGTACGACGTGACGCGCGGGCCCGACGCGATCGATCTCCAGAACATCAAGCCGCAAGCCTATTGGGATCTGCAGATTGGCTACAAGCTGGAGGACGTCGGCTTTAAGGGTGCGGAATTCTACTTCAATGTCCGCAACGTCCTCGACACCGACCCTCCCGCCGCGCCCGGCGACGGCACGATCGCGCTGGCGACCAACACCGGCCTCTATGACACCACCGGCCGCCTGTTCCGCGTCGGCTTCCGCTTCAACTTCTGATCGACACCCCGGCGTCCGGTTTCGTGGATCGCCGGCAGGAGCAATCGCATGACCATCGGCTTTCGCGTTCTTCCCATTCACCGCCGCATCGACGCGGACTTGGTCCGGCAGTTTGCCGCGCTGCCGGTGGCAAACGTCAGCGATGCCATGAGCCGAATGGCTGCCGGCGGCGCCGCTCTTCGTCCTATGCATGGGGGCGGCGTGCTGGCTGGCCCGGCAGTGACGGTGAAGGCGCGGCCCGGCGACAACCTGATGCTCCACAAGGCCCTCGACCTTGCAGAACCTGGAGACGTCGTGGTGATGGATGCCGGCGGCGATCTTACGAACGCGCTAATCGGTGAACTGATGGTGGCGCACGCGGAGAGCCGGGGACTCGCCGGCATCGTCATCTACGGTGCGATACGGGATTCCGCGACAATCCGCGCCGGTCGCTTTCCCGTCTTCGCCGCCGGCGTGACGCACCGCGGTCCCTACAAGGATGGACCGGGCGAGGTGAACGTGCCAATCGCGATCGACGGCATGGTCATCCATCCCGGCGACCTCGTGCTTGGCGACGACGATGGATTGGTCGCAGTTGCGATTGATGACGCGCACGCCGTGCACGCCGCAGCGGCGGCGAAGCACGCTGCCGAGACGGCCCAGATGGAGAAGATCCGTCGAGGCGAAAACCCACGCGCGTGGGTCGACGAGACGCTGAAGCGTCTGGGCTGCAAAGGCGTGTGATGACAGACGCCGCCCTTCCCCGCTAACTGATCGGGGAAGGGATCAGCATGGCGACGAACATCAAGGACAGGCCGGCACTGGAAGGCGTTGCCGCGGCGGAGCGGGCGCTCGAACTGCTTACCTGCTTCCGCACCGGCGACAAGGCACTGACTTTAGTCGAGCTTGCGGAGCGCACCGGGCTCGTCAAAAGCACGATCATGCGCCTCGCCATCTCGCTTGAGCGCTACAACCTTATCGTGCGTCTGCATGACGGGCGCTACCAGCTCGGCAGTGGCGTGGTTCGACTGGGCACGATCTACCAGGAGAGCACCGATCTCGAGCAGCATGTCATGCCGGTGCTTGCGAGGTTGGCTGCCGAAACCCAAGAAACGGCGACCTTCTATGTGCGACACGGCGATGTCCGGCTCTGTCTCTTTCGGGTGAACTCCCCAAGCAGTCTCCGCCTCGACGTCGCCCCTGGGACGCAGCGGCCGATGGATGAGGCGGGGAGCGCTCAACTGTTGAGGCTGTTCGCCGACTGGCCGAACGTCAAACCTGATCTGCCGCCGCTTCCAATCTATACCGCCGGCGCGACGACGCCGCACGTCGCGTCGATGTCGGTGCCCATTATTGGCGAAGGTAACAGGCTGGTGGGGACGCTCAGCCTTGCTGGGCCCGAGCCGCGACTGACGGAGCAGCGCAGCAAGGAACTGGCCTCGCGCCTTCTGCATGCCGGCCTCAGTCTCTGTCGGGCTTTGGGCGGCGATGCAGAAGCTGTTTATCGCGTTCCGATCGCGCTTGCGACGTAGCCGCTACCGCCTGACACGATTTGACCCAAATCTGGTCATTCAAGTCCATCGAAGCGCTCTCGGCTTTCTGCCGTTCGTTCACCTGCAACAGGCATTCCTCTCAGAGACTCACTTGATGTTCAAACGTCCGTCTTTGTCGGCAAGCGGAATGACCGCATTTAGCGATTGGATGCGCGGAAGCGTCGGCCCCGCCCTTTGTCGGAACAAGCTTGCTGCGTCATCGTGCCACTCGTGGCATTCAGGCACCGATGTCTAAGCAGCCATTTCGCTGCAGCGGAGTCTAACGCACCGGTCGCTTCCGTACCTTTACCTGGAACGCGCTTGCAATCGGCGCGGTGAGACGGTGATGTGGAGTTATGACCTCTGAGCAGCTCGCAGTGATTACCGACGTTGTTCGTCGGGCACCCGAATGGATTCGCCAGGATCTGCTCGCAAAGGATCCTGCCGGACGGCAAAGGGCTGAGGAGGCTTTGGCCGCAACGATCGCGGCTGCCCTCCGCCCCGGAGCGGAGACTAGACGGCAAGAAGACTAGCCTGACGAAGGGGAGCAAGGACCCACTTCCGGCCTTCAAACTACAGCTCCCACCCCCGTGACCTGCCGCTCTTTCTATTCGTCGCGCCACCGCCTTGTTGCAGCGATAACGCCGGGATGAAGCCTGCTAAATGCTCCGGCTTGCCCGGACGCGCTCAATTAGCGCGGTTTGCCCAAAGCCCTAATCCACGACCGAGCATCATGGCAGATTGACCAGCCGCGACTACATATGTAGTCATCGGGCATGAACTCGCTCTTGTCAGTGCTCGCAGGCGTCGCATTGCTGGTCCCGGCCACGGCGCCGCCGCAGCTTCATTTAGTCGCAAGCGCAAATGCACCGCAGTTCGCGTCCCCCCGGAGTGTCGCGGGCATAGACGCCGTCGTCAGGGATCAGATGCGTCACCGTGCAATCCCAGGCATGCAGGTCGCCGTTATCCGCTCGGGTCAGATCGTTTACAACAAGGCGTTCGGCATCGCCGATCTCGAGACCCAAACCCCGGTGACGCCGCGGACTGCCTTCACCCTCAACTCGGCGACCAAGAGCTTTACCGGGGTCGCGGTTTTGCAGCTTGTCCAGGACGGCAAGTTGTCGCTCGCCGACCCGATCGGACGCTATCTGCCGGACCTGCCCCCGACATGGATGCGCATCACCGTTGCCCAGTTGTTGGCGCATCTGTCTGGCCTGCCTGACGTGCTGATCCAGCCCAAGGGGCAAGGCACCGGCTCGCTCGTGGGAAACGGCGACGAGGCATCCGCTTGGGCTGCGGTTCAAAAGATGCCCTTCCAGTCGCCGACGGGTACCCAATTTAGCTACAACCAGACCAACTACGTGCTGCTTGGCAAGCTCATAGACCGGGTGTCAGGCGTGCCTTTCCAGCGCTTCATCGAAGAACGACAGTTCGCGCCCGCCGGAATGCGCGTCGCAGCGTTCGGCGATGGGCGCGACCTGATGCCTGGACGGGCTCGTACCTACCGCTATCGAGGCGGCGCGGTGCAGGGGCAGACGCGCCCGGTTGAACATGCCTGGGACGAATTCTCGCCCTTCATGCGCACCGCTGGCGGGCTAAACGCGAGTGCCAGCGATGTCGCGAACTGGTTGATCGCGCTGGGTGACGACACGCTTCTGACGCCTGCGAGCCGAAGGACGCTGTGGAGCCCCGGACGTTTCAACAACGGTCGTGCCGGTCCGTGGGCGATGGGCTGGCCGGTCTCCGACCATGGCGGGCATCAGGTCGCAGCGGGCATCGGCGGCCGCCGGTCTGCCTTCTTCGTCTACCCGCACGACGATCTGGCGGTGGTGGTGCTTACCAACCTTGCGGGGGCGAACCCCGAAGAGTTCATCGACGAGATCGCGGGCCAGTTCTTGCCCGACCTGCTCACCGCAAACGGCGGCGGCCTGCCACTTCCGGTCAAGCGGCTGCGGGCCGCGCTGATCGCCGACGGCTTTGCAGATCCAAAGCGCACCTATGACCGTTTACGCAGGGCGCCCGGCTTCATGGTGAGCGAGGACGACCTCAATAGTTGGGGCGGCATGCTGCTCGATGCCGGGGAGGCGCGGCAGGCAGTCGCCGTGTTTGGTCTCGCCGTCGCACTGCACCCGGACAGCGCCAATGCGCTCGACAGCCTCGCCATGGGCTACGAGGCCGCAAACGACCGCCCGCGCGCGATCGCCAACTACCAGGCGTCGTTGAGGCACGATCCCGGCAACGACCATGCGATGGGTCGGCTAGCCGTGCTGAAGGAGCAGGCACAATGAGGTTCCCAGTTCCGACTGTGGCGATCGCTTCCTCGCTGCTCCTGCTCGCGAGCGCCGCCGTCGCGCTGCCGCTGCCTAGCCCCGAACTCGCGCAAGATCGCCAGCTCGCGTTGCCGACGACCAAAGTGATGGTTCTCGGCGTCACGCATCTCGAAAATGCCGACCCGGCATTCCGCACCGAATGGCTTCGCCCGGTGCTCTGCCGCCTCCAGGCGTACCGGCCCAACGCAGTGCTGACCGAGGCGATGCCAGGCGAGCAAATCATGATGCTCGACGCCTACAAGGCGTATCACGGCGACGCGGGCAAATATGGCGGCGGCACCCTTAAGATCGCGCGCGGTGCACAGGCCTCGCTAAGAATTGGCCCCGCCGAGGCGCTGGCAGCCGCCGAGAAGCTCGCAGCGGCCCCGCCGCGCACCCCCGCCGAACGCCGCCGCCTCGCAGCGCTTTTCGCCGCCGCCGCCGAACCCTTCTCCGCGGTCGTCCAATGGATGCGCCTGCCCGCCACCGAACGGATTGCGAGCGACGGCGTCGATTCTGAACTCGCAAAAAACCTCGATCAGATTGCTCGAGGGCGCGGTGAGCTCTCCTCGATCGCGGCGCGCACCGCCGCTGACGCAGGGCTTGAGCGGGTGTACGGCGCAGGCGACCATTCAAGCGATACCGCCCGCCCCGACTTTACGGCCTTCTCCGCCGCGGTCGACGCAACGCCTGGACAGAAGGCCCTGTTCAATCACGACACCCCCGCCTTTCGCACCGAGTCCGCCGACCGCCTCCGCCTGGCCACGCAGCCCGAGGTGATGCGGCGACTACGCTGGGTGAACTCGGCCGCGTTCGGTCGCCTCGACGCCGACGCCCAGTGGTATTCACAACTGCGCGAGCCGACGATGGGCCGCGTGGGCCGCCAGTCGGTCGCAGCATGGGAGGCGCAGAACCTCCACATGGCGACCGCAGTGCGCGAGGTGACCGCTCGCATCCCGGGCGGCCGGGCGCTGCTGGTCGTCGGCGCGGCGCACAAGCCCTTCGTCGAGGCGTATCTGCGCCGGCTCGCCGATATCGAGATTGTCTCTTCCGCCGCGATGCTAGACGCGACGCCGGCGGGCTGCTGAGGGATCCATAATCAGTCGTTCCCGCCCCCTACCCAGCTTCTCCGCTTCGGCCGCTCGTTCATACTCCGGTTAAGATCGCTTTTGGCGGATGACCCTGCGAACTCGCAGATCGCGACTGAGCAAATTTCTAGGAAGCAGGCTTTTGAAGCCCGAGTTTTGTGCCTGATGAGCTGCGGACGGCGCTTGCTGATGGCTCAGGCGCGGGGTGAGCAACGACGCTATGTCGAACCGTTGGCGCCGACCCCGATCCCTCATTCCACAGAACCAGGATTGTAGCGATTGGTGCGGCGGTAAGGATCAGAAGGAAAAGGCCCATCAGCCATTCGTTGGTCTCTAGCGGCTGCGAGAAGCTACCACTGGGCTGCATAGATGGGCTGGGTCGCATCGGGCGCCTGCCGGCTCTCCTGGGGTCAAACGGACGGCCCGCGGCCGCTCGGTGGGCAGGAGACCTGAATTGCGACCGATCGTAGGCAGCGCGTGCGGCCTTTCTTCCCAAAACAGAATACGCCTCGTTGATCTCTTTCGCACGAGCAGAAACATCCACACCATGATTGGCATCGGGGTGATATTGACGGAGCAGCGCTTTCCACGCAGCGTGGATGGTTTCGCGACTTGCCGTCGAGGGCACCCCTAAGACAGAATAATAGTCGGGTGAGACAGCCATTTTGCCGTTATTTGCGGCTAAAACGCGAAAAAGAAAAGTCCCCTTGGCGCGCGATCTAACCGGACCGGGAGCTATCGCGACTCCACGACCCAGAGTCGGCGGCTAGCCGGTGCCGCTCGCTTCCAGACTACTACCAGTCGTTCATCAAGAGATCATAGGGAACGGCCAGCTTAGCGTGTCAATGGACGGGCTGGATTGGACCAGCCGACCGATCCCCTCTTACTCGCACGATTACAGCGAGCTGCCGCTCTATAAGCTCTCGCCCGACGAGACCTCAAACAATCGCACATCAAACTGAGTTTAAAGCCTCTTCAAAGCGGGGCTTTAGGAAATCACTTACCGGACCGCCACAAGACAAAGGCAGCGCAAGGTCGCGTTTTCTGTGAGACCAGAGTAAAGGCCTCGCAGACCGCTAGCAAGAAGGCACCTGCGCAGCGGAGGACGGATTGTACACCATCAACGTCAACCATGATGCACGTTACATCGAGGTCAAGGTGGAGGGTCTTTGCACACTGGCAGAGTGCGAGGCCTTTACGAAAGAGTTGGGTTCAGAAATTGCACGGTTTCCGATCGGCTCCAAACCGCCGGCTTCTCTATACGACTTTACGAAAGCCAACATACAGATACAAGATGTCGTTTTGGCCATGAAGGCGCTCGCAGAGCATCCCGCCATGGTTCACAGGCGTGTTGCGATGTACACGGAAGGCGTCCTTGCTCGTCAACAAGCCAAGCGCATATGCGAGAACCGCGACAATATGGCCGTCTTCAATAGCCGCGCTGCCGCTCTTGAATGGATTACCTGACTGCTTCGCAAGCATCCGCTACGATGTATCGGTTTCGACATTTAATATCTCGTAAGTATTATCTGAGCGTGGCCGCCTATCGAGCAATGGCAAGCTCGAAATTCATTTGTTGAAATTCTGCGCAAAGTTGCTCCAGTCCGAGAGCCGCGTCATGACCGGCAAGCATTACGGCGTCTTGAAGGCTGAAACCCGGGCACGTGACCGAGCTGTATGAAGGAGCATCAACGACACGGTGCGTTGCGGCCGACGCCGGAGCATCTATATCGAAGCCATGCTGCAATCCGATTTCTGCCCGTCTCACGACGTGAGGCGGGCGACCTACGACGTCGTCATTCCATGCTTCAACCGTGCCGAAACCGTCACAGCCGCCGTGGCGAGTATCCTGTCTCAGGACGTCGCGCCCGATCGGGTGATTCTCGTCGATGACGCATCGACTGACAGCACAGCCGAGGTCCTTGCTGCTCTCGAGCGCAGGCACGCTTCCGTCCACTCCATATTGATGCCGCGCAACGGCGGGGCTTCCGCCGCAAGAAACGCTGGACTTGCCGTGGCGAGGGCGGAGTGGGTCGCGTTTCTGGACAGCGACGACGTATGGTTGCCGAACGCCGCCGCTGCGCTGCTTGCCGGCGGTCTAAATAGCGACGTGGTGGTCGGCCGATTTCGACGTGCTTGGCCCGACGGTGGGTTGGGCGCCCCCGAATGCGCCTGGGAGGGCGGCGACATCCTCGCCGCGTTGGCTATGACCGGAGCGATCGGCCCCAGTTGGTCCCTTGTGCGGCGTACCTTTGCGGTGCGCGTCGCCGGGTTCGATCCCTCCTTCCACAACTGCAATGACTGGGACTTCTATGTCAGGCTCGCCGCCGAGGGCGCGCGCTTCAGCCGGATCGATGCGACAGTCGCCATCTACCACGTCGCGGAGGCCAATCGGCTGAGCCTGGACGGAGAAGCGGGACGGCGCAATGCACAGCGGGTGCAGGCCCACCCCCTGGTCGCAGGGTTCCTGGAGACCGTCGGCGGAACCAATGGCCTGGCAGGTGCTGCCTGCCTCGATGAGGCCTGAAGCACCCAAGCGTTACGTGATGTACCCGAGCGGACGCCCGCCTGGCTGCCGCCTCGGGTGGCTCGAAGCGGGTCTATGTGACTGGAGAACGGCTGCTCGACTCGACGATCCGACGGCCGCACGGCTTCGGGAATGATGCGTGACGGGTTGGCTTTGGCGTCATACCCGTGGAAGCTATTGCTTCCAGTATCGCACATAGTCCACGCGCATCCGTTGCGGCATGGCCGCGTCGTCGACCCCTTTGACCCCGCCCCAATCGCCCCCGACCGCAAGATTAAGGATGAGTTGGAATGGCTTGATGAAGGGCCAGGCTGCGGGATCGCCTGGTTCATCGTTGACGACCCGCATGTAGGCACGTCCGTCGACGCCGATGAGGATTTCGTCGGGCCCCCAGTCGAGCTGGTAGTCGTGCCACGCGGAACAGGCAGTGGGGACCTTGATCTGCGCACCCCGCTGCGTCTTCGACACGTGGTTGTACTTCGCGCTGTGCAGTGTCGCGTGGATGACGTTCCGGTCCCAGCCGACCATCTCCATGATGTCGATCTCGCCCATCGCAGGCCATGAGCCCTTGTTGGGCAGCAGCCAGATCGCCGGCCACATGCCACGTCCGCAGGGCAGCTGCGCCCGAATCTGATAGAAGCCGTAGCCGAAGGCCTGCCGGCTGACCATTCGCGCCGAGGTGTAACTCTGTCCGCCGGTATCAAGCTTCTGGGGGCGTTGCTTACGCGCGACGATGTCCAACGCGCCATTGGCGACGCGAGCGTTGTCCGGGCCGTAGTACTCTAGCTCGTGGTTGGGCCAGCCCTCGCGGTTGCGCGATATGTCGAAATGCCACTTTAAATCGTCCACGGTAGAGCCGGAGAACTCGTCGGCGAAGACGGGCTTGCGCATCGGCGCGGCGATCGGCTGGTCCGCTGCGTAATTGGTCGCGCCGAGCGTGGTGGCCTGCAACATAGCGAGCGCGAGCAGCATTCGGCACCTCCCACCCCCGTGCCTTCACGGGTAGATTATCGCTGGTAACCTAAAGACTGGCGCGACATGGTATCGGGCGCAAGTGATCGGATCCGAACGGGGCTGCCAAGCACCGACGGCCGGGCTGCATCAAGGCGGAGGCGTCACAGGTCAAAGCGACAGCCTTGGCTAAGCATAAGGGTGTCGAAATCGCACCTACGCCGCACATTTTCGGCCTGTCGTGATCGGTAGTTCGCTCTGGGACAAACAGTGCCATAGGGTCGAGGTCGCCAGCCTAGCCGGAGCGCCATAGCTACATTCTAGAGATAGCAAGCCGCAAACTTGCTAAGTCATAACTGATAAGGGAGCCGATGAAGACATCAGCTCCCCACAACAGCCTTACTTGGAGGCCTTATGGCCGGGCGTTTGGCCAGGCTTACGGCCAAGGCCAATCTTTTTGGCCATTTGGCGACGAGCTTCGCCATAGGACGGCGCGACCATCGGATAGTCGCTCTTCAGATTGTAGCGCTTGCGGTATTCGTCAGGCGTCAGACCATTGGTCGCCAGATGGCGCTTCAGCGTCTTGTAAGGCTTACCATCGATCATTGAAAAGATGACGTCGGGGGAGGCGAGCGACTTACGCACAGAAACCGATGGCGTGTACTCCGCCTCGCCAACTGACGGTTCTTGCGGGCTTGCCGTGGCACCGGTCGACAAAGCGACAACCGTTTCGTGCATTTTCGTCAGGAAAGCCGGGACGTCATCAGCGTTGACGCGATTGTGCTGATTTCCCAGCCACGCAACCGTCAGTTCCGTCGCAAGCTCGACAGGGTGAATATCGTATTGGTCAGTCATTGCGTCTCTTTCCATTTGAAATGATGCTACCCATTATCGCGGCCCATTTCTGTTCGCAATAAGGTGCCCAACCAATTGCCAGCATTTCTCCTCATTCTGTGAACACATTTCATTTATGAGAGCTTCAGCCTTGTCCACGACCTGCCCGATCTGAATCAGCCGCCTTTTGAAATTTTTTAGAAACGCGTTTTCGGCGCGGCCGTTTCATTGACGAAGATACTTGCTCCGGCATCTTCTATGATGCTCGCCGCTTTGTGTAGCATCTGCTCGATTAAATCCGCAGCCGCATCGTCCATTTCAGCCGCCATCAGTAGACTGAAGGCTAAATGAAGTTTTCAAACAGATTAGGTGCCAAGCATACTTGCGCTATTGACGCCAAGCGGCTCGGCAAGCTTGCCGACGACCATGATAAGCGAAGTACGGCGGCTCCGCTTGATGCGGCAAACGTAGGTCTCGTGAATGCCGCCCGGCCCGCATAGGGACAACGACGAACGCTCTAGATGATGGGGGTCGGCCATTACCCCCTATGCGGCGCAGGGGCCGCGTTTGAAAAAAGCCGGGTGGGGCGCGCCCCACCCGGCAACGTCGGCTACGCTGCGGGGAAACGGAAGGACGCACCATATGATCGTAAGCAGGAATGGCGTCAGGCGGCGCGGCGCGGGGCCGGGGATTGGCGCCTTGCTCGGGGCGCTTGCCACCGCCTGTTCGCCGCTTGGCGCGTTCGACAGGCTGGTGCCAAAAGATCGCGGCGGTGCTCTGGTCGCTAGGGGGCTGGCCTACGGATCGGCGCCCCGCCAGCGATTGGACGTCTATGCGCCGCGCGGCGTTTGCGGCCAGCCACGGCCGGTCGTTGTGTTCTTCTATGGCGGCAGCTGGAACAGTGGGACGCGCGCGGGCTATGCATTCGTCGGCCGCGCGCTGGCGGCACAGGGGTTCGTGACTGTTATTCCGGATTACCGACTGGTGCCCGACGTCCGCTATCCGGCGTTCGTCGAGGACGGGGCTGCCGCCGTGCACTGGGCGCACACGAACGCCGATCGATATTGCGGCGATGGCCGCTCGGTCGTGCTGATGGGCCATTCGGCGGGCGCTTACATCGCCGCGATGCTGGCGGTCGACCCGCGCTGGCTGGGAGAGGCGCGATCGGTGGTGCGGGGGTTCGTCGGGCTTGCCGGCCCCTATGACTTCGCCCCGTTCGATGTAGATGCGAGCCGTGCCGCCTTCGGGCAGATATCCAACCCGGCGGAGACGCAGCCGGTGACATGGGCCGGAAGCGGCGATCCACCCGCGCTCCTGCTATACGGGACCGAGGATACCGTCGTCCGTCCTCGAAACAGCGAGGCGCTGGCCGACAGGCTGCGCGCGGGCGGCGTTGCGGTGAAGCAACGGGCATATCCTAAACTGGGCCATGTCGGCATCCTACTCGCACTTGCCCGCCCGTTTCGCGGTCGTGGGCCGGTGCTTGCGGATGTCGCGGGGTTCATTCGGTCGACGGTAAACGTAAGGAACGCCGATCGTCGCTGAAGGCAAGTCCGATCAATGCTCGTCGAGGCTGACCCAGAAGCAGTCATCGGAAACGGCACGGCGACCTTCCAACATCGGACGTTCGTTCAAGTGATCCGTTTCGCAAAAAAGGCGCGGGCTGGCCCCTTCCGCTTTGGTCGGCCGCAACACTCACCCAGGGGCCGTCGCGTCGTATCGATCGATCAAGCGCAAGCCCGACCTGTCCTGTCGAGCGGTCAGCGTAACGACAGGTTTTGAGATCGCCTCATTGGCACCCGAAGGCGCCTTGAGTGATGCCGCAAGAGTCGTCGTACGCTCCCTTCCGGCAAATCTTTGCGCCAGTGATCTGCCCAGATAACGTCACACCGATGAGGCCATCGCTGGGGAGGTGCCGCGTCCTTGATCGTCCGCGCCACGAGCAGCGTTAGAACACAGCATCGAATACGATGGCCGCCAGGCATTCGAGCAAAGCTGAGATCTGATCGGGTGGGTGATGTCGATCCGTTGGATACGCACCTGCTACGAGTGCGCGGCGACGTCGGGCATGCCGCACGGCCGGTCTTCGTCCACTATGCCGACGACATACCAGCCCATTCCGACAAAGGCGGTCGCCGTCGTCAGCCCCAGCTCGCGTGAGGCGCCTACGAGCAGGGTGGTGTCGGGTTCAGAGCCGCCATGTCCAGCCATGTCCATGTCACTTTACCGTTAGTGGCCGCACAATTGCGCGTAGGCCTCTGCGAAATCGGCCCCGCCATCGTCGATCGCGCCTAGCTTCGCCGTCTTCACGTAAGTGAAGCGTCGGAACGGCTGGTCCGACCCGGTCCGCGCCTGACCGCAAAGAACCTGCCGGGTCGGTTGCGTACCCGTCACGTCACGCAACTCTGTCCTCATTGGCAGATGAAGCGCGCTGATCACCGCAAAGTGCGCCGGCCCCTTCCAAGCGGGCGATGAAGGCGGATCGACGTGTCTGACGGAAACGGTGGCCTTTGCCATAGAGGAGACGACCCTGACACGATCGGATGGCGGGACAACAAGCGATGGCCTTCGGGCCCCAATTGCTGCCAACACGAACACCGCGACGCTGAGCCCAGCCAGCGCCCACCCTACGGTGAATCGATCAGCGCGGGCGGACATTGCTGAGCACGCCGAGCCATGCGGGGGATGCATGGGCAAGCTCGCCATCGGCGCCAAACGCCGCCGGGCCGTCGCCTGCGCCTTGCAGCTTCCACATGAACCAGGCGGTGGGATAGCCGAGCAGTGGATAGACGCCGATGTTGCACGAACCCGGAATTCCACCAGTCGCGCAATCGGGGTTACCCTCGATCTCGGTGTGAGCGCCGAGCGCGATCATCCCCATCACCTTGTCCACCGCATCCGAGGTCGGTGTATAATAGCCAAGGTTGGTCGGCAGGCTGGAAATGACGTCGGCATCGCCGCCGATGTAGAAGATCGAACCGCGCGTCACCTGCGGCAAAGCGCCGAGGTCGATCGTGCAATTGGCCACCACGCAGACGGCGCGTAGCGGCGTTTCAATAGGCACATAGGTCTTGAACAGGGTGTCGTTGCGCGAAAACAATAACGTCGCGGTCGCGGCCCCCTGCGAATGGCCAGCAAGCCCGATATTGTCGGCGTCGACCTTACCGTAGAAGACGCTCCGGGGATCGCGCGACAGGCCGAGCAGATAGTTCGCCGCGTCGGTCACCGTATCGCCCTGTCCCGTCCAGCCATCCCGCGAGCGGATGACGATGAACCCCCAACTCGCGAGGTGTCGCAGGAAATAGCCGTTCTTGTCGGCGGGCACGGTGTCGGCGGTGCCGTTGGCAAAGACGATCACCGGATGGCGGAAGCCGCTCGCCATGCGCTTCAGCGGATTGGTGCCGAGCTCTGCGGGATACCAGATGTCGCAGACATTGCCCTCGTGGTCGCAGGCGCCGTTCGACACGATGGTCGCCGTCGCCCACGGACCATACGCGGCATATCGCCGCTCGATCGGCCCGTTCGGCTGGTACGTCGCCGCCGTGACCGGCTGCGAAAGGATTATCGCACTCAACGCACCTATCAGCGACCAACGCATCGTCCCGTCTCCTCGTCAGGGGGTATCCTCTCGGCGGCCTCTGCGGGCCGTTCTTATCGTTTGGTGAGCCAGCCGTGCGCACCGAGCCAGCCGAGCAGCGCCTCGCTCCAGCCAGTGCTGGTCGTGCCCGGCTTGCCGTCGAAGCCGAAGCCGTGGCCGCCATGTTCGTAGACGTGCAGTTCGACCGGACGGCCGGCGCGTCGCCAGCTGTCGGGCAGACCGTAGCCCTGCTTGCCGAACAGCTCGTCGTCGCTCGCGACCGCGACAAACAGCGGCGGTGCAGTCGGGGCGACAATGCTCGGCGCCATGGACGGATAGATGGCGGCGATCAGGTCCGGCGTCGTCCCTGGGGCGGCGGCCTTCACCAGATTGACGCCCATGATCGCGCCGGCGGAAAAGCCGACATAGGCGACGCGGTCGGGATTGACTCCCCAGCGCGCGGCCTGGGTGCGGACCAGCCGCATAGCCGCCTGTGCGTCGGCAAGCGCCGGCGCGGGCGCGGGGATGTCGGCGCCACCCTTCGCCCCCGCGATCGCGGCGGCGGCGAAGCGGGCGAGCGCGGCCTGCTTGAAGGCCTCCATCGGCGTGGGCGTCGGATCGAGCCGGTATTTCAGGACGAAGGCCGCGATGCCATGGTCGGCGAACCAGCGGGCAGGCTTCATCGCCTCCGCCTCCATCGATTCCATCACGAAGCCGCCGCCGGGCGCGATGACGACCGCGGCGCCGGTCGCTTTCCCCTTCGCGGGCAGCACGGGGAGCAGCGTCGCGGTCGACACGTTGCGCACCGTCGGACGGCCGGCGAGCGTGAACCAGCTTTCCGTTGGCATGCCCGGCACGCCGCCGGTTCCGAGCGGGATCGCATCGGGCTGCACCGGCGTCGCCATCGGTTCGACCGGGATGGTCTGCGCCCCAAGCGGCAGCGGCAAGGCCAGCGCGAGCAGTGCGGTGAGAATGCGAAGACCTGCCATCGAATGACCCTTTTCTGATGCCCCAAATACCGTGCTGCTCAGCGCCACTCGCGCGCCGGCAGACGGACGGTGACGACCGGCCCCAGATCGGTCGCGGACCGGCCGAGCGCGAAGCCGTAGGTGCCTGCCGGCATCGTCCAGCGACCACCCTTGCTGTCAGCGAGCACGCGCGGCTCGATGGCCAGCGCGGCGGTCGCGGTCGCGCCAGGTTGTAACGTCACCTTGGCGAAGCCGGCGAGTCGGAGCGTGCGCCCGGCCGGCGTCGAGACGAGGTAAAGCTGCGCGACATCGCTGCCGGCGCGCGTACCCGTGTTGCGGATCGTGACGGTGGCACTGGGCGACGCGCCGCCCCGTATCTGCAACGCGCGATGGTCGAACGTCGTATAGCTCAGCCCGAATCCGAACGGGAACAGCGGGCTTGCCCCGTTGCGCGCGAACCAGCGATAGCCGACGTCGGCGCCCTCGACATCATAGTCGATCGGATAGGTCTTGCCCTCGGCGACGCCGGCGGCGAAATCACGATCGATCATCCCGGCATATGGCAACGCCGGCCGAGGCAGCTGGTCGAGCGAGGCGGGGAATGTCACCGGCAAACGGCCGGACGGGTCGACGTCACCGAACAGCGTTGCGGCAATCGCATCGCCACCACGCGCGCCGCCATACCACGCCTCCAGCACCGCACCCGTGCGATCGAGCCAGGGCATCAGCACGGGCCCGCCGGTTTCGAGCACCACGATCGTCTTGGGATTGGCCTCGGCGACCGCAGCGACGGTCGCATCCTGACCGCCGGGCAGCGAGAGGTTGGGCACGTCCGCGCCTTCACTCATCCATTGCGTCGCGAAGACGATGGCGACGTCTGCCCGGCGCGCCGCCGCGGCCGCTTCCGCCGGATAGCGGCCATCGACGAACGTCACCTTCGCCTTGGGTGCGAGGGCACGGATCGCGGCGAGCGGCGCGGTGCCGTGGTATGTCTGGTTGTTGTATTTGGCGAGCGGCCCTTCGCCGCCCATCGGCAACGATACCGCCGGTCCCCCTTCGGGCTGGACCTGCGTCGAACCACCCCCCGACAGCACGCCCGAATCGGCATAGCCGCCGATCACCACGATCGATCGCACGTCCTTCGACAGCGGCAGCAGCGCGTTTTGATTGCGCAGCAGTACGATGCCTTCGTCCTCGACCGCGCGAGCGACGGCCGCGTTTGCGGCGAAGTCGATCGGCCCCTTCACTGGCAGATGCGCATCCAGCCCGACCGCATAAATCGACTGTAGGATGCGCCGGTTCATGTCGGCGACGCGTGCGGCATAGGCGTTGTCGCGCGCCGCTGCCTCTGCCAGCGGCGCACCGAAATACACCTGTTTGTCGATCTGCGCGCCCGATTGCTGGTCGAGTCCGGCCAGCGCGAAGTCCGTGGCGCCGACCGCACCCCAGTCCGACATGACGAACCCGGGGTAGCGCCAATCCCGCTTCAGCACGCGGTTGAGCAGATAGTCGCTGCCGCACGCCGGCGCGCCGTTGACGCGGTTGTAGGCGCACATCACTGCGCCCGGCTTGCCGCGCTCGATCGCCAGTTCGAAGGCGAGCAGGTCGCTCATCCGAAATGCGTCGTCCGAAATACGCCCGTCAACCGCATGCCGGCCGGTCTCCTGCGCATTAAGCGCAAAATGCTTCACCGTCGACATTACGTGCTGCGATTGCGCACCGTCGATCGCTGCCCCGCCCAGAACGCCCGAATGCAGCGGATCCTCACCGAAATATTCGAAGGTGCGCCCGTTACGCGGATCGCGCATCAGGTTGATGCCGCCGCCGAGCAGCACGTTGAAGCCCTTTGCCCGCGCCTCGCTCGCGATCATCGCACCGCCCCGCCGGATCAGGTCCGGGTTCCAGGTCGACCCCATGGCGGTTGCCGACGGAAGCGCCGTCGCGCCGTCCTTGCGCAGGCCGGCGATGTAGGACACGCCCAAGCTTGCATCGGTTTCGATCAACGCCGGGACGTCGAGCCGCGGGATGCCGGTGACATAGCCTGCGCCGAGTACCGCCTCGGGCGGGATCACGACATTGGGGATCAGCGGAATGGCCCACAGGCCGTGGGTCAACGTCGTCCGCTCGTCTGGCCGCATGCGACGCTCGGTATCGGCGGCGCGTCGCTCCGCGGCCTTCGCGTCGGATGACGGTGCCCGCGTCTGCGCCACGCCCTGTCCTGCCGCCGTACAGAGCAGCAGCGCGGTCACCGTGGCGCATCTGTGGCGGAACGTCATCATACCCCTCTCCCATCACGCAAACTTACATACGCGCTTGACAGTATGTTTTGAGCAGACGATGCTTGATGTCAAGCGGCGCGGACCGCGAATTGGGTGAGGATTAGACGATGCGCGGATTGACACTGCTGATAGGTTCGAGTGCGCTGGCATGGGCCGGCAGCGCGCAGGCACAAACTGCGCCGGTGGCCGATGCCCAGGCATCGTCGCCGCAGGCCGACGCAACCACAGCCGAGGGTGACATCATCGTCACCGCGCAGCGCCGCTCGGAAAATCTGCGCGACGTGCCGATCGCGATCACCGTGGTCAACGGCCAGTCGCTCCGCGAAACCGGCGCGAACCAGCTCGCCGACATCACGCAGCGCGCGCCCAGCCTCAATTTCACCGCGACGCCCGGGGTGCCCAATTTCGCGATCCGCGGCGTGGGCACCAATTCCTTCGACTACGGCATCGAGTCGGCGGTCGGCATTGCGGTCGACGACGTCAACATCACCCTGCCCCGCTACGTGCCCTTGAACTCGCTTGCCGACGTCGAGCGCGTCGAGGTGCTTCGCGGTCCGCAGGGGCTGCTGTTCGGCAAGAACACGACGGCCGGCCTCATCTCGATCACTACGGCGCGGCCCGAGCTCGGCGTCTATTCGACCAGCGGCCGCGTCCAGGCCGGCAGTCGCGATCAGGTGCAGTCGCAAGCGGTCGTCAACCTGCCGATCGGCGACACAGCCGCGCTGCGCGTCGTCGGCGGCTACCAATATCAGAAGCCATCGACGCAGCTGGTCGGCCCGGGCCGGCTCGATCCGGTGCGGCGCTGGTTCGGCACGGGCAAACTGCTGTGGAAGCCGACCGACCGGCTGACGCTGTATGCGATCGTCGACAACCAGAATAACAGCGGTATCGAAGCCTATTCGACGATCCGCAAATTCGGCGGCAACGACCCGACGCCGATCCCCGCTGCCTTCCGCCCGCTGGCGCCTGCCAATTTCGTGTTCGCTCAGAATACCGCGCTCGGCGTCGTCGCCTCCCCCACCAACAACAAGACCGCGATCGGCAGCACCGACGTGGTGCGCGACGAAAAGAGCTTCGGCGCGCAGCTGTCGGTGAACTACGACGCGGGGCCCGTCGCGATCACGTCGGTCACGGCCTATCGCAATCTGAAGGCGCGTGCGAACAACGACGTCGACCAGACGCCGGTGCCCTTCTTCGACACCAACATCGCTAATTCTCAATCGTATCAGCTGTCGGAGGAGTTGCGCATCGCCAACGCGGAGCCCGGCGCCGTCGACTATACAGCGGGCCTGTACTTCTTCCGCCAGCACATCGACGCGCAGATTCTGCAGGATGGCACCTTCGGCGTCTTCCCTGCGAGCTTCCCGGTGCGCCTGTCGCCGGTCAACGGCCAGTCGAACTTCAATTACACGACCAAAAGCTATGCCGGCTTTGCGCAGCTGACGTTCAACCTGACGTCGCAGCTCCGCCTGATCGCCGGTGGTCGCTATACCCACGACGAGATCGACTCGACCACCACCGTCACCACGGTGCCGGGGGTCTGCAACCTCGTCACCTTCCTGCTGAGCGGTGGCCAGCGCTGCGTCGGGGCGCTCGCCGCGCCGATCACAGCCGCTCGCAACGCCGACGGTTTTTCGGGCCGTGCCGGCATCGAATATGCGCTGGCGCCAACTGCCAACCTGTATGCGACCTATACGCGTGGGTACAAAGGCCCCGCGGTCAGCTCCGCGGCGGGCGTCGCGTTCAACGTCAATCCGGAAAAGGTGGACGCTTACGAAGTCGGCGCCAAGTTCGATCTGCTCGACCGCAAGCTCAGCCTGAACGTCGCAGGCTTCATCAACAACTTCCGCGACTTCCAGGCGCAGGTCTTCGACCCTTCGCTCAACGGTGGCCTCGGCTCGTTCCGCACCGGCAACGCCAGCGAACTCAAGACGCGCGGTGTCGAGGCGGAGGCGATCGTGCGGCCGGCGCGCGGGGTCACGCTCAACGGCGGCGTCACCTATCTCGACGCCAAATACGGCAACTACAACGTCGCGTGCTTCGCCGGGCAGACCGCGGCTCAGGGCTGCACGCTCGCCGGGCCCAGCTTCAACGCTGCGGGAACGCCGCTGGTCGGGGCGTCGAAATGGACGACCAGCCTCGCCGCCAACCTCGACCAGCCGATCGGCGGCGACCTCAAGGTCTTCGTGACCGCCGACTGGCGTTACCGCAGCCGCTTCTATTACGCGATCAACGACCCCAATACGATCCAGCCGGGCTATTCGGTGGTGAACGGCACGATCGGGATCGGCGACATCGGCGATCACGCCCGCTTCAGCGTGTTCGTCCGCAACCTGTTCGACAAGCGTTACGCTGCCACCATCTATCCCGGCAATTTCTCAGTCGGCCAATATGTCCAGACGCTGCCCGACAATGCCTTCCGCCGCATTGGCGGGGCGTTCGAATGGCGCTTCTGATGGATGGGGCCTTGTCTCGCGCAGCGGGACGCGCTCATGCTCGCGCCACGTCGAGGGAGTGAGGATGAACGGGGCAAAGGTGCAGCGGCGGACGCAGGAGCAGCGGACGGCCGACACGCGCGCGGCATTGTTCGAGGCGGCGGTCCGCGCGATCAGCCGGCTCGGCTACACCCGCGCCAGCAACGCGGTCATCGCCGACGAGGCGGGAGTGAGCCGTGGTGCGATCACGCATCATTTCGCATCGCGCGCTGCCTTCATTGCCGAGGTCGTGCGATGGGTCTTCGATGAAGAGGTGCTCGCCTACCGCGAATTGCAGCGTGAGCGGCAGATCGGATCGCGCGTTTCGGATTGGCCGCGCATCTCCTGGGAGGTACTCTCGCGCCCCTCGGGGATTGCGGTGCTCGAGATATTCGTCGCCTCACGCAGCGAACCCGAGCTCGCCGCGCTCATCAAGCCGGTGCAGGCGGCGATCGAGGAACTCGCCGCCAAGGCGTTCCGCGAACGGCTGGGCACGGATGTCGCGGACAATTCGGCGATCCGCCTGGTGGTCTGGGCGATGCGCGGCATGTCGCTGGGCCGCGAATTCATCGACGATCCCGATGCAATGCTGGAGTCGGTTGATTTACTCGCTTCGCTGCTGGACCGCGCAGCCCCGAACGGCAAGATCGAGGAATTGCTGTCCCCTCCCGGGCTATCAAGGACAAGATAGAACAGTTCGGTACGAGTTCAGCCGTCCTTCCCTCACCTCGGTGACCCAGAAGCGGACGCGCGGCACCTCGTTTGCTCATCCAAAAACCGGACGTTCGTTCATCCGACAGCGCCCCTCACTACCTTCATCGACGCCAGTCGGCTGGAAACACCCGCTGCGCCAAAATCACCGTAACTTCCTGTGCGACCGAATCGGACGAGCTACCCAGCATCACCTTGTACGTACCTCCTTCGATCCGCCACTGGCGCGCCTGCTCGTCGAAGGTCGCAAACAGCCGTGGGTCGATCGTGACGGTTGCGCTTCGCGCTTGTCCCGGTGCCAGGCTCAGCGTTGCGAAATTGCCGAGGCGCTTGGGCGCTTCCCAACCTGTACCGGCTACATAGATCTGCGCCACGGCGGTGCCGGCGACCTTGCCGGTATTGCGTACCGTGAAGGTCGCACGGACGGCCCCTCCCTCGGCACTAGCCCGCAACGCCCCATAGTCGAACCGGGTGTACGTCAGGCCGTGGCCGAAGGCAAATGCAGGGCGCTGCCGTTGCTTGTCGAGCCATTTGTAGCCGACCGCCGCGCCCTCGGCATAGGTGAACGTGTCCTTGGCCGGCAGGCCGGGGCGCGGCAACTGCGCAGCAGTGTCCGGGAAACTGATCGGGAGATGCCCCGACGGATTGACGCGGCCGAACAGGACGTTGCCGATCGCCTCGCCGCCCGCGGTGCCGGGATACCAGGCGGCGAGCACGCCGGCGACCTTGTCCCGCCACGGTGTCAGGACTGCGCCGCCCGTCTCCAGCACCACGACGGTGCGCCGGTTCGCGCCCGCCACAGCGTCGATCAGCGCGTCCTGGTTGTCCGGCAGCGCGAGCGGCACGTCGAATGATTCGCCCGTCCATTGCGTCGCAAAGACGATCGCGACGTCCGCGGTCCGCGCCGCCGCCGCCGCGGCCGCCGGATCGCTGCCGTCGACGAAGGTAACCGTGACACCCAGCGCCTGGCGCCGGATCGCCTCCAACGGCGAGGATGGGTAGTACATGACCGGCCCCGGCCAGAACGCGGGCTTGAGTCCTGGTACGGCATTGCCGCCCTTCGGATAGACGAGCGACGAGCCGCCGCCCGCCAGCACGCCCTTGTCGGCATGGCCGCCGATGACGACGATCGAGCGGGTCTTTGCCGACAGCGGCAGGATCGCGTCCTCGTTGCGCAGCAAGACCATGCTGCCCTCCGCCGCCTGACGGGTGACGACGGCATGCCGGGCAAGCATCGCATCCGGCAGGTCCATCGGCGCGGCCGTCACCGGGTAGTCGAACACGCCGTGGACGATCATCGCGCGCAGGATGCGCCCCGCCATCGTGTCGAGTTGCGCCTCGCTCACCGCGCCCGACTGCAGCGCCGCGTCGAGATTGGCGCCGAAATACGACTCCTTGTCGAACGGATAGCCAGATTGCTGGTCGAGCCCCGCCTCGATCGCCGGCTTGGTCGAATGCGTCGCGCCCCAGTCGGACATGACATAGCCCGGCCAGTGCCAGTCGCGGCGCAGCACGTCGGTCAGCAGCCACGGGCTCTCGCACGAAAACGGCCCGTTGACGCGGTTGTAGGCGCACATCACCGATCCCGGCGCGCCCCGCTCGATTGCGAACTCGAACGCCAGCAGGTCCGACATGCGCGCCTGCGCCGGGTCGATCACCGCATTGCCGGTGTTGCGATCGGTTTCCTGGTCGTTGATCGCGAAATGCTTGACGGTCGAGATGATGTGGTTCGACTGCACGCCCGCGATCTGCGCACCGACCATCGTGCCGGCGAGGAATGGATCCTCGCCGCCATATTCGAAATTGCGGCCGTTCCCTGCCTCGCGCGCCAAGTTGACGCCGCCCGCGAGCAGCACATTGAAGCCCGACGCCCGCGCCTCCGCCCCGATCATCGCGCCGCCGCGCTCGGCGAGCGCCGGGTTCCACGAGGCGGCGATCGCGAGGTTGGAGGGCAGCGCGGTCCGTTCGCGCTTGCGCGGTGCGCCGCCCTGGCTCGCGACGCCGATGCCGGCATCCGCCTGCCATTGCGCCGGAATACCCAGCCGGGGAATGCCGGGGACATAGCCCGCCGACCCGATGCGCGCGCCTGCCGGCGCCTTGAAACCTTTCGGCGGAAAGTCGGTGGCGAAGAACCCGTGCACCAGCTGCCGCTTCTCGGCGCGCGTCATCTGCGCGAGCAGCAGCGCGACACGGCGATCCGCGGGCAGGCTGGCGTTCATCCACGGACCCGACTGAGACGCCGTCGCGGCACCCGCCTGCGGTGCGGCGGGCTGCGCCGCTGCCATCCCCCCTGTCGACGCCAGCAGCGCCAGCGTGGCCGACGCCGCCAGCCTTGCCGATGCCGAACGTCGTACCGGCGCGATGGCAAATCCCGTCATGGTTCCGTCTCCCTGTCGCCCGCGCCTCCCGGGCCGGCCCAAGGGGGGGGGCCGCGACGCGGATCGTATCGGACGATTAGACTACGACACCGCTCGGCGCGTCCAATCCAAAACATCAATCGACCGATCGGTTCGACGCATCGATGCGCCGGCGACCATTCATTCACTTTACTGATCGGTCGATCGGCAAATTCTATTTTTTCGTTTCGTGTCCGTGCGGCACATCCGATGCCGTCAGCCTGTCCATCGACCGACGCACAGGCCGACCGACGAAGACGAGGGCGATCAACGCCATCGCGCGTGGGGAGGATTTTGTCGTGATATCCCAGATGCATATGATCCGCCGTGGTGCCAGCCTGATCGCTCTGGCGATCGCTGCGCATGCCTCCGTCGCTGCCGCGCAGCAGACGC
This sequence comes from Sphingomonas benefaciens, assembly GCF_052907485.1. Lineage (NCBI taxonomy): Bacteria > Pseudomonadati > Pseudomonadota > Alphaproteobacteria > Sphingomonadales > Sphingomonadaceae > Sphingomonas > Sphingomonas benefaciens. The sequence continues at coordinate 419,808 of NZ_JBREIC010000003.1, read as the reverse complement.
CGCCCGCCACAGACGCACTCGCCCAGCCCTCGCAGGCGACAACCGACGAACCCGTCGCCCCGCCGCCGCCGACCGCCGCGGACCGCGCCGATGCGCTGCCGGGCGCTCAGACCACCAGCGCCGAACAGGCGGGCAATAATACAGCCGGCAGCGATGCGGACGCCAACAAGGACATCGTCGTCACCGGCACCAACATTTCGGGCGTCAAGCCGGTCGGCTCACAGACGCTGGCGATCGACCGGTCGCAGGTGCTGGCCACCGGCTACACCAACGTCAACGACGTGCTGCAGACGCTGCCGCAGGTGCAGAACAACCCCAATTCGGGCGGCTCCGGTCCTGTCTACCGTCAGGGCGGCACGTCGGGCTACGGCGGCAATTCGACGCAGGGCAATGCGATCAACTTGCGCGGCCTCGGTACCTCGGCGACGCTGACGCTGGTCGACGGCCGCCGCGTCGTGCCGAGCGGCGCGGCGAGCACCTTTACCGAATCGATCCAGATCCCCGTCGCCGCGCTGGAACGGATCGAGGTGGTCAGCGACGGCAATTCGGCGATCTACGGCTCCGACGCGATCTCGGGCGTGATCAACTACGTGCTGCGCAAGCGCTTCGACGGGCTGGAGGTAACGGGTCGCGACACGTTCGACCGCTATCACAACGTTTGGGGCGCCTCGGTCACCGCCGGCAAAAGCTGGGGCACGGGCAACATCATCGTCACCTACGACCATGAGGATCGCGAGGCGTTCGTCAACGGTCGCTCGAAATTCTTGCGCCGAGACCTCACTCCGCTCGGCGGCGTCGATTCCCGCGCCAACAATGCGACGCTCGGCGTGTCGACGCCGACGCTGGTCACCGGCGGCAATGGCGTGCCCTACAGCTATTACACGATCCCGACCAACGCCGGGCCGGGCACGACCTTCGCGCAGCTGACGCCCGGTGCCAATCTGGTCGACCAGTCCTATTACACCGATTTCCTCGGCCGCCAGAAGCGCGATCAGGCCGCGGTGTTTTTCAACCAGGACCTCGCACCGTCGGTTTCGGTCTATCTGGAAAGCTTCTACACAAAGCGCGACACGTCGAGCCGCAGCTACGGCAATTCGCGCGTCGGCAACAACATTCTCGTCTGCCAGGGCAGCCCCTATTACATCGCCGGCGCGCCAGCCTCCGCCTCGGCGGCCAATGCCGATTGCGGCGGCGCCCTGGCACAGACGATCGCGGTCAACCCGATCAACTTCTTCAACGGCCCCTCGGTCACCAAGAATCCGACCGAGACGATCAGCGTCACCGGCGGCATTACCGGCACGCTGCCCAACCGCTGGAACGTCGACAGCTATTTCACCTATGCGCACGATTCGACCTGCGGCATCTGCAACTTCGGCAACAATGCGAACGGTGCAGCGCTGGCGGCACAGATCTCCGCAGGGCGGATCAACCCCTTCTCGAATACGCCGCTCACCGATGCGCAATATGCGACCTTCATCGGCACCAATACGCAATTCTCGTTCAACACGTTCATCGACAGCGTCGTGAAGATCAACGGCCCGCTGTTCAGCCTGCCCGGCGGCGAAGTGCGCACCGCCTTCGGCGGCGAGCTCGCCTACAATCGCCAGCACCTGCGCAACGGCAGCAACAATGCGTTCGAGGCGGACCGCACCAACAACACCTTCGCGATCACCAACGACAGCACCACGCATCGCAGCACCGCCAGCGCCTTCGCCGAACTGTTCGTGCCGATCATCGGCGCGGGCATGAACGTGCCTTTGGTGCAGGAACTGAACGTCGACGCGGCCGTGCGCTACGACAATTATTCCGATTTCGGCAGCACGACCAATCCGAAGATCGGCGCGACCTGGACCGTGAACGACTTCTTGTCGATTCGCGGATCGTGGGGCACGTCGTTCCGCGCGCCCGCGCTGACCGACACAAATCCGCAGAATTATTCGTCGGCGGTGATCGGCCTGCCCTTCGCCAACAATTCCGGGCGCACCGACATCGCCTTGCTGTATCCCGGGTTCAGCAGCACCTACATCCTGCTCGGTGCCAATCGCGACCTCAGGCCCGAAACGGCGACGACCTGGTCGGCTGGCTTCGACGTCAAGCCGGCGGGGTCGGGCTTCCGCTTCTCGGCGACCTATTACAATACGCGCTATGCGAACCAGATCGTCGGTCAGAACGTCGGGCTGTTCCTGTCGAGCCCCGCCAATGCTGCGCTCTACAATCAGTATATCACGCCGGTCCGCAACCCCGCGACCTGCGTCAACAACAATCCCGCGACCTACGACCCCAAGCTCGCCGCCTTCATCGCCGCCAATCCTGCGCTCTACAACACGCCGATCCTCAGCGCCTGCACCGTGGGCGTCATCCTCGACGCGCGCAGCGCCAATGCCGCGACGACCTTCCAGGACGGGCTCGACTTCCAGACCTCGTATCGGTTCACCACGTCCTTCGGCGAGTGGAATGTCGGTGCCAGCCTGACGAAGATCCTCAACCAGACGCTGCAACAGGTCGAGGGCGGCGCGACGGTCGACGTGCTCGACACCTATTACTACCCGGTCAGCCTGCGCGGGCGCGGTTCGCTAGGCTGGACGCTGGGCGGGTTCGGTCTGAACGCCTTCTTCAACTATACCGGCTCCTACACCAACACGATCCCGATCACCGGCCGTCCGCAGACCAAGGTGCCGTCGTGGAAAACGGTCGACCTCGGCCTCACCTATTCGATCCCGCGGTCGAGCGGCGTGCTCGGCGGCGTCCGGCTAAGCGCCAATATCCAGAACCTGACCAACGAGGATCCGCCGCTTGTGCTGACGCAGGCGGGCAGCAATTATGGCGCCTTCGATCCCTCCAACGCCAACATCTTCGGGCGCATCGTCACGATACAGCTGACCAAGGCCTTCTGATCCGGTTCCTTTCGGGCCGGCGTCCGGCCCCCTCTTCCTCTTGGAGTTCTATGCGATGACGCCCTTCCGACTGCTCCTCCTCGCCGCCACCGCCGCCAGCGTCACGCTTCCCGCAGTCCTGCCGGCCCAGCAGGCATCCCCCATCGTCAGGACGGATCGTGGCCAGGTCCGCGGCAGCGTGGAGGATGGTGTCGCCAGCTGGAAGGGCATTCCATTCGCCAAGCCGCCGGTCGGTCCCCTACGCTGGCGGGCGCCGCAGCCGGCCGACGCATGGTCCGGCGTGCGCCAGGCGACCGCCTATTCGCACGACTGCATGCAGGTGCCCTTCCCCAGTGATGCCGCGCCGCTCGGCACCACCCCGGCGGAAGACTGTCTGTACGCCAACGTCTGGAAGCCGGCGAACGCGAGCGGAAAGCTGCCGATCATCGTCTGGATCTACGGCGGCGGCTTCGTGAACGGTGGCGCCTCGCCGCCGACCTATTCCGGCGCAAATCTCGCCAAGCAGGGCGTGATGTTCGTCAGCTTCAACTATCGCCTGGGTCGCTTCGGCACCTTCGCATTGCCCGAGCTGTCGAAGGCGAACGCCGACAACGGCATGCTCGGCAATTACGGCGTGATGGATCAGATCGCGGCGCTCAAGTGGGTGCAGCGCAATGCCGCAGCGTTCGGCGGCGACCCGTCGAACGTCACCATCATCGGTGAAAGCGCCGGTGGCATGTCCGTCCACATGCTCAACACCTCGCCGCTCGCGCGCGGATTGTTCAGCAAGGCGTTCGTGATGTCGGGCGGCAACGGCCAGTCGGACAAGAAGACGCTGTCCGACGTCGAAAAGATCGGGTCGGACTTCGCCCGGTCGAAGAACATCGACCCCAACAGTCCCGGCGCGCTCGCCAAGCTGCGCGCGCTCAGTGCAGAAGACGTCACCGACGGCCTCAGCATGATGCAGATGTTCCGGCCCAAGCCCGGCCCCGTCACCAACACCGGCCCATTCGTCGACGGCAAGATCGTCGTCGACCTCGGCCAGGCCTATACCAGCGGCAATTTCGCCAAGGTGCCGATGATCATCGGCGCGACCAGCGCCGATATGGGTGGCAAGTCGGGCTTCATGATCGCCGGTGCGCGCGATGCCTCCGCGGCAGTGGCCGACAAGGGCGTGCCGGTGTGGGAATACCGCTTCTCCTATGTAGCGGATTCGGTCGGGCAGCCGGGCGCGCAGCACGCAACCGACATTCCGTTCTTCTTCGACACCGCCGCGATCAAATACGGCGACAAGACCACGGCCAAGGACATCGCCGTCGGAAAGACGATCAGCCGCTACGTCACCAACTTCGCCAAGGCGAGCAATCCCAACGGCGCCGATCTGCCCGACTGGCCGCGCTACACGCGCGTGAACGACGTTCTGATGGACTTCACGGCCGATGGCAAAGCCGTGGCGGAACGCGATCCCTGGGGTGCCGACATCGAGACGGGCAAGACCCGAATGGCACAGGCGCTGGCGTCCGGCCATTATACGACGCTGACGACGCCGCTCGGCAAACTGCTCGACGATCCCGCCGCCAAGGCGGTGCTCGAACGCCAGATCCCCGACGTCCTCGCCAGCCCGCAGCTCGGCATGGCACGCGGCGTGACGCTGGAGGCGCTGCAGGCCTATCTGCCTTCGCTGACCGACAGCAAGCTCCGCGCGATCGACGCCGACCTCGCGAAAGTGTCCGTCACCAACAAATGAGGATCGCTCTCTTCCTACCCGCCCGCGACGCCGCCCGGCTGTCGCGGGCGCCGGTGCACGGCCAGAAAGCATCGCGCGCGGCGCCATTGACGCCGCGCCGCCGAGCCGGCACCTGACCGCGATGCGCCGCGCGCCCAGCCTGTCGAGCCTGCGCCTGTTCATGCAGGTCGCCTACAATCGCAGCTTCAGCGAAACGGGACGGCTGACCAACATCTCGCAACCTGCGCTCAGCCGCACGATCCGCCTGCTCGAGGAACAACTGGGCACGCGCCTCTTCGATCGGGACTCGCGCAACGTCCGCCTGACCAGCGCGGGCGAAGCCTTGTTGCCGATCGTCGAGCGGCTGACGCAGGATTTCGATCACGCCTTCTCCGAACTCGCGCAGAATTTCGCCGGTGAACGCGGCCGCGTCGTCATCGGCGCGCTGCCGTCCGTGGCGGCGGGGGCGCTGCCGCGCGTCATCGCCAGCTTCCAGCGCACGCACCCGCAGGTCGAGATCATCGTGCGCGATTCGCTGTCGGGGACGCTGTATCAGCAGATGCAGGAACGCCAGGTCGACCTGGCCGTCACCACGCCGCCCGCTTCGGTCGATTTCCACTTCGCGCCGCTGTTCGATGACCGGCTGGAGATGATCGTGCCGACCGGCAGCGCGCTCGACGTGCCCGAGCCTGCGACCTGGACGATGTTCCGCGACCATCCCTTCATCGCGATGGCGCCGCGCAGCAGCGTGCGCGAACTGACCGACGCGGCGATGAGCAAGGCCGATGTCGCGGTGCGCCCGTTGTACGAATGCACGCAGCTCGCCACCGTCGGCGCGATGATCGAGGCCGGGCTTGGCATCACCGCTCTGCCGCGATCGACGATGGGGATGCTGCATGGCGGTGCGATCACGGCGCGGCCACTGCAGGCGCCGGTGATCGAACGGATGATCGGCATCGCGCACCCACTCCACCGCACGCTCGCGCCCGCGGTGGAGGCGTTCCGACGGCATTTCCTGGAGCAGGTCGCCCCTTGAGCCATGCGGCGGGCAGTCACGACCTCCGCCATACAAAAGCCTGATCGATCGATCAGAAAATTATAATTGCTGGATAGCATCGCCGCCGTCATCTTGTGCCTAAGCCGGCATCGACCGGGTGTTCCCGGGGGAGGATCATGCTCGCATTCGTCGGCGCGTTAACGATCCTGTCGCTGCTCGCGCTCATCCTGTCGAACCGCGTCTCGCCGCTCGCCGCGCTGATCCTGGTGCCGATCGTCGCGGCGGTGGTCGTCGGTCAGGTCGCGCCGATGCCGGGCTATATTACCGCCGGCGTCGCGAAGATCGCGCCGGTGACGGGCATGTTCGTCTTCGCGATCCTGTTCTTCGGGATCATGACCGATGCCGGGCTTCTCGCGCCGCTCGTCGGCCTGGTGCTGCGCCTCGTCGGCGAACGGCCGAGCCGCATCACGATCGGCACCGCATTGCTAGCGCTGCTCATCCACCTCGATGGATCGGGTGCGGTCTGCTTCCTGATCACCATCCCCGCCTTGCGCCCGCTTTATGACCGATTGGGCATGGATCGGCGCGTCCTTGCCTGCACCGCGTCGATGGCGGCCGGCGTCAACTTCCTCCCCTGGACCGGACCGACGTTGCGCGCCGCCGCCGCGCTCAAGGTGCCGGTCTCGACGCTGTTCACGCCGATGATTGCGGTGCAGGCAATTGGCCTCGCCTTCGTCTTCGCCGCCGCCTGGTGGCTCGGCCGCCGCGAGGAACGCCGCCTCGCCGTGGGCCTCGTCCCCACCGGGGCGGTAGTCGGCACCGCACACGTAGAGGCGGAAACTGAGGCGCATGACGCCGCGCTGCGCCGCCCGCGCCTGCTGTGGCTCAACGCCGCGCTGACACTGGTCGTCGTCGGCACGATGATCGCCGGCATCGCCGAGCCCGTGGTGATCTTCATGCTCGGCACCGCGCTCGCGCTGATCGTCAATTATCCCGATGCCGCCGAACAGCGCCGCCGCATCGACGCACACGCGCGTGCGGCGCTGATGATGGCGGGCATCCTGCTCGCCGCGGGCGCCTTCACCGGCATCATGACGGGATCGGGGATGCTCGGCGCGATCGCCACCACCACCGCATCGCACATTCCGGCAAGCCTCGGCGCGCATCTGCCGGTGATCGTCGGCGTCGCGTCGATGCCGCTCAGCCTGCTGTTCGACCCCGATTCCTTCTACTTCGGGGTGCTGCCCGTGCTCGCCCATGTCTCGGACGCGTTCGGCACGCCTGACGTCGCAGTCGCCCGGGCCGCGCTGCTCGGCCAGATGACGACCGGCTTCCCGGTCAGCCCGCTCACCCCTGCGACTTTCCTCGTCGCGGGGCTGAGCGGCGTCGACCTCGGTGCGCACCAGCGCTTTTCCATTCCCTGGCTATTAGCCGCGAGCCTGGTGATGGTCGCCGCGGCGCTGCTGCTTGGAGCGATTCCCCTGTGAGCGTCCCCGCCCCCTTCCCCCAGCGCGTCCGCATCGGCGCCGGCGCCGGCTTTGCCGGAGACCGGATCGAACCCGCAATCGAACTCGTCGAGAAGGGCGAGCTCGACTATCTGGTCTTCGAATGCCTGGCCGAACGTACCATCGCGCTGGCGCAAGGCGCGCGGCGGGTCGATCCCGACGCCGGTTTCGACCCGCTGCTGATCGACCGCATGCGCCGCGTCCTGCCCGCGGCGATCGCCCGCGGCGTGCGGATCGTCACCAACGCGGGCGCCGCCAACCCGCTTGGCGCGGCGCAGGCGGTGAGCGCGGTGGTGCGCGAGCTAGGGCTCGGCCCCGTCCGGATCGCAGCGGTCACCGGCGACGACGTGCTCGACGTCATCACCGCCGGCGACTTTCCGCTGATCGACCATCCCGGCAGCAGCCGCGACCTCAGCACGATCATCTCGGCCAACGCCTATCTCGGTGCCGCGCCGATCGTCGAGGCGCTGGCGGGCGGCGCGCAGATCGTCATCACCGGCCGCGTCGGCGACCCTGCGCTGTTCACCGGCCCGCTCGCGCACGCCTTCGGCTGGTCGTTCGACGATGCCGAGCGGCAGGGCCGCGGCACGCTGATCGGTCATCTGCTCGAATGCGCAGGCCAGCTGACCGGCGGCTATTTCGCCGATGGCGCGCGCAAGCAGGTGCCCGGACTCGCCCGTCTCGGCTTTCCGATCGCGGAAGTCACTGCCGACGGCAGCGCGATCCTGACCAAGGTTGCAGGCTCCGGCGGGCAGCTGACGATCGCCAATTGCAAGGAGCAACTGCTCTACGAAATTCTCGATCCCGCCGCCTACCACCAGGCCGATGTGATCGCCGACTTCACCACCGTCCGCTTCGACGAACGCGGCCCCGATCGCATCGCGGTGTCGGGCGGCTCGGGGCGCACCGCTTCGGGATCGCTGAAGGTGTCGATCGGCTATGACGACGGTTTCATCGGCGAAGCGCAGATCTCTTATGCGGGTCCTGGTGCCGCCGACCGTGCGGCACTCGCGGGCGAGATCGTGCGGGAGCGGCTGGCGCTGATCGGCGCGCCCGTCGACGAATTGCGCATCGACCTGATCGGCATGGATGCAGTCGATCGCACGCAAGTGGTCGGTACCCCGCGAGAGGTCCGCCTGCGCGTCGCCGCCCGGACGCGCAGCGAACAGGCCGCCGATCGCATCGGCAGCGAAGTCGAGGCGCTCTACACCAACGGCCCGTTCGGCGGCGGCGGCGCGGTGCGCAGCACCCGCGCGGTCGTCGCGGTGGCGTCGACACTGATCCCCGCAACCCTCGTCCACCCCCGCGTCACGATCATGGAGGCCTAGATGCTGCTCGGCGACGTTGCGCACCTGCGTACCGGCGACAAGGGGGAAACCTCTCAAATCTCGGTCATCGCCTATGACCCCGCGGATTTCGCGCTGATCGCCCGCACGGTCACCACGAAGCGCGTCGCGGCGCATCTGGCGCACCTGCCGATCCGCACCGCGACGCGGTACGAGCTGCCTGCACTGGGTGCGCTCAATTTCGTGCTGGAGGGCGCGTTGGCCGGCGGCGTCACCCGCTCGCTGGCGCTCGACGCGCACGGCAAGACACTGGGCGCGCAGCTGCTCGACCTGCCGCTGGAGGATGCGGCGTGAGCCGCCGGGCACGCCTCGCCACCGCGCTGCTGCTCGCGGACACCGTCATGCCCGCTGAGGCGCGACTGACGCGGCTCCACGTCACCACACGCGAGGACGTGGCACCGGTGCGGCCCGGAGCGCCTGCCTATCGCATCCTGCGCGGCACCTATCAGGGTGAACTCGACCCCGCCGATCCGCACAATCGCATCATCAGCGACCTTGCCGCCGCGCCGCGGCTGGCGAACGGTCGTGTCGCTTACTCCGCGACATTCGCGATCGCGCTGCCCGCCGATCCCGCGAAGGCGAGCGGCTTACTGTGGTACGACGTGCCCAACCGCGGCAACGGCACGGTCGCCGCGGATGCCGGCGGCGACATCCGCGTCGTCAGCGGCTGGCAGGGGGACATCGCACCGCAAATTGGCGTGCAGACGCTCACCGTCCCAATCGCGCGCGGTAGGGTCGCGCCAGTGCTGCAGCGCTTTACCGACGTCGGTTCGGGCACGGCCAGCGTCGCGATCACCGGCGGCATCGTCCGTCCGACACCCCGGCCGCTGCCCGTCTCGCTCGATACGCGGCGCGGACAGCTGTTCACCCAGACGAGCGATACCGCACCCCGCACCGCGATCCGGCCGACCGACTGGGCCTTCGCCGATTGCCGCCGAATTCCCTTCCCCGGCCGGCCCGACCCGACGCAGCTGTGCGTGCGCGGCGGCTTCAAGCCCGACCGCGCCTACACGCTCGTCTACCAGGGCCGCGATCCCAAAGTGCTCGGCATCGGTTTCGCCGCGGTCCGCGACCTCAACGCCTTTCTGCGCAGTGCGCGGCAGGATGAGGGCGGCACGCCCAATCCGGTCGCCGGCCAGGTGCGCTGGCCTATCATTACCGGCACGTCGCAATCGGGCAATTTCGTCCGCAGCTTCATCGCTTTGGGCTTTAACGCGGGCGAGGACGGCCGGCGCGTCTTCGACGGCGCCAATCCCAATATCGCCGCGCGTCAAGTGCCGCTCAACATCCGCTTCGGCGTGCCGGGCGGGGCCGCCGGCCTGTACGAGCCGGGAAGCGAGGGCGCCTTGTGGTGGTCGCGCTACGACGACCGGGTGCGGGGCCGCGGGACCGCCAGCCTGCTCGACCGCTGCCACGCCGACACCACCTGCCCCAGGATCGTCGAGACGTTCGGCGCCGCCGAGTTCTGGGGCCTGCGCATGTCGCCCAACCTCGTCGGCACCGACGCGCGCCGCGACCTGCCGCTGCCGCCAGAGGTGCGCCGCTATTACTTTCCCGGTGTCACCCACGGCGGCTCCTATCGGGGCGGCTTCCCGGTTGGCGGAGAGACTGCCCCCACCGCGGCCCCGCGCTGCACGCTCGCCTGGAACCCCAACCCGTCCGCCGACACGCGCCGGGCAGTGCTCGTGGCGCTTGCCGCCTGGGTAAGCGCCGGCACCTCGCCGCCGCCAAGCCGCTATCCGACGATCGCGCATGGCGACCTCGTCGCACCGACCGCGGCCGCAATGGGCTGGCCGGCGATCCCGCACGCACCCGCGCCCGACGGCAAGCTCAACCCGTTCCTCGACTACGACTTCGGCCCCGGCTTCGACTATACCGAACTGTCGGGCGTGCTCGGCCGCCAGCCGCCGACGATCCGCCGGACCATCCCCTCGCGCGTCCCCCGCGTCGATGCTGATGGTAACGAGGTGGCGGGCGTTCCTTCGGTCCAGCATCTCGTACCGCTCGGCACCTACACCGGCTGGAATGTCCTGACGCAGGGCTATGGTGCGGGCGGCGGGTGCGGGTTCATCGGCGGCTTCATCCCGTTCGCGCGTACCGAAGCGGAGCGCCACGCCGCCGGCGACCCGCGTCCGTCGCTCGAGGCGCGCTACCGCGACCATGACGGCTTCGTCGCCCGTGTCCGCGCCGTCGCCGCCGAGCAGGTCCAACAGCGCTGGCTGCTGGCCGAGGACGCCGCCCGCATCGTCGACCTGGCCGAGCGTAGCGATGTGCTGCGCTGATCCATCCCATCTTGGCCGCCCCGCGCCGCGCCAAATGCCGTCTTCAGGAGACCGTCATGACCCTTCGCCCGCTTTCGCTCTGTTCAGCCCTGGCGCTTGCCCTCGCCGCCTCTGCCGCTGGTGCGCAACAGACGCCACCGCCCGCTGGGGACGCCGCCGCCCGCGCCCAAGCGACGCTCGCCAAGATGAAGGCTGAGGACAAGACGGTGCTGACCCACGGCATCATGCCGCTGCCCTTTGGCCCCAACCCGCAGCCGCTGCCGCCCGAGGCGATCCCCGGTGCCGGCTATGTCGCAGGTCTGCCGCAGTTGGGCGTGCCTTCGCTGCGTGAGACCGATGCCAGCCTAGGCGTCGCCTGGATCGGCGGCATCCGCAAGGATGGCGCGACCGCGCTGCCATCGGGCCTGTCGATGGCCTCGACCTGGAACCCGGATCTTATCGAACAGGGCGGCCGGATGATCGGCGGCGAGGCCCGCGCGAAGGGCTTCAACGTCCTGCTCGCCGGCGGCGCGAACCTGATGCGCGACCCCCGCAACGGCCGCAATTTCGAATATCTCGGCGAAGACCCGCTGCTCGCCGGCACGCTGGCAGGCCATGCCATCCGCGGCATCCAGTCCAACCACATCATTTCGACCATCAAGCATTTCGCGCTCAACGGGCAGGAGACCGCGCGCAAGTTCGTGAATTCGAAGATCGGCGAGGCCGCCGCGCGCGAAAGCGACTTGCTCGCGTTCCGGATCGGGATGGAGATCGGCAACCCCGGCTCGGTCATGTGCGCCTATAACAAGGTCAACGGCGAACAGGCGTGCGCCAACGACTGGCTGCTCAATCGCGTGCTGAAGCAGGACTGGGGCTATCGCGGCTTCGTGATGTCGGATTGGGGCGCAGTGCCCGGTCTCGACGCCGCGCTGAAGGGGCTGGATCAGCAATCGGGTGCGCAGCTCGACCCGGCGGTTTTCTTCTCCAAGCGCCTCGCCGACGCCGCGCGTGGCGACCGTCGCTACGCCAGCCGCATCGACGATATGAACCGTCGCGTGCTGTGGGCGATCTACGACAACCAGCTCGACCGCGATCCCGCCAAGCCGGGGGGCACCATCGACTTCGCCGCGAATGCGGCGGTCGCGGAGGAGGTTGCGCGCCAGGGCATCGTCCTGCTGCGCAACGAACGCGGCGCGCTGCCGCTCGCGGCCTCGGCAAAGCGGATCGCGGTGATCGGCGGCTATGCCGATACCGGCGTGCTGTCGGGCGCCGGCTCCAGCCAAGTGCAGGACGCCAAGGGCCCGGCCGTCTCCATTCCGCTGGGCGGCACCAGCCCCTTCGCCGCCTTCCTCGCCCAGGCATACCAGCGCTCCGTCCCGCTCGATGCGATCAAGGCACTGGCGCCCACGGCCGACGTCCACTTCCGTGACGGCCGCTACATCGCCGATGCGGTCAATCAGGCGCGCCGCGCCGATGTCGTCATCGTCTTTGCAACGCAATGGTCGACCGAAGGGCTCGACCAGCCCGATCTGTCGCTGCCCAACGGCCAGGATGCGCTGATCGAGGCGTTGACGCGCGCCAACCCCAACACGATCGTCGTGCTGCAGACGGGGGGGCCGGTGCTGATGCCCTGGCTGGACCGCACTGCGGCGGTCGTCGAAGCCTGGTATCCCGGCGCGCGCGGTGGCGAGGCGATCGCATCGGTGCTGTTCGGCAAGACCAACCCCTCGGGCCATCTGCCGATCACCTTCCCCGCCGCGATCGACCAGCTGCCGCGCAAGGCGGTCGACGGCTTCGACGAGCTCGAGCCCGATTTCGCTGGCAACCCGCCGCACGGTACCATGACGCTGACCGCCGACTATGACGTGGAGGGCGCTGACCTCGGCTATCGCTGGAATGCGCGCAAGGGGCACAAGGCGCTGTTCCCGTTCGGCTATGGCCTGTCCTACACCAGCTTTGCGCAAGGCGCGCCAAGCGTCACCGGCACCACCGCGAGCTGGACGGTGCGCAACACCGGCCAGCGAGCCGGCGCCACCGTTGCGCAGCTGTACCTGACCGGGCGTGGCGGCAAGGCGGAACGGCGCCTGGTCGGCTATCGCCGCGTCGACCTGGCGCCGGGCGCGTCGCAGACCGTCACCGTGACGATCGACCCCCGCCTGCTCGCCGACTGGCAGGGCGGCGGCTGGGCGATGCCTGGTGGCCGCTACACCTTTGCAACCGGCGCGTCGGCCGAAGACATCGGCCAGACGGTCGAGGTTTCGATGCCCGCGCGCCGCTGGCACGATCCGCATCTGTTCGCATCGCGCTGATCGGCCACCGCCCATACGCAAAGCCGATAGATCGATAGAAACGTTCTATTTCCCGGATCGGCAATAATCGCGCAACACACACCCGCCGCGGAGGAGCGTCCGACTTTCCCGACGGCTTGCACGATCCGCCGACATGGCGGGCATACAGGAGGGGTTGATGAAGCGGTTGGTCTTGGCGTGCGGCATTTCGACATTGGCACTGACGGCATCCGCCGCCGGCGCGCAGCAGATCGGTCCGGCCGCGACCGTACCGCCGCAGAGCAAGCAGCAGACCGCCGACACCCCCACCGATACCACCGTCGCCGAATCGAACAGCGCCGCACAGGCCGCGACCGGCGACATCATCGTCACCGCGACGCGTAACGAGACGCTCGCCTCGAAGACCCCGATCGCGCTGACCGCGATCACCGGCGATGCGTTGCTATCGGCGGGTATTACCAATCCCACGACCCTCGGCGAACAGGTGCCCAATCTGTCGATCGACCGTGGCAACGGATTGCAGATCACCATCCGCGGCGTGACCAGCACGGACGGCACCGAAAAAGGCGATCCGTCCGCCGCCTTCATGATCGACGGCATCTACATCGCCCGCCCGCAGACGCAGGAAGTCAGCTTCTTCGACGTCGCGCGGGTCGAGGTGCTGCGCGGTCCGCAAGGCACGCTGTTCGGCCGCAACACGACGGCGGGCCTGATCAACGTCATCACCAACCACCCCGTCGACCGGTTCGAAGCATCGCTCGACGCGGCATACGGCAATTACGACAGCCGCCTGCTCACCGGCATGATCAACGTGCCAGTGACCGGCGAGCTCGCCGTGCGCGCGGCGTTCAACTACGACCGACGCGACAGCTTCATCCAGGCGGGGCCGCGCGTCCGCTCCGACCTCGACCCGTTCCGCAACAACGTTTCGGGGCGCCTCTCGGCGGCGTGGAACAGCGGCCCTGCCAAGCTGCTCGTCGTCGCGGATTATTCGCATGTCGGCGGCCAGACGATCAACGGTGTACCCGCCGCTAACTTCTACCGGAATTTCAACACCAACGGCGTCGCGCCCATCTATGCTCCCGTGGCCGGCAAGGACGCGCAGCGCACACTAAACGTGCCCGTCACGACGCCGCTCGGTCGCGACAACGACATCTACGGGGTGCTCGCCGACTTCACCTATGATTTCGGCCCCGTCCAGCTCAACTATCTGGGATCGTATCGCAAGTTCGAACGGCGCGAGGATTTGACGCTGATCCCCGCGAGCGGCGCCACCGTCTATCCGGCCCGCGACGACGCCGCCTATCGCCAGAACAGCCAGGAACTTCGCCTGTCGGGCACGTTCGGCCCGCTCGCCGTGCAAATCGGTGGCTACTATTTCCATGAAACCGGCTTCCAGAACTATTACATTTTCGGCCTGCTAAACCCCACCGTCGGTGCGCCGGGCTACACCTTCGGTTTCCCGCAGCGCTACGTCCGGTCGGAATCGCTCGCCGGTTTCGGGCAGGCGACCCTCAGCCTGACCGATCGCCTGCGCCTGACCGGCGGCGCGCGCTATTCGCATGACAACAAGAAGCGCCTAGGCGCGACCGTGATCTGCCGCACCGTCGCCTGCGGCGCCGCCGGCGACAGCATCTCCGCCAACGATGCCGAGCGCAACTTCTCGAAGGTGACGTGGCGCGCGGGTCTCGACTACGATCTCAACACGCGCAGCCTGCTCTATGCGGTCGTCTCGACCGGTTACAAGGCGGGCGGCTTCAACGACGGGTGCGAGATCGGCACCGGTCCCGGCTGCACCGTGACCGCCAACGCGCTCTACTACAATCCCGAAACGATCACTTCGTACGAGGCGGGGTTGAAGACGCGTCTGGTCGGTAACGCGCTGCGCGTGAACCTGTCCGCCTTCCACTACGACTTCAAGGGTATCCAGCTCAGCCAGCTCTCGACGATCTGCGGCGGCCCGTGCCAGGTGACGACCAACGCCGGCAAGGCGAAGGTCGACGGCGTCGAGCTTGAAACCGTCGCCAATCCCGGCCCCCACACCCGCTTCGACGCCTCGGCGTCCTGGCTCAACGCGCGCTACACCGACTTCTTCCCGACCCCGACCGTCAGCTTCGCCGGCCGCAAGCTCGACCGGTCGCCCGAATGGACGGTAACCGCCGGCATCACGCAGACGATCCCGCTGGCGGGCGGTGGCGACATCCAGGCCGCGGCAAGGACGCGGCTCAGCGACAGCTATTATCTCGCTGCGCTCGGCACGCTCAACCAGTTCCGCCAGCCGAGCTTCACCAAGACGGATTTGACGCTGACCTACAACGCGCCGGCGAACCGCTGGTACGTCCAGGGGTTTGTCCGCAACGTCGAAAACAGCCTGGTGGTCTCCACCGCGGGATCGGGCACCTACGCCAGCGTACAGCTGCAGGACCCGCGCACCTACGGCGTGCGCACCGGCTTCCGCTTCTGACCGAGCCCGACTGGTGCCGCCCCGCTTCGCCGCGACGATCGCGATCGCCCTCTCGATCGCATCGCCGCTGCACGCGGGGCCGCGCTGCACTGCGCTTGCCGACCAAACAATCGCAGACGCCGGCAGCGTAACCGCGCAAGCGGCGGGCGGGGCCTGCCGGTTGGAAGGCGTGCTGCGCCCGGTGCCGGGCTCCCGAATTGGCTATCGCCTGTGGCTGCCGGAGGCGGAGCGCTGGACCGGACGGCTTCAGATGCTCGGCAACGGCGGCTATTCCTCCAACATGCCGCTTGCCGCAATGGCGGCCGCGCTTGCGCGTGGCAGCGCGGTGGTCGCGACCGACACCGGCCACACCGGCCACACCGGCGACGATCCCGCGTTCGCCCGCGACGCGCCACAAGCAATCGTCGACTGGGGCTGGCGCGCGGTGCATCTTACCGTAGTAGCGGCGAAGGCGCTGACGACCCGCTTCTACGGCCGGCCGCCGACCCACAGCTATTTCGCCGGCTGCTCGACCGGCGGCCACCAGGCGATGATGGAGGCGCAGCGCTTTCCCGCTGATTTCGACGGCATCGTCGCGGGCGCCCCGGGCGCGGACCGCGTGCGGCTCAATGCCGCCTTTCTGTGGCAATATCTCGCCAACCATCGTGCGGGCGACGACGCGACCCCAATCCTCGACGCCGCCGACCTGACGCTGCTGCATCGGCATGCGCTCGGCGTCTGTCGCAGCGCGGGCAATGCGGCGAACCGCTGGCTGGTCGCACCGCTGTCTTGCCAACCCGACCCGCAGGCTCTGCAATGCAAGCCCGGCGAAGCGTTCGACTGCCTGTCGCGGGAAAAGATCGCCGCAGCCTGCCGCCTGTACGCGGGCGCACGCGATCCCACGACCGGAAAGCAGCTCACCTTCCCCTACCTCCCTGGCAGCGAAACCGGCTGGAGCAACTATTGGGCCGATCCACGCCAACCCAATCAGCCTGCGCGGCTCGGGTTTTGGCGGTGGTGGGCATTCACACCTGACTGGACGTGGCGGAATGCCGACATCGGCACCACTATCACCCGCGCTCAGGAACGCCTGTCCTCGTTGATCGACGCCACCAATCCCGACCTCAGCGCCTTCCGAAATCGGGGGGGAAAGCTGCTGCAATACCACGGCCTCGCCGACCCAGTCGTGTCGCCGCTCGACACGCTGCACTATCGCGCGGCAGTCCGGCGACAACTCGGCTCCAATGGTCGTGTCCTCGCCGGTTGGTACCGGCTATTCTTGATCCCCGGCATGGGCCATTGCGGCGGTAGCCGCGCGCCCAAAGATCTAGAAACACCGATCGAAAGTTGGGTCGAAGACGGGAAACCGCCAAACCGTCTACCCAGGTGATGCGGGATCAAAGCAACCTTGACCCAGATCCAGACATTCGAAGGGTCGCAGTCGCTTCCGGAAAGCGGACCTTCGTTCATCTACAGGTAGACGAGACATGAGGCTCTGGTCCTATCAGGCCGCAGAGATCGGCAATCATCGGTAACTTGACACGTAACGTGTTACCGATATGGTCACTGTATGGCTGATTTCGTCGAAGCGCAGGGCAACGTGTTCCTGGCGCACCGCCTGCGTCGCGCTTCGGATCGTATCGTGGATCAGGTGGGTGGCATGCTCGCCGCGATGGGCCTTGACGTGCCACCTCGCGGGGCGTCGATGCTGCTCATGCTCGACGAGCATGGCTCTATCGGTGTCGTAGAGATTGCGCGCCGGTTGCGGCTCTCCCACCCGCTTATCGTCAGAATGGCGCAGCGATTCGAGGAACTCGGTCTCGTGTCGATTGAGGTCGACCCCGAGGACGCCCGCCGGCGTCGGCTCATCACCACCGAAAAGGCGCGCCGGGAAGCAGCGGCGATCCGTGCTTTCAACAAACGCCTCGCCGCCATGTTCGACGCCCTGTTCGCGGAGATCGAGTGCAACCTGCCGCTGGTTCTCGACCGGTTCGACGCGGCTCTCGACGCCGAACCCATCGCCAAGCGCCTTGCCGCGCTCCCCGCTTCCGAAGGAGATGATCGATGAGATGCGCAAGGTACCTGATCCTGACCGTGCTCCTCTGCTCGGCTGCGTCGGCGACCGCCCAGATGCCTTCGACGGCAGCGGTTCCGGCTTCTGCCAGCTTACTCAATCAAGCTGATCGCCAGGCGATCGTAACAGCCTTGGCTAGCGCGCTACGTGACAAATACGTGTTTCCCGATGTCGGAGAGAAGGCGGCGGTCGCGCTCGAAAGTCACTCAAGCGCAGGCACCTACGCATCGCTCGAGCGCGCCGCATTCGCCAAGCGCCTGACCGACGATCTGTCGGCCATCGCACACGACAAGCATATGCGGATTGTTTCGCTCGACGGGCCGCGGCGCGGGCCGACGGGATCGATGCCGCGCGGCGAAGCCGGGATCGTCCGCGCCGACCGGATCGCGGGCGGCATCGGCTATATCGAGGTGATCGGCTTCCCGCCGCTACCCGCGTTCAAACAGGCGATCGATCGGGCCATGACGGGGCTTGCCGGCAGCCGCGCGCTCATCATCGACGCGCGCCGCAACGGCGGCGGTGATCCGGCCTCGGTTGCCTATCTCGTCAGCTTTCTCACCGCGCCCGGCCGACCGATCAACACCATCGTCGTGCGCACACCTGGGACGCACGACTACACCCGCGACGCGTTTGCGAGCACGCCGACTCCGGTCAACTTCGCCGCTGTTCCGGTCTATGTCCTGACCAGCAGGGATACCTTCTCGGGCGGGGAGGAATTTGCCTACGACGTCCAGTCGCTTAAGCGCGGCACTTTGATCGGGGAGGTCACCGGCGGTGGTGCGAACCCGGTCGACATGACCGAGCTCGGCCATGGAATGGGCGCGCTTATCCCGTTCGGTCGGGCGGAGAACGCCGTGACCAAGACCAACTGGGAGGGACGCGGGGTGCAGCCCGACATCGCCGTGCCGTCCACGGATGCATTGCAGGTCGCACTCGGTAAGGCCGGTGGCTCGCAGGTCGCGACCATCGAGCAGGCCTCGGCCGAACGGGTCTTCACGCCGAGATCGACGCCACATCCCGGCTCGGAAGAGGCGTTGCGCTCAATTGTCGCGGGCTATGCCAGCGGCAGCCCGGACTATTCGATCCTCGCGCCCGAACCTGCAACGGAGGTGAGAGCCGCGTTGTCCGAGCGTCAAGCGCAGTTCGCCGCGCTCGGTCCCTTGCAGTCGATACGTTTCAACGGTCCGGGGCCGTTCGGTGGGGACGAGTATCAGCTGCACTTCTTGCACGGCGACGTGATGATGGCGCTGGTGCTCGGCCCGCAGGGCAAGGTCGCCATGCTTTCGACGCCGATGCCCATCCCTGCCCGATGAAGTGGGCGTTCATCCTGCTGCTGTTCGCGTACGTTTCGCTGAAGGCAGCACAGTTCGCGTTCGCCGGCCGGGCGTCAGGCTATCGGCGAGAGCCGATGAGCCTCCGGCGTCGGTTGAAGGCGGGTGAACCGGCTATCCTGATCGTGGCCGCGCTGGTCACGGTACCACCGGCGCTGGCCGCGACCTGGTACCGTACGCATAAGTTCACTGCGGTAATGCACCAATCCGTCGACTGCTATGGTTTGATCGCTTTATACCGTAGCGATCCCGAAGTGATGCGGTCCAATGGCGAACATGCCGTCTATAATGCTGACAGGGAGTATCGGGGGACAGCATTCGACGCCGGGAGGCAGCTCGGCCTGAGCACGGCGGCAGTGCAGAAGCGCCTCGATAGCTCGGCGTCTGCGTTAGCAAGAGAGAAGCCAAATGCTGGCGCGAAGATCCGGCGTAGTAGAATCGATACGGTGCAGCGTTGTCTCCACCCGCCCCGTGAGCCTGCAAACGAATGATGCGCGCCGCTTAACGCTTCGACCCATAATCAGCCGTTCGCAAGCCTATCGTGCCTTCACACTTTCGGTCATTCGTACATGCGCGATTTGCGCCAGATGACTAGTGTGGAGGCGACTGCTAACGGTCGAAACGGCTTGTTAGCGGTCGGCCGTCAGATCACCGTTCATACCAGCGATAACAGCCGTGGGTCGACCGGTTCGCTTTTCATCGCTAGCACGCCGAAAACGCATTGCTGCACGCGCGTGAACGGCGCTTGGTCGACAAGACAGTGCAGCGCTCCCCGCCCCAATTCGAACTCATTCAGCGCGAGCTTCGCTTGCACCGCAGCTCAGGCTTCTTAAGCCGCTCGCGATTCTCTTACTGGTCGCAATTGGTGCCGTAGATGATACGCAGGTACGCTGCTCTGCTTGCCATCCGGTCATTTGGATTGACGGCACCCTTTCGATCGTAGCTCAGCTTCGGGCGTCCGCTCGGCGATGAACGCAACCCGCCCCCCGGTTGACACTTAAGTCTACATATGTCGTAATATCATGATGAGCCGCCGTCGTCGACCATCACAGCAAATGATCCTCCTCCTGGGGTCTCTCGCCGCGCAAGCGGCAGATTGGCGGCACGGCTACGAATTGATGAAGGAGACCGGGCTGATGTCGGGCACACTCTATCCGCTGTTGATGCGGATGACCGACCAGGGGCTGGTTGAGGCAGAGTGGCGCGAGCCGGAGCAGCCCGGACGACCGCCGCGTCATGTCTATCGGCTCACGGCTAGCGGTCTAGCGCTGGCGCGCGATATGGCGACGAATTCTGCCGCTGTGGCGAAGCTGGCATGAGCAACCGGATTGCCCGCGGCGTGATGGCATTGGCGCTTGCCTCCTTCAGTGAGGACCGCCACGAGTGGACAGCCGCGATGGCCGCGGAATTCCACATCGCGACTGAGGCCGGACGAGGGCTAAGCTTCTCGATCGGCTGTCTCGCTGCGGGCTGGCGCGAAATGCCCATGAGGTGGGAGGGCCGTTTCAGGCTCACGAGTTACGCGGTCGCGCTCGGCCTCATCGTGCCTATGGCGGCGATGCAGATCATCGCGGCGCTGGTGGGGTATCACTACGTCCTGCCCAGTCCGGATCGTCTCGAAAGCACGTTGTTCACGAGCGCCTATCAAGGCGTCATTCCGGCGCTTGCGCTCGTTATGATCGTCCTTGCGGCGGGGCACCTTGCTATCGCCTGGCAGTTGCTCGAGCGCCGATGGCGGGCAGTGGCGCTGCTCTGGTCGCTCAACGCGGCAGCAACAATCACGTTGGTGCTGGTGGGTACTGTGCTGTTCGTTGACGTTACCGTCATTTGCCGGCCACTCATGGCGCTTGTGGCGGAACTCGCCCTCATTCCTGCACTAGCCTGGTGGCAAGGCCAGCTACCGCGGCCTCACGCGTGCGCCGAACAGCATTAGCGGTTGGCCACTGACTGGCGGGCATACTTAAATCTCAGTTCCTGGGAAGGAAGTTCTGATGGGCAGGATGCTTCTGCTCGGTGCGACGTGCGCCGGGCTAGCCTCGAGCATGGGCGTTTGGGCTCGGCCACCGGTCAACGGCTGCGCCACCCCCACCCGGCATGCTGGCGGGATCACCAATGTGCATACCCGCCATGTCGAAACAGAACTTCTCCCCGCCATCGTACGGGTAGGAACTCAACCGGCGACGCTGGCCGAGCGCATGCGCGCCTACAACGTCCCCGGCGTCAGCGTCGCCGTCATTCATCACGGGCAAATCTCCTGGGCGCGGGGTTGGGGCGTCCGTGACGTCGAGAGCTGTGCGCCGGTAACGCCTGACACCGTCTTTCAAGCCGCATCGATCAGCAAGGCGGTAACGGCCGTGCTCACACTCCGGCTTGCCGACCGCGGCGTCGTCTCGCTCGACCGGGACGTCAACCGCGAGCTTCGAACCTGGCGACTGCCATCCGATCCGAAGCTCGCGCCGACTGGCGTGACGTTGCGCCAACTGCTTAGCCATACGGCCGGTCTAAACCTGCAAGGCTTCCCCGGCTACGTGCCCGGCGCGCCGCTTCCGACCGAAGCGCAAATTTTAGCTGGCGAGCCACCAGCCAGTCATGAGCCGCTTCGCAGCATCCTACCCGCCGGTGCGCAGTGGCAATATTCAGGCGGCGGCTACGTGCTCATTCAGACCATCCTAAGCGACGCGGCTCGCCTACCCTTTGCCGCCTTGGCACAGCGAGAAGTGCTTCGCCCGCTCGGAATGAAACGGAGCGCCTTCGCGCAACCGCCTTCGCCCGAGATTCTGGCGAACGCCGCGCTGGGTCACGTCGACGGACGAATCATTCCAGGTGGCTATCATGTCTATCCTGAGCTCGGTCCGGCGGGACTTTGGACCACGGCAGGCGACTTGGCGCGTTTCCTGATTGATCAGCAGGAGGCGGTGGCGGGTCATACGGGACGCCGGCTCCGGCCCGGAACTGCACGCATGATGGTGTCGCCCGTCATGGGTGATTGGGGCCTGGGGCCATCGCTGTCTGGAAAGGCTCAGGGTCGCCGCTTCGGCCACGACGGTGTCAACGAAGGGTATCAATCCACCATGGTCGCCTATGTCGTGAAGGGCGAGGGCGTAGTCGTCCTTACTAACGGCGACAAGGGGAAGCGTCTCGCCGACGAGATCGTGCGGGCTGTGGCGACCGACTACGGGTGGAAGGAATTAGCCTCCGAACAACATGTCGAACGCCCTCTCTCACAAGACGAAATCGCCGCATTGGCCGGGCTGTACGAAGGCGACGGGATCTCCGTCTTCCTCGACGCGCGCGCTGATGGCCTGTTCGCACAGACCGGTGGGCCGCGTCCCGAGCGGCTGGTATCGGTCGGGGCCTCGCGCTTCCGCACTGACGCGAGCGGAATCCTAATCGAGTTCGCGCCCGACTACCGAAGCTTTCGCATCATCGAGGGTGGCCCGCTGCTCACCCTACAACGCGCCGCAGCCCTCGATCCCGCGCGGAGAGATGTCCCCCTTTATCTTCGCGGATCGATGAATGGGTGGTCTACCACCGCGCCATTCAATCACACGTCCGGGAACATCTGGACGATAGACCTCGAGCTCGCTCCAGGCGGATATCAGTTCAAGGTCGCATCGGACGACTGGCGTGCGGCTGATTACGGTACGAGCGATGGAGAGCCAGTGCGACCTGACGGGATGCCAATCTCGCTCGTCCCCCACGGTGGTAATATCCGTATAAGCGTAAGCGAACCGATGCGGCTTCGATTCTCGTGGCGATCGCGGGCCGACGGAAAAGCTGAGTTGCAGGTTAAGACCACTCGCCGGCGTTGATGCCGCCCATTTGCATCATCTGGACCGATTAGACCCAGAAGCGGTCATTCGTCGCCATCCGCCTACTCCCCATCTTCTGCCATTTGTTAATCTTCGATGCCGCGGTTGAAGAGTCTTCGACTGCGCTTCGGGGCGCACAACCGAAGAGGTTGCACTGGGGCCAGCTAAAGTGGGCGCCGATGTCGTCCAGCTAAAGAGCATGGCTTCGCTTTTGATGAAGCGGAAGTCGGGCGGAGTGCAACGACAGGCCGAACGACCGTATCGACGCTCCATCTGTAGCCGCACGCATCACGCGCCGCATCTAGAAGGTTGACGGAGCGTTATGCCACGATGCCGCACTTTTCTGCCACCATCCACCTCGCGGCGATCCTGTCACTGTCGCTGGCGGTAATCTGCGCCGTCACCATCGCGCTGGATGTGTGGCGCCATCCGCCGAAGATGGCCGTTATGGCGGTGGTGTGGCCACTAACCGCGCTCTTCGGGAGCGTGTTGTGGCTCGCAATCTACTACCGCTGGGGGCGCTCTACCCGGCAGGACAATGACGATCCGTTTGCCGTTTCCATCTTAAAAGGGGCCAGCCACTGCGGCGCTGGCTGCACGCTCGGCGACATCGTGGCGGAGGGGATCGCCCTTGCCCTGCCTTCGATAGCGTTATGGTTCGGCTACGGTACGCTGTTCAGTACGCGGATGTTCGCCCTGTGGATACCGGACTTCCTGCTGGCCTTCCTGTTCGGTATCGGATTCCAATATTGGAGTATCGTTCCGATGCGGCATCTCTCGCCGGGCGACGGCCTGAAGGCGGCCATCAAAGCTGACATATTGTCGATCAGTGCCTGGCAAGTGGGCATGTACGGCGGAATGGCGCTGATCCAGTTCCTGTGGTTCCAGCGGCAGTTCGGCGGCTTGGCCACAGCCGACCAGCCAGAATTCTGGTTCGCCATGCAGATCGCAATGCTGGCCGGCTTCTGTACAAGCTACCCGATGAATTGGCTGCTCGTGCGGACGGGCGTCAAGGAGGCGATGTAGCGGCAATTGCGCATTATAGGTCGTGCCTGACAGAGATCGAAAGGCCGCTGACAGCTGAGATATGGCGCGGCGGTTGACAGGCACTGGCGTGATCCCGAGGATAGCACGCCCGCCTACCGTGGCTTCAGAGCTGCCGCTTTGATCCAGTCGCCGGAGTTCCCCATGATCGTCATCATCGCGCTTGGCGTCTCGATCATCGTGGCGGCATTGCTGACGTTCAGCCCCTTCGCACGATCGGACGGCTGGCGCGCGACGGTGACCCCTCTGGCGTCGATCATCGGCTCGGGCTTTCTAATTTGCGGGCCGTTGCTAGCACGCGAATTCGGCGGCGCGGCCCTGCTTGCCATGGCGGCGCTGCTCGCGATTGCCTATGCCGCCGGATGGGTGATCCGCTTCAACATCCGCCATGTCGAGGATCATCTGGCGACCGCTCCATTCGCCGATCCGATCGCCTGGGCGGCGCGCATCACCCAGGGCGTGCTCGCCCTCGCCTATGCCGTGTCGGTCGCTTATTATCTGAAGCTGCTGGCGGAGTTTTCGCTGAAGCCGATCGCGGTCGATCCGGCCTGGCAACCGCTCATCGCCAATATCGTCGTCACTGTGCTGATCGCGGCAATGACCCTGCTCGCGCTCGGCGGCGATCTGCGCAAGGTCGAGCATGTCGCGCATGGTACGGTGTCGATCAAGATCGGCATCATCGCCGGTCTGCTGGTGACCCTTGGCATCGCCTGGGCGACGAGCGGCGCAGTCCAGCCGCTGCCGCCGGCGCGGGTGGGCTGGGCCAGCCTGCCGATACTGCTCGGACTGATCATCACGGTGCAGGGGTTCGAGACGTCGCGCTATCTTGGCCACGACTATCCCGCCGAGCTGCGGATCAGGACGATGCGCCATGCGCAATGGATCGCCTCTGCCATCTATCTGGCCTTCATCGCATTGCTGACACCCTTCTTGTCGCGCGCTGCGCAGACGGAGGGCGTCGCGGGCATTCTCGACATCATGGAGTTGATCGCCCCAGCGCTGGGTGTGTTTGTGCTCGCCGGCGCGGTATCGAGCCAGCTTAGCGCAGCCGTCGCCGATTCAATCGGCGCGGGCGGGCTGATCAACGAGGTGTCGCGACGCCGGGTGCCCGTGCCGCTGGCATTCGCACTCGCCGGCTTGCTGGCGATCGCCGTCGTCTGGCTGACCGATCCGTTCCAGGTGGTGGCGCTGTCGTCGCGCGCCTTCGCTCTGTTCTACGCGCTGCAATGCGCGCTGGCGTTCGCGGTGGCGCGGCGCAACGGCGTCGGCGACTGGCGCCACCGCTTCGGTTTCCTCGCGATCGGCCTGATCTGCCTGACCGCCGTCGCGGTCGGCGCGCCGGCCGAAAGCTGACCTCCTCCCGACAAGCTCGCAGGAAACACAGTCGCCGATGACCTCCCCCACCCTCCCCATCGACCAGCACGCGGCCTCCGAGCAGCTCGGCCGCCTCGCGCTTTATCGCTGGTGGCGCAGGTCGGTGGTCGGTCGCGTCGATCACGAAGCGGTGCTGGCACGCGTTGTCGAGGAGAGCGGCTGGACCGCGCGCTTCGCCTTCATGACGATGATGTCGGCCGGCATTGCCGAACTCGGCCTTCTGCTGTCGTCGCCGGCGGTCGTCATCGGCGCGATGCTGATCTCGCCGCTGATGAACCCCATCCTCGGCTTCGGCTTCAGCCTCGCGCTGTTCGATTTCCGCGAACTCCGGCGGTCGCTCAAGGCGCTGGCGCTGGGCTCTGCCCTCGCGATCGCCTTTACCGCGCTGCTCGTCCTCGCCTCGCCGCTGCAGGCGCCGACCGCCGAGATCGTCGCGCGCACGCGTCCCAATCTGTTCGACCTGGCCGTCGCGCTGTTCGCCGCGCTGGCCGGCACGTTCGCGATCATCCGGGGGCGCGGTGACACCATCGTCGGCGTCGCAATCGCGACCGCGCTGATGCCGCCGCTCGCGGTAGTAGGATACGGCCTCGCCACGCGCAACGCGCCGGTCGGCATGGGCGCTTTCGCATTGTTCGTGACCAACTTCATCACCATCGCGCTGTCGGCGACGGTCATGGCGCGCTTCTACGGCTTCGGCCATCATTTGTCCCGTCGCCAGGGTTGGATGCAGACCGTGGTGCTGGTGCTGGTCTTCGTCGGCATGGCGATCCCGCTCGGCATCTCGCTCAACCGGATCGGCCGCGAGGCGCTGGCGACGTCGCAGACCCGCTCTTTGCTGTCGGACCGATTCGGCGCCGACGCGCGCGTGACCCAGCTCGACATCGACTTCACCGCAGAGCCGATCGTCGTGCGCGCGGTTGTCATCACCCCGCGCCGCTCGATGCAGAAGACCAGCGCGATCCAGGCGGCGCTGGCGCAGGCGCTCGATCGGCCGGTGCGGCTCAATCTCGACCAGATCCTGCTCGGCGCGGGAGCCGATGCGCTCGCTGCGCAGCGCGAGGAGCTGCGCCAGGCCGGCGAAGCTACCAATACCGCCGCGCAGCGGGTTACCGATCTGGCGAACGGTATCGCGCTGATCACCGGCATCACGCCCGACGCCGTGACGATCGACCGCGACCATCATCGTGCGGTGGCGGCGGCCGCCCCGCTGCCCGGGGCGAGCGTCGCGACCTATCGCGCGCTCGAACGGCGCGCGGCCGAGCAAAGCGACGACTGGGACGTCGCGATCGTCCCGCCGCAGGGCCCCTTGCCAACGATCGCCTTCGCCGGCGGCGCCGACACGCTCGACGCGGTGGCGAGCGATGCCGTCGCCACCTCGGCGTGGGCGGCGCATCGCTGGAACGTCTCGGCGCTCACCGTGCCGGGGCTGCCCGCCGGCGCACCGCCTGCCGCGCCCAGTCTCAGTCAGCGGCGCGCCTTGGCCATCGCTGGTCTGTTGCGGCAGCAGGGCATTGCGCCACAGCCCGCCCCCGCCGCGGGCCGTCAATTCGCGCTGACGCCGGTGGCGGGGGGCGGCCGATGAGCGGCGACATCGGCCTGACCGAACTCGGTACGCTACTGGTCGTCGCCTCGCTGGTGGCGATGGTCTCGCGGCGGATCGGGCTGCCCTATACGGCCGGTCTAGTGCTTGCCGGCATCGGCCTCGCCTATCTGCCGGTCGGTGCCGAGCTGCCGCTGTCGCGAGAGCTGATCTTCAACGTCTTCCTGCCGCCGCTGATCTTCGAGGCGGCGATGCAGCTCCGCTGGTCGCGCTTCCGAAGGGAAATGCCGCTGACCTTGGTGCTCGCCTTCGTCGGCGTCGCGATCAGCGGTGCCGTGGTCGCGGGCGGCATGCACCTGCTGCTCGGCTGGAGCATGCTCGGCGCCGCCTTCTTCGGGGTGCTGATCGCGGCGACCGATCCGGTCTCGGTGATCGCCGCCTTCAAGGAGATGAAGGCCGAACCGCGGCTCAGCATGGTGGTCGAATCCGAAAGCCTGCTCAACGATGGTGTCGCGGCGGTCGGCTTCGCGATTCTCGTCGGCATCGCCAACGGCGAGGCGCTGACCGCATCGGGCGCGTCGCTCGCGCTGCTGTGGACGGTCGCCGGCGGGCTTGTGATCGGGGCTGCGATCGGCTTCGTGGTGCTGACCATCGCGGGTCGGACGGCGGATCATCTGGTCGAGGTGACGCTGACCACAGTCGTCGCCTGGGGATCGTTCCTGCTCGCCGAACATGTCCATGCGTCGGGCGTGTTCGCCGCGCTCGCGGCAGGCCTTATCGTCGGCAATGTCGGGCCCCGCGGCTCGATCTCGGTAGCCGGCCGGCAGCATGTGCAGGATTTCTGGACCTATGCCGCCTTTCTCGCCAATTCCTGCTTGTTCCTGCTGATCGGCAGCCATGAGGCGCATCAGCCGATCGCGTTGGTATCGCTGCCGCTGGTCGTCGCGATCGTCCTGACGCTGATCGGCCGCGCGGCCGCCGTCTATCCGTTGGTGCTGCCGTTCGCGCGATCGGGGCTGCGACTACCCGCGACTTATCAGCACGTGCTGGTCTGGGGCGGCCTCAGGGGCGCGGTAGGATTGGCGCTCGCCCTGGCGGTACCCGCCAGCATCGCGGAGCGCGGGCAGATCGTCGTCATCACCTTCGGCGTCGTCGCCTTCTCGATTTTTGCACAGGGGCTCACGATGCCGCGCCTGCTCCGACGCTGGCAATTGACCGGATCGGACGAGGCGGAACACTAACGCGCCGCTGCTGCGGAACTCCGCGCCGTCGCCAGGGCTTGGAAAGGCCGAAAGGGGAGCGGCGATGACGCGATGGCAGTGGCTGATCCGCCTGCTCACGCGCAGGATGTGGTTCAGGGCCGCGCTGATGTGCGGGTTCGGCGGGGCGCTGGCCCTTGCCGGTGCATTGGTGGGTCACACTATTTCCTATCATTTTGCCGCGACGGTTGGATCCAAGTCGGTCGACAGCATCCTCACCATGCTCGCCTCGAGCATGCTGGCGGTCACGACCTTCTCGCTGACCGCGATGGTATCGGCCTATTCGGGGGCGACCAGCACGATCACGCCGCGCGCGGTCCAGCTGCTGATCGACGACAGCACCGCGCAGAATGCGCTCGCCACCTTCCTCGGCAGTTTCTTGTTCGCGATCGTAGGCATCGTCGCGCTGTCGACCGGCCTTTATGGCGACACCGGCCGTGTCATCCTGTTCTTCGGCACGATCCTCGTCATCCTGTTCATCGTCGTAACGCTGCTGCGCTGGATCGAGCATATTGCCCGGTTCGGTCGCGTGTCCGACACGATCGACCGGGTCGAGCGCGCAGCGCTGGCAGCGGTGGAGACGATCGCCGTACCGCTGGCGCTGGATGGCGAACCGCCCGCGGTCGAGCAGAGCGGCAGGACGGCCGTGCCGGCGCCGACGATGGCGCGGGTCACCCACATGGACATCGCGCTGCTAGGGCGGATCGCCGAGGCGATGGACACCGACATCTATGTGCTTGCCCTCCCCGGCAGACTGGTCGAACCCGGCCGGCCGATGGCGCTGATCGACGGCACCGTCGATGAGGCGGCGGTGGAAGAGGTGCAGCAGGCCTTCACGCTGGCGCACCAGCGCGCCTTCGATCACGATCCGCGCTTCGGCTTGGTGGTACTGTCGGAGATCGCGTCGCGGGCGCTGTCACCTGCGGTCAACGACCCCGGCACCGCCATTGCGGTGATCGAAGCCGGCAGCCGGGTGATGCTGCGGCTGCTCGACTATCGGCCGCAGCATATCACGCCCCTACCCGCCAGGGTTCATGTTCCACCGATACCGCTGGCCGCATTGCTCAACGACTGGTGCAGGCCCATCACGCGCGACGGCGCCGCGATCGTCGAAGTCAGCGTCCGCCTGCAGAAGGCGCTTGGAGCGCTAGCGCGACACGCGCCGGCAGCGCGACAGGTCATCGCGGACGAAGCCTCCGATGCGGTCGATCGGGCACGCGCCGCGCTGACCAGCGACGCAGACCGGGAGCTGGTCGAGCGGACGAATCGCGATGCCTTCGCAAACTGACGCGGGCGATAGCGTCAGCTCTTCGGCAGGGCATACGCCAGCGTGTAGTCGCCGTAACGCGTCCCCAACGCGCCGTGGCCGCCTGCGGTGATGACGACATATTGCCGCCCGTCGCGCCCGCGATAGGTCATCGGTGTCGCCTGTGCGCCGGCGGGCAGCCGCGCCTTCCACACCACTTCGCCCGTATTGAGGTCGAAGGCGCGCAGATACTGATCGGTCGTGGCGCCGATGAAGGCCAGGCCGCCTGCGGTGACGATCGAGCCGCCGAGATTGGGCACGCCCGTCTTCACCGGCACGCCGAGATGCGACCCGAACAGGCCGGTGTCGCGCGCCGTCCCCAGCACCTTGCGCCACAGCACCTTGCGCGTGCCGAGGTCGACGGCGGTCAGATGACCCCAGGCTGGCGCGACGCAGGGCGCGCCGAAGATGCCGACCCAGGCCTTCACCACCGCGACATAGGGCGTGTTGTACTGGGTCTGAAGTTGCGCCTGCATGGCGTTCTCGCCGCCCTGCTTCCGCTTCATCAGCGGCGCCACGCGCGGGTCGTCGCGACGCATCAACCACAGCTTGAACGGCATTTCCATCGTGTTGACGGTCATCACGCCGCGCACCGGGTCGACCGCCGCGCCACCCCAGTCGGTGACGCCGTCGAAGGCCGGATGGCCGATGATCGGCTTCAGCCCCATCGGCTGGTAGATGCCGGCACCCTGCGCGCGACGGATGTCGATCCGGCAGAAGAGCTGGTCGATCGGCGTCGCGCCCCAGGTGGCGACTTCGGTCGGTGCCGGCGGGGTGAAGCTGGGCATGCCGGTCGAGAAGGGCTGGGTCGGTGAGACCCGGACGCCCGGGGTGGCACCATCGGTGCGCACCGGCCGTTCGGTGATCGGGGCGAGCGGTGCGCCCGTCAGGCGGTTGAGGAAGAAGACCTGCCCCATCTTCGTGGTCTGGATCAGTGCCGGAATCACCTGACCGTCGGGGGCGCGATAGTCGAACAGCGACGGACCGATGGGCAGGTCCATGTCCCACATGTCGCGGTGGACCAGCTGCCGCGTCCACCGCAGCTTGCCGGTCGCGATGTCGAGCGCGACGATCGACGAGCCGAAGCGGTCGTCGAACGGCCGGCGATACCCGATCCAATAATCGGGCGAGGCGTTGCCCGTGCCGAGATAGACGAGGCCGTTGGCCGCGTCGGCGGTGATCGCGCCCCAGACATTGGGCGTGCCGCGCGTATAGGTCTGTCCCTCCGGCAACGGCACGATCGCGTCCTGCGAGCGGCCGACGTCCCAGGCCCAGACCGGTGCACCCGAAACCGGATCATAGGCGCGCACGACGCCGGAGGGGATATCGCGATTGACGTTGTCGATGATCCGTTCGCCGATGATCAGCCGGTTGTTGACGACGACCGGCGGCGTGGTGCCGATCTGATCCGACGGCTTCGACGTCCCCATGTTGGTGCGCAGATCGATCGCCCCGCCGTTCGCGAAGCTCGGGCATGGCCGACCCGTCTCGGCGTCGAGCGCCACCAGCCGCGCGTTGAACGTCGGCGCGAAGATGCGGTGCGGGCACGGCGTCCCCGCCGGCGCCTCGAAATAGGTGACGCCGCGGCAGACCAGATAATTGTTGCCGGCGATCGGCGCATCCTCGTGCCAGCTCCACTTGGTCCTGCCCGTGGTCGCGTCGATCGCCTGGACGAAGGAGTGCGGCGTACAGGTGAAGAGCGTGTCGCCGATATGGATCGGCGTCGCCTCGGAATGATATTCCCGCTTGTGCTCCTGCGTCTCGGCCGCCATCGGCAGGTCGCCCGTGCGCTGGGTCCAGGCGAGTTGCAACCGTCCGACATTCTGCGGGGTGATATCGGCGAGCGCCGAATAGCGCCGGCCCGACAACGTGCCGCCATAATCGCGCCAGTCGCCATCCGCTTCCCCGGTTGGAGCGGCGGGCAATGGCGCGGTGCCGGCTGCACCCTGCGCCTCCACGCCCCGGCCATGGAGCAGCACGCCGCCGGTCCCGAGCGCCAGCAGCACCGTCGCCGCGACGGGTATCGCCCGGGCATGCGACCGCCACGACCGGGACCGCCATCCGGTCAGCAGCACCAGCGCCAGCAGCACCGTCGGCGCGAGCAGACGCGGGACGAGTTGCAGTCCGTCCAGCCCCACTTCCCACACAGCCCAAACCAGCGTGCCGAACCAGATCGCGACAAACAACC
The DNA here is from genome assembly GCF_052907485.1 of Sphingomonas benefaciens. Taxonomy (NCBI): domain Bacteria; kingdom Pseudomonadati; phylum Pseudomonadota; class Alphaproteobacteria; order Sphingomonadales; family Sphingomonadaceae; genus Sphingomonas; species Sphingomonas benefaciens. Next base: position 388,441 of record NZ_JBREIC010000003.1, on the reverse strand, counting down.
ACCGCCCCAGCCGGGGCACACGGCCAAGCAATGCGCCGCTGACGATCAGCGCGATGCCTGCGATCAAATAATAAGGCGATCCGCCAAGCGAGGCGAGAACGCCGCCGGCGACAGCGAAAAAGCCACCGAGAATGGCCACGCACCATGCGAGCACCAGCCTGTAGAGCCGCGCCATCGCCATTCCTTTTGCCTGTTTCGCCCCCAACGTCTGGAACCGGCAGAAGTCTCAGAAGGATGTTGCTTCCCCGGCTAACGAGACGGAATCCTGGTCTCTCGAACGCGCATGCCGGCGTTCGGACGCCGGGCATGCATTTCCCAAGCCAGCAGCGTCGGCAAACGGCCGCGGCCTCCAAGCCGAGAAAAGGCGGTTGCACCTGAACCCGGACCTTCTCTAGTAAGCGCGACTAATCGCAAGGACCCGGTGAAATCCCGGGTGGCTATTCCGGCCGCCGATCCGCCGGACAACATCACACATGCAACCCGACCGCGCTGCCCCGCCGCGCCATGTGCCCTGATGTGGATCCCTGATGACATTCGATCTCGCTTCCTACCGCCGCCAGTGGTTCACTGACGGCACCGCCGCCCGCCGCGACGTGCTCGCAGGCATCGTCGTCGCGCTTGCCCTCATCCCCGAGGCGATCGGCTTCTCGATCATCGCCGGCGTTGACCCGCGCGTGGGCCTCTACGCGTCGGTGGCCATCGCGCTGACGATCTCGCTGCTCGGCGGCCGTCCCGGCATGATTTCCGCGGCGACTGCGGCGGTCGCCGTCGTGGTGATCCCGCTCGTCCGCGAGCACGGCGTCGAATACCTCTTCGCCGCCACCATCCTGATGGGGCTCATCCAGGTCGTGGCCGGTATGCTGAGGCTCGACCTCGTCATGCAGTTCGTCTCTCGCTCGGTCATCACCGGCTTCGTCAACGCGCTCGCCATCCTGATTTTCATGGCGCAGCTGCCGCAGCTGACCAACGTGGGATGGGATACCTATGCGATGGTCGCTGCCGGCCTCGTCATCATCTACGGTCTGCCGCGCGTCACCACGGCTTTGCCGTCGCCGCTGGTGGCCATCCTCGTCCTGAGCGCAATCAGCATCGGCATGGGACTTAGCGTCCATACGGTCGGCGACATGGGCAAGCTGCCCGAAGGGCTGCCCAGCATCGCCCTCCCGAATGTGCCGCTGACGCTCGATACGCTGCGGATCATCATGCCCTATTCGCTGACGATGGCGGCGGTCGGCCTGCTCGAATCGCTGCTCACCGCGCAGATCGTCGACGACATGACGGATACCGATAGCGACAAGCGGGTCGAGTGCGCCGGGCAGGGCGGAGCGAACATGGTCGCCGCCCTCTTCGGCGGCATGGGCGGCTGCGCGATGATCGGCCAGTCGGTCATTAACGTCACTTCTGGCGGCCGCGACCGCCTGTCGACCTTCGTCGCGGGCGGCTTCCTGCTGTTCCTGCTGGCGGTGCTTGGCCCCTATGTCGGGCGCGTGCCGATGCCGGCGCTCGTCGCCGTCATGATCATGGTGTCGATCGGCACCTTCAGCTGGGACTCGATCGCCAACCTGCGTCGTCATCCGCCGACGTCGTCGGTCGTCATGCTGACGACGGTCGTTGTCGTCGTCGCGACGCGCGATCTGTCACTCGGCGTCCTCGCCGGTGTTCTGCTGTCCGGCATCTTCTTCGCGGGCAAGGTGCGGCGGATGTTCTCCGTCGAGCGCCGGGAAACCGCCGACGGCGCCGAGGCGACCTATCGCATCGCCGGAGAGATCTTCTTCGCTTCGGTCGACCGGTTTACCCGCGCGTTCCGGGCGGAGGGACCGACGCGACGCGTGGTGATCGATGTGACCCACGCGCACTTCTGGGATATTTCCGGCGTCGCCGCGCTGGACAAGATCGTCGTCCGCCTGCGCCGCGACGGACGTGACGTCGAGGTGATCGGTTACAACCAGGCCAGCGCCGATCTCGTCGACCGCTTCGCGTTGCACGACAAGACCGGCGTCGAGTTGGGATTGGCACCACATTGACCCATACACGGCCGTTCAGCCTGCGATCTCCAATCCCAAAAAGCGGTCATCCATTCATGTTTGCAAAGCGAACCCGCTGCCCCCCCCCCCCCCGATCGCGGCGCCAAAAGGCGCACTTGGGGACTTTCCTGCCGATCGCCTACGGCGTGTCAAACAGCGCCTCTTGTCAAAATCGGACGTTATTACTCTGCTAATCTACACTTCGTCCACCGCGAGCGGTTCGGCTAGGCGATCGACTATTCGGCCCCCGACGACTTCCATTCTGCCTCCATCCGCTCGTCATATTCGGCGACGGTGAGCCGGAACCGCTCGCGCGGCGTCTGCCCCTCCGCTTTCAACCGTTGGAGGTTCATGATGCAGCCGAACAGGAAGGCGTCGAGCACACGGTCAACCGCCCGCATCGCATTAGCGTAGCGCGGTACTGGCTCCCCCCGCCCGATGATGTATTCTATCGCCCCACGCATCTTGCGCGCGCGGTCGATCGAATTGGGATGGGTCGCGCTCATCTCCCCGGCGCTCACCTCGAACACCTCGAAACACGCCTCAAGAAGCGCGATGCTCTTCAGGAAGATATACGGCGCGAGCGCGTTCATCAGCCCCGGTACTTCGAGCCGCTTGAGCGTCTCGATCGTGACTAGCGCGCCGACGATGTCTGCCTGGAATTCATCGTCCTGCGCATAGACGAGGAAATCGCCATGGCCCTCGACCGGCCGCTCCTGCGTCGCCGGGGCCTCAACATGGCCGAGGTGGAGATGGGCCAGCTCATGCGCGAGCGGGAAAAAATTAAGCGCCATCGTCAATTGCTGCGCGTAATTATAGGCGGCCGGTGACGGCGGCCATGGTTTGCTCGCTCTGGGCGTCCCTCTGAGCACCGCGGATGCGAACAGGTCAACCGCCCTGCGCTGGATCTCCTCACTCTGCGCGTTCGCCATCAACCCGATCATATCGAGCTGGTCGCCCACCATCGCATTCTCGCGCGCGAAGCACTCGGCAAGCAGCTTGCCGATCCCGTTGCAGAACACCAGGAGGTCCGGGTCGACGAAAATATGATAGTAGGTCGGATCCCAGCTGTTTGCCGCGCACAAGGCATTGACCTGGCCGGTCGCCAATGACCAGACGAGCAACTGCCTGTCGCCGGTCGACATGGTCGCGTTGCGCATTGTCGTGGTCAGATCCTCGACCAGATCGCTCGACGAGCGCCGCGCTTCGGGCTCGTCGAACTCCGACACTTTGCCGCCAACCGGCCGGTCGAGGGCCGCCGCTGCGACGGCCGGGTCCATCCCACCCTCAACAGCGGCCCGCATCAGGCGATCGCGATAGGCCGGATCCATCGCCTCGCCATGATTCTGCCGCGCCAGCTTGCCGAGCAGATACTCCGCGTTGCGCGCCTGCATCGAATGCGCCCAGTCGAGCGTACCCTGATCGATTGAGCTGAGGTCGGTCGTATCGGTCATGCGGCAAATCTAGGATGCGGCCTAAACCGGCGCAATCTACCGCCCGGACAAAATGGACGGCAGACCCATCGGCCTCATGACAGCCTCCTCATTCAGCCGCGTCGAACCCATGCGGCGTCTCGGACGCGATCGCCGGCACCAGATCTTGCAGGAACCGCGTTGCCGGTCCCGCCACGACATCCTCTTCCGGCGATCGTGCCGTGCCCCGGTGCATACCGACCAGCATCGCGAGTAGCGGCCAGTCGATCAGAAGGGCGCGACACTCCATTCTTGCCCATCCAACCGCGTCGCTCTCGCCCAGCGACCGATCTCCTGGCGGTCACGGCAGCCGAGCCCGTCCATGGCAGCACCATAGCTTGCACCCCATCCGTCGTGACGGTCGCTGGTGAGACATGCGGCTTCAGCGCCTTGCGCATGAAGGTCAGGGCCGCCGCCTTGTCGCGGCTGCGCGTAACGTAGCTCTCAAGCACTTCACCCTCGTGATCGACGGCGCGCCACAGGTAGACCATCTCACCGTTGAGCTTCACGTACATCTCGTCGAGATGCCATTGCGATTGGCGAAACTTACGCATGCGGCTGACCCGAGCGCGGCGAATATCACCCGGGAACAGCGGCCCGAACCTGTTCCACCAGAGCAGCACCGTGTCATGGCAAATGTCGATGCCGCGCTCGAATAGCAGATCCTCGACGTTGCGCAGCGACAGGGGGAAGCGGACGTACATCATCACGACCAGCCGGATTACCTACGGTGACGAATTGAAGTAATGGAAGGGCGAGGCAGGCTTGCGGGGACGAGGCATTGAAGCCCCCTTCACCGCCCCGCCTACCATCCGGTGCACTTGGATTGACGGAGCCGTCGCCAGCGATGCCGGTGCTAAGGTCGTGGTGATCCGCTGACCAATAGGGATGTGGCGGTTATCGCGACATCCCTACAAATCTCTCACTTTGCAGGCAAACGACGCCGCTTAGGCGTACCCACAGCCAGCGATCCTTGCTCAAGGACGGCCGCGGAATCGATTGACCGGGGCGCAAAGCTCAGCACTGGCAACGGTTGCATCATCAGGCCGGCTTGCCCGGTCAGCGTTGCAACCAGGCTACGGAAATAGGGATACGTTGCGACCTTGCCGACTCGTTCAATAAAAAGCTCGCATGCACCTTCATCGCAGGCCCCGTGGATGCGATAACTCGCAAGATAGGTCGCGCCGATAGACAGCACGCGCTTGCGACCGTAGCGGCAAACGACTTTGAAGCTGAAAACGCCATACAGCGATCCGTTTTCATTTTCGAGGAAGCTGTCAAGTACGCCCGCGACGACATTGTTGCGCCATGCGTCGGGATCGAGATCCAGCGCCTCGGGCTTCATATCGAACTCACTGGTTGTCATACGGATGCTGCGCAAGTGTGCACGTGCAACCAGGCTATTGTAGACACTAGGGTCCATGCTTGCGGCATCTTGGGCCAAGGTCTGGATCCTAGCCCGCAACCGCAAGCCGTCGGACCCGCCTAGTATCGGCTTCTTCGGCCCGCGCCCAACGATCCACCAATCGGCCGCGATCTGGCGACGCCAGGGCAGTCTCATCGTGCGTTACCACGATGTTCGAACCAATTTGTATATCGTTAACGAGCCCTGAAACTGTCCAGTGCTGGTTACCGTCCGTAGCTTCACCTCTCGACAGAGCGATAATATTTTCTAATTGGCATTGCGTCATGAGGACAGGACTTTGTCCTAAATGGTAGAATATTTTTGCGATGGTTCGTATGGTTAGGTTTTTGGCCTGCTCGCCAAACATCTGACTAACCCGCGCCTCCGAGACATTTAATCGTTTCGAAAGGTCACGAGCACGCAAGCCTCTTTCGTTCATCACTCGCTGTATTTCTGATTGGACCGCAACGATGAATTCGGCTTCTGCGAGTTCGACGGCAAGCGTGTCGACATCGCACGTCACCGCACTTCCTGCCGTTATGCCCGCTCCTATCTCAGTCATCGCTCACGTTCCTTCTGTACAACTAGTTCGAGTGGCAGCATCACTTGCAGCGCCGCGACCGGCTGGAGAACCGGGTCCACGACGCGGGCAATACGCACCTCTGTTACGAAAAATGTCTGACGCGCCTCGTCAGTGCCACGACGACCGACCACCTGAACGTCGGTTGCGATAAACTCCTCCAGGCGACCATGCTGGTCACCCGCTACGCGCCGAAAGGCCTGTTCAGGGAGATGATCACAGCCATTACAGAACCGGCGGAACAGCCCCATCAGCCGTGCGAACACCGTCACAGGTATGGCATGGTGCAACCGCGCCCAGTCACTGGCACGCATCGCGATGCAGCGCCGAGGCCCATCGACTCGCACCTCGGCATGCTCGGCTGGTGATCGCTCGGCTGAGCCCATCTGCACCTCATCACTTAAGGTACGTGTTAAGCTCGCACGCGTCCACTGCCATTCTTGTCACCATTGGACGGCTTGAATCTCGATGGCATGCTTAACATATAGCTAAAGCTGGCGCGGCCATTCGGGGACGTGTTCGTGTCAGGGTTCAGGTAGGAAGGACACGACACAATGACGGCTGCCATCACGTTTTACCCGGTCTGCAATGGCGACATGACGCTGCTGCGGTTCGACAATGATCAGACGCTGCTGATCGACATCCACATCCGCAAGGGTGCCGACGACCCGGATGATGACACACCCGACGTCATGAGCCTGCTGCGCGAGCAACTGAAGCGCGACGAGAAGGGTCGGCTCTTCGTCGATGGTTTTCTCAACACCCATCCCGACAAGGACCATATCTGTGGTCTGTCGAAGCACTTTCACCTCGGACCCCCCGATGACTGGGTCAAGGCCGACGACAAGATCCTGATCCGCGAGATGTGGTCGTCGCCCATCGTGTTTCGGCGGGCATCGATGACGCACACGCTATGTGACGATGCCAAGGCCTGGGCAAAAGAAGCCCGGCGCCGGGTAGCGCTGTATCGTACCACCAAGGCGACCGGGATCGAGGGCGATCGTATCCAGATTTTGGGCGAGGACATCAAGGGTAAGACCGATGACATCTTGGGGATCGTCGTAAAGACCGACGATGTCGTGTCCAGCCTCAACCGCGTCACCGCTGGCGCCTTTGAAGCTCGTCTCCTGGCTCCGATGCCGCAAGGCGACGATGAAGAACTGGTGGAACTGCTGGCAAAAAACCGGTCGTCAGTCATTCTGCGCTTTTCGATCCGCGGGGCCGGGTATGCCGACAAGTGCCGCTTCCTGACCGGCGGAGACGCGGAGGTCGCGATCTGGGAACGCCTGTGGGACAAGCATGGGGCAGCGCATGCCGACTGGCTGAGCTACGATATCCTTCAGGCGCCGCACCATTGTTCCTGGCATAGCCTGAGCTATGACAGCTACTCGACCTGGGGAGAGGAAGCCGAGGTATGTGAGAGCGCCCGCACCGCGTTGGCGCAAATCCGCAAAGGCGCCGTCATCGTCGCCAGCTGCGAACATATCGATCCTGAGGATGCCGATCCGCCGAGCGATCGCGCCAAGCGCGAGTACATCTCGATCGTTGAGGGCAAGGATGATCGCTTCCGGTGCGTCACCGACGTCTGGGAAGATGAACAGCAGCCGCTGCGCTACGAGATCGGCGCTAGTGGCATCGTCAAGGCGGTCATGAATGCCGGCAAGGCGGCAGCAACGGCGTTGGGAATCGGCGCAACGGCGGCACAGGCACGGCCGCACGGCCGCTCCTGATGGCCTCTCCGAAACCGGCAGCCCCGGCGGATGACATCCTCCGGGTCGCGGCAAGCCACCCGGAATTCGCCGGTGGCGAGGTCATCGGCGATAATGAGGTTCGCATCGATCTGAGGGTCGAAATGCCCCTCCACTTTCAGGCGGATGGCGGCAGCGACACCGGCGTCCGGATTGTTGAGCCGGTCACGCTGCGTATCCCGTCTGATTATCCCTGGCGCTCTCCTCAGGTGCGCCTTCGCGCGGACTTCCCGCGTAACTTCCCCCATCTTCACCCGGGCGGCGCTGACGCGCCGCCCAGGCCATGCCTTGTCGATGGCAATCAAGACGAGTTTTTCCTTCAGTTCGGCTTGGTCGAGTATGGCGTGTTCCATCTTGTCGAACAGGTTGCTGTCTGGCTGCGCAAGGCCGCGATCAACCATCTGATCGACCCAGTGCAAGGCTGGGAACCGGCCATGCGGCGTGGGTTGAGCAATACATTGGCCTTCGACGCAGAGACCATGCGTGCCAGCCGGCTGAAGGCCGGCGGCTATGTAGCTTGGCGTAGCCGTTTCGGTAGAATGGGGGCCGAGGACGCGACGCTGCTTGATGGTGCTTCGGTTTGGATCAACAGCGATGGCGTTAAAACGCCGCTCAGTACGACGGACAAGTCGCTGTTCAGCGTTTCGCCAATGTCGAAAGGGGGCACGTCGGGGAATACCATCATCGGGATTGTCTGGGCCGACAAGCCTCCCTCTGGTGGTACCCACGTTAGCAACCGTTACACCCCCGACGACGTCACAACGATCAATGAGCTTCGTTCGCGTGCTGATACGCTGGGCTGCCGTCGCGGTCTCGATCTTTTTCTCAGAAATCTGGAACGGTCGTGGCAGGGCTGGCACCTTAACCAGCCGATACCAGTTGGCATTGTCTTGTGCGTCGAACGACCCTTTCATTTGATCGGATCAACCTCTCCGATTGAATTACTGCCGTACGTCATTGAAATCCGTCCCTATGACCAGAGAACGACACCAATCGTCGGTGGAGGCGATGAGCCGGTCGTACCTGCTCTGCATTATCAGACATTGAATGCGCCATTGCTGCGAACGCTGGCAGGGGTACCCGAACGGCCAGCGCTTGCGCTGCTCGGCTGCGGCAGCGTCGGCTCGAAACTAGCGCTGCACGCCGCCCGCTCCGGGCAGCAGATCGTCGCAATCAGCGACGAGGGGTGGCTTCGCCCGCACAATATGGCGCGACACGCCCTCTCCCCTACCGCGGTAGGCCAGCCAAAGACTGCGGCGCTCGCTGATGAGCTGGTCGGGTTCAGCTTGTCGCCAACAGTCTACCAGGATGACATCGCGTCAGCTCTGCGCGACGAGGCTAACCGGGCCAAAGTTATTCCCGCAGGCACAGGCATCGTCGTCAACGCCACTGCCTCTCTCGCGGTGCGTGAAGCGTTATCCACCGCGATCCGTCCGAATGAACGTGCGCGCTATATCGAGGCGGCGCTCTTTGGTCGCGGCCGCATGGCTTACATGCTGGTTGATGGAACCACTCACAACCCAAATCACAACGATTTGATGGCTGAGATGTATGCCACGCTGGCCGATGGTGAGGCTGTAGCGCTGCTTGCCGACCCTGAAACCGGTCTCGCTGAAATTCAGATAGGCCAGGGCTGCGGATCGTTGACGATGACCATCGACGATGCGCAGCTCTCGATGATGACAGCCGGCCTTTCCAAAGAGATCGACCACGCGGCTGACCATCCAAACGCCGACGGCCTGATTGTCACTGGCGTCTGTGACATCGATACCCCCGCAACGCGCTGGACCCGCCAAACCGTACCGTCCTTCGAAACCGTCGCGATCGAGGGTACCGACGGCTGGGAGCTGCGGATCAGCCAGCGCATTGCAGCAAAGATCAGGTCAGCGGCCGCGGCCTCGCCGCATGCGGAGATCGGGGGTCTGCTCGTCGGCCTTAGCAGTGCCCGGATGAAGACGGTCACCGTGGTCGATCTGCTCGATGCACCAGCTGACAGCACGTTTTCTGCCGGCCTGTTCGTTCTCGGCACTACTGGCCTTCAGAAGGCAATCGAGCATCGCCATCAGGCTAGCGGACGGACGCTCTTCGATGTTGGCACCTGGCACAGCCATCTTGCCGACGAGGGCCCATCAGCGCTCGACTGGCGGACGGCGACCGAGCTGGCGGCGGGGCGTACGCCACCATCGGTGTTGCTGATTGTAACGCCGCTTCGCTTTCACGCCCTGATCGCGAAGGATACAAACGGTGGCTGAGACCAAATCGCTCAAAGAGCAAAACGCCTGGCTCATCCGTGCCGCCATGATGGCCCACGCAACAGCCTTTCTGGTGGTGGCAATGGAACCAGCCAAGCTCATCAAAGCTCGGTCGGTACATTTGATCGCAAAGCTTGAAGCAATGGCAGTGCCGGGATCGGCATCACTTGGGCTGATTGTCATCGCCTCTTTGATTTTGCTTGGATTGATTCCACCCAACTGGCGCGATCGGCTCATCCATCTACGATGGAACCACCCCCTGCCTGGGGCGCGGGCCTTTACCGTCGTCGGTCCGACCTCGTCGCACGTCGACATGACGGCATTGCAAAGCAAGCTAGGCTCCCTCCCAACCGATCCGGCGATGCAGAATCAGTTGTTCTACCGGATCTATAAACCGCTTCGGGACGACGTCAGCGTTTGCGACCCGCATCGTCGATACCTTGCGGCGCGAGATATCGGCACGATCACCGCGCTCTTGATCGTGCCGCTGCCAATCCTTGCACTGATGATCAACGACAACATAGGTCGTTCTGCGATATACGGCGCTTGCCTTTTGGGAGCCTATGTCCTGTGCGCGGTATCTGCCAAAAACTATGGTTGGCGAATGGTGCAACATGTTCTTGCCCTGACTGCGGCGGCCGATCCCGACCTACCCGCCTCAGCACCGCAACCGTGACCAACGGCTTGCATTGATCGTCCCTCGGTTTGACGGACACCGATCGATGCGGCGCAAGAGGTGGTCTGCGGGCAACGTGGCTTCTATGGTGCGACGGGACGCCCCTCCCCGCCCACCGCGACAGTCTGATCCCATCATAGCGGCGCTTCTTACGGTAGGGGTGAAACGAAGAAGCAATCCGGCATGTCCGGCATTTTTCAACAGACCAAGGCGGTTGTGATCCTCCCCGTTGACGCACGGGTTCGTGCCGGTTTCAAAGTGTCAAAAGGGCGCATCACAAGTTCGCTCGCGGTTCGAGGGGACAACCCGTTCACGCCCCATGGCCTCCAGCCTGAACGAGCGTCCGCTTTATCGTGATCGATGCCCGAAAGCGGACAGGCCGCTCTCCACCAAGATCGGACATTCCGCGCACGTCCGAAAACGGACTGGCCGTTTTTCACCAAAAGCAGAATCGCTGCACATTCTGTTCGACTTCGCAGCGAAGCAGAGCAACAGCGGTGTCAGACGACGCGCAGGGATTTTGCCCTGCCCCCGCCCCAGGTGAGCCGCTCACCGGGGCTCTGGCTGGTGGGGCAGCATCAGGGCTGCTCCCAAACCGGAGTACAGCCACCATGATAAAGCTCAGTGATACCCAGCGCATCCTCCTCGCCACGGCATGCCAGCGCAAGGACGGCAGCGTGTTACCGCTGCCCGGCAGCGTCCACCGCGGGGGCGGCGCCACAAAGGCGCTGGCAGCACTCCTTCGACGAGCGATGCTGATCGAACTGCCGACGACGAATGCGGCCGCCATTCACCGTACGGATGGCGACCTGACCTACGGCCTCTTCATCACCAAAGCAGGGATGGCGGCGATCGGCGTCGATGACGACATCGATGCGGGATCGTCAACGGCGATCGGCGAGCTGCCTGCGGTGATCGCTGTCGACAAGGCACCCACCAAGATCGCGCTGGTTCTCGAACTTCTCGCGTCAGCGGAGGGAATACCCGTAACTGAACTGATGGCAGCGACCGGATGGCAGCCGCATACGACACGCGCCGCGCTGACGGGGTTGCGCAAGAAGGGGCACAGCATCCAGCGGATCAAACGCGACAGCATTACTTGTTACCGCCTGCTGGGGGCGGCGTAATGGTGTCCGCCTCGGATCTCGGCGAACTGGAGACCTTGTCCTCCGCGACGCTGCGGGAGCGCTGGCAATCGTTGGTTGGGACAGCGGCGCCCACAGTCAGCCCGAAGATGCTGCGGCTGGCGCTTGCCTGGGAGATGCAGGCGCGAGCCTCTGCCGGTCTTGCCCGCGCTGCCAGCCAGACGCTCGACCAACTTGCCCGCGGGCAGACCCGTACACAGGCAGCCACGCCTGGCATGCGGCTGGTGCGCGAATGGCAGGGCCAGGCACACGTCGTCACGGTTGGTGAAGATCAGATCATTCGCTGGGATGACCGCGAATGGCGATCGCTCTCCGAGGTTGCACGCGCAATCACGGGGACGCGCTGGTCGGGTCCGGCGTTCTTCGGTCTCAAGAAGAAGGTGGCAGCATGAAGACGGTGCGCTGCGCGATCTATACGCGCAAATCCTCCGACGAGGGGCTGGAACAGAGCTTCAACAGCCTCGATGCGCAGCGCGAGGCGTGCGCCGCTTATATCCTCAGCCAGGCCAGCGAGGGCTGGACGGCGATGCCCGAGGTCTATGATGACGGCGGGCTATCCGGCGGCACACTCGAGCGCCCTGCCCTCAAGCGGCTGCTTGCCGAAGTAGAGGCTGGCCGGATCGACATTATCGTCGTCTACAAGGTGGACCGCCTCACCCGCTCGCTCTTCGACTTCGCCAAGCTCGTCGAGACCTTCGATGCCGCGGGAACAAGCTTCGTCTCCGTCACCCAGTCGTTCAACACGACCACCAGCATGGGCCGCCTCACCCTCAACATGCTGCTGTCGTTCGCGCAGTTCGAGCGCGAGGTGACCGCCGAGCGTATCCGCGACAAGATCGCCGCATCCAAAGCACGCGGCATGTGGATGGGGGGCACCCCGCCGTTGGGCTATGCCCCGCACGACCGCAGCCTCGTCGTCGTCGAGGAGCATGCGATGCTCATCCGTCACATCTTCACCCGCTATCTTGCACTGGGTTGTGTGCGGCGCCTGATGGAAGAGCTGACCCGGACGAGCATCACTGTGCCTGAGCGGGTCACGGTCGGTGGCAAGCCCCTGGGCGGGGGCACCTTCACCCGTGGCCAGCTCTACCATATCCTCAAGAACGTTACCTACGCCGGCAAGATCGGTCACAAGGACAAGGTATATGGCGGCCTTCACCCCGCCATCATCGACGCGGCGACCTTCGATGCCGTGCAGACGATGCTCGCCGACCATCGTCAGGGCCAGCGCAGCCGGGCGGTCACCGCCGAGAGCAGCCTGCTTGCTGGTCGTATCGTTGATGGGAACAACGCGCCGCTGGTCGCGACACACGCGAACAAGAACAAGGTGCGTCATCGCTATTACGTCAGCCGCGCCCTGCAATCGGGTGCGAGTGCCACCGGTCTGCGCATACCCGCACGAGAGATCGAGGGGCTGGTGATCGGGAAATTACAGGAACTCCTCCGCCAGCCGATCGAGCTTGCGGCACTGGCAGAGCTCGACGTCCGTGTTCATCAGATCACCGAATTTCACACACGCTGCGAGGCGCTTGCCGCGAGCAAGGGCACCGAACGCTACCGGGCGATGCTGGATACCGTGCGGCAAGTGCAAATTGGCGATGCCGCGATTACCCTCACCTGCGACGCTGCTGCCTTTGCCAACCTCCTTGCGCTTCCCCGACGGGATGAGGGGATGGCGACCTTCGAAGTAGGTTGCGCGGCACGATTAACCCGCTCGGGTCGCGCTTTGCGCCTCGTGCAGGACGGTGGCCGCACCGCACAGGCAGCACCGGACAAGTCGCTCATCCGCCTGCTGGTTCAGGCCCGGCGCTGGTGGGGTATCCTGCGCGCCGGCGCGATCAGCACGACCGAGCTTGCCGTCCGCGAGGGCGTGACCAGATCATATGTCTGCAGAGTGATCCGGCTGGCTTTTCTTGCACCGGCGGTCACCGAGGCGATCCTGGCGGGGCGACAGCGCGCCGGCGTGACCGTCGCGAGCCTCACCGCCGAAGGCGGCATCGCCGCCGACTGGCGAACGCAGATCGCGACGCTCCTGCCGACGTGCCCCCCAGTCTAGGCGGGCGGAAAGGCTAGGCCCGACGGATACGGTCAACGACGTCGGCGATGGTGGAGAGGTCCCCGGCGAGCTCGCGCAGTTCTCGCGGGCGGGCGGGATGCAAGGGGTCAAGCACAACCTTTGCGGACAGATCCTCCATCAGCATGCCCGCGGCCGTCATCTGTATCCTGATCATCTCGTCTGGGGTCATCGTCTGCCTCCTGACCGCGACCAAAGCCGCGGCGAGGGCCTGAAGTCGAGACGCAGCTTTCCGCCGGTTCCGCAATCAGGCGATGAGGTCGCTCGCCGTCACGCCGAAAGGTACTGCAAGCTTCTCGACCAGCGATATCGTCGGGTTGCGAGCAGCACGCTCAAGGTCGCTGACATAGGTGCGATGGATGCCGGCGCGATCGGCATAATCCTCCTGGCTCCACCCGTGGTGGTTACGCAGACGACGAAGGTTGGTGGCAAGGCGCTGTCGGACATCCACGGGTCTGTAAAGATGCCGCTGTCGACGATTGATCTACAGACGATCAGTGACATTCCAGTTGCTTTATCGCGTACGTCGAGCATGACGCGTGTCACTGATTGTCGACATTCCGTCGTAGAGCGAGGGGGAATAATGAGCGTTTTGAGCTATAAACATGTCACTGACATGCGTGCCCGTAAGGCGCCGACGTGGAAGCATGCCGGGCGGCCTGGCGCGGTCGCGTTGCTACTGAGTGCGGCCGGTTGTGCGACGTCCCCGTGGGGGTTTCCGGTGCCAACCATGATCGGCAACGAGCAAGGCGTCGCGATGACCGGCGTCGTCAAGGCGCGCGACGAAGACGATGTTCGCCGCAAGCTCGCGCAAAGGCTTGGATGCCCCGACAGCATCCATTTCGCCAGTCTCACAACAGAACGCGCCGACAGTGACATCGGCACAAAGATGATGCTCTACAAGGCAGTGATGAAGTGCGACCGCACGGGCCAGCGTGCTACATCTGCAAGTGCGCAATAAGATGCGCTGTTATCCTTGCCGCGCCATCGCGCCCGCAATCGAGGCTAGCTGCCTTGTGGAGCCAGCCATGCATCGTGCCACCACGCCCACGCAGAAGGATGTTCTATGGAACCGCTGATTGGCCTCATCGTCATCATCGCCTGGGCAGCCCTAAATGCCGTCATCGCGTCAAAGCGAAATCGGTCTGGACTGGCGCTGTTTGCGCTTTCTACCGTTCCTGTATTGCCATTGGTTATACTAGTGTCGGTTGGCACTGGTGGCAACGGCGAGAGCATGGCTTGGGCGGCGTTTGCAAGCCCATTGGCTGGATTTATTGTCTCATTGACGATGGCAGGCGGAAAAGAGGCCGCGGTTCGCCGCGGTCAGCACGGCGACTATGTGCGCTGCCCCTCCTGCGCCGAGCCAGTACGCAAGCTTGCGACCAAATGCCGCTATTGTGCGAGCGCGCTATAAGCGGGCAACAGCGCGCCGGCTTCGGGTCCGCCCGCAAGCCATCAGGGCGCCCATCCATGCGATGAAAGAGGACCGGCGGACGCGATCACCCACGGGCGCGTCCGGCCGGTCGCGGTGGATCCCGCCGGCCGTCAGGGCGCGATTGTACCGATGCCCCTCCCCCGCTGGCTAGCCGGCCCTGTCGCTGTTTAACCCACAGAAGGAATTGCGACACGCTGTCGACTTGATCGTCATGGACAAGGTTCGGGAAGCCCATCATCTCCCGCTTAAGCTCTGCAAGCCAGCGTGCTTTCTGGGGGAACTTGGCAAGGCCCGAATAAAGGCGCTCTGCGCCGACGACCAGCCGCTCCTCCTTGCTCATTACCGGTTGAGAGGCGTAGCGGTTGCACTGGGTTGCGTGGTGTTCAGGCTCGCTGAGACAGCGGTGATCGCGGGAAAGGTCCTCTAGCAAGGCATGACCCGTCGCTGCCTTTTCGATGATGATGGTGTCGGCCTGCCACTTCTTCCGTTCGCGCCGGACGCGCGCCAGCAGGTCCGGATACGATAACCGGATGCGTTGGAGATCGAGCAGCAGCCACGCGCCATCGTGAAAGCCCCAGGTGGTGCCCACCGAGAAATCCGCCTTTGGCCCATCGGTGAATGCGGTATCCCAGCTCTGGACGACGTACTGGAGGCGTTCACGGCCAGGTGCCTCGCTATAGGTTTGGATCCGCGACCATTCGATAAGCGCGCTGTCGGGCGGTGTCGGGTTCTGCTGATACTGTGCTTCGAAGTCGGAGCTTCCCATCGCCTGCCTGAACTCGTCGAGGATCGGACGCGGCTCTGTGCGAGGTTTCAGGAGGTCACCAGGCTCGCGCACATGGACGCGGCCCGTCGAAAGCACGAACTGCTGCCGCTCTTCGGCAATCGCGGGAAGGTTGAGATGGGCGTAGCCCATGGTCTGGAGGTGCGCGGCGAGGTCGTCTTCGTGCAGTCGCTGTTGCACGGCGATGATGATGCCTTGCGACTTGTCGTTGAGGCGACTGACGAGGCTGTTGCCGTAGAAGTGGCATACGTTGTCCCGTTGCACCGGGGAACGTGCATCGCCGGCCTTCATCAGGTCGTCGATGATGATGACATCGGCACCGAAACCCGTCAGCGACCCGCCGAACGAGGCGCCGCGACGAAATCCATTCTGCCTCGTACGCACTTCCGAGATCGTATTGCGCGCAAGGCTGCTCGCCGTCTCCGGGAAGGTATGGGCATACCAGCCAGAGCTGACGACGCGCTGGAAATTACGGGAGTGTTCCTTGGTGAGATCGTTCGAATAGCTGACCGTGAGGATGCGCCGGGTCGGATCGCGCCCTAGCATCCAGGCAGGTAATGCCACGGAGGTCGCGATCGACTTGAGGTGTCGAGGCGGGATCGTGATCAATAGACGACGAACCTCGCCTCGCTCGGTACGGGCGAGGTAGTCGCTAAGGATCTCGAGATAGGGAGCACGCTCCAGCTCGGCAGCGGGATCAAGCGTCGCGAACACCCGCTCGACGAACACCTGAAAATCCCGCCGACAAAGCTCGCTTAGCGCTGACGAGATGTCGGCGGGCGGAGTCATGCTGTCCCCCCTGGCGGGAACCGGGCGAGGTATGCCGCCAAGATGGCGGCGTCTCGGGCCGGATCGGTGTCCATGGGGGGCAGCGCCTGTGTGCTCGCCGCGGTTTCCCCGGCGTGATGCAGCACGGCATCGATGGCTTTCAGGTTCCCGCGCATCGCCTCGCCGACGAGCCGGACGGCCATCGCTTCGCGCTTGGTCATCCGGACCGCGCGACCGTTGCTGGTCCCCGTGATCTGCCGGTCGAGCTCGCGCTGGAGGAGCGTCTTGAAGTTCAGCGATCCTTTCGGTCTCCCGGACGGATTGCCCGATTTGCCGGCTTTGAACTGATGCTCGCGCGGCGGCTTGCCGCGCGTGACGGCATATCCGTCGGCAGGTTCGGCCGAGCGCGGGGTGCCACTGGTGGCCTGATGTTCAGACATACCATCCTCCTCAAGCCGCGCGGCGCGTGCGAACGCGGGCCGGAGGCGCCGCCTGGGTCAAGTCGCTTGTCTGTTGCGTATCAGCGTTAGATGCCACGCGGGTGGCACGCTCGGCTCGCACCTCGCGGAAGGTCCGTCCGCTCGATGCCAGAACCGCTTCTTTCCCGCTGTGCTCCTGCCACCGCAATATGGTCGTGTCGGTGTAAATCGGGTCGAGCTCCATTGCTGCACCCCTGCGTCCAGTATCATCCGCAGCAAGTATCGTAGTGCCGCTTCCGGAGAAGAGATCGAGCACGAGATCCCCACGTTTGGTCGAATCGAGAATGGCATCCTTGACCAACGCCAGCGGCTTGACGGTCGGATGGAGTTCGCGCGCGCGCTTCTGCTCGTGCCCCGAGCCATGCATGCCGCGATAGGTCCAGACGTTGCTGCGGTCGCGGCCGTGCTTACCAAGCTGAACGCGATTGAGGTGCGTCGCCCCCTCGTGCGCGAACAGGAAGATGAGCTCGTGCCGGGATCGGTAAAAGCTCCCCATGCCGCCGAGCCCCTTGTCCCATACGATGAGGTTCAAAAGCTTCAGAGGGTTCTTGTCTGCCGCGTCCAGCATGTGCCGCATGTGGCGGAAATCCATACACATATAGGCAAGGCCGCCTGGCATCAGGCTTTCGCATGCGCGCGCAAATACCTTTTTAAGGAAATCGATGAATTCGTCGTCCGACATCTCGCCGGATGCCATGACGAACTCGCGACTGTCCTTCGACGATGTGACGTTGCCTGCAATGCCCACATTATAGGGAAGATCGCTAAACGTGATTCTTGCTTCCTGGCCGTCCAGTAACCGGGCTACTGTCGCCTTATCGGTGGAGTCGCCACACAAGAGCCGATGGCGGTCAAGCAGCCACAGGTCACCGATCTGGCTGGTTGCAGTCGTAGGCGGCACGATTTTTGGCGAGCGTTCCGGCTCTTCCTGGCACAACACCAGGGCGTCGATCTCAGGATCCACAAAGCCGGTGACGTCGAGATCGAAATCCGGGGCGATCTCAAGAAGTTCCTTGAACTCGAGACTCAGCACCGCGCGGTCCCAGCCGCCAGCGGTCGCAAGCTTGTTCTCAGCCAGCACGAAGGCGCGCTTCTTTTCAGGTGTCAGATGCGAGATGGTGACTACAGGCACCTCAGCGAGACCGAGCTGAATGGCCGCTTCAAGTCGGGCGTTACCCGCGATGATCTTATTTTTCTCATCGACCAGCAAGGGAACCGAAAACCCAAATGTTTCGATGCTCTTTGCTATCTGCGTAATCTGATCTCTGGAATGCGTCCGCGCACGACGACCAAATGCAGCCAATGACGAAGGAGTGACGAAGCGGATTTCGGATGATAGACCAGAAAGGAGGTCGAGCTTCCCCGCCTCCACGAACTGTGGATTGTTCATCATGACGATGACCCCCAAATGAGGAGTCACCTTTGCTATGCTCTGGTTTCGAAAGCGAAAATGTGAGCCACGGCAAGGTGACGGGATTATGGTATGGACTCCGCGCTTTGGCGGGACACTGCCATTATTTTGAGTTGAACCTGAAGCTGGTTCGACTTCCCGTCACGCCATAGGCATACCGCACTTTTGTTGTTGACAACCGCAATGTATGCCCGTGAAGCAGTCCTTCAACCCTGCATACGCTCTTTTCCACGCTGCTGCGGAACTTTTCCATCCCTGGTGTAAATTGGCCATTTGACGATGCAATGGCCCGTCGCACGAGGGCGGGCAGCGGGCTTGCCGCATCAGCGCCATGCTCCAGAGCTTACCCAACCCTGTTTAATTCTGTATTTTGAGCATGAAGCGTCGCGAATAATGGGCAGATCGCAGTTCGGTACTGCGCCCTCATGGACCGGAGAATATCTCCCGATTGGCCTGCAGAAACCTCATCCACCAGGTTTCTCTGCTACGCAATTCACGCGCGGCGCTACGCGAAACTCGCGGGAATGCGGGCACTATCTGGCGCGCTT
The DNA here is from genome assembly GCF_052907485.1 of Sphingomonas benefaciens. Classification (NCBI taxonomy): domain Bacteria; kingdom Pseudomonadati; phylum Pseudomonadota; class Alphaproteobacteria; order Sphingomonadales; family Sphingomonadaceae; genus Sphingomonas; species Sphingomonas benefaciens. The sequence goes on along the minus strand of NZ_JBREIC010000003.1, from coordinate 369,640 downwards.
CCCAGATGACCACAGATACAAAGGACTGTGTGGCGGAGAGGGTGGGATTCGAACCCACGGTACCGTTGCCGGCACGCCGCATTTCGAGTGCGGTGCATTCGACCACTCTGCCACCTCTCCGCGAGGATGCTCGGCGGGCGTCCCTAGACACCCCCTGGGCGGGTCGAGGGCGCGCCTCTAACGGGTTCGTCGGGACGTGGCAAGCGCTCCGCGCGCTTGTGCGATGCGCAAACGGCATTAAATTATCCGTCATGCCCCGCCACGACAGCGTCCTGCCTGCCACCCCAGCCGAGATTACCGCCCCGCCGATCGCGCATGCTCGCTTCTCGATCGGCGACGTGGTCCGCCATCGCCTGTTCGATTTCCGCGGCGTCATCTTCGACGTCGACCCGGTCTTCGCCAACACCGAGGAATGGTATGAGGCGATTCCAGAGGACGCGCGACCGCGCAAGGACCAGCCCTTCTACCATCTGCTCGCCGAGAGTATCGAATCGAGCTACACCGCCTACGTCAGCCAGCAGAATCTAGTGCCCGACGACAGCGACGAGCCGATCGACCACCCCGCCATCGCCGGGCTGTTCTCGGACTATGTCGACGGCCGCTACGCGCTGCGCCGCGAGCACCGGCACTGAGTGTTTCGACCGCGCCGATTTCGCCACCATCGGCGGTTGACAGCGCCGCCATTCTTCCTTAGCTGCCGCGCTTCATCCCGCCGAAGGCATGCCTTCGCGCGGTCATATGTTTATTGGGAAGTGACAAGAGCCATGTTCGCTATCGTGCGCACGGGCGGCAAGCAGTATCGCGTCGCCGCCGGAGACAAGATCGTCGTCGAAAAGCTGGACGGCGAAGCCGGCGCGTCGATCACGCTGGGTGACGTCCTGCTCGCGGGCGAAGGCTCGGAGCTGAAGAGCGTCGAGGGTCTGACCGTCGCCGCCGAGATCATCGCACAGGCGAAGGGCGAGAAGGTCATCGTCTTCAAGAAGCGCCGTCGTCACAATTATCGCCGCCGCAACGGCCATCGCCAGAACCACACGATCCTCAAGATCGTGTCGGTCGGCTGATCCGTACGCGCGAACCAGGAGTAGAGCAGCATGGCACATAAGAAAGCAGGCGGTTCGTCGCGCAACGGTCGTGATTCGGCCGGCCGTCGCCTTGGCGTGAAGAAGTTCGGTGGTCAGGAAGCGATCGCCGGCAACATCCTCGTCCGTCAGCGCGGTACGAAGTTCTACCCGGGCCGCAACGTCGGCATGGGCAAGGACCACACCCTTTTTGCGCTCGTCGACGGCCGCGTGGCGTTCCACGAGGGCAAGCTCGGCCGCAAATTCTGCTCGGTCGAGATTATGGCCGAGGCGGCTGAATAACATCGGGCGACCAACCGGGTTGCCCACCAGGCTGACCCGGTCGCACCGCCCAGGCGGTGCCAACCAGACAAGGGAGGCGGGTCACCCCGGCTCCCTTTTTTCGTGCTCCCTCAACCCTGTCGCCGCCGCGTCACAGACGCGTGGCAGCGGCACGCATGAGGAGAGCGACGAGCATGTTCGCCAGAACCAAGAGACTGACCCTGCGGCCCGGCTGGCCGGAGGATGCCCCTGCGCTGAGCCGGGCGATCGGACACGAAGCGGTGGCGCGGATGCTGAGCCACGTCCCCTTCCCCTATGACGAGGCAGCGGCGTCGGCCTTTCTGTCCAGCCCGCGCGGCGCCCACGAACCGCGCTTCCAGATCGTCTGCCACGACGGCGAAACGCCGGCGCTGATCGGCGGCATCGGCATCACACGATATGATCACGGGCCCGAGCTCGGCTATTGGCTGACCCCGTCGGCCTGGGGGCGCGGCTATGCCACCGAGGCGGGCCGCGCCGTGATCGACATGGCGCGGCACGCGCTGCCGTTCGCGCGGCTGGGCGCCTGGCATTATGCCGACAATCCCGCATCCGGTCGCGTGCTGCGCAAGCTCGGCTTCCAACCGACCGGCCGGACCGCGCTGAAGCGTTCGCCCGCGCGCGCCGACGCGGCAACGAGCCTCGAATATGCGCTCGACCTGACGGCGGACGACTCCAAACCGATGCCGATCGCGGCCTGACCGCCCCCTCCCTTCGGGGAGGGGACATCGCCCCTTACGTTCCGCGCCCTTGCCCGCTACGCCGCTGCTCGTGCCGACGCCCAAGCGCCTGTCCCCGGAAGCCTCTCGCGATCGCGCGCTCGACGCGGCGCGCCGGCTCCTCGTCGCCGAGGGGCCGCAAGCGGTGACGCTGAAGGCGGTGGCGGCGGAGATCGGCCGCACCCACGCCAATCTGCTTCATCATTTCGGTTCGGCGGCGGGGCTGCAGCAGGCGCTGATCGCGCGGATGGCGAGCGCCATCTCCGCCGCGATCCGGGCGCGTATCGCCGAAACACCAGCCGACGAGCGCGACCCGGCCGGGATCGTCGAACTGGTCTTCGACGCGTTCGACAGGGATGGGGCGGGTGCGCTTGCCAGCTGGATGATCCTGACCGGCAACCAGGATGCGCTCGACCCGATTCTCGCCGCGATCCACGGCCTGGTTGACGAACTCGCCGTCGATCTCGCCCCCCGCCCCCGGCCCATCGCCGAGGAAACGCTGCAGCTGATGCTGATGGCGCTCGGCGATGCGCTGCTCGGCGCGCCGATCGCCCGCGCGCTCGGCCTACCGCGCCGCACGGCTCGGGACATCGCGGCCGACGCCCTGCGCCAGCCGCTCGGCTGACACTGGCCTTGCCGCCGCGGCACGCTAAAGAGACGTCATGCATTTCCTTGACCAAGCCAAGATTTTCGTCCGTTCCGGCGGGGGCGGCCCCGGCGCCGTCAGCTTCCGGCGCGAAAAGTTCATCGAATATGGCGGCCCCGACGGCGGCAACGGCGGCAAGGGCGGCGACATCGTCTTCGAGGCGGTGGCCGGCCTCAACACGCTGATCGACTTCCGCTACACCCAGCATTTTCGCGCGCCGCGCGGCCAGGGCGGCTCGGGCAGCAACCGGACCGGCGCCGGCGGCGACGATCTGGTCATCAAGGTCCCGGTCGGCACGCAGGTCCTGTCGGAAGACAAGGAAGAGGTGCTGCTTGATTTCACCCGCGTCGGCCAGCGCGCGGTGTTCCTGCGCGGCGGTGATGGCGGTCGCGGCAACGCCAGCTACAAGACCTCGACCAACCGTACGCCGCGCCAGCACGGCACTGGCTGGCCTTACCAGGAAGCGTGGGTGTGGCTGCGGCTGAAGCTGCTCGCCGATGCCGGGCTCGTCGGTCTGCCCAATGCGGGCAAGTCGACCTTCATCAACGCGGTGACCAATGCGCAGGCGAAGGTCGGCGCCTATGCCTTCACCACGACCCGGCCGCAGCTGGGCGTGGTCCGCCACCACAATCGCGAGTTCGTCGTCGCCGATATTCCCGGCCTGATCGAGGGCGCGGCGGACGGTGCCGGCATCGGCGACCGTTTCCTCGGCCATATCGAGCGCTGTCGCGTGCTGCTCCACCTCGTTGACGCCAATGATGAGGATGTCGCCGAAAGCTATCGCATCGTCCGTGACGAGCTGGAGGCGTATGGCGCCGGCCTGGCCGACAAGCCGCAGGTGATCGCCCTCAATAAGATCGACACGCTCGACGACGAGCTGGTCGAGGCGCTATCCGCCGAGCTCGCCGCGGCAAGCGGCGCCGATGTGATTCCGCTGTCGGGTGCGGCGGGCACCGGTGTCGACTGGGTGCTCGACCGGCTACTCGAGGCGATCGGCCCGGCCGCCGAGACCCCGGTCAGCGACGACGGCGAAGAAGATACGGTGGAATGGTCGCCCTTATAGCCATACCACCAATTTGCGTACGCTTCCGGTCGATCAAAGCGCTGCATTGTTGATCTGGATCACGATGAACCGTATCCAATTCGGTTAGATGCTTCGGTGATCGCATCCGGAGCGGAGTGTGCGCGTGTGAACGACCTTGATGCCAGACGGATGATGCGCCTCCATCTCGATCAGGCGCTCGCTTTGGCATTGGCACTCGACGAGACGCTGCTCGTTGCCTTGATCACCGAGGCTTCGGAATATTGCGAGGCACACGGCTTCGGTGCGCTGACCACCGGCATTCCTTCGTCCTCGCTGCAGTAACGGCGCGGCACCGACGGTGCCGCCACCCCTTGGAGTCGGTCGACAAAGCGGGCAAAGGCGGGCGGCCATGCTGTTCGCGCCCGCCGTCTGCCCCCGCCTGATCGTGAAAGTCGGCTCCGCGTTGCTGGTCGGCGCCGAGGGGGATGTGCGACGGCCATGGCTGGCCACCCTGGTCGCCGACATCGCCGCGCGGATGCGCGAGGGGCAGCAGGTCGCGATCGTATCCTCGGGCGCGATCGCCCTCGGGGCTCGCCGGCTCGGCCTTACGAAAGGCGGTCGTGCCAGCCTGGAAGACGCGCAGGCCGCCGCTGCGACGGGTCAGATCGCGCTCAGCCAGACCTGGGCGGAATTGCTCGGCCTGCATGGCCTGACGGCGGCACAGATGCTGGTCACGCTTGCCGATCTGGAGGATCGCCGCCGCTATCTCAACGCCGCCGCCACGCTCGGCCGGCTGCTCGGCCTGGGCGTCGTGCCGGTCATCAACGAGAATGACAGCGTCGCTACCGAGGAGATCCGCTTCGGCGACAACGACCGTCTTGCGGCGCGTGTCGCGCAGGCGGCGGGTGCCAGCGGTGTCGTGTTGCTGTCCGACGTCGACGGACTGTACGACGCCAATCCGCACATCCATCCGGCCGCACGGCATATCGCGCGGGTCGAGCGGATCAACGCGGTCGCCGGCATGGCCGACCGCGGCTCCGCCTCCGGTATGGGATCGGGCGGCATGGTATCCAAGGTCGAGGCGGCACGGATCGCCACCGCGGCGGGTGCCGCGCTTGCTATTGCCTCCGGTCGGGTCGATCATCCGCTCGCCGGCGAGCCGCGGCACACGCTGTTCGTCGCCGAGCGAACCGCGTCGGCCCGCAAGGCTTGGCTTGCTGGCGGCTTGACCGCCGCCGGCAGCATCCATGTCGACGCCGGTGCCGCGGCGGCGCTGGTACAGGGCGGCAGCCTGCTCGCCGCCGGCGCGACGCGCGTAGAAGGTGATTTCGCGCGGGGCGACCTGGTCACGATCGAGGGGCCGAACGGCCGCCTCGCACGCGGCTTGGCGGAATATGACGCGGCCGAAACCGCGCGCCTGCTCGGCCGCCGGACGGAGGAGCAAACGGACATCCTCGGCTATGCCCCCCGCGCCGCGCTGGTCCACCGCAACCATCTGGCGCTGCTGTGATGCGCCCCGGCTTTTCGTCGTCCCCGTGCTTTGCACGTCCATCGCCGCCGTTGGCGTGTCCGGATCCCCGCCTACACGGGCGTGACGGCACCAGGATTGCGGGCCGATGACCACCTTCGCCATCACTGGCGCCACCGGGTTCGTCGGACGCGTGCTGGTCGACCGCGCACTCGCCGCCGGCCACCACGTCCGCGCCCTCACCCGGCGTGCTCAGCCGGCACGCGACGGTGTCACCTGGGTGGAGGGGGCGTTGGATCGTCCCGGCAGCCTCGCCGATCTCGTCGCGGGCAGCGACGCGGTGATCCATGTCGCCGGCGTTGTCAGCGCACCGGATCGCGCGGGCTTCGTCGCCGGCAACGTCGATGGCACCCGCACCATGATCGCCGCGACGCAGGCGGCGGGTATCGCCCGCTTCGTCCACGTCTCCTCCCTTTCGGCGCGGGAGCCGCAGCTGTCGCTCTACGGCTGGTCGAAGCGCGAGAGCGAGGCGCTGGTCGCGGCCTCGCCGCTCGACTGGACGATCGTCCGCCCGACCGGCGTCTACGGCGCCGGCGACATGGAGATGCGCGACATGTTCCGCCTCGCCCGCTTCGGGCTGGCGCTGCTGCCGCCGCCGGGCAAGGTGTCGCTGATCGCGGTCGAGGATCTTGCCCGACTGCTCCTGACGCTCGCGGAGCGGAGCGGGCCCCGCGCCATATTGGAGGCGGACGACGGCCATGTCCTCACCCATGCCGAAATGGCGCGGCTGATCGGCCGAGCGGTCGGGCGGCGTGTCTGGCCGATCCATCTGCCCGCTGCCGGCCTGCGCCTCGGCGCGGCGCTCGATCGTCGGCTGCGCGGCACGGCGGCCAAGCTAACCGCCGACCGCGTCGGCTACCTCTGCCACGGCGACTGGACTGCCGATCCCGCCCGCCGCCCGCCTCCAGCGCTGTGGACCGCTACCACGACCACCGCCGACGGCCTCGCCGCCACCGCCCGGTGGTATCGCGCCAACGGCCTGCTATAGCCGCAACCCTGCCGTAATTGCCTGCCAACGGAACATCATCATGACCGACCGCACCCAGATCCTCGACACCATCAAGGCCCAGATCGAACCCTTCAACAAGAAGGGCGTCGCGCTGACCGACGCCACCACCTTCCAGGGCGACCTGGAATGGGACAGCCTGACGGTGATGGATTTCGTCGCCGCGATCGAGGACGAATTCGACATCATCATCACGATGAACATGCAGGCCGAGATCGAGAATATCGGCCAGCTCGCCGATGCCGTCGTCAAGCTGAAGGCGCAGGCATGACCGAGACGGGCCTGCAGCCGGAGGTGCCGAGCCCGCTGGTCAGCGACGCCCCGCGCGACCTGATGAGCAAGTTCGACGGGCTGATTGCCGAGCGTCAGGCGCTGATCGACACCGGCGTCACCGATCCCTTCGCGATCGTCATGGAACAGGTGAAGAGCCCGACCGAGGCGGTGATCGCCGGCCGGGACACGATCCTGCTCGGCACCTACAATTACATGGGCATGACGTTCGATCCCGACGTCGTCGCCGCCGGCCATGCCGCGCTCGACCAGTTCGGATCGGGCACCAACGGCAGCCGCATGCTCAACGGCACCTTCCGCGACCACATGGCGGTGGAACAGGCGCTGCGCGATTTCTACGGCGTGTCGGGCGCGATCGTCTTCTCGACCGGCTATATGGCCAATCTCGGCATGATCTCGACGGTCGCCGGCAAGGGCGACTACGTAATCCTCGACGCCGACAGCCACGCCTCGATCTACGACGGCTGCAAACAGGGCTATGCGGAGATCGTCCGCTTCCGCCACAACGACGTCGCCGACCTCGACAAGCGGCTCGGCCGCCTGCCCAAGGATGCCGGCAAGCTCGTCGTGCTCGAGGGCGTCTATTCGATGCTCGGCGACATTGCGCCGCTCAAGGAGATGGTCGCCGTCGCCAAGAAGCATGGCGCGATGGTGCTCAGCGACGAAGCGCATTCGATGGGCTTCTTCGGCCCCAACGGCCGCGGCGTCTATGAGGATCAGGGCCTGGAAGGCGATGTCGACTTCGTCGTCGGCACCTTCTCCAAATCGGTCGGCACCGTCGGCGGCTTCTGCGTCTCGAACCATCCGAAGTTCGAGGCGATCCGCCTCGCCTGCCGCCCCTATATCTTCACCGCCTCGCTGCCGCCGTCGGTGGTCGCCACGGCAGAGGCGTCGATCCGCAAGCTGATGACCGCGCATGGCAAGCGGGCGCAGCTCTGGTCCAATGCGCGTCGCCTGCACGGCGGCCTGAAACAACTGGGCTTCCGGCTCGGCACCGAGAATCCGGACAGCGCGATCGTCGCGGTGATCCTGGATGACCAGATGCAGGCGGTGGCGATGTGGCAGGCGCTGCTCGAGGCGGGCGTCTACGTCAACATGGCGCGGCCGCCGGCGACGCCGGCCGGCACCTTCCTGCTGCGCTGCTCGCTGTGCGCCGAGCATAGCGACGCGCAGATCGACACCGTGCTCGGCCATTTCCGCGCCGCGGGTCAGGCCGTGGGCGCGATCGGCTGAGCCGCCGGCCCCGGCTTCCCAGCGACGGGAGGTTGGGGTAGCATCCTTGCCGTGACGCGGGACGAGGCCGAACCGCTGGCCCGGGGGGGCCAAGCCGCCTGGCGCACCATCACGCTGGTCGTGATGGGGTTGCTGGGTGCGCTCGTGCTGGCCGGGCTGATCGTGACGCTCGGCAATGCCAACCGGCAGCGCGACCGGGCGCTGCGGCTGCAGGCGCACAGCTATGACGTGATGATCCTGGCGCGGACGCTGGCGGGATCGATCGCCCAGTCCGAAGCGGCGCTCGGCCGGTACGTGATCAGCGGCGACACCGCCCTCGGCCAGATCTATTACGACAAATGGCGGCTGGCGGGCACCCAGCTCGACCGGCTCGACGATCTCGTCATGCCCAGCCGGACGCAAAGCCGCCGCGTCGACCATCTCCGCGACGCCTATGAGGATCGCGGCAAGGAACTGTCGCTGATCGCGCTCAGCACCACCTACAAGAAGAATGCGCAGGCGCTCGCCCGCTTCTACAAGGCGCGACAGTCCGCCAGCCTCAACGACATCGACCGAACGCTCAACCGGATCATCGACGGCGAGCGCGCCCTGCTCGACGCGCGCACCGCCGACGCGATGCGCACGGTGCAGCGGTCGAACCGGCTAGCGGCGGTGCTGGCGCTCTTCGGCGTACTCATCGTCGTCGGCGCCTTGCTGCTCGGCTGGTTCATCATCCGCGCGATCGGCGAACGGGCCGTCGCCCGTGCGGAGGCGACGGCGGCGCAGCAGCGGGCCGAGGAACTCGCCGCCGCGGTGTCGCGTGCCACCGAGGATCTGCGCGTCCAGGAAGCGAAGCTGCGCCAGGTCCAGAAGATGGAGGCGGTCGGCCAGTTGACCGGCGGCATTGCTCACGATTTCAACAACATGCTCGCGGTGGTGCTGGGCGGACTGGAACTGGCGCGGCGCAGCGTCGAGCACGATCCGGCCGCTGCCCGCCGCCACCTCGACAATGCCACCGATGGTGCCGACCGCGCCGCTGCGCTGACCCGCCGCCTGCTCGCCTTCAGCCGCGAGGAGTCCTTGAAGCCGGAGTCGCTCGATGCGGCGGGACTGGTCGCGGGTATGTCGGAATTGCTCGACCGGACGCTCGGCGACGCGATCACCGTGACCACGCAGGACGCGGCCTGCGGCTGGCGGGTGCGTGCCGACCGGGTGCAGTTGGAGAATGCGGTGCTCAACCTCGCGGTCAATGCCCGCGACGCAATGAACGGGCGCGGCACGCTGACCGTGGCCACCGGCACCGCGACGCTGAACGCGGGCGAGGTCGGCGAATGCCGCGCCGGCGACCACGTCACGATCGCGGTCACCGATACCGGCACCGGCATCCCGCCGGAGATCATCGACCGCGTCTTCGAACCGTTCTTCACCACCAAGGCGGTCGGCAAGGGAACCGGCCTCGGCCTCAGCCAGATCTTCGCGCTCGTCCGCCAACTGGGCGGCGCGATGGCGATCGACAGCGTCGTCGGCCGCGGCACGACGGTGACGCTCTTCCTGCCGCGCGATACCAGCGTCGCCCCCGCCGCCGCCCCCTCGCCCGCCGCCGCCGCTCCGGTCGATCGCGGCGAGACGCTGCACGTGCTGGTCGTCGAAGACGATCCGCGCGTGCTTGCCGCCACCGTCGCCGCGCTTGCCGAACTGGGCCATCTGCCGGTGCCGTGCGACGAGCCTGGCAAGGCGGCGGCGCTGCTGGCCGAACATGACGACATCGACCTGATCATTTCCGACGTGCTGATGCCCGGCCAGACCGGTCCCGAACTGATCGCCGCGCTCGCCCCGCAGGTGCCGCACGTCGCCGTGCTGTTCGTCACCGGCTTCGCGGGCGAGGCCAATGCCAGCGAGTTCGGCGACCATCAGGTACTGCGCAAGCCGTTCACGCTGTCGGGGCTGGACCGTGCGATCAGCGCCGCGATGGCACGCGAACGGCCGGACGCGCCGCATCGGATCGCGGCGGAATAGCCGCCCCCTCTGCGGCAGCGGAACGGTATTTTTAGCTGGCGCGTCTAGCCTGCAATCCTATACGCCTGCCCTTCCCGTTCCGGCCCGAGCCCCTTCCCGCATGAAATCCATCGACCGCTACATGGCCAGGCTGATCGCGTTGCCGCTGATCTCGACGCTGACCATCGCGGCCATGCTGCTGGTGCTCGACCGCATCCGTCGCCTGTTCGACTTCGTCGCGACGCAGGGGGGCCCGATCAGCGTCGTGTGGCGGATGCTCGCCAATCTGCTGCCGGAATATCTCGGCCTCGGTATTCCGATCGGCCTGCTGCTCGGCATCCTGCTCGCCTTCCGCCGCCTCGCCGCCAATTCGGAGCTCGACGTGCTACGCGCGGTTGGCGTCAGCTACACGCGGCTGCTCCGCGTGCCATACATGTACGCGATCGTCCTCGCCGCGCTTAACATCGCGATCGTCGGCTTCGTCCAGCCGCAGGCGCGTTATTATTACGAGCAATTGCGCTTCGAATTGCGCACCGGCGCGCTCGGCGCCTCGATCAAGGTCGGCGAGTTCACCCATTTCGGTAGCCAGATGACGCTGCGCATCGAGCAGAGCCACGACCGCGGTCGTCAACTCGAGGGCATCTTCGTCCATGTCGAGAACAAAGGCACCAGCTATTCGGTGACCGCGCAGAGCGGCCAGTTCCTGGCGACGGACGATCCCAATACGATCATCTTCCGCCTGACCAACGGCACGCTGGTGCACAAGGCGCCGAATTTCCAGGTGCCGCGTGTGCTGACCTTCACCTCACACGACTTGCCGATCCCGCTGCCGAAATATGAGAGCTTCCGGCGTCGCGGCGGTCGCAATCTCGAATTCACGCTGCCCGAACTCGCCAAGCTCGGCCATCGCGCGGCGAGCGAGGAACAGCGCGACAGCACGCGGTCGGAATTCCACTTCCGCCTGGTCGAGGTGGCAACCATGTTCCTGTTGCCGCTGCTCGCCATAGCCTTGGGCGTGCCGCCGAAGCGATCATCGTCGGGTGTCGGCGTCTTCCTGGCGATCGTGATGATCGTCGCCTATCACAAGGTCAACGAATACGCCGCCTCGATCGGCGAGCTCGGCCGGATCGACCCGCTGATCGCGCTGTGGACGCCGTTCCTGATCTTCGCCGGGCTGATCCTCTGGATGTACTATACGATCGCCTATGTCCCCGGCGGCCAGCCGATCGGCGCGATCGAGCGCGCCTTCGGCAAGGTCGGCAAGGTCATCGTCCGCTACATTCCCGGCCGCAACCGCAAGAAGGGCACGGCATGAACGCCTTCTTCCCGTCGCGCGTCGTGTCCTGGTACATGGCGCGGCTGTTCTTCACGCGGACGTTCGGCCTGCTCGCCGCGCTGGTGCTGATCCTGCAGACGCTCGACCTGCTCGGCGAATCGGGCAACATCCTCGCCCATCCCGGCAACACGCAAGCGCAGGTGTGGACCTATGTCACGCTGCGCGCGCCGCAGATCATCGCCTTTCTGCTGCCCTTTTCGGTGCTGCTCGGCGCGATCGCGACCTTTTTCACGATGAATCAGAACAGCGAGATCATCGCACTGAAGGCGGCGGGCCTGTCGGCGCATCAGGTGCTCGCGCCGCTGCTCGTCGCCAGCCTTGGCGTGGCGATCTTCAGCTTCGCGTTCAACGAACGGATCGTCACCCGCGCCACCGCGACGCTCGACCAGTGGAAGGCGGTGGAATATGGCGCGCTGCCGATCGACCGCGGCGACCGGTCCAACGTCTGGGTGCGCGACGGCGACGATCTGATCGCGGTCGGCCAGGTCCGCGGCCGCGGCAATGCGGTGCAGCTCGGCAACGTCACCGTCTACGACCGCACCGGCGGCAACCTCGTCTCGATCATCACCGCGCCGCGCGGCCGCCGGGTCGGCAACGGCTGGCAGATCGCCCCCGCCACCCGCTTCGACGTCGCCACCGCGCGCCAGCGGGCGATCGGCACCGCCATCGTCGCGCCCGGTGTCCGTCCCGATCAATTCACCCTGGGCGAGGTCAATCCCGACGGCCTGTCCTTCCCCGCGCTGGAGGCAGCGATCGGCGACCTGCGCGACGCCGGCCGGCCGACCAAGTCGCTCGAGAGCACGCTGTGGCACAAATTGTCCGGGCCGCTGTCCGCGGTGCTGATGCCGCTGCTCGGCGCCGTCGCAGCGTTCGGCATCGCCCGTTCGGGCCAGCTGTTCATCCGCGCCGTGATCGGCATGGCGCTCGGCTTCGCCTACTTCGTCGCGGACAATTTCGCGCTGGCGATGGGCAATCTCGGCGCCTACCCGCCGTTCCTCGCCGCCTGGGCGCCATTTCTGCTGTTCCTGCTGATCGGCGAAGCGGTGCTGATCCGCACCGAGGAATAGCCCCAGCGGCTCACGGCACCGATAACGTTTCCGGCGCCGGCTGCGGATAGCGCGTCATCAGCGCCCGGGTCAGCCGACGGCCGAGCTCGCCCGGCGCATCGGCCCGCGTGCCCTCGACCTGCGCGGTCAGTGCCTTGCCCGTCCACACGACACGACCATCCTTACGCGACACGATGCTGAGCGTCAGCGTCGACACCATCAGCTCGTGAATCTGCTGCTTGTTGGTCGGCAGCGTGACGCGCAGGCCCGCACCCCAATTGGCGACCCCGGCGCTCGACGCGATCGCACTGCCCGGTGCGGTGACCGGACCCTGCGCATGGCGCGTCAGCGAAACGCGCGCGGTATAGCGCCCCACGCCCTGGCCGGGCAGCACGAGGAAGCTCGCCCCCGCCAGCGCGTCGCCCACCCCCTCGGCCAGCAAGGCTGCCTCGGGCGGGCTGACCGGCGTATCGGGGGCGACGGCGACGGTGATCGTCCCGGCGCCCGATGCGGCATTGTCTGCCGCAGCCTGTGCCGCCAACGCGATAAAGATCACGATGCCCGCCATTGATCCCGCGCCTTTCGATCCGGCCGGGCGAAACGCCGCAGCCGTCACCGTCATTCTAGGCGGGACGGACGATCCCGACCATCGAATTAGCGCGCGACCAGCGTGCTCCGTACGATCTTGTGCACAAGGCCGGGCAGGCCCGCGTAGCTCGCCTTATGGTAGGGCGAGCCCGCTTCCAGCGCCGCGGTGATGCGGCGATGCGCCTCGCCGAGCGAGTGATAGGGCAGCGCCGGGATCAGATGGTGCAGCGCATGGTAGCGCAGGCCGACCGGCGCCCACAGAGCCGGCAACAGCGCCGGCGGCGGCACATTGACCGAATCGAGATATTGGCCGGTGACGGTCATCGGCTCGCCGTCATTCTCCCACAGATGCGCCACCAGGGTACGGACCTGATTGACCACCGCAACCGTCGATCCGATCGCCAGCGCGATCAGCACGCCGCGCAGCGAGAAAACGCCGGTGGCGGTCAGCACGACGATCGCGATCGCCCACAGGCTGGCGGCCGTCTCGGTACGGTTCCACAGCGCCAGCGCCTCGCCCTCCGGTGCGCGGCGGCGAAATTGCGGGTTGATCGCCAGCGCCGAATAGCGCTCGCGCACGATCGTCCGCAGTCGCGGCGACAGCAGCGACAGGGGCGACAGGATGGCGAAGCGGATCAGCAGGCCGATCGGCGCCAACGCCGAGATGACGACGAACGCCGGCAGCGTCCACGGCTTCATCAGCGCCAGCGGCAGATATTCCGGATCCTCGACCGTGCCGTAGCGGGTCTTGGCGTGGTGCAGGTTATGCACGCCCTCGTACATGAAGCTCGGCGTCAGCATCGGCACGCCGACCAGCGCGTTCCAGCCGGCGCGGAAGCCCGGCACGCTGCTGTGCTTCATATGGCTGACTTCGTGGATGAAGCTTTCCGCACGATAGAGCGCCAGCGCGGCGATCACCGCCGCCAGCACCACCCAGCCGGCACCCGACACCGTCACCGCCGCCACCAAGGCGCCATAGCCGACGATGACCGAGGCGATCATGTCCGCCCAATAGACGCGGGGACGCGGCGCGATCAGATCGCGCGTCAGTTCCGCCGCGGTGCGCAGCATCGCCTTGTCGTCGGCGATCCGGATCGTCTTGGCGCGCGCGCCCTCCGCCGCGGGGGCGGTATCGCGTGCGAGGGAAAGGGTGCTGTCCATGACCTGTGCCATTGCCTGCAGATAGTGGCGACAGCGTGGCATTTACAGGCGCGACGCCCGTAGGTCCGCGCAAGTTTTCGATCACTGATGACGCAATCGTCACTCGCTTGCCCGCGGCTTCGTGCTAGATGCGCCCGGCGCCGGAGGAGGGAAAGACGATGGCCAGCAACGTGACGATCCGCCCTGTAGTGACGAAGAAGGACCGCAAGGCCTTCGTCGACCTGCCTTTTCGTCTGTATCGCGACGATCCGCACTGGGTCCCACCGCTGAAGGGTGAAGCCCTCGGCCTGATTACTCCCGAAAAGAACGGCTGGTACAGCCACGCCAAGGCGCAATTGTTCCTCGCCGAAGAGGGCGGTCGCGTCGTCGGACGCATCTCCGCGCATATCGATACGCTGGCGCTGACCATGCCGGCCGAACAGGGGTTCGGCCCCGGCGTCGGCCAATGGGGCCTGATGGATGCGGAGCGCGAGGACATTTTCGTCGCCCTGCTCGCCCAAGCGGAAGGCTGGCTGCGCGAACAGGGCATGAACCGCGCGCTCGGCCCGATCTCTCAGTCGATCTGGGAAGAGCCGGGCCTGCTGGTCCAGGGCTTCGACCATAGTCCGACGATCATGATGGGCCACGCCCGTCCTGAATATCAGGGTTGGGTGGAGCGCGCCGGCTACGGCGTGGTCAAGACGCTCTACACCTACGAGCTCGACATCACGCAGGAATTCCCGCCGATCGTGAAGCGGATCATCAAGTCCGGCGAGAACAATCCGCGCATCACCGTGCGCGAGGTCGACAAGAGCAAGTTCGACCAGGAAGCGGCGATCATCCTCGGCATCCTCAACGATGCGTGGAGCGACAATTGGGGTTTCGTGCCGTTGACCCCGCCCGAGATCAAGGACGTCGGCGTCAAGCTGAAGCCGATCGTGTTCAACGACCTGATCCGCATCGCCGAACTGGACGGCAAGCCGGTCGCGTTCATGATCACCCTGCCCGATCTCAACGAGCCGCTGAAGCCGCTGGGCGGCAGCCTGTTGCCCTTCGGCTGGGCGAAGCTGCTGTTGTGGCTGCGCAAGCCGAAGGTGCGGACGATGCGCGTGCCGTTGATGGGCGTCGTTAAGGAGCTGCAATCGTCGCGTATGGCGAGCCAGCTCGCCTTCATGATGATCGAGTATATCCGCCGCGCGTCGGTGGAGCGTTACGGTGCGAGCCGAGGCGAGATCGGCTGGATCCTCGAGGACAATCAGGGGATGCGCTCGATCGCCGAGACGATCCAGAGCCGCGTCAACAAGACCTATGTGATCTACGAAAAGGCGTTGTGACTTTTCCAACCGTCATGCCGGACTAGTTCCGGCATCCACCCGTCCGCGTAAGCCAAGGCTGCTGCGTGTGCACAGCGGTGGATGCCGGAACAAGTCCGGCATGACGAACAGCGCCTACACCGTGAAGCTTTCCCCGCAGCCGCAGGCGCCCTTGGCGTTCGGATTGTTGAACACAAAGCCGGCGGTGAAATCGTCCTCGACCCAGTCCATCGTCGACCCAACGAGATACAGGATCGAGCCGCCGTCGACGTAGAGCGTGCCGCCCGGCGTCTCGATCCGCTCGTCGAACGGCTTGGCCTCGGTGACGTAATCGACCGAATAGGCGAGCCCCGAACAACCGCGCCGCGGCGTCGACAGCTTGACGCCGTTCGCACCTTCCGGCGCGCGCGCCATCAGCTCGGTGATCCGCGCCTCGGCGCTCTCGGTCAGGATCAGCGGCGCCGGCCGCTGGCGTAAGGTGGTCATCTCTTCTTCTCCAAGCCCCTCCCCTTCAGGAGAGGGGTAGGGGGTGGGGCGTCGCCGCAAGGAATGCGCTCGCGGACAGCCCCCACCCCAACCCCTCCCCTGAAGGGGAGGGGCTTAATGCTCACAACATCCCCAATTCCAGCTTCGCCTCGTCGGACATCTTCTGCGGGTCCCAAGGCGGGTCCCAGACCAGATTGACGTCCGCCACCGCGATCCCCGGCACCGATCCGACGCGCAGCTCGACCTCGCCCGGCATCGATTCCGCCACCGGGCAATGCGGCGTGGTCAGCGTCATCGTCACCGCGGCATGGCCCTGCTCGGTCACCTCGACGCCGTAGATCAGGCCGAGATCGTAGATGTTCACCGGGATCTCGGGATCGTAGATCTCCTTCAGCGCCTCGATCACGCTTTCGTACAGCGCGCCGCCCGGCTCGTTCGCCGCATCGCCCGCCGGCTTTTGCTGCAGGAAGCCCGACAGATAGTCGCGTTCGCGCGGTGCGCCGGCGGCGTCCTCGACGCGCGCGCGCGGCGGCGCTGCCACCGCTTCCACCTCTTCGACCCGGATCGTGTCGCTCATCCGAAAAATCCCTACCCAAAAATCCGCGTTACGCGCTCGACGCCCCGGACCAGCGCCTCGATATCCTGCGGCCCGTTGTAGACGCCGAAGCTCGCCCGCGCGGTCGCGTCGACGCCCAGCGCCTCCAGCAGCGGCTGCGCGCAATGATGGCCGGCGCGGATCGCCACCCGGCCTTCGTCCAATATGGTGCCGACGTCGTGCGGATGCACCCCCTCGACCGCGAAGGAGACGATGCCCGCCGCATCCTCCGGTCCGAACAGGCGCACCGAATTGATCGTCGCCAGCGCCGCGCGGGCATCGCGCACCAGCGCCGTCTCATGCGCATGGATACGGTCGAGCCCGATCCCCTCGACATAGTCGATGGCGGCGGCGAGGCCGAGCGCGCCGACGATATGCGGCGTCCCCGCCTCGAACCGTCCGGGCGGCGGCGCATAGGTCGTCCGGGCGAAGGTCACGCGGTCGATCATCGACCCGCCCCCCTGATAGGGCGGCATTGCATCGAGCAGCTCCGGCCGCCCCCACAGCACGCCGATCCCGGTCGGGCCGTAGAGCTTGTGTCCCGAAAAGACGTAAAAGTCGCACCCGATCGCGGTGACATCGACCGCGACGCGCGGCACTGCCTGGCAGCCGTCGAGCAGGATCTTCGCGCCGACGCCATGCGCCAGCTCGGTCGCGCGCTGCACGTCGAGCACCGAGCCGAGCACGTTGGAGACGTGCGCCAGGGCGACCAGCTTGTGCTGCGGCGTCAGCATCCGCGCCATCGCGTCCAGGTCGATGCGATGGTCGGCGGTGAGCGGCACGACGTCGATCGCCGCACCGACGCGTTCGGCGACCATCTGCCATGGCACGATGTTGCTGTGATGCTCCAGCATCGACAGCAGGATACGGTCGCCGGCCTTGAGCTGCGTTCCCGCCCAGCATTGCGCGACCAGGTTGATCCCCTCGGTCGCGCCGCGCACGAAGACGATCTCGTCCGCCGATCCCGCGCCGATGAAGCCCGCCACCTTCCGCCGCGCCGCCTCATAGGCGAGCGTCATGTCGGCGGACCGCTGGTACACGCCGCGATGCACCGTGGCATAGGTCTCGCCATAGGCGCGCGCGATCGTGTCGATCACGGCGCGCGGCTTTTGCGCGGTGGCCGCGGTGTCGAGATACGCCCAGCCCGCGGGGATGGCCGGGAAATCGGCGAGCGTGTCGAGGGGCTGCTCCCCTCCCGCATGCGGGAGGGGTTGGGCGAGGGCAGTCGAGACGGGCGAGGCGGACGCGTCGGTCATCGACTCCCCTCCCCTAGCCCCTCCCGCGAGCGGGAGGGGGACTGAAGCGCCCGCTCCAGCCACGCGTCGGCATCCGCGACGAACGCCGCACGCACCGTCTCGTCGCCGATCCGCTCCATCGCGTCGGCGACGAAGGCGCGGGTCAGCAGCGCCTGCGCCCGCGCCTTCGGAATACCGCGGCTCTGCATGTAGAAGAGCGCCCGCGCGTCGAGCTCGCCGACCGTCGCACCATGCGCGCATTTCACGTCGTCGGCGAAGATCTCCAGCTCCGGCTTAAGGTTGACCGTCGCCGTGCGCTGCAGCAGCAACCCGCGCAGCGACTGCTCGCCATCGGTCTTCTGCGCGTCGCGCGCCACCTCGACCGCGGCGGCGAGGCTAGCGACCGAGCGATCGGCCGCGACCGCGCGCCACAATTGATGGCTCTGGCCGTTCGGCGCAGCATGGCGGACGCGCACCGCGCATTCCTGCCGCTGGGCATCGCGCGTCAGCAGCGCGCCGCCGAATTCGGCATAGCCGCCCTCGCCCGCAAGGCATATTGCGCCGTCGATCCGTGTGCCCGCATCGCCCGCGCCAAGCACCGTCGTCACCAGGCTGGCGCCCTCACCCAGCGTCGCTTCCTCGCGCAGCGAGGTGAAGCCCGCCGCCTGCAACAGCCGCACCGACCGCATCAGCCGCGCCGCCTTGCCGAGCGTGATCCGGGCCAGCCGGTTCGACCAGCCCGCGCCGACATAGGTCTCGATCACCTGCGCCGCGGCATCGTCGGCCAGTGCGATCGCGGCGGCGAGATGGTTCTCGGCACCGGTCGCGACATGCACCACCTGCACCGGCTCGGCGACGGCATCCGTCGCGAGCCGCAGCGTCCAGCCCTGCGACGCCCGCCGGCCGAGCGGATGTTCGCCCGGATCGACCGCGCCCAGCGTCACCGGGCCGAGATCGCTACGCGTCGCGTCCAGCACGCCATCGACGAACAACAGCTTCGCGCCGGGCAGGTCGAGGAACTCCGCCTCGGGCGCCGCCACCGGCGCCAGTGCCGCCGCCGCGGCTATGCCGCCCAGATCGGCCCAGCGCCACGCCTCCTCGCGGTTCGACGGCAGGTCGAGCAGCGGCGTCACGCCGCCACCCCCGCGTAACCCTCGCGCTCCAGCTCATGCGCCAGCTCCGGCCCGCCCGAACGGACGATCCGGCCGTCGGCGAGCACGTGGACGCGATCGGGCTGCACATAATCGAGCAGCCGCTGGTAATGGGTAATCAGCAGCACCGCCTTGTCGGCCTTGCGCATGATCCGGTTGATGCCGTCGCCGACGATGCGCAGCGCGTCGATGTCAAGGCCGCTGTCGGTCTCGTCGAGGATCGCGAACTTGGGGTCGATGATGCCCATCTGCACCATCTCGTTGCGCTTCTTCTCACCGCCGGAAAAGCCGACGTTGACCGGCCGCTTCAACATCTCCTGGTCGAGCCCCAACCCCGCCGCCTGCTCGCGCGCCAGCTTCAGGAATTCGCCGCCCGACAGCGGCTTCTCGCCGCGCCCCACGCGCTGTGCATTCAGGCTCTCGCGCAGGAACTGGACGTTCGACACGCCGGGGATCTCGACCGGATATTGGAAGCCGAGGAACACGCCCGCCGCGGCACGCTCGTGCGGCTCGAGTTCCAGCAGATCCTGCCCGTCGAACGTCACCGACCCTTGCGTCACCTCATAGCCGGGCCGCCCGCCGAGTACATAGCCGAGCGTCGACTTGCCCGCGCCGTTCGGCCCCATGATCGCGTGCACCTCGCCCGCATTCACCTCGAGGGTCAGCCCCTTGAGGATCGCCTTGCCATCGATCTCGGCGTGAAGGTTTTCGATTTTCAGCATCTATCTCTCAGACAATCAAATAAAAGGAGGGCGACCAGTGATCATGACAAACGCGTACAACCAAAATAGCAATGCCGTCATGACGCCCACCATTGCCCAAACTAAAACAGCGAAAATATACAACTGAGGCTGCGTTTGATATTGGAGCCGATCAGAGTGCTTCACGAAAGATCCCGGCGGTATCGCAATGCCCCATAGACCAGCCACCAACACGATAGCGAAAACAACGCTTCACCCGCCATGGCGACGTGCCACAGCATTATCCCACGCTCCCCTCAAGGCTGATCCCCAACAACTTCTGCGCCTCGACGGCAAACTCCATCGGCAGCTGTTGCAGCACCTCGCGGGCGAAGCCGTTGACGATCAGCGCCACCGCCGCTTCCTGATCCAGGCCGCGCGACATGGCATAGAACAGCTGGTCCTCGCTGATCTTCGAGGTCGTCGCCTCATGCTCGATCTGCGCGCTCGGGTTCTTCACCTCGATATACGGCACGGTATGCGCGCCGCAGCGGTCGCTCAGCAGCAGCGAGTCGCACTGGGTGAAGTTGCGCACGCCCTCCGCGGTCGGCGCGACACGCACCAGCCCGCGATAGGTATTGTCCGACCGCCCCGCCGAAATCCCCTTCGACACAATCGTCGAGCGGGTATTCTTGCCGAGGTGGATCATCTTGGTGCCGGTATCCGCCTGCTGCAGATTGTTGGTCACGGCGACCGAATAGAATTCGCCGACCGAACCGTCGCCGGCCAGCACGCAGGACGGATATTTCCAGGTGATCGCGCTACCCGTTTCGACCTGAGTCCACGACACCTTGCTGTTCCGGCCCTGGCAGAGCGCGCGCTTGGTGACGAAATTGTAGATGCCGCCGACACCGTTCTCGTCGCCCGGATACCAGTTCTGGACGGTCGAATATTTGATCTCGGCATCGTCGAGCGCGACCAGCTCGACCACCGCGGCGTGCAGCTGGTTCTCGTCGCGCATCGGCGCGGTGCAGCCTTCGAGGTAGGACACGTAGGCGCCCTTGTCGGCGACGATCAGCGTCCGTTCGAACTGGCCGGTGTTCTCCGCGTTGATGCGGAAATAGGTCGACAGTTCCATCGGGCAGCGGACGCCCTCCGGAATGTAGACGAAGGTGCCGTCGCTGAACACCGCGGAGTTGAGCGTCGCAAAGTAATTGTCGCGCTGCGGCACCACCTTGCCCAGCCATTTGCGGACCAAATCGGGATATTCGCGCACCGCCTCGCTGATGGAGCGGAAGATGACCCCCGCCTCCTCCAGCTCCTTGCGGAAGGTCGTCGCCACCGAGACGCTGTCGAATACCGCGTCGACCGCGACCTTGCGCGCGCCCTCGACCCCGGCGAGCACCTTCTGCTCCTCGATCGGGATGCCCAGCTTCTCGTAGGTGCGGCGGATTTCCGGGTCGAGCTCGTCGAGGCTGGCGATCGTCGCCTTCGCCTTGGGCTCGGCGTAGTAATAGGCGTCCTGATAGTCGATCGGCGGCACGTTGAGCTTCGCCCAGTCCGGCGCCTCCATCGTCTGCCACAGGCGGAACGCCTTCAGCCGCCAATCGAGCATCCATTCGGGCTCGCCCTTCTTGGCGCTGATGTAGCGGACCGTGTCCTCGCTCAGCCCCTTGGGCGCGAAGTCCTGTTCGATGTCGGTGGCGAAGCCCCACTCGTACTTCTTCGAAATGGCCTCATAGGCCTCGGCATTCTTGGTCGCCATTATACTCGTACCTTGTTCCCCTCCCGCTCGCGGGAGGGGCTAGGGGAGGGGAAATTCGAACCGGCGGGCAAGGCTACACGCCCTCCCCCGGCCCCTCCCGCAAGCGGGAGGGGAGCAGCTAGGTCTGCCAGCGAAACGTCCGCCAGCGCGCCGCGCACCGCGGCATTGACCACGCCCCAATGCGGCTTGACGTGGCATTGATGGTCGATCGCGCAATCGTGCGCCGCACCGTCGACGCAGGAGGTCATCTGGATCGGGCCCTCGACCGCCTCGACGATGTCGGCCAGGCTGATCGCCGCCGCCGGTCGCGCCAGCGCGACGCCGCCGCCGGTGCCGCGCGCGCTGTCGAGCAGCCCCGCCGCCGACAGCCGGCTGACCAGCTTCTGCGCGGTCGGCAACGGCACGCCGGTCTCCTCCGCCAGACGCGTGGCGTTGAGCCGCCCCGCATCGGCAAGGCGCGCCGCCGCCGTCATCAGGACGACCGCATAATCGGCGAGGCTGGAGAGCCGCATCGTTCCTTTCCAGTTGCGAACGTGTCGCAAATCGGACAAAATCGTTCCGATTGGGCAGATAGGCGTTTGTGCCCGCGGGTCAACCGCGGAAAAGCCGATCAGCGTGAGTAGTTCTGGTTCACGCGAAGCCGCAAAGTCGCGAAGTTTCTGGTTCGCGCGAAGGCGCGGAGGTTGCCGCTCGCGGCGCGATCCCAAGCCGCCACCGGCCGCTCCTTCACGTAACGCCGATGAGCGCCGGTTTCGTCGCGCACGACGGGACCACGAACGAAACTCTCCGCGTCGTCCCGTGAACCCATCTTCTTCGCGCCTTCGCGTGAACGCAACTTCGTCGCGGCCTCGCGTCTTCGCGCGAGCCCCTTGAACGCCCACCCCGCGCGATGCGATGGCGCGGACATGACCTACGCCGCCCGCCCGCTGCTGTTCACGCTCGACCCGGAAACCGCACACACGATGACGATCGGCGCGCTCAAGCTGCGCGGCAAGCTGCCAGGCGGCGCCAAAGCCGACGTGCGCCCCCGTCTCGCCACCATTGTCGCCGGTCTCTCCTTTCCTAATCCGGTCGGCCTCGCCGCCGGCCTCGACAAGAACGGCGAGGCGATCGACGGGCTGTTCGCGCTTGGCTTCGGCAGCGTCGAGATCGGCACGCTGACCCCCCTGCCCCAGGCCGGCAACCCGCGACCGCGGCTGTTCCGTCTGGTCGCCGACCGTGCGGTGATCAACCGCATGGGCTTCAACAATCATGGGCTGGCCGCCGGCATCGCCAACGTCCAAAGGGCGATCCGCCGCGGCGCGGGGCTGCTCGGCATCAACGTCGGCGCCAACAAGGATGCGACCGATCGCGTCGCCGATTATGTCGCCGGGGTCACCGCCGCCGCGCCGCTGGCCGACTATGTCACGATCAACATCTCCAGCCCCAACACGCCGGGGCTGCGCGACCTGCAGCATGGCGCCGCGCTCGCCGAACTGCTCGCCGCCTGCGCCGCGGTGAAGGGGAGGACACCGCTGTTCCTCAAGATCGCGCCCGATCTCGACCCGGCCGGCATCGACGGCGTCGCCCGCGCCGCGATCGACCATGGCGTCGACGCGATCATCATCGGCAACACGACCATCACCCGCCCGCCCCTCTCCGCCGCCGACAAGCGCGAGACCGGCGGCCTGTCCGGCGCACCGCTGGCGGCTCTTGCCCGCCAGCGGCTCGCCGACGTCCGCAACGCCACCGGCGGCGCGCTGCCGCTGGTCGCCGCCGGCGGGATCGACAGCGGCGCGGAGGCCTATGCCCGCCTCCGCGCCGGCGCCAGCCTGGTGCAGCTGTACAGCGCGCTGGTCTACGCAGGCCCCGGCCTGCCGGCGCGCATCCTCCGCGACCTCGACGCCCTGCTCGCCCGCGACGGCTTCGCGACGATGGCGGAGGCAATCGGTACGGCAGCCTGATCAAGCCCGAACCGTCATGCCTGCCTTCGCGGGGATGACGGTGAAGGGTGGTGGTGACGGTTGCCGGCGAAGACAGCCCCCTTCACCCTTGCCCTGCCCCGTCATGCCGCTACGGTTTGGCGTGATGAAGACGCTCCTGACCGCGCTCGCCGCCTCCGCCGCGCTGCTTCCCGCCGCCTCGTTCGCCAAGACCGCTCCGCCCGCTCAGGGCATGGTCAGCGCCGCCGACCCGCGCGCCGCCGCCGCCGGGGCGGAGATCCTGAAGGCCGGCGGCACCGCCACCGACGCCGCCATCGCGACGATGCTCGCGCTCGGCGTGGTCGAGCCGCAGAGCTCGGGGCTCGGCGGCGGCAGCTATTGGGTCCGCCACGCCGCGCGCACCGGCAAGGTCGACGCGATCGACGCGCGCGAGATCGCTCCCGCCGCCGCCGATCCGCGCTGGTTCTACGCCGCCGACGGCACGCCGCTCAGCCATGACGACGCCGTCCCCGGCGGGCGCAGCGTCGGCGTGCCCGGCGCGATCCGCGGCATGGCGATGGCGCATCGCAGCGGCGGCAAGCTGCCCTGGGCGAAGCTGTTCGAGCCGGCGATCCGCCTGGCCAGCGACGGCTTCCGCGCCAGCCCGCGCTACGTCAATGCGGTCGCCGCTTACGGCGCACACCTGACGCCGGACAGCCGGGCGCTGGTCACCAGGCCGGACGGCAGCGCCTATGCGGTCGGCGATCTCGTCCGCAATCCGGCGCAGGCCGCGCTGCTCCGCCAGCTCGCGGCGCGCGGCCCCGACAGCTTCTATGTCGGCGCGCAGGCGCAGAAGCTGGTCACCATCGTCGACACCGCCGCCCGCAACCCGTCCAAGATGACGACCGGTGATCTCGCCAGCTACGATGCCAAGCCGCGCACCCCGGTCTGTCTGACCTATCGCGCCAACCGCATCTGCAGCATGGCGCCGTCGTCGTCGGGCGGCATCACCGTGCTGATGATCCTGAAGCAGCTCGAGCGGTTCGATATGACCGGCCTCGGCAAGGATAGCCCCACCGCCTGGCATCTGTTCGCGGAAAGCAGCCGCCTCGCCTATGCCGATCGCAACATGTACGTCGGCGATCCCGACTATGTGAAGGTGCCGGTCGCCGGCATGCTCGACACCGCCTATCTGCGCGGCCGTTCCGCGCTGATCTCGCCGACCACGACGATGGCGAACGTCGCCGCGGGCACGCCGCCGGGCGCGCCGCCGCGCATCGCCGCGCCGGTCAGCGAGGTCGCGGGCACGACCGACCTTGCCGTCGCCGATCGCGCCGGCAACGTCGTTGAGGTGACCACCACGGTCGAAGGTCCGTGGGGCAGCGGCCTGGTGATGGACGGCGTCGTCCTCAACAACCAGCTGACCGACTTCGACATCGTCCCCGCCAGAAATGGCTATCTGGTCGCCAACCGGGTGGAGGGCGGCAAGCGCCCCCGCTCGTCGATGGCGCCGACGATCGTCTACGGCCCCGACGGCAAGGTCCGCCTCGCGATCGGCGCGGCGGGCGGATCGACGATCATCGCGCAGGTGGCGAAGGCGATCGTCGGCGTCATCGACTGGCACCTCAGCGCGCAGGATGCGATCGCACTCGGCCTGGTCTACGCCCCCAGCCAGGTCGCGACGCTGGAGGCGGATACCGCCGCCGCGGCGATGCAGCCGGCGCTGGTCGCGCTCGGCGAGCGGACGGAGATCGCGCCGCTCGGCCTCAAGGCCAATGCGCTGGAATGGAAGGACGGCCGCTGGACCGGCGCCGCCGACCCGCGCAGCGAGGGCGTCGCGGTGGCGGAGGACGGCCGCGTCACCCGGCCGGCGCGGATCGGCGCTGCAGCCAACCGTCCGTCCGAATAGTTGTCCGCCACAGGCGGCTGCCACGCAGCGCCGCCCGGCGTCAGGAGAGAATGATGCGCAAGCTGGAATATTTTCCCAACCTCGTCGCGATGTTCTTTGCGCGCGCCCGCGAGAAAGGGGACGCGCCGTTCCTCTGGGCGAAGCAGGGCGGGACCTGGGTCTCGACCAGCTGGGCGGAGGCAGCGCGTCAGGTCGCCAGCCTCGCCGCCGGCCTGACCGCGATCGGCGTCAAGCCGGGTGACCGGGTGATGCTGGTCAGCGAGAACCGGCCAGAATGGTGCATCAGCGACCTCGCCATCATGGCGGCGGGCTGCGTCACCGTGCCGACCTACATCACCAACACCGAGCGCGACCACGCGCACATCATCGCCGATTCCGGCGCCTGCGCGATCATCGTCTCGACCGACAAATTGGCAAAGACGCTGCTCCCGGCGGTGCTGCGCTCCAACCAGGGCCAGACGGTGATCGGCATCGACGATATGCGCGCCCCGTCCGCCAGCATCGACTTCCACAGCTGGCGCCAGCTGATCGCCGACCATCCGACCAGCGCGGATCACGCCGCCGGCCGCGCCACCTTCGCGCGCGACGACCTCGCCTGTATCATCTACACCAGCGGTACCGGCGGCGCGCCGCGCGGGGTGATGCAGCACCACGGCGCCATCCTGCACAACGTCAACGGCTGCTGCACCGTCATATCGGAGGATTTCGGCTGGGGCGACGAGGTGTTCCTGTCCTTCCTGCCCCTCTCCCACGCCTATGAGCATACCGGCGGCCAGCATTTCCCGATCGGCCTCGGCGGCCAGATCTACTATGCTGAAGGGCTCGACAAGCTGGCGAGCAACATCGAGGAAGTGCGCCCGACGATCATGGTCGTCGTGCCGCGCCTGTTCGAGGTGCTGCGCACCCGGATCAGCAAGGCGATCGAGAAGCAGGGCGGCTTGGGGCAGAAACTGCTCGGCCAGGCGCTCGCCATCGGCGCGCGCGAATACGAAGGCAAGCTGCGCCTGATCGACCGCCCCGCGCAGCTCGCGGTCAACGCCCTGTTCAAGCCGAAGATCGCCAAGAAGTTCGGCGGCCGGCTGAAGGCGATGGTGTCGGGCGGCGCGCCGCTCAATCCGGAGATCGGCATCTTCTTCCAGAGCCTCGGCCTCACCTTCCTGCAGGGCTATGGCCAAACGGAGGCGGCGCCGGTCATCTCGTGCAACCGCCCCTCTGCCGGATTGCGGATGGAGACGGTCGGCCCGCCCCTGGTCGAGACCGAGGTGCGCATCGCCGACGACGGCGAGATCCTGGTGCGCGGCGAGTTGGTGATGCACGGCTATTGGCGCAACGAGGCGGAAACCGCGCGCGTGCTGAAGGACGGCTGGCTGCACACCGGCGACATCGGCGAATTCGACGCGGCCGGCCGGATCAAGATCACCGACCGCAAGAAGGACCTGATCATCAACGACAAGGGCGACAATGTCGCGCCGCAGAAGATCGAGGGCATGCTGACGCTGCAGCCAGAGATCGTCCAGGCGATGATCTATGGCGACCGCAAGCCGTACATGGTCGCGCTGATCGTCCCCGATCCGGAGTGGACGCAGGAATGGTGCGCCGCCAACGGCGACGCCTGCAATTTCTCGCGCCTTGCGGAGAACAGCGAATATCGCACCGCGATCGGCCATGCGATCGAGCGGGTGAACAAGGATCTGTCGGTGACCGAGCGCGTCCGCCGCTTCATCCTCGCCGATGCGCCTTTCGCGATCGAGAACGAACAGCTCACGCCGAGCCTGAAGATTCGTCGCCACATGATCCGCGCCATGTACGGCGAGCGTCTCGACGCCTTGTACAAGGGTGCGTGACCGCAGACGATCCGGCCCGACATGACGCATTTGTAACGGAACCAGCGCGCCGCCACGCCGCTATACCGGGGCTATTCACCTACGGGAGATCGTCCGATGCGTTACGTCTCGCTTCTCGCCTTGCCGCTGATGGTCGCGACCGCGTCGCCGGCGCTGGCGAAGGGCTGTGTCCGCGGTGCCGCCGCCGGCGCGGTCGGCGGCCATTTCGTCGGCAAAGGTCACGCCATGATGGGGGCAGCCGCTGGCTGCGTGATCGCCCATCACCATTATGCCAAGAAGGCACGCGCCGAGAAGGCCGCAATGCACCGCTAAGCCGCGGCCGATAGGCAGGCGACCCGTCACCGTGACGCTTGTCGCGGTGACGGTGTCAGGCCGGACGATCTCCGGCCTGCCTGCTACAGGTTCCGACGATAGGTGTGCGCGTCGAACGCTTCGCCGCCGCGCCCGCGATAATAGCCGCGGCGCTCGCCGACCTTGCTGAAGCCGTTGGCCTCGTACAGCTGCACCGCCGCATTGCCGGCGCGAACCTCCAAATGCATGTCGGCGATGCCGGCGCCATGCGCCTCGGCGACCACCGCGCGCAACAATGCGGCGCCGATGCCCTGGCGGCGATAGGGCGGCGCCACCGCGAGCAACAGCAGCTCCGCCTCGTCGGCGACGCTCCGCACCATCGCGAACCCCGCCGGCACCTCGTCGACCGAGGCGATCGTCAACCGCACCCCCGGCATCGCCAGCACGCCCAGGCACTGATTGCGTGTCCATGCCTCGCCGAAGCGCGGATCGAACGCTGCCGACATCAGGGCATCGACCGTCGCGACGTCGCGGGCGTCGCCGGTGCGCAGCGAGACGGCGCGCGTCGCCATCAGGCGGAGGCCTCCGCCGGCAAGAGGCCGCCGGGCAGCTTGGCATCCGGCGCCCGGCCATACACGGGCTTTGCCGGCAGCGCCGCCAGCGCCGCGGGCAACAGCACCGCGTCGGCGGCGTTCGGCAGGGCCTCCTCGCCGGCCAGTTCGGGCGCGATCGGCCGCAGCCAGCGCATCCCGCTGCCGACGACGGGCCGTTCCCCGATCACCGCCAGCGCCGCCTCTGGCCGCAGCGAGGCAAGCGGCGCGATCGCCTCGGGCCCGCGCGCGAACGGTTGCGCGAACAGCTCGCCGTGGCCACCCTCGATCGCCACCGTCACCTCGTCCGCCTCGCCGCGGGCCAGCGCCGCGGCGGCCAGCAGCGCCATGCTGGAATAGCCGGCGACCGCTGCGCCCCAGCCGAGCGCCAGTCCGCGCGCAGCGGCGATGCCGACGCGCACGCCGGTGAAGCTGCCGGGGCCGACATCGACCAGGATCGACTCCGCCCGGCCGCCATCTGGCAGTTCGGCGATCATCGGCACCAGCCGTTCGGCATGGCCGCGCCCGACCACCTCGTGCCGCGCCGCGACCACGCGGCCGTTCTCGATCAGGGCCACCGAACAGGCGGCGGTGGCGGTATCGATCACGAGGGTGCGGGAAGCGATCATGAAGACAATGCTTTGTCGTAGCAGCGCGGCAAGAGCAACAGCCGGGTGCGGTCGCGACTACGATGGAAAGCGTTCCCGCCTCGACGCGCCGCCGACCGACCCGCACACACGCCGTTCGCAAGCGTGCGCCGCGCCGGGGTGGCGCCGCGGGTACGAGATCAGAGGATCCGGTTGAACCGTTCGAACGCCGGCCGCGGCAGGCGATCGTGCAACGAGGCGCGGTCGCCATAACCAAGGGTCGCGATGATATTGACGCGCACGTTGGGCTGGTCCCCGAAGAAGGCCGCGTCGATCGCGGCAGCATCGAACCCGCCCATCGGCCCGACGTCCAGCCCCAGCGCCCGGGCCGCAACGATCAGATACGCCGCCTGCAGGGATGAATTGAGCAGCGCGGACTTCTCCCGCGCCGGCAGGCTGTCGGCATACCAGGCGCGCGCGTCGACATGCGGGTAGAATTCGCGCAGATGCTCGTGAAATTCGACATCCATGCCGATGATGACGGTAAGCGGGGCGCCCAGCACTTTCGGCCGGTTCGCCTCGGACACGCATGCCGCAAGCTTCGCCTTCGCGTCATCGCTGGCGCACCAGACCAGTCGCGCGGGCAATTGGTTCGCGGCCGTGGGCCCGAACTTCATCAACTCCCAGATCGCGTGCAGCTGGTCTTCGCTGACCGGCCGGTCGGTGTAGCGGCCGAAACTGCGCGCATCGCGGAACAGCGTGTCGAGGGCGGCGTCGTTCAGGGGTCCGCGCATCAGACCGCCCTCACCTCGGTGACCTCGGGAACGTAATATTTGAGCAATTGCTCGATGCCGTTCTTCAGCGTCGCGGTCGACGACGGACAGCCGGCACAGGCGCCGTGCATGCGTAGGAACACCTTGCCCTTGTCGAAGCCGCGATAGACGATGTCGCCGCCGTCGTTCGCCACCGCCGGGCGGACGCGCGTGTCGATCAGCTCGCGGATCTGCGCGACGATGTCGGCATCGGCGGGATCATCGGCGACCTCCTCCTCCGCAGGCGGCACGCTGAAGCCGGCGCGCGCCTCGCGGAACAGCGGCATGTTGGCGGAGA
Organism: Sphingomonas benefaciens; assembly: GCF_052907485.1. Classification (NCBI taxonomy): domain Bacteria; kingdom Pseudomonadati; phylum Pseudomonadota; class Alphaproteobacteria; order Sphingomonadales; family Sphingomonadaceae; genus Sphingomonas; species Sphingomonas benefaciens. Next base: position 340,273 of record NZ_JBREIC010000003.1, on the reverse strand, counting down.
AATGATCGAGCAGGATGGCGAGCACGTCCGGCTTCAACCCCGACCAGTCGACGCCCGGCGCCGCCGTCACCGACACGAAGTCGCGGCCCAGGAACACGCCCGTCACGTCGCCCAGCGCGAACAGCGCCTCGGCCAGCGGGCTCGCCTCCGCCTCTTCGGGGGTGGCGAAATCGCGCGTACCGGCATCCATGACGATGCGGCCGGGCAGGAACTTGAGCGTCGCCGGGTTCGGCGTGACTTCGGTCTCGATCAGCATTGCCGCCATGTGGCGCGGGCGCGGGTCGCGATCAAGCGGCACGACGGAAAGGCTTTGTTTCGACGATCCACACAAATCTCCCCGCTCGCGGGAAGGACGTCACGCTCTCCGCCAATACCGCAGCACGAGCCCCGCCACCCAACGTCCGGGCTGGCGCAGCGGCCTGGCGAAGCGCAGTTGGAGGACGATCCGCGCGCTACCGCCGCCATTCCAAAGTTCGTGATCGCGGGTGTCGTCGAACACCAGGGTCTCGCCCTCCGCCCAGCGCAGGGTGCGATCGCCGAGCCGCATGCGCGCGTCGCCGTCGCGCGGCACCGACAGAGCCAGGTCGCAGGTGATCAGCGCCTTGCTCGCCCCGCGCTTCGCCGCGACGTGGCCGCCGGGCGGCAGGACGGCGAAGGCGGCGTCGTATAGCCTGGGCACCGCCGCCAGCGCGGCCGTGGTCCGCGGCGCGCCAGCGAGCTGCTCGATCACCGGATCGCCCCGCTGCCACAGCAGAACGTCGCCCGACCGGTCGGTCCGTGCCAGCGCCTCGTCACGGATCGCCCGCCAATCCTGGCGCAGCGTCGCGGTCCAGGCAAAGTCGCGCACGTCGAGCACCGGCGCGTCGGGCACCAGCGACGAGGCAGCGATCAGCCGATCGAGCGAATCCCGCAATCGTCCGCCCGGCCGCGACACCGGCCGCCGCTTTTCCGCCACGATCGTGCGCGGATCGGCGGGCGGCGTGCCATCCCCGCAACCATGGCCGCCCTCGCCGAGGCGCCGCCGCCCCGCGCCTGCGCCATACGTCACACCGATCGTCATCGTCTCTCGCATCGCCCTGTTATCACGGCCTGTTCTTCACGGCCGGATACGTGCCCGACCGGATCATCCCGGGCCGCGTCGCTACGCTTCGAGCGGGGCGAAATCATGGCCATGCCGCGGTCGCTTTGCGCATCGCTGGCGGGATCGGTCGCGGGGCGCTACAAGCCGTCGCCTATGGCGTTCTTCTCCCGCGCGCTCGCGCCTGTTCTGCTTATCGCCCCGCTGCTGGGGCTCGCCAATTCGCTGGCCGGCCAGTCCGCCCCGTCCGCCACCGCGCCTGCGGTCAAGGTCGACACCAGCGCCTGGCTGTACAAGGGCAGCGACCTGCCGCCCGATCCGGCGTGGAGCTTCGGCACCCTGCCCAACGGCTTGCGCTATGCGGTACGCAAGAACGGCGTACCGCCTGGGCAGGTGTCGATCCGCGTCCGCATCGACGCCGGCTCGCTCTACGAACAGGATTCGGAACGCGGCTACGCGCACTTCATCGAACATCTGTCGTTCCGCGGCTCGCAATATGTGCCCGATGGCGAGGCGAAGCGGGTGTGGCAGCGGTTCGGCGCGACCTTCGGCTCCGATTCCAACGCGTCGACCACGCCGACGCAGACGCTCTACAAGCTCGACCTGCCCTCGGCGACGCCGCAGACGCTCGACGAGAGCCTCAAGATCCTGTCCGGGATGATGGCCAACCCGACGCTGACCGATGCCGCGGTCGCCGCCGAACGGCCGATCGTGCTTGCCGAGCGGCGCGAGCAGCCGGGGCCGCAGGTGCGACTGGGCGATGCCGCCAACGCCCTGTTCTTCGCCGGCCAGCCGCTCGCCGACCGATCGCCGATCGGCACGCTGAAGACGCTGGAGGCGGCGACTGGCGCGTCGATCAAGGCCTTCCACGACCGCTGGTACCGACCCGAGCGGGCGGTGGTGATCATCTCCGGCGACGTCGATGCGGCGACGCTCGGCCAACTCGTCGTCAAGCATTTTGCCGGCTGGCAGGGCCATGGTCCCAACCCCGCCGACCCCGACTTTGGCAAGCCCGATCCCAGCAAGCCGACCAGTGCGACTCTGGTCGAGGCCGGCCTGCCGCCGCTGGTCATGATGGGCGTGCTGCGTCCCTGGCATTTCAACAACGACACCAAGATCTTCAACCAGAAGCGGATGGTCGACACGATCGCCGCCAAGGTGCTGAGCCGCCGTCTCGAACGCCGCGCCCGCGCCGGCGCCAGCTTCGTCCAGGCCGGCGTCGACCTCGACGACCGCTCGCGCTCGGCGAACATGACGACGGTGCTGATCCTGCCGGTCGGCGACCAGTGGGAACAGGCGCTGAAGGACGTCCGCGCCGAGATCGCCGACGCGCAGAAGACACCGCCGACCCAGGCCGAGATCGACCGCGAATATGCCGATTACGAGGTCGCGATCCGCAACGGCGTTGAGACCGCGCGGGTCGAGGCGAGCGCCAAACAGGCCGACGACATGGCCGGTGCGCTCGACATCCGCGAAACGGTGACCGCGCCGCAGAACCAATATGACATCCTGACCGACGCCAAGGCGAAGGGGATGTTCAACCCCGCCGCCGTGCTCGCCTCGACCAAGAAGATCTTCGAGGGCGAGGCGACACGCGCGCTGGTCAACACCCGCATCGCCGAGAAGGGCACCGCCGAAAAGCTCGCCGCCGCGCTCAAGGCCGACGTGTCGAAGCTGACCGTCAAGCGCGCCACGCAGAGCTCGGTCGACTTTTCGAAGCTGCCCGCGCTCGGCGCACCCGGCACCGTCGCCAGCCGCGAACAGGTCGCCGGCCTGCCGCTCGAACAGGTCCGTTTCGCCAATGGCGTGACGATGCTGCTGTTCCCCAACCCCGACGACACCGGCCGCGTCTTCGTCCGCGTCCGCTTCGGCCGCGGCTACAATGCGCTGCCCGCCGATCGGCCGTCGCTCGGCTGGTCGGGCGATCTGGCGCTGATGGAGAGCGGCATCGGAAACCTCGGCCAGGACGATCTCGACCAGCTCACCGCCGGCCGGCAGCTCGGCCTAGACTTCGGCCTCGACGACGACGCCTTCTCGATCGCCGCGCTGTCCAGCCCGAACGATTACGCCGACGAGTTGCGGCTGATCGCCAGCAAGCTTGCCGCACCGCGCTGGGATGCCGCCCCGGTGCTGCGCGCCAAACAGGCGGCGCTGACCGCCATCCCCGGCTATCAGTCGTCGGCGGACGGCGTGCTGTCGCGCGACCTCGAAGGCTTGCTGCACGACAATGATCCGCGCTGGCGGACGCCGGATGCGAAGGCGATCAACGCGCTCACCCCGGCCGCGTTCAAGGCCTTCTGGGCGCCGCTGCTGGCCAGCGGCCCGATCGAGGTCGACGTCTTCGGCCAGGTCGACGCCGATGCCGCGATCGCGGCGGTGGCAAAGAGCTTCGGCGCGCTGCCGCCGCGCGCCGCCGCCAATGCGGCGGCGCCGCCGGTCCGCTTCCCCGCCCATGTCGCGACGCCGGTCACCCGGCTGCACGACGGCCCCGACACGCAGGCGGCGGCGGTGATCGCCTGGCCGACCGGCGCCGGAATGGCGGACAGCGCCACCGCGCGCCAGCTGGAGGTGCTGGCGCAGGTGTTCAGCGACCGGCTGTTCGAGAAGATGCGCCAGGCCGCCGGTGCCAGCTACAGCCCCGGCGTCGCCAGCACCTGGCCGAAGGGGCTGCCGGGCGGCGGCCGGTTGATGGCGATGAGCCAGGTCGCGCCCAGCAACGTGCCGTTGTTCTTCCGCCTCGCCCGCGAGATCGCCGCCGATCTCGCCGCCCATCCGGTCAGCGACGACGAGCTCGCCCGCGTCAAGGGACCGCTGCAGCAGCTTTACCAGCGGGCCGCTACCAGCAGCCTGTTCTGGCTGCGCGAACTGTCGGGCGGCACCACCGACCCGACCCGCTTCGAGGCGACCCGCCGCATCGGCCGCGACTTCGGCGCCGTCACCCCGGCCTCGCTGCAGCAGACCGCGGCGAAATATCTGGTGCCGGACAAGGACTGGACGATGGCGGTGCTGCCACGAAAGAAGCCGGCGAAATGACACAGGCGGGAGGGGATCGGATAGTGCCCCCTCCCGCCCCCCCTGCAGAAAGGCAGGCTTCCAGTCTTTTTGCGAGTCGGTAGCGCTTTTCGCAACAAGCGCTTCGCATTACATATGGCGCATGCCTCGCAAGATCGATCTCGAAGCCCTCTGCGCCCAGAAGGGCCTGCGCATCACCGAACAGCGCCGCGTCATCGCGCGCGTCCTCTCGGAGGCGGAGGACCATCCCGACGTCGAGAAGGTCTATGAGCGCGCTTCCGCGATCGATCCCGGCATCTCGATCGCCACCGTCTACCGCACCGTCCGCCTGTTCGAAGAGGCGGGCATCCTTGATCGCCACGATTTCGGCGACGGCCGCGCCCGCTACGAACCGTCGCCGGAAGCGCACCACGACCATCTGATCGACGTCGAGACCGGCCGGGTCATCGAGTTCGTCGATCCGGAGGTCGAGCAATTGCAGAAGGCGATCGCCGAACGGCTCGGCTTCCGCCTCGTCGACCACCGCATGGAATTGTACGGCGTCAGCCTCGATCGCAAGAACTGACGCGGGTGACCGGGGCGGCCAAACCAGCCGGCGGTGCGCCCCGCCCCGTCCGTTCCGCCCCGTCCGTCCCGCCAGGGCCTGACCGCATGGCCGCCACATTGCGTCTCGCCATGCGCCTCGCCGCTCTGGTCGCGGCGCTGCTGCTGGCGCTGGTGCTGCATGGTCTGTGGCGGCTGGTGCGCCTGCCCTCGCCCTGGCCGCGCCGGTTCCTCGGCCGCGTCGCCCGCATCGTCGGTGCCCGTGTCCGTGTCGTCGGCCAACCCTTGAGCCGCGACGCCGTGCTGCTCGCCAACCACCTCAGCTGGATCGACATCCTCGCCATTGCCGGCGCCACCGGCAGCGCCTTCGTCGCCAAGGGCGAGCTGGCGCGCGTGCCGCTGATCGGCTGGCTGTGCACGCTCAACCACACCATCTTCGTGTCGCGCGAGGATCGACTGGGCGTCACGGCGCAGATCGCACGGCTGCGCGCGGAAGTCACCCACGGCTGGCCGGTGACGATCTTTCCGGAAGGCACGACCGGCGACGGCAGCAAAGTCCTGCCGTTCAAGGCGTCGCTGCTCGCCGCACTCGACCCGCCGCCGCCCGGCGTCCGCGTCCAGCCGATCCGCGTCGGCTATGACGCCCCCGACCTCGCCTGGGTCGGCGACGAGCCTGGCCAGGCGCACGCGCTCCGCGTCCTGCGCCGCCGCGGCACCTTCACCGTCACGCTCACCTGCCTCGCCCCCTTCGACCCGGCCCAATATGCCGGCCGCAAGGCGATCGCCGCCCAGGCCTGGCAGCAGGTCGCCGGCCAGCCGCACGGCTGACCGGCGCTCCGACCGCCATCAACCGGTCGCGGCGGAAGCGACACGGACACGGCGACAGCAGATCTCCGGCGGTGATCAACCGGCAGCAGGTCTCGGACGGCGGCAGCAACTCGAGCAGTCAGAGGCCGGCCTCGCGCCTGATCTGATCGCGAAGGAGGCGGTTGAGATCGCGCTTGTATTGCTGACATGTGGTTGTGAGGCGACCGACACGCTCCTCCGCCAGGCAGCGCGACCTCAAGGAGCCATTGTAGCGATACAATTGGTCATCAAGGTATTGCCGCATGCCATAGGCCTGCGGGTTCTCGAAATAAGTCGTGCCAGCGAGGGCCGAAGTCGCCCCTCCTGCCACAAGACCCACTATGCACAAGGCTTTGACAATCGCTTTCATCAAACGTCTCCTCCGCCCGCGGATCGTCGTGAGCCCACCGCAGCAAGCTTATAAATCATGGATTGCGCGTAAGGTCCAAACTCAAGGTTCATGGGCCGACGTCAGTAGCTTAAAGCCCTCACTGGCTAGAGACGCATTCAGCATATAAATTGACTGGCAAGAATCGAACTTTCGCTACCGCCGAATTGCGGACATTTCAGCAGAGAGGCGAAGTCACAGAATGACGGCCGTCCGAACCTTCCTTCTTGAAGCTCTTCATCGTGTGACTGGCGGTGGGGACGTAGGCCAAGCCGAACTTGACGCCGCGATCCCCAATCCCTTCGCGCTTGATCGCGCCGAGAAGAACGCGTGGGAGGAGCTGAGTCATTGGATCGACGACGATGACATTCGAGACCGCGATCAACGCTATGCTTCCCTAAAGCGGGATCGGATGCGCGACCACATTGCTGCACTGATCACAAGCGGCAACTGACGTCCAAAGATCACAAGGAATCCGTGCTCGACGTTTGGAAGATCATGCTACGATACGTCCACGCGTTCAGGGCTATCATGGTGTGCGCCGGCATTGTGCGTCAAAGCTCATCGCCTTGCCATCTATCAACGATACATTTTCCCTATACAGCCACCCTAACTTGGCCATGGATGCAAATTGCGACGAACCGCAGAACTCACTATCCCACGCCGACTCAAGCCCTCGCTTCGCCGATAATGAAAGAGAGGCGTATGGCACCGCCATAGTCTTGATATAAGTGAGCCTGCGTTGGCGGCAATCCACGCTTATATTAACTAGCGTAGTCGACGCACTTAAACGCTGAGGACCGAGCTTGTTGGCAAGAAGAGCTTGGCGTTGCAAACCCCGGCAGAAACTATCCTCGTTGGCGACAGGCGCAGTAACAATGACGGGTGATGTCTGAATGAGGAGCGCTAGCATCATTAACATTTCGCGACTCCACTCTTGAGGTACGTATACTGCATGGATATCGGAAACGAACGGCTCAGCCAACGCTTAAGTCGCACCGTCTAGCATGATGAGCGGAATGCCGAGCAGTCCCGTAGCATAGAAGCAGACAGTCTTCTCACCTCCCAAAGGCCGACGCGCCGCACCGGTCAAACGGCCTTACCGGTCCATTGCTGCCCGGCTTTACCATCTCGCAAGATTCGCCCGGCTAAAGCCCTACAAATGCACGCAACGTTCGACATCACCGTGGATCCCGGACGCGCCCTCGTCCGCATCGTCATGGCCGGCTTCTTCGAGCCTCAGGACGTCGCGCGCTTCGTCGCGGCGCGCGATCTGGCGCATCGCCGCATCACCTGCGCGCCGAACCAGCATGTGACGCTGGTCGACATCCGCCACATGGCGATCCAAAGTCAGGACATCGTCGCGCGCTTCCAGGCAGTGCTGGGCGCGCCGGCGACCCGCTCGCGCCGCATCGCCTTCGTCGTCGGCGCCTCGCTGGCCCGCAAGCAGATCGTGCGTGCGGCGGAGGGCCGCGGCGCCCGCTTCTTCCTCGATCCGGCGGAGGCGGAAGCCTGGCTGATGCAGCCCGAGGCCGCCGATATCGCCGCCTGATCCGCGTGATACGCCGATCCGGAGGCGCCGCGTTCAGCGTCGGCCGAAGGTGTAGCTGAGGCCGATGCCGCCGGACGGCTGATCGCGCGATCCCCACCGGCGCACCACCGGCGACGCCGCGGCATCCCCGACCAGCCGGTCATAGCGGGCATAGGCATAGACGCCCCAGCGGCCGCCCAGCGATCGCACCAGCCCTGCGGTCGCGCCGACCGCCTGCACCCCGCCCGCCGATCGATAGGGGCTGAGCCCGGCGCGTGTCGCCTCCACCGCCGTGATACCGAAATAGGCTTTGTCGTAGCGCGCGTTCGACACGGTCACTCGCGGCCCGATCGACACCAGCCAGTCATCGCCCCGCCGGGCGACGTAATCGGCCCCGAGATTGGCGACCAGGCCGCGATGGCCCCCCAGCCCCTGCCGGATCTCGCCGCGCAGGCGGAATGCCGGGCCGACCGCATATTGCAGCGATCCGCCCAGTTCGATCGTGCGGCCGATGCGGGGCAACAGCCCGTCGGTGTCGCTCGCCAGCCGCCGCCCCTGCACCGCCAGCGCCGGCCCGATCGCGAAGCCGTCGCGCTGCCAGATCGCGAAACCGGCGCTTTCGTCGGCCGCCTCGAAGGTGAAGGGGTCGTCGCCCTTCGCCCGCGACACGTCGATCAGCGGCGACAGGCGCGCACGCTTCGCGCCGGGATAGGCGGGGACCAGTTCCGGCCCCAGGGTGATCCGCGTCCGCCGCGGCGGGCGGCGTTCGTGATCGTCCTGCGCCCACGCCACCGGGGTCTGGCACAGCATCAGCGACAGGGCGGCCAGCGACCCGCCGCGCCGGGCGGTGCGAACTATTGCCGCGTGCCGTGCGACATCTCCCGCTGCTGCTGCACCTCCTTGCTCTGTGCGATGATGTTGCCGACGTAGATCACCACGATCAGCACGCCGACGATCGCGCAGATGATCGCAATCCGCCGGCCGGCTTGGCTGGTCTCCTCGGGGGGCACGGGCATGATCGTCTCCTGGTATCGGCATCGGACAACCCTTCCCCTCTCCGTTGTTTCCACCCGCCGCAGTCTCGCGCTGCGGGCGGCCGGCTGGCGAAACCGCCGCGAAACCGCTATGCGGCCCGCCATGAAGACTGCCCCAAAGACCTTCCACGTCAAGTCCTTCGGCTGCCAGATGAACGTCTATGACGGAGAGCGGATGACCGAGCTGATGGCGGCCGACGGGATGGTCGCCACCGACGATGCGGCGGCCGCCGACCTCGTCGTGCTCAACACCTGCCACATTCGCGAGAAGGCGACCGAGAAGGTCTATTCGGACATCGGCCGCCTGCGGAAGGTCGCGGGCGAGCAGGGCCGCGCGCCGATGATCGCGGTCGCCGGCTGCGTCGCGCAGGCGGAGGGCGACGAGATCGTCCGCCGCGCCAAGGTCGACGTCGTCGTCGGGCCGCAGGCCTATCACAAGCTGCCCGATCTGGTCGCCAAAGCGGCGGCGGGCGCCCCCGCGCTCGACACGGACATGCCGTTGCTGTCGAAGTTCGGCGCCTTGCCCGCGCGCCGCCGGGTCGGCGCCAGCGCCTTCCTCACCGTGCAGGAAGGCTGCGACAAATTCTGCACCTATTGCGTCGTTCCCTACACCCGCGGGGCGGAGGTCAGCCGGCCGTTCGCGGCGATTGTCGACGAGGCGAAGGCGCTGATCGACGCCGGCGCGCGCGAGATCACGCTGCTCGGCCAGAACGTCAACGCCTGGAGCGGCGGCGGCCACGACCTCGGCAGCCTGATCCGCGCGCTCGACCGCATCCCCGGCCTCGCCCGCATCCGCTACACGACCAGTCACCCCAACGACATGACCCAGGGCCTGATCGACGCGCACCGCGACGTCGAAAGCCTGATGCCGTTCCTCCACCTGCCGGTACAATCGGGCAGCGACCGCGTGCTCAAGGCGATGAACCGCAGCCATGATCGCGATTCCTACCTGCGCCTGCTTGATCGCGTCCGCGCCGTACGCCCCGACATCGCCTTGTCCGGCGACTTCATCGTCGGCTTCCCCGGCGAGACGGAGGCCGAATTCGCCGAGACGCTCGCGCTGGTCGATGCGGTCGGTTACGCCCAGGCCTTCTCGTTCAAATACAGCCCGCGGCCGGGCACGCCCGCGGCGACCATGGCCGACGAGGTGCCGGCGGCGGTAATGGACGAACGGCTGCAGCGGCTGCAGGCGGCGCTCAACCGCGACCAGCATGCGTTCAACGCCGCCAGCGTCGGCCGCGACTGCCAGGTGCTGGTCGAACGCCGCGGCAAGCTGCCTGGGCAGGTGCTCGGCAAGTCGCCGTGGCTGCAATCGGTGCATCTGATCACCGATGCGGCGATCGGCGATTTGCTCGACGTGACGCTGACCGCCGCCGGCCCCAATTCGCTGACCGGGGTGGAACGGGTCGCGCGCGCCGCCTGAGCGATTCGGGGGCTGTCCTACAAGGAATTCGGCTGTCAGACTGGCGCTCGCGGGTTTTCAAACCCACATTGGATCGTCTGTCATGAAGCGTCGCTATGCGCGAACTTTGTGAACTTCCGACTCGAAAGGACCGCATGAGCCGCAAGCCTGTCCCCGCCCAGTCCGGTGAACGCAGCCGGGTTGAGCTCCTGTTCGACAAGCCCCAATCGCTCAGCGCCCTGTTCGGGCAGTACGACCAGCACCTCGTCGCACTCGAGAACCGGCTCGGCGTCTACATCACCGCCCGCGGCAATCGCGTCGGGCTGGAGGGGACGGCGGAGCAGGTCGCGCTTGCCCGCGACGTGCTGAACGACCTCTACCAGCGCATCCAGCGCGGCGAGGAGGTCGACACCGGCCTCGTCGACGCCTCGATCGCCATGGCCGCGGAACCGACACTGGACGGCATCGTCAGCGCCGAACGCGGCGCCCTGCCCTCGGTGATGATCCGCACCCGCAAGAAGACGATCGTCCCGCGCACCCCCGCCCAGGCGCATTACATGCGCGAGCTGACCAGCCACGACATGATCTTCGCGCTCGGGCCGGCGGGCACCGGCAAGACCTATATCGCCGTCGCCCAGGCGGTGGCGCAGCTGATCACCGGCTCGGTCCAGCGGCTGATCCTGTCGCGCCCTGCGGTGGAAGCGGGCGAGAAGCTCGGCTTCCTGCCCGGCGACATGAAGGAGAAGGTCGACCCCTATCTCCGCCCGCTCTACGATGCGCTGCACGACTGCCTGCCCGCCGAGCAGGTCGAGCGCCGCATCGCCAGCGGTGAGATCGAGATCGCGCCGATCGCCTTTATGCGCGGCCGCACGCTGGCGGATGCCTTCGTCATCCTCGACGAGGCGCAGAACACCACCCCGGCGCAGATGAAGATGTTCCTCACCCGCTTCGGCCAGAACAGCCGGATGGTGATCTGCGGCGATCCCAATCAGACCGATCTGCCCGGCGGCGTCGCGGCGAGTGGACTGGCCGACGCCACCTATCGGCTGGAAGGCGTGGAGGGCATCTCGATGTGCCGCTTCACCGCTGCCGACGTCGTCCGCCACCCGATCGTCGGCCGGATCGTCGAAGCGTATGAAGGCGTCCAATCCTGATGCTGCAGATCGAACTGACCCGCGAACAGCCCTGGCCCGAGGGCGACTGGGAGGCGATCGCCACCCGCGCCGCCCGCGCCGCGATCGAGCGGACGCCGCATGGCGAACTGCTCGCCACCCCCGCGGTGGTCGAAATCTCGCTACGCCTGACGTCGGATGACGAGGTGCACGGCCTCAACCGCCAGTACCGGCACAAGGATAAACCGACCAACGTCCTCTCCTTCCCGATGGTTCAGCCGGACCTGATCGACACGGTCAGCCAGAATTCGGACGATGGGGAAGTTCTGCTCGGCGACATCGTCCTCGCGCACGGCGTCTGCGCCGCCGAAGCCGCCGAACGCGGCATCGGCGTCGCCGATCATGCCACCCATTTGATGGTGCACGGCGTCCTGCATCTGCTAGGCTACGACCATATTGAGGACGACGAGGCGGAGGGCATGGAGGAGATCGAGCGGCAGGCGCTCGCCACGCTCGGCATCGCCGACCCCTATCTGATCCAAGAGGACTGACACGAACACTGATGGCCGAGGACCGAAGTAGCGCCGCGCACGGCGGCGACCAGCAGGACAGCAGCCTGTGGCGGGTGCTGAAGGGATTCATGTCGGGCGGCCGTGTCGAGGAATCGCTCCGCGCTCAGCTCGAAGAGGCGATCGACCGGCACGAGGGCGATCCCACTCCCGACGTCAAAGGCGACCTGACGCCGCTCGAGCGGCAGATGGTCCGCAACCTGCTCCACTTCGGCGAACGCGACGCGGGCGACGTCGGCGTGCCGCGGGCCGACATCATCGCGGTCGAGGAACAGACAACGTTCGACCATCTGGTCGAGATTTTCGCCGAGGCTGGCCACAGCCGCCTGCCCGTCTATCGCGGCGAGCTCGATACGATCATCGGCATGGTCCACATCAAGGACGTGTTCAACATCCTCGCCACCGGCGCCCCCCGCCCGGAAGGAATCGCGGCGCTGATCCGCCAGCCGCTCTACGTGCCGATGTCGCGCGGGACGCTCGACCTGCTCGCCGACATGCGCGCCAGCCATGTCCACCTCGCCGTCGTGCTCGACGAATATTCGGGCACCGAAGGCCTCGTCACGATCGAGGATCTGATCGAGGAGATCGTCGGTGATATCGCCGACGAGCATGACGAGGCGCCGGAACAGCTGCTGGTGCCGATCGACGGCGGCGCCTGGGACGTCGATGCCCGCGCCGAATTGGAGGACGTCGCCGAACTAATCGACGCGCGGCTCGGCGAGGCGGAGAGCGACGTCGACACCGTCGGCGGGCTCGCGGCGGTGCTCGCCGGCCATGTGCCGCACGTCGGCCAATGCCTCGACCATCCGAGCGGCTGGAAGCTCGAGGTGCTCGACGCGGACGAGCGCCGTATCCACCGTCTGCGCCTGCACCCGCCGGTGCCGACGCCCGACGACGCCTGACCCCCCAGCGGCGGTCACCGCCGGTTCAGCCGCCCTGCGCAGGATGCCGACTCGTCTACCGTCGCCCGGGAGCCGATCATGTATCCTGCCGCCCTTCGCGCCCTCCTGACCGCCGCCGTGCTGCTCCCTGTGCCGGCGGCAGCGCAGTCCTGGAGCTCGATCACGCCGATCCCCTCCGGCCCGCGGATCGACCCCAATTCGCTCGCCCGCGACACCGGGGCGATCCGCGACAGCATCCGCGCGGGCCGGCGCAGCGGTCAGCTGACCCGGCGCGTGGCGAGCGTGCTGCGCGGCAAGGCCGCCGGCATCGACGCGCGCGCCGACATCCATGCGCGGGACGGCCTGTCCGACTCCGAGCGGGCCTTTCTGCAGAGCAACGCCGAGGCGCTGCGTGGGCAGGTCGATGCGGCCCGGTTGCAGGGCAAGCGGTAATCGCTTCAGCCGATCACTACTTTCGCGATTAAGCGTTTTTCCGATCAGTCGAGCTGCGCTACCAGCAGCAACATCGTCGCCGCGCCGCACGTTGACCGCGCGTCAGCCCGCCGCGGCCAGGACCGATTCGAGGAGAGATGCAGATGGACGCGATCACCGAAGGCAGCCCGATCAACGATCCCAAGAAGCAGCCTGCCGCCATGCGCCGCCTGCTCGGCCAGACCGCCAAGGACTGGTGGCCGGAAGCGCTGTCCGTCGACATCCTTCATCAGAAGGGCGTCAGCGGCAATCCGATGGGCGACGACTTCGACTATCGCTCGGAATTCCTGACGCTCGACTATGATCAGCTGAAGGCCGACCTGACCGCGCTGATGACCGACAGCCAGCCGTGGTGGCCCGCCGATTACGGGCATTACGGCCCATTCTTCATCCGCATGGCCTGGCACAGCGCCGGCACCTATCGCACCGGCGACGGCCGCGGCGGATCGTCGGCCGGCCAGCAGCGCTTCGCCCCGCTCAACTCGTGGCCGGACAACGGCAACCTCGACAAGGCGCGCCGCCTGCTGTGGCCGATCAAGCAGAAATACGGCCGCAAGCTCAGCTGGGCGGACCTGTTCATCCTCGCCGGCAATGTCGCGATCGAGTCGATGGGCGGGCCGACCTTCGGCTTCTCCGGCGGCCGCGAGGACGTGTTCGAGCCCGAGAAGGACGTCTATTGGGGCACCGAGGAGGAATGGCTCGGCCAGACCCGCATCGACGAGGAAGCCGGCCTCGCGCTGGAAAGCCCGCTCGCCGCGATCCAGCACGGCCTGATCTACGTCAATCCGGAAGGGCCGGGCGGCTGCCCGATGCCGCAGGGTTCTGCGCGCGACATGCGCGAGACCTTCGCGCGGATGGGCATGAACGACGAGGAGACCGTCGCGCTGACCGCCGGCGGCCACACCTTCGGCAAGGCGCATGGCGCGGGTGACCCGAGCCACGTCGGCAAGGAGCCGGAGGGTGCCGACATCGCCAGCCAGGGCCTCGGCTGGGCGTCGACGCATGAGAGCGGCATGGGCGATCACACGATCACCAGCGGTCTGGAAGGCGCCTGGACGCCGACCCCGACGACCTGGGACATGACCTATTTCGACATGCTGTTCGACCATGAATACGAGCTGGTGAAGAGCCCCGCCGGCGCGCATCAGTGGCAGCCGGTCGGCAATCCGGAGGATACGCTCGCCCCGGCCGCGCATACCGCGGGCAAGAAGGTGCCGACGATGATGTCGACCGCCGACATGGCGCTGAAGGTCGACCCGGCCTATAATGCCATCTGCCAGAAGTTCCGTGCCGACCCGGCGTATTTCGCCGATGTCTGGGCCCGTGCGTGGTTCAAGCTGACCCACCGCGACATGGGCCCGAAGATCCGTCTGATCGGTCCGGAAGTGCCGCAGGAAGAGCTGATCTGGCAGGATCCGATCCCGGTTGCCGACTATCCGCAGATCGAGGCGGGCGACATCGCCGAGCTGAAGACGGCGATCGCCAATTCGGGGCTGTCGACCGCGGAACTGGTCACCACCGCCTGGGCCTCAGCCGCGACGTGGCGCGGGTCGGACCATCGCGGCGGCGCCAACGGCGCGCGCATCCGCCTTGCCCCGCAGAAGGACTGGGAGGTCAACCAGCCCGAGCAGCTTGCCAAGGTGCTGGGCGTTTACGAGGGCATCAAGGCGGACTTTGACGGAAAGGGCGCCAAGAAGGTGTCGATCGCCGATCTGATCGTGCTGGGTGGCACGGTCGGCATCGAGGCGGCGGCCAAGGCGGCGGGGCACGCGATCGAGGTGCCCTTCACCCCCGGCCGCACCGACGCGAGCGAGGAGCAGACCGACGCGGCGAGCTTCGACGTGCTGGAGCCGAAGGCGGACGCCTTCCGCAACTATCTGCAGGTCAAGTTCAACGTGCCGACCGAGGAGCTGATGATCGACCGGGCGCAATTGCTCGGCCTGTCGGCGCCGGAGATGGCGGTGCTGGTCGCGGGGCTCCGCGTGCTCGGCGCCAATCATCCCAAAGCGGCGCAGCATGGTGTCTTCACCACGCGTCCCGGCCAGCTGACCAACGACTTCTTCGTCAATCTGCTCGACATGGGCACGGCGTGGAAGCAGGTCAGCGACGAGAGCGACGAGGAGTTTGTCGGCACCGATCGCCACACGCACGAGCAGAAGTGGACCGCCTCGCGCACCGACTTGGTGTTCGGCTCCAATTCGCAGCTGCGCGCGATCGCCGAAGTCTATGCCTGTGACGATGCGCAGGACATGTTCGTCCGGCATTTCGTGCAGGCCTGGACCAAGGTGATGATGGCCGACCGCTACGACCTGACTGTCTGATCACCGTTCGCCGGGGTTCGTCCCCGGCGGCGGGATCGTCTCGCCCCTCCCTCCCCTTCCCGATGGGGCGAGCGCAAGGGCCGTCGGCAGCGATGCCGGCGGCCTTTTTGCGCAAGGCCGCTTTGGAAGCGAGGTATCGGAAAGTCACGAAGGTCGCACCCAACGCATCGATTGCGGACGCCGACCAGACTGGAAGGTCGCAAAGGTCGCAGGCATTCTACCTGTGCTGAAACCGGTGCGGATCGGAAAGTCGCAAAAGTCGCACCTGTGTCAGGGCCGCCGGCAGCATGACTCTGCCTGACGACATTCCGACGGTCGGTCCTGGCGAAGTCCGACGTGACGTCATCGACGATGAGAAGCAGCGCGGCGGGCGGTCCGCCGACTGCAGTTCTAGCAGCGGCGAACGTTGTAGGACAGCGCCAGCCATCGCGACGGCAGGCGGCCTTTTTGTAGCCGGCGCGTCGGAGCGGGACACAAAAGATAACAATCCACGTTAGGCGGTCGAGGACGGCAATCGGGCCGCCCGCCTAGTCGTGAAGGGTTCGGCCCATGGATCAGACTGCCTTTCTCGTCGGCTTCACCGTCATGTCGCTGGGATCGCTCGCGATCTACGCCACGGGCAAGAAGACGCACCCGTCGGGGCATCATACGCTGCTGCACGCCACCGTGCCGTTCATCGCCGCGACGGCCTATCTGGCGATGGCGTTCGGCATCGGCACTTTGTTCACCGGCGAGGGGTCGGTCACCTATGTCGCCCGCTATCTCGACTGGTCGGTGACGACGCCGATCCTGCTGGCCGGGCTGGTGCTGGTCGCCTTTCACGAGCGTGGACGGACCGGCGAGGTCGGCGGCCATCTCACCGCCATCATCACGCTCGACGTGCTGATGATCGTCACCGGCCTGATCTCGTCGCTGGTCCAGGTGCCGCTGGTCAAATGGATCTGGTTCGCCTGGTCGTGCGCCGCCTTCCTCGGCGTCCTCTACCTGCTGTGGGGCCCGCTGAAGACGATCGCCAGCAGCCGCGGCTCGGCGATCGGTACCGCTTATAGCAAGAACGTCACCTTCCTGACCGTGATCTGGTTCCTGTACCCGATCGTCTTCGCGGTCGGGCCGGAGGGGCTGAAGATGATCAGCGACCCGGCGTCGGTCTGGGCGATCCTGGTCATGGATGTCGTCGCCAAGGTGGCCTACGCCTTCTACGCCGCCGCCAATCTCGACAAGGCGCTGGCCGAACATCGCGACGACCGCGGCTACGGCGCGTGACCGTCCGCGCTCCGGCTCTCGGCTGGAGCGTGCTGGCAGCGGCGGCGGTGGCGGCGGCCGTCGGCCCGCTGCCGGTTCAGCTCGGCTTCGCGGTCGTGGCGATCGGCGCGATCGGCATGGCGCATGGCGCCAGCGATCTCGCCATCGTCGCGCCGGGCCGCCGTCCGCTGTTCCTCGTCGCCTATGCCGCGGTGTCGCTGCTCTGCCTCGGCTGGTGGATCGTCGACCCCGCGGTGGCGCTGCCGCTCTTCCTGCTCGCCTCCGCCATCCATTTCGCCATGGAGGACGCACCGCAGGGAAGTGCGATGGAGCGGATCGCCCGCGGCGTCAGCCTGGTCACGACGCCCGCCACGCTGCATGTCACAGCCCTGCACGCGCTGCTGCAGCGCGCAGCTGGCGAGGCGGGTGTGCCGTTCACCGCCGCGGTCGCGATGGCCGCGGCAGGCGGCGCGGCTGCGGCCTATCTGCTGATCCTCGGCCTGCAGCGGCGCCAGACGCGGCTGCTCGTCGGTACGGTCGCGCTGCTGGTGCTGCCGCCGCTGGTCGGTTTCGCTGTCGGCTTCCTGATCCTCCACGCCCTGCCGCAGACGGCAATCCGTCGCCGGATGATCGGCTGTCGGAGCAACCGCGCCTATCTGCGCGCCACCGCACCAATCCTGTTCGCCGCGGCGGCGTCGGTGGCGGTGGTCGCCGCGTTCCTGCTGCACAATGATCCCAGCGGCATCACGGCGCTGTTCGCGGGCATCGCCGCGCTCGCCATGCCGCATCTCTTGGTCACCCCTTTCTTCGAAAGCGGACACGCGCCTGCCGGACAGCCATTACCTGCTGTGACAAGACCGTGACGACAGAACGCTATTGATAGTTGCTCTCAATATCACTAGCGCGGCTCCCGAAAGGGAATCAGTATGTCATTGTCTCGGTACGTCGCGGTGCTGCTCTGCGGCACCACCATCCTCGCCGGCGCGGCACAGGCGCAGACCCAGCGCAGCCCGGAAAGCGAGCGTGCCGACATCGTCGTCACCGGCCAGCAGGACCGCGAAGAGGTGTCGTCCGGCACCAAGAGCGCGACGCCGATCGCCGAGACGCCACAGTCGATCAGCCTGATCACCGGCGAGGATATCGCCGAACTCGGCCTGCAGAACCTCAACCAGGCGCTGCGTTTCGTCGCCGGCGTCACGCCCGAGACGCGCGGCGCCAGCGCGGAGGTCTATGACCAGTTCAAGCTGCGCGGTTTCGACGCCCCCGTTTTTCTCGACGGGTTGAAGCTGTTCCAGAGCCCGACCGGCTATGCGGTGCCGCAGGCCGACGTGTCGCGGCTCGACCGCGTCGAGGTGGTCAAGGGGCCGGCCTCGGTGCTCTACGGCCAGTCGAGCCCGGGCGGCCTTGTCGCGCAGACCAGCAAGCTGCCGATCGACGCCGACCTCTATGGCGCGATCACCGGCACCTACGGCACCTACGACCTGTATCGCGTCGACGCCGATGTCGGCGGCCGTGCGGGCGGGGACGTGCTGTGGCGTCTGTACGGCAGTGCCAATGGTGCCTCGACCCAGCAGAGGTTCGGCAAGCGCGAGCGGCAGACCGTGTCGGCGGCGGTCACCGCGGGGGCCGGGACGTCGACCAGTTTCACTCTGCTCGGCGCCTATTCGCACGATCCCTACAACGGCACCTATGGCGTGTTCCCGGCGCTTGGCACCTTGATCGCCAATCCCAACGGGCGGTTGCCGACCGACTTCGACGGCGGCGAGGCGGGCAACCGCTTCCAGCGCGAGCAGGCGGCGCTGACCTACATCTTCCGCCACGATTTCGGCAATGGCTGGGCATTGCGGTCGTCGGGCCGCTACCAGCATGTCACCGCCAAGCTTGGCCTGATCTACGTCAGCGGCGCCCCTGACGATGCGACGCTGCGGCGCTTTGCCCGCGCCTCCTATGCGACCGACGAGCAACTCGACAATTGGACCTATGACACTCAGCTGACCGGCCGCGTCGCCACCGGTTCGCTGACCCACAATCTGCTGTTCGGCGTCGACCGCCAGGTTGCGCATTCGACGGAGGATTTCGCCTTCGGTTCGGCGCCGTCGCTCGACGTCTATGCACCGGTCTACGGCACCGCGACCGTGCCGCAGACGCCGGCCGCGGTGCCGGATGCCTTTGGCGGCAACTATCTGGTCCGCCAGCGCCAGCAGGGCGTCTATGCGCAGGACCAGCTCGCGCTCGGCGCGTTGCGCGTCGTGCTCAGCGGCCGCCACGACTGGGCGCATGCCGAACAGGCGGGGCTCGGCGCCAAGGACGACCGCCAGTTCACCTGGCGCGCCGGCGCGCTCTACACCTTGCCCTTTGGCCTCGCCCCCTATGTGAGCTACGCGACCTCGTTCGAGCCGCAGGGTTCGACGGTGCGACGCGCCGACGGCACGCTTGGCATCGCCGATCCGTCGCTCGGCAAGCAGATCGAGGCGGGCGCCAAATTCACCGTGCCGGGCACGCCGATCCTGCTGTCAGGCGCCTGGTTCCGCATCGACCAGACCAACGTGCTCACCTCCACCCCCGACTTCACCGTGTCGCGCCAGACCGGCCGGGTGCGCTCGACCGGCGTCGAATTCGAAGGCTATGCGCCGCTGCCGCACGGCTTCGCGTTGCGCGCGGCGTTCAGCCGGCAGAGCGTCAAGGTCACCGCCGACGCGGACGACCCGTCGCGGGTCGGGCGGCGGCTGGAGACGGTCGGCCGTGGCGGTGCCTCGGCCAATCTCGAATGGTCGCCGGCCGGCGGCGCGCTCAAGGGGCTGACCCTGGGCGGCGCGGTGCGCCACGTCGACAGCAGCTATGCCGGCGTCTCGGCCTATGACGGGATCGCGCGCGATACGCCGGGATACACCGTCTATGACGCGCTGATCCGCTACGACCTGGAACATGCCCTGCCGACGCTGAAGGGGCTGAGCCTCTCGGTCAACGCGACCAATGTGTTCGACCGGCAATATCTGACCAGCTGCTTCGCCAATTATAATTGGTGCTGGTACGGCAACCGCCGCACCGTGCAGGGGACGATCGGCGTCCGCTTCTGACGCGGCCTGCCCCTCCCTTTCGGGGGGGGTACGCCGCCGGCCATTGTCTCGATCCGGCGGCTCGCCTAGCGTGGCGGCATGAAGCACACCCTCCGCCTGCTCGGCATCATCGCCGCCATCGGCATCGCCGTGATCGCCTGGCTGGCTTGGCCCGACACCGCGCGCGTGCCGTTCGAGCGGGTGACCGGCAAGACGCCGCAGATCACCGATCCGCGCGACCAGACGATCCCGACGGTCAAGGTCGCCGACGCGATCGGCTGGCAGAATGGCAAGACGCCGGTTGCGGCGCCGGGTCTGGCGGTGAAGGCCTTCGCGACCGGGCTCGATCACCCGCGCTGGCTGTATCGTCTGCCCAATGGCGACGTGCTGGTCGCCGAGAGCAACAGCCCGCCGCGCGACGGCGGTGGCATCCAGGGCTTCGTGATGCGCCATCTGATGGGCAAGGCCGGCGCCGGCGTGCCGTCGGCGAACCGCATCACGCTGCTCCGCGACGCCAATGGCGACGGCGTCGCCGAGGAACGCCATGTCTTCCTGACCGGTCTCAATTCGCCGACGGGCATGGCGCTGTTCGAAGGGCAGCTCTACGTCGCCAACACCGATGCGGTCGTCCGCGTGCCCTATCAGGACGGCGCGACGCAGATCACCGCCAAGCCGGAGCTGGTGGTCAAGCTGAACGGCGGCGGCAATCACTGGGCGCGCACGCTGATCCCCGCGCCCGACGGCCGCACATTGTTCGTCGGCGTCGGATCGGCGACCAACATCGCCGACGAGGGGCTGGCGGCGGAGAAGTTCCGCGCCAACATCCTGCAGGTCTGGCCGAAGGAAAAGACCTTCCGCATCTACGCCTCCGGCCTGCGCAATCCGCAGGGGATGGCGATCAATCCCGATAACGGCCAGCTGTGGACGGTGGTCAACGAGCGCGACATGCTGGGCAGCGACCTTGCCCCGGACTATCTGACCCAGGTCGAATTCGGCGACCAGTTCGGCTGGCCCTGGTATTATTGGGGCGGCTATCCCGACCGCCGGGTGGAGCCGGCCAATCCCGACCTGCAGCAATATTCGAAGCGCCCCGATTTCGCGATGGGGCCGCACGTCGCGGCGCTCGGCCTGACCTTCGCCAACGGCCTGACGCTCGGCGCTCGCTTCGCCCACGGCGCCTTCGTCGGCGAACATGGCTCGTGGAACCGCAAGCCGGTGTCGGGCTACAAGGTGGTGTTCGTGCCCTTCGGCGCACGCGGCTTCCCGGCCGCCAACGCCAAGCCGGTCGACGTGCTGACCGGTTTTCTCGACGCGGACGGCAAGGCGCAGGGCCGGCCGGTCGGGGTGATCGGCGACAAGACCGGTGGCCTGTTGGTCGCGGACGACGTCGGCAACACGATCTGGCGGGTCGCCGCGCGCTGATCCCGGCGCCGCGGCCGCGCCATCGGCCGGGACGCTGTCCGTTCATGCCGGTTGCAAGGTCTTGGCCACCTGCGCGCGGATCAGTTCGGCGGTCCCGCCGAAGACGAGATGCGACGACAGACCGTATAGATGCGTTGATGCCGGGCTGTTCCACGGCGCTGCGCCGAGGCCGGCGGCCGGTACTGCCCCTTCGTCGAGCAGCGCCGCGGTGGCGGTGCCGAAGGCGCTGCCATAGCCGGCGGTGACCCCCGGCCGGAATTCCGCCGCAATGCCGTAGGCGACGCCCAGCGCCGCACCCAGAGCATAATGGACGAGCTGACCGGCGAGCGGCTTGTCCGGCTGCAGCACGGTGCCGCCGACCGTGTGAGCGACGATCGCATCCGCCGCCTTGGCGGTCGCCGGCTCCTCGTCAGATCCGTCGCTGTCGCCGGAAAGGGCGCCGGCCAGCGCCTGAAAGCGATCCATGGCGAAGGAGGCGGCCACCCCCGCGACGATTCCGGCCAAGGCGCCGCGTACCACGCGCGCGCCGACAGTCTGTTCGCTCGGCTGGGTCATCGCTGTCTCCCGGCGGCCGGATGATCCGGCACTGATCCAGGATAACCCGTGCCGCCGGCCGACGATCCCCTCGAGGGGGACCGACGGCAGGTCCGGTACGCGAGCGCACCGTCAGCGGGATCAGGCGATCGTCAGGCCCACATCGACATTGCCCCGCGTCGCGTTGGAATAGGGGCAGATCTGATGCGCGGCCTCGACCAGCTTTTGCGCCTGCTCGCGATCGAGACCGGGAAGGTCGACAGTCAGGTCGGCGGTAATGCCGAAGCCGCCGGCGGGGCGCGGACCGATACCGACCTTCGCCGACACGGCGACGTCGTCCGGCACCTTCACCTTGAGCTGCTGGCCCGCGGCCTTCAGCGCACCGATGAAACAGGCCGAATAGCCGGCAGCGAACAATTGCTCAGGATTGGTCCCCTCGCCGCCCGCGCCACCCAGCTCGCGCGGGGTCGACAGCTTCACGTCGACACGGCCATCGTCACTGCGCGCATGACCGTCGCGGCCCCCGGTGGCGGTGGCGACGGTGCTGTACTTGACGTCGATAGACATGCTGATCTCCTCACAGGATTCTTATCGCGATAACTATCTAGGCGCGATTTAGCGGCGCGTAAACAAAAAACGTATCGCGATAACCAACTTGTGGTAAGCTGTTGCGATGGCTGTCGATCCGCCCCCCGCCCCGCTGCCCCTCGACGAGCAGCTCTGCTTCTCGCTTTATGCCGCGACGATCGCGATCAACCGGGCCTATAAACCGATGCTCGATCGGTTGGGCATCACCTATCCGCAGTTTCTGGTGCTGCAGGCGATCCGCGAGCAGGATGGGCGCACGATCGGCCAGATCGCGGAGCGGCTCAGCCTCGAGTCCAGCACGATCACGCCGCTCATCAAGCGCCTCGAGGCGGTCGGCCTGGTGTCGCGCGCCCGCGACACCAGGGACGAGCGGCAGGTGCGCATCAGCCTGACCGAGGCGGGTGTGCAGCGCTGGCGCGAGACCGGCTGCCTTGGCCCGGCGCTCCTCCAGCGGAGCGGCCTGGCACCCGCCGACGCCATCGACCTGAACGCCAAGATCAAGACGCTCCATGCGGCGCTGACCGATCCCGGCTGAGACCTGGGATCACTCCTGCGCAGCCGGCTCGTGATAGGGGCAACCGTTGAAGCGCGCCCGGAAGTCGGCCGAGTGCCGATAGGTGTCGCGTCGTGCCCGGTTGATGTTGCCGAGCGGGCGATGCGCGGCGAGCCCGGTCCACACGCTGAAGCGCATCTCCTCGTTGACCGCCCGCACCGTCGCCTCATCCCAACTGTCCTGTGCCGGCACGCGCACGGTGGCGACGCGGAGGAAGGGCGAGTCTTCCTCCTTCCACTCGGTGGTCGGGTCCTCGACCGGCTGCTTGTCGAGGTCGCGGCAGAGCTGCACGCGGAATTCCCATGTCGCGTCGAGCGTGCGCATCTCGTCGCGCACATCCTCGCGGATCGCGTTCTCGCGCCCGTCAACCTCGACGATCCGGCCGGTCAGCGCGGTCTGGTCCGGCGCCACCGGTACCAGACTGAACTTGGCGATATGGTCGCCGTAGCGGAACGGCGTCGCGCTATAATAGGTCTCGCCAAGCGGATCGACGTTGGGCGCGCCGCCTAGCGAGTCGACCGCCGCGATCTTGGTGCCAACCGCCTCGAGCGCGTGATGCACGCCGCGCAGCACTGCGGAGATCGCGGTCTTGCCCGTCTCGATCCGATCGGTGGTTTTGGCGAGCAGCTTGAGATTGCCGAGGAACTTCTCCGCCGTCTTCGCTTGGAAAACGGGCCCGTTGACCATCACGAAATCCTGCGTGTCGCCGTCCGCATCCGGCAACCGATCGCCCGTGACGCCGAGCACTTTCATCGCCAATCCGCGCGGCAGGCTGATCACGTCGGGCAGCAGGTCGCCGGCATTGGTCGACAGACGCAGGAGCACGTCATGCGAGCCCGGCGTCGCGAAAAGCCCCTGTGCCAGCTCAGGCGGCAAGCCTTCGTCGATCGTCATCTGCCCCTTCAGAATGCCGTGTGCCTTGGCATGAACGGATCGCACCGCGTGGCCATAGTCCGCTGCCGTGCGTTCCAGGATCACGTCGAAGGTGTCGTTGAGTTGCCGATGGGTGTCACGCTCCTCATCAGCAATCGTCTCGACATCGTCGGCGTAGCGAACGGGAGGCTGCGTCATGACATGATCCTTTTGGCCGAACGGTGAAGGGGGTGCAGCGTACGTCTGTCGACGTAAATTAGGTCAATATTGCGCCGCGACATGCAATCGCGCCGACCACGACAGGATGCCAACCATTCTGCGAACTATTCGCAGCATGCCGACAGCTATCTTGGTCGCTTTTCGACAACAAACCGCAAGCAATCGCGGTTTCTGTACGGAACCGTGCACAGGTCAACACTACATGGACCGGGCCGATACGGGTTACTAAATCGGGGTAAGATGACGGCAGATATGATCGAGCAGCACGGCAACCCGATCCGCGTCCATGCGGCGGCGACCGGCGATGTGTACCGCAACAGCTTCCTGACCAGCCTGGATCCTGACGATCTGGCGCTGCTCGCTCCCCATCTCCACCGCACGTCGTTCGTGATCGGTGAGGAGATTGCGCGCACCGGGACGCCGATCGACCGGATCTGTTTTCCGGAGGGTGCAGTAGCCGCGATGCTCGACTCCCATTCGGACGGCCGTCGCCTTGCCGTCGGGCTGGTCGGGCGCGAGGGCCTGTTCGGCTGGCCGTTGCTGCTCGGCGAGACGCACTGGCCGCACGATGTGGTGATGCGCGCCGAGGGATGCACCGCCCTGCATATCGCCCGCGCGCCCCTGCTCGCGGCGATCGAGGAAAGCCCGACGCTGCGCGACCAGTTGCTGCGCTTCGTCAACGTCATCAACGTCCAGATGGCGAGCACCATCGTGTCGTCGCTGATTCATCCCGTCGAACGTCGCATGGCGCGCTGGATCCTGCTCTATCACGATCGGGTCAGCGGCGACGACATCTGCCTGACGCATGAGGAATTCCGGTTGATGCTCGGCGTGCGTCGCTCCAGCATCACCGAGGCACTGCATCGGTTGGAAGCGGAGCAGGCGGTGCGCGGGCTGCGCGGCCGGGTGGTGGTGCGCAATCGCGCCAAGCTGATGGAGATCGCCGGCGATACCTATGGTCCTGCGGAACAGGCCTATCAGCGGCTGATCCTCGGCACGCAGGTCGATGGCGCCGGCGACGGCGCCGCCTTCTTCGACGCACGATAGGCGCGTTCTTCCCGGCAGCCGCAGCCCGGCGTTCCGGTCGGTTTTCGTACGCAACGAAACGTCACGGAACGCCGATGTCCGATCAAACGTTCGGTAGCGGATACCATCCGCCTCGACCCGGGCTTCATCCTGCCGTGCGGGCGCTACAGGGAGCAAAATCAGCCATGTCCTCAAGGGACGAACTCGCGGTCTCGCGCCGCGGCGTGATCGTCGGCGGCGCGACCTGTGCCGCGCTGACCGCCATGCCCGCCGATGCACAGCCGTTGCCCGCCGCCGCGCCCAGCCGCATGCCGGTGACCTTTACGGTCAACGGCCGCAAGCAGACGCTCGATCTCGACACCCGCACGACATTGCTCGACGCGCTGCGCGAACATCTGCACCTGACCGGCACCAAGAAGGGCTGCGACCACGGCCAGTGCGGCGCCTGCACGGTGATCGTCGAGGGCAAGAGGATCAACAGCTGCCTCAGCCTCGCGCTCCAGCATCAGGGCGACCGGATCACCACGATCGAGGGGCTGGGCACGCCCGACAAGCTGCATCCGATGCAGGCGGCCTTCATCAAGCATGACGGCTATCAGTGCGGCTATTGCACGCCGGGCCAGATCTGTTCGGCGGTGGCGGTGCTCGACGAGATCAAGGCCGGCGTGCCCAGCCATGTCCAGTCCGACCTCACCGCCAGGCCGCAGGCGAGCAACATGGAGATGCGCGAGCGGATGAGCGGCAACATCTGCCGCTGCGGCGCCTATTCGAACATCGCCGAGGCGATGGCCGATGTCGCAGGAGGCAAGGCATGAGGCCGTTCACCTATACGCGCGCCAAGACGCCCGCCGAAGCCGCCGCCGCGGCGGCACGGACGCCCGGTACCAAGTTCCTGGCGGGCGGCACCAATCTGCTCGACCTGATGAAGCTGGAGATCGAAACGCCGGCGCATCTGATCGACGTGCAGGACCTGAAGCTCGATCGCATCGAGCCGACCGACCAGGGCGGGCTGCGTATCGGTGCCCTGGTCACCAACACCGCGCTTGCCAGCGACGAGCGGGTACGGCGCGACTATGGCGTGCTGACCCGCGCGATCGTCGCCGGCGCCTCCGGCCAGTTGCGCAACAAGGCGACGACCGCGGGCAATCTGCTGCAGCGGACGCGCTGCCCCTATTTCTACGACACCAATCAGGCGTGCAACAAGCGCAAGCCGGGCTCGGGCTGCGCCGCGATCGGCGGCTATTCGCGCCAGCTCGCGATCATCGGATCGAGCGACGCCTGTATCGCCACTTTCCCCGGCGACATGGCGGTGGCGATGCGCGTGCTCGACGCCCAGGTCGAAACGGTGATGCCGGACGGCACGACCCGCGCCATCCCGATCGCCGACCTGCATCGCCTGCCCGGCGACGCGCCGCAGTTCGACACCAATCTGAAGCCGGGCGAGCTGATCACCGCGGTCACCCTGCCCCGCCCGCTCGGCGGCACGCACGTCTATCGCAAGGTGCGCGACCGTGCCTCCTATGCCTATGCCCTGGTCTCGGTCGCCGCGGTGATCCAGCCGAACGGCAGCGGCCGCGCCGCGATCGGCGGCATCGCGCCCAAGCCCTGGCGCGTCGAGGCGGCGGAGGCGGCGATGCCGCAGGGGGCCAGGGCGGTCGCATCCCGCCTGCTCGCCGGCGCGCGACCGACGCGGGACAATGCATTCAAGGTGCCGCTGGTCGAGCGCACGCTCGCCGCGGCGATGGCCGATGCCAAGGCCATGCAGGGAGGAACCAGGGCATGAAGTTCGACACGCCCGCCAACCAGAATCCGATCGACCAGCTGAAGGTGATCGGCAAGCCGACCGATCGCATCGACGGCAAGTACAAGACCACCGGCACCGCGCCCTATGCCTATGAGCAGCACCGCGCGGCACCGAACGCGGCCTATGGCTATGTGCTCGGTTCGGCGATCGCCAAGGGGCGGATCGCAAGCATGGACCTTGCCGCCGCCAAGGCCGCGCCCGGCGTGATCGCGATCGTCACCGCCGACAATGCCGGCCCGCTCGGCAAGGGCAAGATGAACACCGCCAAGCTGCTCGGCGGCCCCGCGGTCGACCATTATCATCAGGCGATCGCGGTGGTGGTCGCGGAGACATTCGAACAGGCGCGCGCCGCCGCCGCGCTGATCCGCGTCGACTATGCACGCGGCAAGGGCCGCTTCGATCTCGCCGGCGAGCTCGACCATGCGCCGCTAAAGGGCGACGACAGCGGCGAAGGATCAAAGGCGCCGCCGGTGCAGCGGGTCGGCGACTTCGACAAGGCGTTCGCCGCCGCGCCGGTGACGCTCGACGCGCGCTACACGACGCCCGACCAGAGCCACGCGATGATGGAGCCGCATGCCTCGATCGCGGCATGGAACGGCGACGAGTTGACGCTGTGGACCTCAAACCAGATGATCAACTGGGGCAAGGGTGACGTCGCGACGACGCTCGGCATCCCCAAGGAGAAGGTGCGGCTGATCTCGCCCTATGTCGGCGGCGGCTTCGGCGGCAAATTGTTCGTCCGCTCCGACGCGATCATGGCCGCGCTCGGTGCGAAGGCGGCGGGGCGGCCGGTCAAGGTCGCGCTGCAGCGGCCGCTGATCGCCAACAACACGACGCATCGCCCGGCGACGATCCAGCGCATCCGCATCGGCTGCGGCAAGGACGGTCGCATCACTGCGATCGCGCACGAGAGCGCGTCGGGCGACCTGCCCGGCGGCGGGCCGGAGACGGCGGTGTCGCAGACCAAATTGCTCTACGCCGGCGCCAACCGGATGACGGCGATGCGTCTCGCGGTGCTCGACCTGCCGGAGGGCAATGCGATGCGCGCGCCGGGCGAGGCGCCGGGGCTGATGGCGCTGGAGATCGCGATGGACGAGATGGCGGAGAAGCTGGGCATGGACCCGGTCGAATTCCGCATCATCAACGACACGCAGGTCGATCCGGCGAAGCCCGAGCGCCCGTTCTCGCAGCGGCATCTGGTCGAATGCCTGCGCCAGGGCGCCGACCGGTTCGGCTGGTCGCGGCGCAGCGCCAAGCCGGCCCAGACCCGCGACGGCCGCTGGCTCGTCGGCATGGGGGTGGCGGCGGGATTCCGCAACAACATGAACATGAAGTCGGGCGCGCGCGTCGGCATCGACCGCAAGGGCGTCGTCACCGTCGCCACCGACATGACCGACATCGGCACCGGCAGCTACACCGTGATCGCCCAGACCGCGGCGGAGATGATGGGCGTGCCGCTCGACAAGGTCGTCGTGCTGCTCGGCGATTCGTCCTTCCCGGTCTCGTCCGGCTCGGGCGGGCAATGGGGCGGCAACAGCTCCACCGCGGGCGTCTACGCCGCCTGCATGAAGCTGCGTGACACGGTGGCGCAGAAGCTCGGCTTCAACTCCGCCGACGTCACCTTCGAGGACGGCAAGGTGCGCGCCGGCAACCGCAGCGTCAGCCTGGCGGAGGCGGCGGGCGACGCTGGCCTCTCCGCCGAGGACACGATCGACTATGGCGACCTCGCCAAGCAGGCGCAGCAATCGACCTTCGCCGGCCATTTCGTCGAGGTCGGTGTCGATGCCTATACCGGCGAGGTGCGGGTGCGGCGGATGCTCGCGGTCTGCGCCGCGGGCCGCATCCTCAACCCCAAGTCGGCGCGCAGCCAGGTGATCGGCGCGATGACGATGGGCGTCGGCGCGGCGCTGATGGAGGAACTGGCGGTCGACACGCGCTTCGGCTTCTTCGTCAACCACGACCTCGCCGGCTATGAGGTGCCGGTCCATGCCGACATCCCGCATCAGGAGGTAATATTCCTCGACGAGGTCGATCCGATGACGTCGCCGATGAAGGCGAAGGGCGTCGGCGAGCTCGGGCTGTGCGGGGTCGGCGCGGCGATCGCCAATGCGATCTACAACGCGACCGGCGTGCGCGTGCGTGACTATCCGATCACGCTCGACAAGCATCTGGAGAAACTGCCCGCGGTGGCGTGAGGCCGCGGGCCGCCCTCACCCCATCCTCACCCTTCCCACCCGGCTGGGCCGGGCGGGCCCCTTCCCTCTCCCGCCGGGAGAGGGAGGGAGGCGCGAAGCGCCGGAAGGGTGAGGGTGAGTGGGTGACGCTCGTTATAGCTCCTTGAGCGCCACCCCGGCATCCGCGACCCGCGCCGGGTCGGGCATGGCGCCCGCCTCGACCAGCTTGCGGCCCTGGACATAATCCTTGACCCGGTTGACGCAGTCGAGCGCCACCACGCGCCCGTCGCGGAAATAGACCACCGAGAACGACCGGTCCGCCGGATCGCCGCGCACCACCGCCAGATCGTGGCCGGTCGACAGCCCTACGGTCTGCAGCTTCAGGTCGTATTGGTCCGACCAGAACCACGGCACGGCGTCATAGGCGACATCCTGCCCCAGGATCGTCTTCGCCGCGACCGTCCCCTGATCGTTGGCGTTCTGCACCGATTCCAGCCGGATCGCGGCGCCGCCGGCGAAGCGGTTCGCATGCCGCGCGCAATCGCCGATCGCAAAGACGTGCGGCAGCGTCGTCCGCCCCTGCGCATCGACGTCGACGCCATCGCCGCCGGCCGCCCCCGCGGCGAGCAACGGCGCCACCGCCGGCACGATGCCGATCCCGACGACGACGAGATCGCAGGCGATAACGCTGCCGTCGCCGAGCCGCACGCCCTCGACGCGCGTGTCCCCGAGCAGGCAATCGACGGCGGTGTTCAGGCGCAGGTCGACACCCTGCGCACGATGCTCCGCCTCATAGAAGCGGGACAGCGCCTCGCCCGCCACGCGCGCCAGCACGCGATCCGCCGCTTCGATCAGCGTCACCGCGACGCCGCGCTTGCGCAGCGCGGATGCCGCCTCCAGCCCGATATAGCCGCCGCCGATCACCACTGCATGGCCGACCTGCGGCAGCTCCGCCATCAGCCTGTCGGCATCGGCGCGGCTGCGCATCGTATGGACGCCGGCCAGATCGTGGCCGCCGCAGCCCAGCCGCCGGGCATGGCCGCCCGCCGCCCAGATCAGTTCGCCATAGCCGATCGTCGCGCCGTCCTGCGTGGTCACCTGCCGCGCGACCGGTTCGACCGCGACGACCCGTCGGCCAGTCACCATCGCAACCTCGCGCTCCGCCCAGAAGGCGGGCGGGCGGATCAGCATCCGCTCGAACGGCTTGGCGCCGCTCAGATAATCCTTGGACAGCGGCGGACGCTCATAGGGCAGTTCGGGCTCTTCGGTGACGAGACCGATGCTGCCGGCATAACCGCCCTGGCGCAGGGCGATCGCCGCCTGTGCGCCGCCGTGGCCGCCGCCGACGATGAGTATGTCGTAATGCATCGGTGTGACATGGCGGGCACCGAGCGGCAGGGCAACGCCCTTCTCCCCTCAGCGGGGGGATCAGCTCAGCGCGCGCGTCAGATCGTCGATCCAGCGGGCGGTGAATGCCTGCGATGCCCGCGCCCACGGAGCGACGCCGTCGAAGGCATGATAGGCCCCCGGTACCACGGCCAGATCGACCGGCACGCCCGCGGCGGTGAGCGCACCGGCATAGGCCAGATCCTCGTCGAGGAAGAGGTCGAGCGTCCCCACGCCGATGAACGCGGGTGGCAGACCGGCAAGGTCGGTCCGCCGCGCCGGTACGACGTCCGCCGGCACGCGCGCGCTGCCCGCCGGCACGCCGAGCAGCGCGCTCCAGCCAAAGCGGTTGGCGGCCGGCGTCCAGATGAACTCCCCCGTCCCCGGCCGCGCGGCACGCGTGCTGCCGGTACGGTCGTCGAGCATCGGATAGATCAGCACCTGATAGGCGAGGCGCACCTCGCCACGGTCGCGCGCCGCCAGGGCCAGCATCGCGGCATGGCCGCCGCCGGCGCTGCCACCGCCGATCGCGATCCGCGTGCGGTCGACGCCCAGTTCCGCGGCATGGTCGTGGATCCAGCGTAGCGCGGCATAATTGTCCGCCAGCGACTGCGGCTGGCGCGCTTCCGGGGCGAGGCGATAGTCGACCGAGACAATCAGCCAGCCATGCGCCTCCGCGGCGGCGGCCAGCGCACCGGGGATGCTGGCGCCGCCGGAGACATAGCCGCCGCCGTGGATCCAGACGACCGCGCCGCGACCCTTGCGACCGGGCGCGCCGTCAAATTGCACGGTGCGCACCGCCGGCTGACCGGGCAGGCCCGGCACGATCCGTTCCACGGGCGGCTTGGCCGACAGCGGCGACGGCGGTGGCGGGCGCAGCGGCGCGACACCGCGACGGTGGCGGAAGGCATTGAGATTGGCGGCGGTCACCGTCATCTCCGGCCGGCGGCGCAGTTCCGCCACCATCTCCGGATCGACCGCGGCGAAGCGATTGGGGGCGAAGCGATCGGGGGCCAGTGCCGCCAGCTTCGCCATCGGCACCCCCGCCAGCGCCCCGGCGATCAGCCCACGTCGGTCGATCATCCCGCATCTCCCCCGCCACGCCGCGCCTGCGGCGGCCGGAGCGTGCCGCGGTCGAGCGCGTCCGAAATCAATGCCAGATTCTGGATCGCGGCAAGCCCCCATTGCGCCGACGCATTGGTCGACACCATCGGCCATTCCAGCACCCCGTCGACCATGTGCCGCGGATCGCTGGGCCAGGTGCCGAGCCCGGCGTCGCCGGACAGGAACTCCTCCGCCGCGCGCGTCGCCAGGCCTGCGTCCTTCTCCTGCACGGCAGCATAAGCGGTCAGCCGCGAATGCCCCTCGCGCAGGTTGCGCGGGCCGAAGGGCGGGCCGAACTTGGCCAGGAACTGGTCCTTGGGCGCATTGTACCAGCGGCAATACTCCAGCCAGGCGGCGCGGTAGCGCGGCACGTCGAGCAGGCGGATCAGCTCGGCGCTGACCTCAACGGCGCCGAACACGGCATTGAGGTGCGACAGGCTGATCGGCCGGTTCTGATCGATGAAGCGGCCGCTCGCCAGGTCGAAGGGTGCGCTGCCGGTCAGCCAGCCGTGCGGCAGCCGGCCGATGCTGTCGAGGCCGGCGACGATCCGGTCGCGCCAGCGCGTGTCGCCGGTCCGCTCCCATTCGGTCAGCCACGCGGCGGCGAGCGGGCACCAGGTCGTGCCGAACGTCATCTCGATCGTGCCGGGCGGCAACACCGGGCGCTTGTTGCCCGGCACCTTCCGCCCGATCTCGACATGGGTCAGCGTCTGGTCGGAGGTGATCAGCTCGTGCAGCAGGTCGCCGACGCGTTCGTCGGCGGTTAGATAATAGAAGATGCGGCGGTAGCTGGCGTTGCTGACCCGCGGCTGTTTCGAACTGTCGCTCCAATGCTGCACGCCGTGGCGCGTACCCATCCCCTTGAACCGGCCAAGATGGTAGACGTCGACCTCGCCGGTGTGACGCGTCATCGCCTCGGCGAAGCGCCAGGTCCGTGCGTCGCCGGTGCGCAAGGCCTGATACCAGAGCCACAGATCGGGCGACAATTCGCTATTGTCCCAGGCGAAGCCGCCGATGTCGTAGCGCCAGACGTGACGGTCCGAGTCATAGGTGTGCATGACGTCGCCGTGGTTCCAGAAACCGTACCAGTTCCGCCGATCAACCTCGCCGATGTAGAAGTCGATCAGATTGACGAGCTGGTTCTCGATCGCAGTGCGGTTCGGCGTCGATCGGTCAGGCAGGCCGTAATCGGCGAAGACGCCGGCGGCGTGGAGATGCGCCGGGTCCGCCATCAGCTGCGGCGGCTGCGCCTGCATCGCCGCCATCTGCTGCAGCACCGGCGTTTCGGGCGTGGCGGGCAGCGCCCAGAGCATCAGCTCGCTGGTGCGTGCAATCCCCGACGCATCGTCCCAGCCCGGCTCGTAGTCCTCGTAGGTGACGGACAGGCCCTGGTTCTGCGCGTCGTAGCTCTCCATCCCCATCGTGCCGTGATAGGGCCGGAGGTCCATCGCCGGCGCCTCGGGCGACCACAGCCAGGCGGTCAGTTGGGCGGCATCGCCGGTCGCGCCGTCGATATGCAGCGCGGTCGGGTGCCGCTGCCAGAAATAGCGGACGCCGATCGCGGCGCCGCCCTGCGGCCCGCCGACATAGGCGAGGCCGGGCGCGCGGCCACCCTCACGCGCATCGACCCAGCCCTGCCCCGGCGCCGTGCGCTTGGTGAGGGTGAAGCCATGCGCATTGGGCTGTTCGAGCCGGAAACCGTCCCAGGCGGCGATCCGCTCCAACGTCGCGGCGACCGGCTTCGCCATCTCGCTCAGCGGCGGCGTCGCCTCGCCGGCGATCTGCGCGGCGCGGAACGCCTCGCCCGGATCGCGGCGCAAGCCGGTGAGCGGGCGCACGCCTTCGGCGAACATCGGCCCGTCGGTGGCGATGCGGACGTGGCGGTCGTGCAGGGCGCCGGCCATCGGCACGCTGGTGCGCACGCCGAGTGCGGCGATGAAGTCCTTGCCGACATCGCCGTCATGGACAAAGCTGTGGACGATGCGCAGCGCCGGCGACCCGGCATAAGCATAGAGGCGCACGGTAAAGGGCAGCCAGCGGCGGTCGCCGGCGGCGTGCATCCCCTCGATCTTGACCACCGCGCGCACCGGGCCGCGCTGTTCTACGGTGACGCGATCGATCGCGCCGGTGAAGGGCGTCGCCTCGCCATGATCGGGGTCGCTCTTCACCGCGCCGACCAGGGTGACCGGGCCGACCACCTGCCGGTCGCCCTGAAGCGCGCGGCGGATCAACGCCGCACCGCTTTTGCCGATCTCCCAGCGCAGCGCGCCGCAGCGGATCGTCACCGCATCGGCGCTCTCGCTGACGCCGACCGGCGTGGCGGGCGCGGTGGCGCGGCCCGGCGCGACGATGAGGCGCTCGGCGGTGACATCCGCAGGCAGCGCGTGCGCGGTCCACTTGATCGACCCGTCGGGCCAGGTCGCCGTCGTCCAGCCTTGCGACGGCAGCGCGCCACCGGCGGCGTCGCGCACGCTCAGCGGTGTCCCCTTCTTCACTGCGCCGCGCGGCCAGGCGACGCCGAACGTCTGCCCAGGCTGCATCGCGGGTGCGGCGCTGTCGATCCAGCGCACCGGCGCCGGCCGGATCGCCGCCGCGGGCGCGGCGAACACCGCTTCGGGCCACAAGGCGGCGGCACCGCCGAGCAAGCCGGCCCGGATCGTGTCGCGGCGGTTCAGGTGCATCGGCGGTCTCCTCAGCGCTGCGTCACGACGAGGTGGCGGATGCGCAGGTGGCTGTAGGTGGTGCGCAGGCCGAAATGGCCGCGGCTATAGGGTTCGGGATCGTCGAGCGCGAACAGCGGCTTGCCGTCGCGTTCCACCGCGATCCGGCCGCCGTCGGCGATCAGGCGGATGCGCGTCCAGACATTGGGGACCAGCATCGCCGCGGGCGCGGACAGATTGTGCTGCGGCAGCAGCGGCCGCACGCCCGGCGTGCCGACGTAACGGCGGAAGCGCGTCGTTGTGTTCCGATTACCGCCGATGCCGACATAATAGGTCTTCATGTCGTCGTAAGCGGCGAAGGCGCCGGAGCGCGGATGGTCGAGCACCGATCCGCCGTCGCGCTGCTGCGCCATCCAAAAGGCGTTGAGGTCGCTGACCTTGTCGTTCGGGCCGCCGGCGGCGACCGCCATGGCCTCAAAACTGATGGTGACGCGACCTTGCAGCGGCGTGCGCCACCAGAGGGTGACGCCCTTTGGCGTGTCGATGTCGATAATACCGCGGCGCTCGGCGATCCGCGTGTCGGGCGATTCCGCCTCGATCCGCCAGTGCCGTTCAAGACTTGCGCTCGGATGGTCGGCAGCAAGGCCGGCGGCCGAGGATACGGCGAAGGCCGTCCAAGCCGTTAGGGTCGCCATCGTGCGCAACGCCATACCTCCCCGCCCTCGTTGGAGCATCATCGACTGCATAGGCGGGATAGGACAGGCTGCCAAGCCTATCCCGTAATATCGTTTCTCATCTCAATTATTGGGAGTTGTCAGCCCGTCCTGGGGGGCGCATGATGGCGACAAGAGGATGAGGAGACAGGCATGAGGTTCGGGCTGATCGCTGGCGCGGCGACGCTGCTAGCCGTGACGGGATCGCAGGCGGCGGCGCCCAAGCCGATGCGCATCTTCATCGCCAGCGACTCGACCGCCCAGGACTACAAGGCCGACAAATATCCCCAGTCCGGCTGGGGCACGATGCTGCGCTGCGCCGTCGCGGGCAACGTCACGGTCGAAAACCGTGCAATCGGCGGCCGCAGCACTAACAGCTTCATCCGCGAGGGCCGGCTCGACAAGATCGCGGCCGACCTGCGACCCGGCGACACGCTGCTGATCCAGTTCGGCCACAACGACGCCAGCATCGACAAGCCCGAACGCTATACGACGATCGACCAATATGAGGCGAACCTGCACCGCTTCCTCGACGTCGCCAAGAAAGCCGGCGCGAAGGCGGTGATCATCACTCCGGTCGCCCGCCGCGACTTCAAGGACGGCGTCGAACAGCCAAGCTTCCCGACCTATGCCGATGCCGCGCGGCGCGTCGCCAAGGCGACGCACACGCCGCTGATCGACCTCGGCAAGAGTTCGCAGGCCTGGGTGCAGGCGACCGGCGCCGAGGCCGCCAAGGCCTATTATCTGCATTATGAGGGCGCGGCGGGGGCGCCCGGCTATCCCAATGGCGTGTCCGACGACACGCATTTCAGCGAATTGGGCGCGCGCCATGTCGCCGATCTCGTCGCGGTCGGGCTGAAGGCGACGCACCTGCCGATCGCCCGCTACGTCACGCCGCACGTCCCGGCGCTGACCCGCACCAGTCCGGCCGGCGGCCCGACGTGCGGCTGATGATGCTGGCGGCGGCGATGATGGCGACGCCGTCTTTCGCCGCAGCGGCGCAGACGGGGGCGACGGGCGGACAGGTGGGCGCGACATCGCACGCCGACGCAAGCTCCCGCGTCGCAGCGGCACCGCACCGCTTCGTCTTCGCCGACCGCGCGCCCGCGGGGAGCACCGCCGCGCCGCGCAGCCGCCCGTATGCCGACGGCTATGGTTTCGAACCCGGCGGCGGCACGCTCTTCTCGGTCGCCGTCCCGCCGGGCAATTACCGCGTCACGCTGACCTTCGGCGGCAAGGCCGCGACGGAGACGACGGTGAAGGCGGAGTCACGCAGGCTGATGCTCAACGCGGTGCGCGTGCCCGCGGGACGCACCGTCACGCGCGACATCATCGTCAACGTCCGCGACGCCAGCCTCGCCCCGCCCCCCGCCAATGCGCCGGGCGGCGACCGGGTCCGATTGAAGCCGCGCGAGATCGGCAGCTTCAGCTGGGACGACAAACTGACGCTCGAATTCCTCGGCGACCTGCCGAAGGCGGTGACGATCGCGCCGGTCGCGGTGCCGACCATCTTCCTGCTCGGCGATTCCACCGTCACCGATCAGGGTGCGGAGCCGGCGGCGAGCTGGGGACAAATGCTCCCGGTCTTCCTGAAACCCGACATCGCGGTCGCCAACCATGCCGAATCCGGCGAGACGCTGAAGTCGTTCATCACCGAACTCCGGTTCGCCAAGGTGCTGGAATCGGTCAAGCCCGGCGACGTCGCGCTGATCCAGTTCGGCCACAACGACCAGAAGGCGAACTGGCCGCAGACCTATGCCGCCGCAGCGACCACCTATCGCGACTATCTGCGCACCTATATCGCCGAGCTACGTCGCCGCGGCGTGACGCCGATCCTGGTCACCTCGCCCGAACGGCGGATGTGGACCGGCGATCGGATCAAGCCGACGCTCGTCGATTACGCCGCCGCCGTCCGCGCCGTCGGTGCGGAGGAGACGGTGCCGGTCATCGACCTCAACGCCGCGACCATCACCTTCTACGAGGCGCTAGGACCGGCGCGCGCGCCGCTCGCCTTCAACGACGGCGGCAAGGACGCGACCCACCACGACAATTACGGCGCCTGGGTGCTGGCGCGGATCGTCGCCGGCGGGCTCGCCGGACAGCCGGTGGGCAGGCATCTGCGCGACGACCTCGCCCCCTTCGACCCAGCGCATCCGCCTGCACCCGAGAGCTTCCGCCTCGCGCCGAGCAGCGCCCACGATTCCACCCGACCGGATGGCAATTGACATGACGACACGCCGCACGATCCTGGCCGGTGGTCTCGCCGCGATGCTGCCGATCCCTGCGCTCGCCGCCGAACCGGCAAGCGTGGAGCGCTTCCCGCTCTGGCCGGGCACGCCACCCGGTGCGCCCACCGGCGGCGTCACCGACCAATGGGTCAAGCGCTCCGCGACGGGCGGCCCAGACGACATCGCCTGGCCGCATGTCGGCGTGCCGATGCTGACGGTGGTGCGCCCTGCCCGGCCCAACGGCGCCGCGGTGCTGATCTGTCCCGGCGGCGGCTACGCGCGGGTCGCGGTCGGCCGGACCGGCGGCGGCATCGCCCGCGACTTCGCCAGCCGCGGCATCACCGCCTTCGAAATGCTCTACCGCCTGCCGCACGACAATTGGGCGGCCGGACCCGACGTCGCGCTGCAGGACGCGCAGCGCGCGATGCGGCTGATCCGCACCGGCGCCGGCAGCCGATGGACGGTCGACCCGACGCGCGTCGCCGCCACCGGCTTTTCCGCCGGTGGCCATGTCGCCGCCCGGCTGGCGAGCCGCGCCGCTTTGCCCGTCTATCAGCCCGTCGATGCGGCGGATCGCCTGTCCGCGCGACCGGATGTCGCCGGCCTGTTCTTTCCGGTGATCACGATGGGCGATGCCGGCGTCCACGCCCAGTCGCGCCGCGAACTGCTCGGCAGCCACGCCGCCGATCCGGCCTGGCAGCGGCGCTATTCCGCCGAATTCGACCTGCCCGCCGACATGCCGCCGACCTATGTCGCGTGCAACGGCGACGACCCGGTCGTGCCGATGGCCAACAGCATCCTGATGTACCAGGCGCTGCACGCGGCGAAGGTCCCTGCCAGCCTGATCGTCTACGAGCGCGGCGGCCATGGCCCGCCCGCGGCGTATCGCGACGGCAGCCCCGTCCCCTGGGTCGACCAGTTCATCGCCTGGGCCGGCGATCACGGCTGGCCCGCCGCTCTGCCCCCCGCTGCTTCGCCGAAGGCCTGACCCAATGCGCTCGATTGCCCTTGCCCTTGCCCTGATCGCCGCACCCGCTGCTACGGCACAGGTGTCCGGCCCCGCCGACTGGACGGACGCGAAGACCGGCCACCGCATCCACCGGATTAGCGATGCGCCGGGCAATTACGCGCTCTATTTCAACTACAACGCCTACACGCCGCAGGGCGACCTGATGATCTTCCAGACCGGGGCCGGCATCTCCGTCCTCGACCTCAAGACCTGGAAGACGCGGGCGATCCTGGCCCGCCCCGGCATCCACCTGCTGTTCGCCGGCCATAAGACGCGTACCGCCTATTTTGCCGAGACGCGGGGCGAGGTGACGACGATCTGGGCCTGCGCGATCGACACCGGCGCCGTGCGCCGCGTCGCGGAGGTGCCGCGCGGCAGCCAGATCGACACGATCAACGCCGACGAGACGCTGCTCGCCGGCCAGATCGCGTCCCGCCAGATGGAGCTGCAACCCGGCACCAAGGGGCGCGACGCCAAGACCGATCAGGCCGCCTATGCGGCGCTCGGCCCCGATGGCAAGCCGCTGCCCTATGCCGAGGCGAAGGAGGTGCGGCTGAACGACCGGCTGGAAGCGCGCATCCCGATGGAGATCTTCACCGTCGATATCGCGACCGGTGCGCGGCGGTCGGTGATCCGGTCGACCGACTGGCTCAACCACCTGCAATTCTCGCCGACCGATCCGACGCTGCTGATGTATTGCCATGAGGGGCCGTGGCACAAGGTCGATCGGATCTGGACGGTGCGCACCGACGGCAGCCAGAACCGCAAGATCCACACGCGCACGATGAACATGGAGATCGCCGGCCACGAATTCTGGTCGCCCGACGGCAAGACGATCTGGTACGATCTCCAGACCCCGCGCGGCGAGGATTTCTGGCTGGCCGGCTATGACGTCGCCGACGGCCGGCGGCGCTGGTACCACCTCGACCGTAACGAATGGTCGGTGCACTATAACGTGTCCGAAGATGGCCGACTGTTCTCCGGCGACGGCGGCGACAACGAGATGGTCGCGCATGCGCCGGACGGCAAATATCTCTATCTGTTCCACCCGCGCGCGATTCCTGACGTCGCCGGCATCCACGCCGCCGACGCCGCGAATCTGATCCAGCCCGGCACGTTCCAGGCCGACAAGCTCGTCGACATGAGCCGGCAGGATTACAAGCTGGAACCCAACGGGCGCTTTTCCCCGGATGGGAAGTGGCTGATCTTCCGCGCCAACATCCAGGGCGCGCCAGCGATCTACGCGGTGGAGATCAACACAAATAGTTAGTCACGTTTGCTGTCGTATATTCAAGTTCGACAAAGTCACACTGTGGCGGAGCAGCAACAACGTCGCACCGATTTATCTCGGCATCGTTTCTGTGTGTTTACACTCCGTTACAAACCCGTCATTTCCCCATCATCCGCCCGCTGAGGGCGCTGGCAATCGACAGTCCAAAACGGATGCGGTTGCACGATAGGGGATGCATTCATGACGATCGTTAGTTCGGCGCTGTCTACGCTGCGCCACGGTATCTCGACCGCCGCGCTGCTGACCGCATTCGCCGCGCCGGCTTATGCGCAGTCGACGGCTCCGGTGCAAAGCACCACGGACCAGACCACGCCCGCAACGCCGGCTCAGCAGGACATTCAAAGCCAGGAAGAATCGACCGCGCCGGCGGCGCAGTCGAACCAGAGCCAGGGCGGCGACATCGTCGTCACCGGCACCCTGTTCCGCAATTCCAACGCGACCTCGCTGTCGCCGCTCACCGTCCTCACCACCGAGACGCTGCAGCGCGCCAACATCACTACCGTCAACGACGCGATCCGTTCGGTCTCGGCGGACAGCGCCGGCTCGATCTCGACCGGTTTCCGTAATGGCTTCTCGGCCGGCGGTGCCGCGGTGTCGCTGCGCGGCCTCGGCGTGTCGTCGACGGTCGTGCTGATCGACGGTCTGCGTTCGGCGAACTTCCCGCTCAACGACGACGGCCACAATGCCTATGTCGACCTGAACTCCATCCCGTTCAGCATCGTCGACCGCGTCGAAGTGCTGAAGGACGGTGCGTCCTCGACCTACGGCGCGGACGCGATCGGCGGCGTCGTCAACCTGATCACCAAGAAGCATTTCAAGGGCCTGGAAGCCTCCGCCCAGGGCGGCGCCACCGAGAAGGGCGACGGTTCGCACTATCGCGCGACGATGACTGCCGGCTACGGCGACTATCAGGAGCAGGGCTTCAACTTCTACCTGAACGGCGAATACACGTACGACGGGTACATCACCAACAACTCGCGCGGCTATCCGTTCAACACGCTGGACCTGCGTCCGAGCGGCCTGACCGATCGCAATCGCAACGACGATTCGCTGACGACGTCGAACCCGCAGGCGGTGGTTGTCCGCGTCGGACAGTCCGACCTCAACAACCCGCTCGCCGGCGGCATCGGCACGCCGCTGACGCCGAACTACCAGCTGCTCAACCCGAACAGCTGCCCCTACGGCACCTTCACCGTGACTTCGGGCGCGGCGCAGGGCACCGGCTGCGCGCACAACATTGCGGATGAGTACAACATCATCCAGCCGCGTCAGCAGCGCTATTCGGCGACTGGCCGCCTCAGCGTCCGCCTAGCCGACAACATCGAAGCCTATGCCACCGGCAGCTTCTCGCGCTCGGAAGTCAGCATCACGGGTGCGCCGTCGAATATCCGGCAGACGCAGCCGTTCGGCGGTTCGGCCGCGCTCGCGTCGAGCAACCCGGGCATCGTCCTGCCGGTCTACATCTGCTCGGCCGGTACGAACTGCGCCACGGCGACGGATCGCCAGCTCAACCCGAACAACCCCTATGCGGCGGCCTATGCTGCCAACCCGGGCCAGGGTGCGGCGCGCATCTTCTACCTGTTCGGCGACATCCCCGGCGGCAGCGACCGCTACGTCAACGTCTATCGCGCGACGACGGGCGTGTCCGGCACCTTCGGCGACGGCTTCGGCTTCCGCCTGGACGGCGTCTATGCTCGCGACGACTTCAGCGTCACGCAGCACGGCGCGCTCAACATCCAGGGCCTGCTGCGCGCGATCAACACCGGCGCCTACAACTTCGTCAATCCGCAGCTGAACACGCAGGCGGTGCGCAACCAGATTTCGCCCGACGTCACCACCAAGTCCTATTCGACGACGGCGGCGATCGACGGCTCGATCACCAAGGCGGTGCTCGCGCTCCCCGGCGGTGATCTGAACTTCGCCATCGGTGGCCAGGTGCGTCGCGAGACGCTGCTCAACCGCAATCAGAACGCGGGTCTGAACTTCTACGCGCTCAACACGTCGTCGGCGACCGGCCGCCACACCGTGACCGCTGGCTTCTTCGAGATCGACGCACCGATCGTGAAGGCTCTCGACGTCAACGTGTCGGGCCGGTACGATCACTATTCGGAAGGCTACAATCACTTCTCGCCGAAGGTTGGCGTCAAGTTCACGCCGGTCCAGCAGATCTCGTTCCGCGGCACCTATGCGGAAGGTTTCCGCGCGCCGACGTTTGCGGAAAGCAACCCGGGCAGCAGCTACGCTGGCTTCTCGTCGTTCACGCCGCCGGCGAGCTTCGTCGCCGCGCACCCGGGCAATGCGTCCTATACCACCAGCTACAACATCGGCAGCGGCGCGACGGGCAACCCGAACGTCAACCCCGAAGTGTCGCGTAGCGTCACGCTCGGTACGATCTTCCAGCCGGTGCGGTGGTTCAGCCTGTCGGTTGACTATTACAACATCAAGAAGTCGAACCTGATCGTCAGCGGTCCGCGTCGCGCCGACGCCATCGCCGCTTACTACAGCCAGACCAACTCGACCGCGGGTTGCAATGCGCTCGCCGCGGTGGGTGCGGGCTATTCGTGCAACGTCATCGACGCGCCCGATCCGTCCAACCCGAACGCTCTGCCGCGCCTGCTGGTGTTCAACGTTCCCTACGTGAACGCGAACTACGAAGTCAGCTCGGGCCTCGACTTCCAGGCGACGGCCAACGTGCCGCTGGCCGATGGCGTACGCTTCACCAGCCGCCTCGACGTGACCGACGTGCTGCGCTTCGACCTCGTCACGCAGAACGCCGCCGGCGTTCGCGTGGTGCAGAAGTATGCCGGTACGCTGGGACCTTACGAGCTGTCGTCGGGTGGTGGTACGCCGCGCATCCGCGGCAACTGGCAGAACACGATCGAGGCCGGCCCCTACTCGCTGACCGCGACGACCTATTATGTCGGTCGCATCAAGCAGGTTGCCGCGGACGAGATCACGCCGGACAGCACCGGTTTCATCGATCTGTCGTGCAAGAACTCGCTGTCGCCGACCCAGACCGGCCCCAGCCAGTGCTACGTCCGTCCGTTCATTTACGTCGATCTGAATGCCGGGGTGCAGGTCAACGATCAGTTCCGCTTCTTCATCAACGTGCAGAACCTGACCAACGCGCATGCACCGCTCGCGGCGGGCGCCTATACCAGCAACCCGAACTATCTGAGCAGCTGGCACTATGCCGGTCTCGTCGGCCGCAACTTCAGCGCCGGCGCGAGCTTCAAGTTCTGATCGGCCGCAACGACCGAACGACACTCGAAGGGGGCAGCATCCGCTGCCCCCTTTTTTATGTCACTCCGCCCGGTCGCTCGGCGTCATGCTGCCGGGGAAATAGCTGAGGTGCGGCGGCTGGTTGTAGGCGGTGTTCTGCCATGCGACGCCGGCGCGATAGACCGGGTCCTGCATCAGCGTGACCAGCCGGTGCGTGGTCGGATAGGGCGTGACGTAGATGCGCAGCTCGCGATTGTCGGCGGTGCGCCACACCACCTCCTCGCGCCAGTCGCCCAGGATGTCCGCCTGTAGCGCGGGATTGGCCTTGGTGCCGTTGTTGGAAGCAAGGCCGTCGGGATGGAGCAGCGGCACTGATGTGCCGGTCCGCCAGTCCCATTTGCTGATCGTCGTGCCGTCGAGCAGCTCCTGCAGCAGGTCGCCGTCCCAAAAGAGCGCGAAATTGGTCTGCCGCGGCGCCGGACCGATCGCACGGCCGTGGACGTCGAACAGGTCGCGGCTGTTCGATCCCCACAATTCGGCACCGACATGCCGTGGGTCGATGTCGGCGGCAAGGCCGCGGCCGGTGTCGGTTTCCGCCGGCTTCGTCCACAGCACTTCGCCGGTGCGCGCGTCGAGCAGCGCCGAGCCGATGCCGCCGTTGCGCTTGATCTCCTCGTGCACGCCCCATTTCTCCAGTCCCGGCCGGGTCGGATCGAGATCGGCGACGTGCATCGCATCCCCGTGATAGAGCGGCGCGGTCCACAGCCCCTTGCCATTGTCGTCGATCGCCATCGATCCGTAGATCACTTCGTCGCGGCCATCGCCGTCGACATCGGCAATGCTGAGCTGGTGGTTGCCGCGGCCGTCGTAATTCTTCACGCCGGGGGCGGCGGAGTCGAATGTCCAGCGTTTGGTCAGCTTGCCGCCACGATAGTCCCAGGCGGCAACGACGGTGCGTTCATAATAGCCGCGACCGAAGACCATGCTGGGATGGCGGCCGTCGAGATAGGCGGTGCCGGCAAGGAACCGATCCGACCGGTTGGCATAGCCGTCGCCCCAGGTGTCGCGCAGTTGCTCGAACGTCGGGTTGCCGCCCGGATAGCGCGGCGGGTCATAGGGTGCGGTGGCCAGGGCGCGGCCGGTACGCCCGTCGAACACCGTCAGATATTCCGGCCCCTTCAGGATGCGACCCTGCAGCGGCGCGACCTTGGTGCCGTTCGCCAGCACCTTCGCACCGGTACGGTCAGGCTGCGGCACCTCGCCCTCATGGCCGCGCCAGTCGGCATTGGCATCGCC
Source organism: Sphingomonas benefaciens (assembly GCF_052907485.1). NCBI lineage: Bacteria > Pseudomonadati > Pseudomonadota > Alphaproteobacteria > Sphingomonadales > Sphingomonadaceae > Sphingomonas > Sphingomonas benefaciens. Next base: position 296,664 of record NZ_JBREIC010000003.1, on the reverse strand, counting down.
GATCGCCTTGCCGGTGCCGTCCACCGTGCCGTCGGCGGTCTTCATCGCGATCTCGGCGCGGCCATCGCCGTCATAGTCGAACACCTGGAATTGCGTGTAATGCGCGCCGGCGCGGATGTTGCGCCCTAGGTCGATCCGCCACAGCCGCTTGCCGTCCAGCGTATAGGCATCGACGAAGACGTCGCCGGTATAGCCGGCCTGGCTGTTGTCGTGGCTGTTGGTCGGGTCCCACTTCAGGATCAATTCGTAGCGGCCGTCGCCGTCGAGATCGCCGACGCTGACGTCGTTGGCGGTATAACTGTAAGCCTCACCGGCCGGCGTCGTGCCGCCCGCGGGGGGATCGAGCGGGATCGACAGATAGCCGTTGGGCGCCATCAGCGCCGGCGCGCTGTCCGCTGCCGACCTACCCGCCGCGCGCACGGTGTAGCGCGCAGCGGCACTGCCGGTCGGATCGACGAAGGCGGTCGCCGTCGTCACCGGCACCGGGTTGAGCTTGCGGCCGTCGCGATAGACGTCGAAGCCGAGGCCCTTGGCATCGCTGGCGAGCAACCGCCAGGATATCAGCCAGCCGCCGTCCTTGGCGGGCGTCGCGACGACGCCGCGGTCCAGCCGTTCCGCTACCCTTGCGGGCACGGTCTGCGCCGTGCCGACGCTCGCCCAGATCAGGCCGGTGCTTGCCATTACCCAGGCAAGCCGCTGATTCGCCTTCATGTTTCCTCCTCCTACGGGCATCGCCGTGCGAACCGCCCGTCTCAACAATCATGATTGCATTTCAGAATTTGGCAACGTAAAAAGCGGAACACGGGTTCATCATGTGGATGAATCGGAGCTGTCAGCGTCCGGAAGACGACAAGGGTCGCGCCGGCATTGGAGGGGACTTAGATGCACGCGCCCAATTCGCCCGTTGTCGTGAACACCCAACGCCGGGCGCTGCCGGCCGCAAAGGTGCTGGCGACCACATCCGTCCTCGCGATGACGCTCGCCGCCTTCGCCGCCCCCGCCGCGGCGCAGACGCAGGCGCAGACGCCGCCCAGCACGCAGCCGGGCAGCGTGCCTGGCGATCGCAATATCGCGCCGTCGTCCGCCGCTGTCGAACCGCAGACCCCCTCAGAGACCGTCGGCGACAATTCCGCCCAGAGCTCGGGTGAACAGACCACCGCGCCTGTCGCCGGCACTAACGACACCGCCGCCAACCCCAGCGACATCATCGTCGTCGGCACCCGCGCCTCGCTGCAGTCGGCGATCGCCCGCAAGCGCAATGCCGGCACCGTCGTCGACTCGATCGTCGCGGACGACATCGCCAGTTTCCCGGATAAGAACGTCGGCGACAGCCTGTCGCGCGTCACCGGCGTGCAGCTCAGCCGCGACTTCGGCGAAGGCACGCAGATCTCGATCCGCGGCGTCGAGCCCGATCTTAACCGGATCGAGATCAACGGCGTCGGCCAATCGTCGGCTTTGGGCAGCCGCGCCGGCGACTTCCGCGAGCTCGCCACCGAGCTCGTCAAGTCGATCGACGTCTACAAGGGCTATCAGGCCAAGCTGACCGAAGGCGGCCTCGGCGGCACGGTGCTGATCGAGACGCGCAAGCCGCTCGAACTCAAGCAACCGATCGGCACGCTCGTCTTTTCCGAACAGCATCTCGACACGACGCAGGACTGGAAGCCGCGCGGCACGCTGGTGCTCGGCGCGCCGCGCCTGCTCAACGACCGGCTCGGCGTGCTGCTCAACCTGACCTACAACGACGTCACCACGCGCCAGGATTACGCCAGCAACACCGGCTGGAGCCGCCTCGCCGACTTCGACCATTCGGACCAGAAGACGGTCGCAAACGCCGACTACGCCAATTACAACACCTATGCGAGCTGCGCCAACGTCGGCGCCACGGCGACCGCGACCTTCGCGACCCGGCGCGCGGCCTGCGAAAACCAGTTCTTCGACTGGGCGCCGAACGGCCCGCGCTATCGCAATCTCGTCCGTCGCGACAAGCGGCTGTCGGGCGACTTCACCGTCCAGTACGAATTCGCCAACAACTTCCGCGCCTATGTCGAGGCGCAGGTCAACACCCGCGACCAGCGCCTGCAGGACGTCAACTACGCACTCGATATGGGTCGCGTGCAGCGCTACCAGCTCGATCCGTCGCTGGGCGCCAACTCGACGCAGCAGGTCAAGCTCGGCACCTCGACCGTCGACGCCAACCACGTCGTCACCAGCTACACCACCGCACTCAATTCGGTGAACGTCAGCAGCTCGGTGATCAGCGGGTCGAGCAACATCCTCGGCGTGCAGCGCCGCGACTTCCAGTACAATCAGGACTCGCGCTATTACATCACCGGCTTCGACTGGGACTTCGACCGGGTCCAGCTGAAGGGCCTCGCCTCGCGCAGCGAATCGCGCACCATCGGCGACACCAACCTCATCTCGATCAGCACCGGCATCGCCGGCATGCAGGTCGATCGTCGCAACGATCTCGGCATCCCGATCTTCATCTACCCGAGCTCGGTCAACCCGGCCGATCCCAGCATCTACACCGATTACACCCGCGCCGGTAACGTCTCGCCGGCCGGCCCGACCGTGCAATATCGGCCGACGGATCAGGGCAATACCGAGAACCAGTTGAAGCTCGACGGTACGTGGGAATCGGAACTCGGCCCGCTGAAGAGCGTCGATTTCGGCGGTCAGTTCCGCTGGGCCAATTACTACGGCTATAACGGTGGCGGTTCGCGCCTGCTGACCCCGGCGTCAGGAACGACAGCCGCGGTGTACCAGACCAGCGCCAACGTCTCCTACACTACCAACATCGTCAATGCAGCGACAGTGCCGCAGCGGGTCAATGGCACGGTCTACAATCTGACGCGGACGGAATATGCCAATCTGATCGCCGCGCTCGGCACGCAGACTGGCGGCGCACCGCTTTTCAGCGGACTGCAGGGTGCCCCATCGTCGATCCCGAACCGGCTTTCGTTCGCCAATTTCGACCCGTCGAAGATCGGAATCTTCTACGACCTGTCCGGTTTCAACCAGAGTCTGGTGCGCCAAGCCAATGGCCTGCCGCAGATCCCGAACGTCCTGATCGATGAGACGATCGCATCCGGCTACGTCCAGGGCAATTTGGAAGCCCGCATCTTCGGCATGCGCCTGACGGGCAATGCCGGCGTCCGTTACACCTTCACCAAGGACGCCGGCACCGGTACCAACATCAGCCGTGTGACGCGCTTCACCGCGACGGGCGGCGTAGAGACGGTGGTGCTCGCAGCGCAGCAGCTGTCGCTGCGCAACACCTATGCGGACATCCTGCCTGCCTTCAACGCTTCGCTGGAGTTCACGCCCAACCTGGTGCTGCGCGCCAATTGGGCGAAGAACCTCGCCCGACCGAAGCCCACCGACCTCGTCCCCAATATCAACTGCCTCGACGATGCCACCGTCGCCGCGGCCGATGACGTCTGCACCGCCGGCAATCCTGCGCTTCAGCCCTATCGCGCGGACCAGTGGGAAGCGAACCTCGCCTGGTATCCCAACAAGGATTCGCTGGTCAGCATCGGCTACTACAAGAAGTTCGAGAAGAGCTTCGTCATCCAGAACGTCGTCCGCTCCGGCGTCGATCTGTTCCAGGATGGCATCCCCTATACGGTCCGTCAGCCAGTCAACGGCTTCGGCGCCTTGCTCGACGGTATCGAAGCAAGCGCGCAGACCGCCTTCACGTTCTTGCCGGGCGTGCTGAGCGGGCTGGGTGCGAGCGGAAACATCACCTGGGCGCGCGCCATCCGGACCAACCTGACCAATACGGCAACCGGCTTGCCGCTCAACGACTATCCGGGCCTCTCGAAGTGGACCTGGAACGCCAGTGTCTTCTACGACAAGGGCTTCCTCAACGCCCGCCTCGCCTACAACTATCGCTCCGACTGGCTGCAGACGGTAGCCGACAGCACCAACGGTAATCTGCCAATCTATCGCAAGGCGGAAGGCTATCTCGACGCCAAGGTCACGTTCCGCTTTCCGCAATGGCATTACAGCCTGTTCATGGAGATGCAGAACATCAACAAGGCATATTCGCAGACCTTCATCAAGAACATCGGCACGTTGGAAGTCTATTATCCCGGCCAGCGTTTCTTCGCGGGCGTGCAGGTCAAGTTCTGACGCCGGTCGTCCGTTTCTCCCGCGCCGGTGATCCGCTGTGATGGCCGGCGTTTCTTGCGGGGCGGACGGATAGCGATTGCCAGTGTGCGGGGAGGCACCTTAAAGCATGGACATGCAGACGGCGACGACAGTGATGGACAAGGCTGACGCCGCCGGTGGGCCGGTCGGCGCCGGCAGCCAGACGCTGATGCGCGGCCTCGACCTGATCGAAGCGGTCAGCCACGAGATGCTGACGCTCAGCGAGCTCGCCGCGCGGCTCGACCTGACCAAGAGCACGACGCACCGGTTGCTCTCCGCCCTGGTCGATCGCGGCTATCTCGCCTTTACGCCGCGCGCGGGCTATCGCCTCGGGCCCAAGCTGCTGTTGCTCGGCACGCTGGCGCAGGCGCAGGCCGACCTCGTCCAGGTCGCGCGGCCGCATCTCGAGGAACTCGCCGCCGCCACCGAGGATACCGTCCATCTCGGCATCCTCGACGGCGATCGCGCCCTCTACCTCGACAAGGTGCCGGGCCGGCGTCGCATCACCATCTCCAGCCGCGTTGGCGACCGCCAGCCGCTGACCTCGACCGGGCTCGGCAAGGCGCTGATGATCGACCACAGCCCGGCCTATTGGCGCGAGCGCTTCGATGCCGACCAGGCGACCGGTGCGCCCAAGGCGGATCATGCCGTCTGGCACGAGCGGATGCAGGGCTATGCCTCCTGTGGCCGCGCCTTCGACCTCGAAGAGAATGAGGACCAGATCCGCTGCGTCGCCGCGCCAATCCGCGATGCGGCGGGCAAGATCGTCGGCGCGATCAGCGTGTCGAGCGCCGCGCAATATATGAGCGATGCCCGGATGACGACGCTGAGCGACGAGGTTCGTGGGACCGCGGACGCGATCAGCCACGAATTGGGTTACGAACCGAGCGCGGATTGACGAAAGCCCGGCCGGCCATCGGTCGTCACTTCCGCGCCGGCGGAAAGCCGGAAACGCCGACGCTGCGATGACGACCCCAGGCGCGGTCCTGACCCCCCGCCTTTGCGGGGATGACGCTTGAGGAAACGGCACCATGATGCAGGAGAAGACGATGTTACTTGCAGGCAAGACCGTGCTGGTCACCGGGGCGTCGGCCGGCATCGGCCGTGCCGTGGCGATCGGCTGCGCCCGCCACGGCGCCGACGTTGCGCTGAACTTCGCCCGCGACAGCGCCGGCGCCGACAGCGCGGTCCGCGAGATCGAAGCGCTCGGCCGCAAGGGGGTCGCGATCCAGGGCGACGTCGCCGATCCACAGACCGCGAAGGACTTCGTCGGTCGCGCGACGGACGCGCTCGGCCGCGTCGACGTCTTCGTGAACAATGCCGGCATCTGCCCCTTCCACGCCTTCCTCGACATGCCGGTCGAGACGTTCGAACGGACGATGCGCGTCAATCTGCACGGCGCCTATTTCATGGTGCAGGCGGCGGCCAACCAGATGGTGGCGCAGGGCGACGGCGGGTCGATCATCGCCATGTCGTCGATCTCCGCCCTCGTCGGCGGCGAATATCAGACGCATTACACGCCGACCAAGGCGGGGCTGCATTCGTTGATGCAGTCGGTGGCGATCGCGCTCGGCAAGCACGGCATCCGCTGCAATTCGCTGTTCCCAGGCACGATCCTCACCGACATCAACAAGGAAGACCTCGCCGACGAGGGCAAGCGCAAATATATGGAAGGCCGGGTGCCGCTCGGCCGGCTCGGCCAGCCCGACGATCTGGTCGGCCCCACCGTCTTCCTCGCCTCGGACCTGTCGTCCTATGTCACCGGCGCGTCGCTGCTGGTCGACGGCGGCGCCTATGTGAACCTGCAGTAAGGCGATGACCTTGACGCGGCGGCAGGTCGGGCTGGGCATGGCGGCGAGCGTCGTCCCCTTCCCGGCCCATGCCGCCGCGACCTTCGACGTGCGCGATCATGGCGCGCGCGGTGACGGGCAACGGCTCGACACCGCCGCCTTCAATGCCGCGATCGCCGCCGCGGCGCGGGCCGGTGGCGGCACGGTGGTGATTCCGACCGGCCGCTACCTGTGCTTCTCGATCCGCCTGCAGAGCTGGGTCACGCTCGCCTTCGCCCAGGGCGCGGTGATCGAGGCGGCCGATCCCGCCCGGCACGCCGGCCGCTACGACCTGCCGGAGGATCGCGGCGAGCAATTGTACCAGGATTTCGGTCACAGCCACTGGCACAACAGCCTGTTCTGGGGCGACGGGATCGAGCAGGCGGCGATCGTCGGCCCCGGCCTGATCCACGGGCTCGGCCTGACCCGCGACGGCCCCGGCGCGCGGTGGAAGGCCCAGACCGGGGAACGCCCGCTGTCGATGCGGCAGATGAGCGCGGCCGAGATCGCGCAACTGGAACCCGATGTCGCGCGCATGCAGGGGCTGGGCAACAAGGCGATCGCACTGCGCGGCGGACGCGACATCCGCCTGTCGGGCTTCTCGATGCTGCGCTGCGGCCATTTCGCCATATTGGCGACCGGCACCCGCCAGCTGACGATCGAGGATCTGGCGATCGACACCGACCGCGACGGTATCGACCTCGACTGCGTCCAAGACGTCGTGGTGCGGCGCTGCCGGGTCAACACGCCGAATGACGACGCGATCGTCGTGAAGAGCAGCCTCGCGCTCGGCGAGCGCATCGCGGCGGAGCGGATCGCGATCCGCGACTGCGCCGTGTCGGGCTATGACCTCGGCACGATGCTCGACGGTCGCCGATCGACGACGCAGCAGGTCGCTCCCGATCGCGACCGGGTCACCGGCCGGATCAAGCTGGGGACGGAAAGCAACGGCGGCTACCGCGACATCACGATCGAGGATTGCCGCTTCGCTCATTGCCGCGGCCTGGCGTTGGAGACGGTCGACGGCGGGGTGATGGAACGGATCGTCGCACGACGGCTGACGATGACCGACGTCACCACGGCGCCGCTGTTCCTGCGCATCGGCGATCGGCGGCGCGGCCCGGCCAGTACCGGCATCGGCGCGATCCGCGACGTGCGGATCGCGCAGATCACGGCCGACGGGATCGACCACCGCTTTGCCGCGACGATCGCCGGCCTGGCGTCGCGCCCGGTCGAGAATGTCGCGCTGAGCGACATCACCTTGTCCTACCGCGGTGGCGGCACGGCGGATGATGCGGCGCGCCGGCCGGGCGAGCTGGCCGGGGCCTATCCGGAGCCCAGCATGTTCGGTCCGACGCCAGCCTGGGGCCTGTGGATGCGCCACGCGCGCGGCGTGACGATCGACCGCCTGCATCTGGCCACCGCCGGCGACGCGCGGCCGGCCATCCTCGCCGACGATGTCACCGCCGTGACGGTGCGCGGAACGCCCGCCTGGCGCTCTTAGCATTTGACCTATCCCTACGACGCGTGTACCAAATTCTATAGACCAATGCCACATAATGGGTCGTAGGGAGGGAAGCCAATGCCGTCGATCCATGCATTCCGGATGCAGCTGAAGCCCGGCGTCATCGACGAGTATCGCCGCCGTCACGACGCGATCTGGCCCGAACTGTCCCAGCTGCTGACCGACAGCGGCATCCACGATTATTCGATCTTCCTCGACGAGCAGACGCTGATGCTCTTCGCGGTGCTGAAGCTGGCCGATGACAACCGCCGCGATACCCTGCCCGACCATCCGGTGATGAAGCGCTGGTGGGATTATATGGCGCCGCTGATGGAGGTGCAGGCGGACAACCGCCCGGTCGAGACGCCGCTGCCGTTGATCTTCCATCATGACTGATCGCCGCCTGGCTCTTCTGGCCGGCGGAGCGGCGCTGGCGCTGCTCGGCGCACCGGCGGCGGCGCAGGTCGCACGGCCGACGGAGAATCTGTCCGCCCCGGTCAAGACCTTCGGCCGGGTCAGCTACGACGCGCGTTCGCTGATGATCGACGGCAAGCGCCAACTGATCTGGTCGAGCGAATTCCACCCCTTCCGCCTGCCCAGCCCTGATCTGTGGCGCGACATCCTGCAGAAGATGAAGGCGAGCGGCTTCAACACCGTCGCGCTCTATTTCGACTGGGGCTACCACAGCCCGAAGCAGGGCGTGTACGACTTCACCGGCATCCGCGACATGGACCGGGTGCTGACCATGGCGCAGGAGGAAGGGCTCTACGTCATTACCCGTGCCGGGCCCTATGTGAACGCGGAGCTGTCGCGCGGCGGCTTCCCCGGCTGGCTGGTCAACCAGCGGGGCAAGGCGCGCACCGACGATCCCGCCTATATGGCCGCGGCCGACGAGTGGCTGACGCGCATCGACGCGATCATCGCGCGCCACCAGATCAACAATGGCGGGACGGTGATCCTGCACCAGATCGAGAACGAACTGTCGGCGACCACCCCGGCGCAGCGCCGGTACATGGATCATCTGTACGCCAAGGCGCGAGCCGACGGCATCACCGTGCCGATCTTCCACAACGACCAGGGGCGCAACGGCTATTGGGTGCCGGAAAGCTCGAGCGTTCCCAATGTGGTGAAGGGCCCCAACGACCTTTACGCCTTCGACGGCTATCCAGGCGGCACCTGCTCGGTCCAGGGCAAGCCGACGCGCGGCGTCGCGGCGCCCGATTGGGGATTCTACGGACCCGGCGGTGCCAAGGGCGGCGCCTCCGCCTCGCCCGACACGCCGGCGTTCCTGGCGGAGTTCGGTGGCGGCTGGTTCGACTATTGGGGCTCGAACGGCGGCTACGACTGCAACGCGATCCAGCGCGGCAAGCGCTTCCAGCGCGTCTTCTACGGCACCAACCTCGCCAACGGCATCGACATCCATTCGGTCTATATGGGTTATGGCGGCACCAGCTGGGGCTGGCTGCCCGCGCCGGTGGTGTTCACCAGCTACGATTATGGCTCGGCCATCGCCGAGGACCGCGAGGTCCGCGAAAAGGCGGAGGAGATGAAGCAGCTCGGCGGCCTGATCGCCAGCGTGCCGTCGCTCGCCGGCATGGTGCCGGCCGCCCCCGTCACGGTGTCGTCCGACAAGGTCCAGGTCTATCACAACTGCAGTCCGGAGACCGACGCGCGCTTCCTGATGGTGACGCACAAGCCGTCGAACGGGCAGAGCGACGATGCCTTCACGATCACCGCCGACCTGCCCGACGGCCGCTATACTTTCCCGCAGGCGGGCCAGATGCGGCTCGACGGCTTCGACGCCAAATGGCTGGTCGCGGGCGTGACGCTGGGCGGGCAGCGGCTGGTCTATTCGACCTCCGAATTGCAGGCGACGCTGCCGCTGGGCGACCGCGACCTGATGCTGTTGTACGGTCGCGCCGGCGAGGCGGGCGAGACGGCGTTGCGCTACACCTCCGCGCCGACCGTCCGCGTGCTCGAAGGTCAGGCGACGAGCCGGTTCGATGCGGCGCGCGGCGACCTGATCCTGTCCTACCTCCACGCCGGTCGGGCGGTGGTGGCGATCGAAGGCGGCGGTCGCCCGCCGCTGACGCTGATCCTCGCGGACGAGGCAGAGGCGGTACGTTATTGGCGGCAGGGCGACGTGCTGGTGCGCGGCCCCGCGCTGCTCCGCCGCGCCGATGCCGCACGCGGCATATTGGCGCTGACTGGCGACACGCGCGAGGCGACGTCGCTGGAACTATGGGCGCCCACGGCCTTCAAGACGCTGCGCTGGAACGGCACGACGATCGCCACACACGCGACGTCGATCGGCAGCCGCACGGCCTCGCTGCCCGGCCCCGCACCGATCGCCCTTCCCACTCTGACGGCGTGGCGCACCGCCGCCGGCTCGCCGGAAGCCGATCCCGCCTTCGACGACAGCCAGTGGCAGACTGCCGGCGGAGCGCCCTACGCCAGCATCACGGCGCGCCCTGACGGCCAGCCGAACCTGCTCGCCGACGCCTATGGCTTCCATGATGGGGACGTCTGGTATCGCGGCCGCTTCACCGGCACGCCTGACGCCAAGCAGATCGCGCTCTTCTACGGTGCGGGCGGCGCGGGGATGGTCCAGGTGTGGGTCGACGGCGTCTTCGTCGGCCAGAACGAGTTGCCGAGTGGGCTGCCGCGGCCGATCACCACTGGCCTTGCCCGCTTCGACCTGCCCGCCGCGGCACAGGCGCCCGGCGAGCATGTCGTCAGCGTCATGGTGCGCAACAACGGCCATAACTGGGACCTCGACGTCGACGACGCGCACAAGGAAGCGCGCGGCCTGATCTCCGCCTCGATCGAGGCGCCGGGTGGCCGCAGTTACGGCGTGCCGATCGCGTGGAAGCTGCAAGGCCGGCTGGGCGGCGAGACGTTGCCCGACCCGGCGCGTGGACCCGCCAACAGCGGCGGCCAATATGGCGAGCGGATGGGCTGGCACCTGCCCGGCTTCGACGATCGCGGCTGGCAGTCGGAGACGCTGCCGGCCGCCGGCACCACGGCCGGCACGACATGGTACCGGACCAGCTTCACTCTCGCCGTGCCGAAGGGGCAGGACGCGACCATCGCCGTCGCCTTCGGCGACACGGCCGTCCCTCGCTCGGTCGCGAAATACCGTGCCCTGCTGTTCGTCAACGGCTGGAACATGGGCCAGTTCGTCGCGCACGTCGGGCCGCAGCGGGTCTTCCCGATCCCCGAAGGCATCCTCAACCACCGCGGCGCCAACACGATCGCCCTCGCCGTCACCTCGGACGGTGCCCCCGGCGACGCGCTGGAAGCCGTCAACCTCGTCACCCTGCGCAATGTGCGCGGTGGCGTGCCCGTATCCCCGGTCGCGGCGCCCGCGCGTCCCGACCAGCTCATCCAGGAGAAGTAACTTGGCCGCCCTCACCCACGACGTCCCCCGGCAGGAGGTCACCCAGGCCATCGCCAAGCTGATGGACAATCTGGTCAACATCAAGGACGAGACGGGCGAGTTCCTGCTCCACCTCGAGGACGGCCGGATCATCGACACCAAGGGCTGGGCCGGTTGGGAATGGACCCACGGCGTCGGCCTGTTCGGCATGTGGCGCTATTACGAGCAGACCGGCGACCAGGCGGCGCTCGCCATCATCAAGCAGTGGTTCGAGGATCGCTTCGCCGAGGGCACGCCGACCAAGAACATCAATACGGTCGCGCCGTTCATCACCCTCGCCTATCTCTACGAGCACGAGCCCGATCCGCGCTACATCCCCTATCTCGACACCTGGGCCGAATGGCTGATGGCGCCGGACGGCCTGCCCAAGACCGAGGAGGGCGGCTTCCAGCACATCGTCTACAACGACGAGAATCCCGGCGAGATGTGGGACGACACGCTGATGATGAGCGTGCTGCCGCTCGCCAAGATCGGCCTGCTGCTGAACCGCCCGCACTATGTCGAGGAGGCGAAGCGCCAGTTCCTCGTCCACATCAAGTATCTCTTCGACAAGAAGACCGGCCTATGGTTCCACGGCTGGGACTTCAACGGCCGGCACAATTTCGCCGAGGCGCTGTGGGCACGCGGCAATTGCTGGGTGACGATCGCGATCCCCGAGATCATCGAGATCCTCGACCTGCCGCAGGGCGATGCGCTGCGCATGTTCCTGATCGACACGCTGGCGGCGCAGGTGAAGACGCTGGCAGAAACGCAGGATGCCGAGACCGGCCTGTGGCACACGCTGATCGTCGATCCGTCGAGCTATCTCGAGGCGTCGGCCACCGCGGGCTTCGCCTATGGCGTCCTGAAGGCGGTGCGAAAGGGCTATCTGCCGCGCCATTACGAGGCGGTCGGGATCAAGGCGGTCAAGGGCGTCCTCGCCAACATCGACGACGCCGGCGAGTTGCAGCAGGTCAGCTTCGGCACCGCGATGGGCGACACGCTGCAATTCTACAAGGACATCGCGCTGACCTCGATGCCCTATGGCCAGAGCCTCGCGGTCTGCGCGCTCGCCGAGTTCCTGCGCACGTATATCTGACGACGAAGCATAGCCCCTCCCCTTCAGGGGAGGGGTTGGGGTGGGGCAGTTCGGCAAACGCTACGCTGGTGGAAACGCCCCACCCCCAACCCCTCCCCTAAGGGAGAGGGGCTTGAGGAGAGAGAAATGGCCACCGATCCGATTGCCGCGCGTCCGGCATTACCGACGCACCCGGCCCGCCCGGTACGCTGGTACAACCTCCTCGCCTATGGCTCGAACGACGTGCTCGGCGCGGGGTCGATGGCAGTCATCTCGACCTGGATCCTGATCTTCTACACCAGCTTCTGCGGCCTGTCCGCGGCGCAGGCGACGATCATCTTCGGCGTCGCGCGCGTCCTCGACGCCTTCACTAGCCCGACGATCGGCCATCTGTCCGACACGCTCGGGCGCAGCTGGCTGGGGCGCCGATTCGGCCGCCGCCGCGTCTTCATCCTCGCCGCGATCCCGCTTCTCCCCAGCTTCGCGATCATGTGGGTCGCGGGCCAGGGCTTCTGGTATTATCTCGTTACCTACGTCCTGTTCGAGATGGTCTATGCGATGGAGATCATCCCCTATGAGACGCTCGCCAGCGAGATGGCGACCGATTACCGCACCAAGGCGAAGTTCGCCGGCGCGCGCATCCTCTGCGGCCAGGTGTCGGCGATCGCCGCCGCCTTCCTGCCCGGCTGGCTGATCAGCTATCTTGGCCCGAACTCGCCCGACACCTACCTGTATATGGGCATCATCTTCTCCGTCCTGTTCATGGGCGCGGCGGGGCTGCTCTACACCTTCAGCTGGGAGCGGCAGCGGCCGCCGGGACTCGACGAGGACGAGGGCGCGCGGGAACGGCCGACGCTCGGCGCGGCGTTCGCGGCGCTCTATCGCAACCTATTCTCGACGCTGCGCATCCGCGCGTTCCGGCTGCACCTCGGCATGTATCTGGGCGGCTATATCAGCCAGGACATCTACAACGCCGCCTTCACCTATTTCGTCATCTTCGCGCTCGCCGGCACGACCGGCATCGTCGCCAATCTCGTCGGCGTGACCTATATCGTCCAGCTGATCGCGGTGGTGCTGGCGATCAATTTCGCGCTGCGCCTGTCCCCAGCCGCCGCCTACCGCTTCGCGGCGCTCAGCTTCGCCATCGGCGTAATCATCTTCCTGGCGATGTACGCGGCCGGCTATACTGCGACCTCGGCGCTGTTCTGGCTGCCGGTGGTGTTCGCCGGTCTCGGCCGCGGTGCGCTCAACTACATTCCCTGGGCGACCTACAATTACATGGCCGACGTCGACGAGATCGTCACCGGCCGCCGCCGCGAGGGCGCCTTCGCCGGCGTGATGACCTTCGTGCGCAAGATGAGCCAGGCGCTCGCCGTGATCCTCGTCGGCCAGGTGATGCAGGCGTCGGGCTTCGTCTCCAAGGCGACCGTGCAGAGCCCCACTGCGATCGCCGCGATCGTCGGCGTGCTCGGCGCGGGGACGCTGGCGATGCTGGTGTTCGGGGTGCTCGTCTCGACCCGTTTCCACCTGACGCCGCGCACGCATGCGATCCTGCTTGACGAGATCGAACGCTTCCGCAGCGGTGAGCGGACGCCCAGCGACCCCGAGGACGCGGCGGTGGTAGAGGATCTCTCAGGCTGGTCCTACGACCGGCTGTGGGGCAACAATCCGGTGGCGGCGAAATAGCCGCCGCCGGTCACGCCAGGCTGTTGCCGTAGCCGATCACCACCGTCGCGATCACCAGCAGGCCGATGCCGCTCCACACCACCGCCTTGATGCGAGCGCCGGTGCCCTTCCACTCGCGGAAGGCGAAGCCCCACAAGGTGCCGAAGATGATGATCGACGCCATGTGCAGCGTCCAGCTGGAGAAGCCAAGCCGCCCCATCTGGCTTTCGCCCATCGTGTAGAAGAAGAATTGGAAATACCAGGTGACGCCGGCGAGCGCGCTGAGCGCGTAGTTGACCGCAAGCGGCGGGCGGCCTTCGGCGTGCGCCTGCCCGACCCATTGCCCGGCACTGCGGTTCTTGGCGATCAGCCAGGCACACCACAGGCCGTTGGTGACCAGACCGCCGCCCATGACGAGGCACAGCACCGGCAGGCCGGTCCACAGCGGCCCCGTGCCCGCCGCGGCGGACAGGCCCTTGATCGGCTCGCCCGCGGCGAGGCCGAAGGCAAAGCAGGCGGACATGATGCCGGCGAAGATCGCGACGATGATGCCCTTGCGGAAATCGAATTCGGCGACCACCGCGGCCTTCTGCTCGGGGCTGAGCAATGCGTCCTTGCGCGCGCCGGCGACCGCGACGACGATGATCCCGGCTAGCGTCAGCGCGATGCCGAGCAGCACGATATTGCCCGACGTCGTTGCGAGCAGCTTGGCGTGGAACTCGCCGGTGAACAGCGGCGGGATCAGCGTGCCGAAGACGGTGCACAGCCCCAGCACCACCGCCATGCCGAGCGACAGGCCGAGGTAGCGCATGACGAGGCCGTAACCGAGGCCGCCGAAACCCCATAGCACGCCGAAGAAGATCGGCCACCAGAAGGCGCCGGTCGGCGCGTGCGACAGGACGCCGAGCAGGTCGTTGGTCTGCAGGCTGGCGAACAGCCACGGCGCGACCACCCAGGAGAACACGCCGCCGGTCAGCCAGTAGATCTCCCAGGACCAGCGCTTCACGCCCTTGAACGGCACGTAGAAGCTCGCCGAGGCGAGGCCGCCGAGCCAGTGGTAGAGGACACCGATCAGCGGATTGGGGGTCATAGCGGCAGCTCCAGGCGGTAGAGGCGGTTGGCGTTGCCCGCGAACATCGCACGGCGGTCGGCCTCGCCATGGTCGGCGACGACGGCGTGCAGCGCCTCCATGCACCGATCGATGTCGGCGAACAGCAGGTCGGTCGGCACGTCGCTCGCCATCATGCAGCGGTCCGGCCCGAACAGGTCGATCGCCTCACGCACGAAGGGCGCGACATCGGCGAGCGACCAGTCGCGCCGGATGAAGCCGAAGCCCGAGATCTTGACCGCGACATGCGGCAGCCCGGCAAGCGCCGCCATGCCGGCGCGCCAGTCGGCGACGCCGTCCGGATCGCTGAGTACGGGCATGCCGAGGTGATTGATCATCACCGGCACCTCCGGATGGCGGGCGAGCAGCGGCACCAGCCCCGGCATCTGGCCTGGATAGCATTGCAGGTCGAACGACAGGCCGTGCCGGCCGAGCACGGCGAAGCCGGCCTGCCATTCCGGGTCCTGCGTCAGGTCTCGGGCTGTGTAGCTGCGGCGCACATCGGGATGCCAGTTGACGATGTGGCGGATGCCGCGGACGCGGGCATGGGCGGCCTGCTGCGCCAGCACGGTGTCGACCGCCGGATGATCGAGCGCGGCGAAGGCGACGATACCGTTCGGCAGGACGTCCCCCTGCCCCTCCAGCCACTCGGTCTCGGCGAGCGCGTCGTCGGCGTGCGCGCCGGCATCAATGTGGACCGCGCCGACCACGTTCCACCGCGCCAACAGCGCGCGATAGTCGGTGACACCGAAGTTTCGGGCGATCGGCTCGACGCTGCCGTTGGGACCGCTGTCGTCGAAGGGGGGGCTGAGCCACGGATAGCGCAGGTGGGCAAGGTCCCACAAATGGATGTGCGCGTCGACAAACGGCAAATCGGTCATCAGCCCTCCCCAGCTGGGCAAATATGCAAAAAGGCCGCGCCGCCTCTGGTCGGGCGGTCGCGGCCATATCGACTAGTAGGTCGTCCGCCCCCCGGAGGTATCGAAGGTGGAGGCGGTGGTGAAGCTGCATTCCTCGCTCGCCATGAAGCAGACCATGGCGGCGGATTCATGCACTTCCCCGAGCCGGCCCATCGGGATCTTGGAGCGCATGTAATCGACCTGGCTCTGCGGCAGCTGGGCGAGGATCGGGCTTTCGAAGGTCGCAGGCGTCAGCGCATTGGCGATGATGCCCTTGCCCGCCAGCTCCTTGCCCAAGCTCTTGGTCAAGCCGATGACGCCCGCCTTGGTCGCCGAATAGGCCGAGGCGTTGGGATTGCCCTCCTTGCCCGCGACCGAGGCGACGTTGACGATCCGGCCATAGCCGTTGGCCAGCATGTGCGGCACGATCGCCCGGTTGCAGAAGAACAGGCCGTTGAGATTGACGCCGACGACCTGCAGCCAGCTGTCGATCGGATAGTCGTGGACCGGCGCGGTCGCACCGGTGATGCCCGCCGAACAGACCAGCACGTCGATCTTGCCGAGCGTCGCCACCGCCGCCTCGGCCGCCGCGGCAACCGCCTGCGCGTCGGAGACGTCGACCGCGGTGACGCCCGCAGCACCGACCTCCGCCTTTGCCGCCTCCAGCGCATCGGCGTTCATGTCCCACAGCACGACCTGGCCGCCCTCGGCGACGATCCGTTTGGCGACGTCCTTGCCGAGGCCCGAGGCGCCACCGGTGATCACCGCGCAGCGGCCGGCATAGCGGCCCGCATAGACGGTCATGCGATCGCTCCGTCGCCGAGGTGGCGCCAGGCGACGACATTCTGCCGCTGCGTGCCGAGCTTCTCGATGCCGAGCTCCATTATGTCGCCCGCCTTCAGGTAGATCGCCTCCGGCTTCTTGCCCTCGCCGACGCCGGGCGGGGTGCCGGTGATCAGCAAGTCGCCGGGATAGAGGGTGATGTACTCGCTGACGTAGCTGATCAGCTGCCTGAGGTTGAAGATCATCGTCCGGGTGTTGCCGGTCTGCATCCGCGTCCCGTTGACGTCGAGGTGCATGTCGAGCGCCTGCGCGTCGCCGACCTCGTCGGGCGTAACCAGCCAGGGGCCGACCGGGCAGAAGGTGTCATGGCCCTTGCCCTTCGACCATTGCGTGCCGCGCTGCTTCTGGTTGAAGCGTTCCGACACGTCGTTGGCGAGGACGTAGCCGGCGACCTTATCCAGCGCCTCGTCCTCGGACACGTAGCGGCAGGTCTTGCCGATGATCACGCCCAGCTCGACCTCCCAGTCGCCGTGCGTCGAGCCCTTGGGCAGGACGACATCGTCGTTCGGGCCCGACAGGCTGGACAGCGCCTTCATGAACATCATCGGCTCGGTCGGGATCGGCAGGTTCGATTCGATCGCATGATCGCGATAGTTGAGGCCGATCGCGACGATCTTGCCGATCCCCTTCAGCGGCACGCCGTAGCGCGGGCTCCCCTCGACGGCGGGCAGCGACGCGACGTCGGCGGCGAGCGCCTGCGGCATCGTGTCGATCGTCAGGTCGGCGATGACGCCCGACAGGTCGCGGATCGTGCCATCGGCGTCGACGACGCCGGGCTTTTCCTGGCCGGGCTGGCCATAGCGGCAGAGTTTCATCGTTGCAGGTCTTTCGGATCAGTGGGTGTAGGGGCGGTGCATCGCGATGTCGCGGTTGAGCTCGACGCCGAAGCCGGGCTTGTCCAACGCGCTGGCGCGGATACGGCCGTTCTCGGGCACCGGCTCGCCGAGCAGCTGCGGCGCGAACATCGGCACCACCTCGGTCGGTCCGGGATGCATCATCAGGAACTCGGCGAAGGGCGAGTTGTGGCGCGTCACGACGAAATGGTAGCTGTAGACCGAGGAGCCGTGCGGCACGACCATCTTGCCGTGCGCGTCCGCCAGCGCGCTGATCTTGAGCAGCTCGGTGACGCCGCCGCACCAGCCGACGTCGGGCTGGAGGATGTCGCAGGTGTCCATCTCGATCAGCATGCGGAAGCCCCAGCGCGTCGCCTCATGCTCGCCGGTGGTCACCAGCATGCCCTTGGGCACGTTCTTCTTGAGCTGCTGGTAGCCCCAGTAATCGTCGGGGCTGATCGCCTCCTCGATCCATTTGAGGCCGTGTTCGTGGGCGGCGATGGCGAGGCGGGTCGCATAGTCGACGTCGAGCGCCATCCAGCAGTCCCACATCAGCCAGAAGTCGGGGCCGACCTTGGCCCGCATGTCGGCGAGCTCGGCAATGTTCTTGTGCAGACCTTCGAGCCCCTCGGCCGGGCCGTGGTGGAGCGGCATCTTGCCGCCGATAAAGCCCAGTTCCTGGGCGACATCGGGCCGCGCGCCAGTAGCGTAGAATTGCAGCTCGTCGCGCACCGCGCCGCCGAGCAGATGGTAGACCGGCTCCTGCCGGAGCTTGCCGAGCAGGTCCCAGAGCGCGAGGTCGACGCCGGAGATGGCGTTGATGACCAGCCCCTTGCGGCCGTAATATTGCGTCGAGAAGTACATCTGGTCCCAGATCTTCTCGTAATCGGTGGGCGCACGCCCTTCGAGGAAGCGGGCGAGATGCTTCTCGACGATATAGCAGGCCGGCTCGCCGCCGGTCGTCACCGCGAAGCCGACCGTGCCGTCCTCCGCCTCGATCTCGACCACCAAGGTGCCGAGCACGTTGATGCCGAAGCTCTGCCGCGACTGGCGGTATTCGGGATAGCGGCTCATCGGCGTGGCGATATGGTCGTCGATCCAATGGCCCGCGCCCTGGTCGTGATAGTCGGCGCCGCCGCCGCGCACCGTAAAGGCCCGCACATGCTTGATCTTGGGCAAGGACACGATCGCCACGTCAGCTCCTCTTCTCACAAACTTCGCGAACCTCGCGCATAGGACGGTCGGGACAGAGCCGTGCGATCCTTGGCAAGTTTCATTTTATGAGATAGCTTGTTAGTGGATGGTAATAGCGGCGTCAACGCGGCCGCGGCAGTGATAGGACAAATCACCGGTTGCGTACCCCGGCGATAGGCGTCACGGCAGGATCGAGGGGCTTTTTGGTGGAACACGCGACAGCCATGGACCAGCCTTGCCCCGCCCCCCGCGACGCGCCGCGCGTCGCGCTGTTCGTCACCTGCCTCGTCGACCTGATCCGGCCGCGCGTCGGCTTCGCCGCGATCGCCGCGCTGGAGGCGGCGGGATGCGAGGTGATCGTGCCCGCGGGCCAGACCTGTTGCGGCCAGCCGGCGCTCAATTCGGGCGACCGCGCCACCGCCGCGGACCTCGCCCGGCGGACGATCGCGCTGCTCGAAGGCCATGACGCCGTCGTCGTGCCGTCGGGATCGTGCGCGGCGACCATCCGCGTCCACTATCCCGAGATCTTGGAGAACGATCCGGCGTGGATCGGACGGGCGCGGGCGCTGGCGGCCAAGACCTGGGAGATCCTGGCCTATCTGGACGAGGCGCGCGGCTGGCGGCCGGACGGCGTCACCCTGCCCGCCACCGCCGCCTATCACGACAGCTGCTCGGGCCTGCGTGAGCTCGGCATCAAGCGCCAGCCGCGGCGGCTGCTCGGCGCGGTCGCCGGCCTAAGGCTGACGCCGCTCGCCGGCGAGGAGACGTGCTGCGGCTTCGGGGGCACCTTCTGCGTCAAATACCCCGCCATCTCCAATGCGATCGTCGGGGAAAAGGCGGCGGCGATCGACGCCAGCGGCGCCGATCTGCTACTGTCGGGCGACCTCGGCTGCCTGATGAACATGGCGGGCAAGCTGCACCGCGACGGCTCGCGGGTGCGCGCCTTCCACACCGTCGAACTGCTCGCCGGCATGGGCGACGGCCCCGCGATCGGGGAAGAGGCGTGAGCGCCGCCGCCGACACGTTCGACCGTCGCGTCGATGCCGCGCTGGCCGACCGCAACCTCAAGATCGCAGTCGAATGTACCGCCGGCACCGCCGAGGCGAAGCGTGCAGTCGCGGTGGCGGCCTTCCCCGATTTTGAAGCGGCGCGGGATCGGGCCGCGGCGATCAAGGACCATGTGATCGCCAATCTCGGCGCCTATCTGGAGCGGTTCGAGGCGAACGCGACCGCCGCCGGCGCCGTCGTCCACTGGGCACGCACGTCGGAGGAGGCGTGCGCAATCGTGGTCGACCTGTGCCGCAAGGCGGGGGCGAAGAGCGTCGCGCGGTCCAAGTCGATGCTGGGCGAGGAAATCGGCCTGCCCCATGCGCTGGCCGAGGCGGGGATCGCGCGGGTCGAGACCGACCTTGCCGAACACATCATCCAGCTCGCCGATGAACGTCCGTCGCACATCATCTGGCCGGCGATGCACAAGACGCGCGAGCAGGTGTCGGCGCTGTTCAAGGCGAGCCACCGCGTACCGCATGCCGACGAGACGATCGCGGCGATGGCGGAGAGCGCTCGACGTCACTTGCGCGAGGGGATGCTAGGCGCCGACGTCGGCATTTCCGGCGCGAACTTCCTGATCGCCGACACCGGCGCGGTGTGCACCGTCACCAACGAAGGCAATGCCGAACTGTCGCTGGTGCCGCCGCGGATGCAGATCGTCACCGCCGGCATCGAGAAGATCGTGCCGTCGATGGCGCATGCCGTGCCGCTGCTGCGGCTGCTCGCCCGCTCGGCGACCGGCGCGGCGCTGACCCAGTACACGACCTTCTACACCGGCCCCAAGCGCCGCGGCGATGCCGACGGGCCGGACGAGATGCACATCGTGCTGGTCGACAACGGCCGCACCCGGATGCGCAGCGACGGGCTGGCGGAAATGCTGCGCTGCATCCGCTGCGGCGCCTGCATGAACCATTGCGTCGTCTTCCGGCAGATCGGCGGCCATGCCTATGGCGGCACCTATCCGGGGCCGATGGGCGCGGTGCTGACCCCCGCGCTCGATGGGCTGGCGACCAGCCGCGACCTGCCCAACGCCTGCACGCTCAACGGCAAGTGCCAGGAGGTCTGCCCGGTCCGCATTCCGCTGCCGACCCTGTTGCGCGGTTGGCGCGAGAAGAGCTGGCGCGAGGGGCTGGAACCGGCGTCGCTGCGCAGCGGCCTGTCGGCCTGGGCCTGGGTGGCGCGGCGGCCGGCGCTGTACCGCGCGGCGACCGCGGCGGCGATCCGTGCGATGCGGCTGGTCGGGCGGACCGGCTGGCTGTCGTCGCTGCCCTTCGCCGGCGGCTGGACGCGCTACCGAGACATGCCGCGGCCGGCGGCGGAGAGTTTCATGGCGCAATATAAGAAGGGCCGGCGACGGTGAGCGCGCGGGACGACATTCTGCGTGCGCTGGCGGATGCTCCCGCCCCGTCGTCCGCGCCACCGGGTGCGTCCGGGGTCACCGATCTGGATGCGGCCGCCGCGGCGCTGCTGGTCGGGGCGGAGCGGCCGGCGGTGGCGGCAGACGCGATCGAGGTGGTGTTTGCCGAGCGGTTGACGCTGCCGAGCGTCGCGGCGTCGCTGGCCACGGTTGCCACGATGGCGCAGGTGCCCGCCGCGGTGGCGGCCTATTGCGCGGAACACGGGCTCGCCCTGTCGCTCTGCATGCCGGCCGACCCGCGGCTGACGGCTGGCGACTGGTCGGCATTCGAGCGCCACACCCAGGCCGCGCCCGACGAGCCGGTCGCGCTGGCCATGGCCGAATGCGGCGTGGCGGAGACGGGGTCGCTGGTGATGCGCACCGGGCCGCATGCGCCGATGCTGCCCAATTTCCTGGCGCTGCACCACATCGTCGTCGTGCCGCGGCTGGTCGCCTATCTGGAGGAGGCGGTCCTGCCCGGGCCGGCGCCGCGCGCGGACTATTGGATCACCGGCGTGTCGGGGACGACCGATATCGAGGGCACCTATGTCCGTGGCGCCCATGGGCCGCGCTTCCTGCACGTGGTGCGGGTGCTCGGGTAGCGGCTGTCCTACTGCATGCGGCAGGGACGGTAAGATAAGCCCCTCCCCTGAAGGGGAGGGGCTCAGGCTTGCATCAGCTTACCGGATATCCAGCATCACCACCGACTTCGCCGGCAGCGTCACGGTCAGCGTGCCGCCCGACAGCTGTGCGCCGGTGAAGGCCGCCGGCTTGACCGTGTCGGGCGCGTCGAAGGTGTTGTGCGCGTCCATCGCCGCCGCCGTCAGGATGCGGCCGGTGACCGCCGCGCCGGTGACGCCGTCCAGCTTGACGCTGACCGTCGCGGGCCGGTTGGGATCGACGTTGGTCAGGCCCATGTGCACCGCGCCGTCGGTACCGCGGACCGCGCTGGCGCTGACCGCCTTCAGCGTCCATTCGTTCTTGTTGTACCAGTGCGACTGCACGTCGACCGGCAGGACGATGCCGTCCTGATAGTCCTTGTATAGGTCGAACACCCAATAGGTCGGCGTCTTCACCATGCGGTTGCCGTCGGTGAGCAGCATCGATTGCAGCACGTTGACCATCTGCGCGATGTTGGCGCCGCGCAGGCGATCGGTGTGGCGGGCGAAGATGTCGAAGTTGAGGCTGGCGACCAGCGCATCGCGGAGCGAGTTCTGCTGGTAGAGGAAGCCCGGATTGGTGCCCGGCTCGACATCGTACCAGGTGCCCCATTCGTCGACGAGCAGAGCGACGCGCTTCTTGGGATCGTACTTGTCCATCACCGCGGCATGGCGCGTGACCAGCTCTTCCATCTTGGTCGTCTTGGCGAGGGTGCGCGCCCAGCCGTCCTCGTCGAAGCCGAGCGCTGCGCCTTTCTTCCCCCAGCTGTAGGGGATGGTGTAATAATGGACGCCGATGCCGTCGAAATGACCGCCGGCGTCGCGCATCATCACATCGGTCCAGTTGTAATCCTCGGAATTGGCGCCGCTGGCGATCTTCATCACCCGCTGGCCCTCCGGCATCTTGATGAAGGTGGAATAGCGACGGGTGACGTCGGCGGCATATTCCGGCTTCATGTTGCCGCCGCAGCCCCACAATTCATTACCAAGACCGAACATGGTGAGCTTCCACGGTGCCTTGCGGCCATTGGCGGCACGCTCCTGCGCCAGGCTCGAACCGGTCGGCGAGGTCATATACTCGACCCATTCCGCCATCTCGTACGGCGGTGCGCTGCCGATATTGCCGGACACATAGGGTTCGGCGCCGACCAGTTCCGAATAGTTCATGAACTCGTGCGTGCCGAAGCGATTGTCCTCGGTGACGCCGCCCCAGTTGGTGTTGATCTTGACCTTGCGCTTGGCCTGCGGCCCGATGCCTTCGCGCCAGTGATATTCGTCGGCGAAACAGCCGCCCGGCCAGCGGATGACGGGCACGCGGATCGCCTTCAGCGCATCGATCACGTCGCGGCGGTAGCCGTCGATGTTGGGCACCTTGCTGCCCTTGCCGACCCAGATGCCGCCGTAGATGCCGCTGCCGAGATGTTCGGCGAACTGGCCGAACAGCCGCTTGTCGAACTTGGGTGCGGGGCGGTCGCCGTGCACCGTCACCACGTCCGTGGCGCCGGGGGCGGTGTCGGCCACGGGGGCTTCCTGCGCGAGCGCGGGGGCGGCAAGGACAAGCGCGATCGCGGTGGACAGCATTCGCATCGGTCGATACTCCGTCGGGCGTCCGCTCACGCGGCGCCATGAGTGAGACGCGCGGGGGCGGCGCAGACAGGATGATCCGAGCGACATGGCATGAGTGCTCATTGGCACATCCTCCCCCATGGCAGCATCTTGTCTGACAAGACTGCGCCTCGTCAACCGCTTTCCGCCATGTCGCGCCATTTGGGACGGCACAGCACGAAATGCTTGATGCGCCTGTACTTCCCTGCCTAGGATCGTCGGCCAGGGGAGACGCCGAAATGCAGGACCGAAGCCGGCGGCGACCCGCCCACACATTGCTTGCCCACCGGCTGGGCGTTGCCATCGCGACCGGCGCCTATGCCCCCGGCGCTGTGCTGCCCGGTGAGGTCGAACTGGCCGAGCAGAACGGCGTGTCGCGCAGCGTCGTGCGCGAGGCGCTGAGGATGCTCGCCGCCAAGGGCCTGGTCGAGAGCCGTCCCAAGGCGGGGACGCGGGTGCGCGGCCGGGCGCTGTGGGCGATGCTCGATCCCGATCTGCTCGCCTGGATGTTCGAGGGCTCGCCGCCGCTCGATTTCGTGCGGGCGCTGTTCGAACTGCGCATGATCGTCGAACCGGCGGCGGCGGAGATGGCGGCGACGCGGCGCGATGCACGGCAATTGTCGCGCATGGGCCATGCGCTCGAACAGATGGCCGCCCACGGCCTCGCCACGCCGGAGGGGCAGATGGCGGACCAGCTGTTCCATGCCGCGATCCTGGAGGCGACCGACAACGAATTGCTGGTCGGCCTGTCGGTCAGCATCACCTCCGCGGTGCGCTGGACGACGATCTTCAAATACAAGGCGAGCCGCCAGCCGCGCGACCCGATGCCGCAGCACCGCATCCTGTTCGAGGCGATCGCCAATGCCGATCCGGCGGGCGCGCGCGAGGCGACGCTGGACCTGCTGCGCCAGGCGCAGATCGATACCGAGATCGCGCTGCAGGGCTGATCGATCAGGGCCGCGCCCAGGGTGCGTCGGCAAGCGCGGCGGCGAGATGATCGATCACCGCCTGGACACGTAGCGGGCGCAGCGGCGACGGCGGCATGACCAGGTGCAGGCCGAGCACCGGCGGCGCCCAATCGGCCATGACCGTCTCCAGCCGGCCGTCGCGCAATTCCTGCCAGACCAGGAATTCGGGCTGCACCGCCAGCCCCTGCCCCGCCAGCAGCGCCGGCGTGAGCAGGTCGGCATTGTCGCTCCACAGCCGAACCGGCGGCTGCACCGTCTCCTCGCCGAACTGTGGGTGGGTGAAGCGCCAGAGGCCGGGGCTGGCGCCGCCCGAATAGCCGAGCACGCGGTGGCGCAGCAGCTCGCCTGGGTGGGTCGGGCGGCCGTGCGCGGCGAGATAGGCGGGCGCGGCGACGAGCAGCAGGCGCACGGTGCACAGCCGCCGCGCGATCAGCGATGAATCCTCCAGCCGACCGATGCGCAGCGCGAGGTCGAAGCCGTCGGCGATCAGGTCGACCTGACGGTCGCTGAGCGCGAGGTCGAGGGTGACGTCAGGATAACGCGCCATGAAGCCGGGCAAAGTCGCCGCCATATGGCCGATGCCGAACGACAGCGGCGCGCTGATCCGCACCCGGCCGCGCGGGCTGGTCGCCTGTTCGGCGGCATCGTCCTCCGCCGCCTCGCCTTCCGACAGAATACGTACGGCTCGGTCGAGCAGGGCGCGGCCGCCGTCGGTCAGCGACAGCCGGCGCGAGGTGCGCGCGAACACGGCGACGCCGAGCCGCTGTTCAAGGCGGCTGATCGCCTTGGATACGGTCGGGTTGGACAGACCGAGATCCTGCGCGGCGGCGGCAAAGGAGCCGAGCGTGGCGACCTTGGCGAAGATCGCCATGGCTTCGAGATCGGGCAGGCGACGTGTCATTTTCGGCAACGATCCAATGCCATCCTTTCTGTTTCGTCAAGCGCGCATCGATCGCATCTTGCTGGCAACGCAGCGGAACGGCGCTGCTCCTGACCACGGAGACCGGACATGATCGACCATCGCCCCTTCGCCAGCCTCGGCGGCGCCAACCACGGCTGGCTCGACGCCAAGCATCATTTCTCGTTCGCCAATTACTACGACCCGAAGCGGATGGGCTGGGGCCCGATCCGGGTGTGGAACGACGACACGATCGCCGCCGGCACCGGCTTCCCGCCGCACCCGCATGCCGACATGGAGATCATCACCTATGTCCGCGACGGCGCGATCACGCATCAGGACAGCCTGGGCAACACCGGCCGTACCGAGGCGGGCGACGTGCAGGTGATGAGCGCCGGTTCGGGCGTGCGCCATTCGGAATACAATCTGGAGCCGGGCAGCACCCGCATCTTCCAGATCTGGATCGAGCCCAAGGCGCGCGGCGGCCGGCCGAGCTGGGGCGCCAAGCCCTTCCCGCGCGGCGAGCGCTCGGGCAAGTTCGTGACGCTGGCGAGCGGGGTGGAGGGCGACAGCGACGCGCTGCCGATCCGCACCGACGCCCGCGTGCTCGGCGCGACGATCAAGGCGGGCGAAACCGCGGAATACGAACTCGGCGCCGGCCACCATGCCTATCTGGTCCCCGCGACCGGCGCGGTCGAGGTCAACGGCGTGCGCATTGCCGCCCGCGACGGCGCGGCGATCGCCGACGAGACCGTGCTGCGCGTCACCGCGATCGAGGATGCGGAGATCGTCCTGGTCGACGCCGCCTGATCCCCAGTTCCGTACCGCGTACCCACCCGACCGACGGAGACCCACCATGCCCTTCATCACCACCGCCGACGGCACCGAGATCTTCTACAAGGACTGGGGCCCCCGCGACGCCCAGGTCATCCATTTCCACCACGGCTGGCCGCTCAGT
Source organism: Sphingomonas benefaciens (assembly GCF_052907485.1). Classification (NCBI taxonomy): domain Bacteria; kingdom Pseudomonadati; phylum Pseudomonadota; class Alphaproteobacteria; order Sphingomonadales; family Sphingomonadaceae; genus Sphingomonas; species Sphingomonas benefaciens. The sequence goes on along the minus strand of NZ_JBREIC010000003.1, from coordinate 270,607 downwards.
TCCGACGACTGGGACGCGCAGATGATGTTCTTCCTGGAGCAGGGCTATCGCGTCGTCGCGCATGACCGGCGCGGCCACGGCCGGTCGAGCCAGTCGGCCGATGGGCATGACATGGACAGCTATGTCGCCGACGTCGTCGCGCTGACCGATGCGCTCGATCACAGGCAAGCGATCCACGTCGGCCATTCGACCGGCGGCGGCGAGGTGGCGCGCTACGTCGCGCAGGCCAAGCCGGGCCGCGTCGCCAAGGCGGTGCTGGTCAGCGCGGTGGCGCCGATCATGGTGCAGACGCCCACCAATCCCGACGGCGTGCCGATCGCGGTGTTCGACGACGTCCGCCACCAGACCGCGACCGATCGCGCGCAATTCTTCTGGGACTTCACCCTGCCCTTCTTCGGCTACAATCGCGACGGCGCCGAGGTGAAGGAGGGCGTACGCCGCAATTGGTGGCGGCAGGGCATGATGGGCAGCATCCTCGCCCATGTCCGCGGCATCAAGGCGTTCAGCGAGACCGACTTCACGGACGATCTGAAGGCGATCCGCGTACCGACGCTGGTGATGCACGGCGAAGACGACCAGGTCGTGCCCTTCCCGACCACCGGCAAATTGTCCGCCGAGCTGGTCGAAGGCGCTACGCTGAAGAGCTATCCCGGCCTGCCACACGGCATGCCGACGACGCACGCCGACCGGATCAACGCCGACCTGCTCGCGTTCATCCGCGGCTGATCCCCCCTCGGGCGCGGCGGCCTCTCCGTCGCGCCCGTTCCCTTGCGGAGCTGACCCGATGCCCGATTCGGTCCTGATCTTCTACGGCTCGTACCGCTCGGACCGGCAGGGCATCCGCCTTGCCGACTATCTGGTCCGCCAGTTCCGCGCGCGCGGCGCCGAGGCCGAGCTGATCGACGCCAAGGCGCTCGACCTGCCGATGCTCGACCGCATGTACAAGGAATATCCCGCCGGCGAGGCGCCGCCCGCGCTGGCGGAACTGGCCGGCAAGATCCGCCGTGCCGACGCCTTCGTCTTCGTCGCCGGCGAATACAATTGGAGCGTCCAGCCTGGCCTCAAGAACCTGACCGATCATTTCCTGGAGGAATGGTATTGGCGGCCCGCCGCGATCGCCAGTTATTCCGCCGGCCGCTTCGCCGGCGCGCGCGCCGGCCTCGCCTGGCACGGCATCCTGTCGGAAATGGGCATGGTCGTGGTGTCGAGCTCGCTCGCCGTCGGCGGCATCGGCCATGCGCTGGACGCGGACGCGCAGCCGACCGGCGACGGCGGCGCGGCGCTGGAGCGCGCTTTTCCCCGCTTCGCCGACGATCTTGGCTGGTGGACCGAGGCGGCGCGCAGCCAACGCGGACGGCGCCCGCCGCCTTATTGAAAACTTTGACCCGGATCATTGACGGCGCCGCGAATACCACCTTTACCGGATGAACCGGCCGTTTCGGCCCGGCGTGCGGCGGCGAGCGGATCACCGCCGCATCAGGGAGGCTTTGGGGCGATCGATGGCCGCTGCGGGACAGTATGACAGCCTGCTGGTCGCGATGTCGATCATCATCGCAATCATCGCCTCCTTCACCGCGCTCGACTTGGCAGGCCGCGTCCGCGCCTCGGCCGGCTGGATGCGTATCGTCTGGCTCGGCACCGCCGCGGTGGCGATGGGCGGCGGGATCTGGGCGATGCATTTCGTCGCCATGCTCGCCTTCTCGATGCCGGGCATGGCGGTCGACTATGACGTCGGCCTGACGCTGGTGTCGCTGCTGCTGCCGATCCTGGTGACCGGGGCGGCGTTCTCGGTGGTGACGCGCGGCCAGCGCTCGCTCCGGCGCTGCGCCACCGCCGGGCTGTTCATGGGCCTCGGCGTGGTGACAATGCACTATCTCGGCATGGCCGCGATGCGCATGGCGGGATCGATCCGCTACGACCCGTCGTGGATTGCCGTGTCGGTGCTGATCGCGATCGGAGCGGCCACCGTGGCGCTGTGGCTGGCGGCCCGCACCAGCCGACAGGTGGAAAAGGCCGGCGCCGCGATCGTGATGGGCATCGCGGTGGCGGGCATGCATTTCGCCGGCATGCGCGCGGCGACCTTCACCCTGCATGCGACGCCACAGGCCGGACAGGGTACCAGCGCCAGCCAAACGGCGCTGGCGATCGGCGTGCTTGCGGCGAGCTTCCTGATCCTGTTCCTGTCGCTGCTCGCGGCGATGTTCGATCGCCGCTTTGCACTGGCCGCGCAGCGCGAGGCGGCGGCGCTCCGCGCGAGCGAGGAGCGCTTCCGCGCGCTTTACCGCGGCACGCCGCTGCCGCTGCATTCGCTCGATCGCGACGGACGGATCGAACAGGTTTCCAATGCCTGGCTGGCGCTGCTCGGCTACCAACGCGCCGAGGTGGTGGGTACCCCGTTCAGCGACTTCCTGACCGACGAGTCCGCCCATCAATTCCGCGAGCAGGATTGGCCGCAATTGCTCGAGGCCGGCACGCTCGACCCGCGCGACTATCGCGTCGTCACCCGCAGCGGCGCAATCCTCGACGTGGTATCGGCGATGCGCGTCGAGTGCGACGAGGCGCGCAATTTCCTCCATGCCGTCGGCGGCCTGACCGACGTCACCGAGCGCAAGCGCGCCGAAGACGCCTTGCGCCAGGCGCAGAAGATCGAGGCGCTCGGCCAGCTGACCGGCGGCGTCGCGCATGACTTCAACAATCTGCTCGCGGTGATCATGGGCAACCTCGACCTGTTGCGCCGCCGCCTGCCCGACGATCCGCGGCTCGCCCGGTTGGTCGCCAGCGCGATGGAAGGTGCCCAGCGCGGCGCCTCGCTGACCCAGCGGCTGCTTGCCTTTGCCCGTAAGCAGGATCTGAAGCCCGAGGCGGTCGATCTTGCCGAGCTGGTGCGCGGCATGACCGACCTGCTGCAGCGTTCGCTGGGCCCCAGGGTACAGGTGGAGACGCGGTTTCCCGCCGGTCTGCCCCCGGTCCATGCCGACGCCCATCAACTGGAGCTGGCGCTGCTCAACCTTGCGGTGAACGCGCGCGACGCGATGCCGGAGGGCGGCATGCTGGCGATCGGCGCGGTGGCGGAGACGGTTGCTGCCGACGATCCGCACGGCCTCGCGGCCGGCGACTATGTTCGGCTAACCATGGTCGACCAGGGCGAAGGTATGGACGCTGCAACGCTGGCCAAGGCCACCGACCCGTTCTTCACCACCAAAGGCGTCGGCAAAGGCACCGGCCTCGGCTTGTCGATGGTGCACGGCCTTGCCGAACAATCGGGCGGCCGTTTGGCAATCCGGAGCGCGCCGGGCCGCGGCACCACGGTCGCCCTGTACCTGCCCGCGACGAAGCCCGTGCGGACGGCCCCGGTCGTGCCCGTCCGCGACGATGCCAGGAATGTACCGCCGCTTGAGGTGCTGGTGGTTGACGACGATTCGCTGGTGCTCGCCAACACCGCGGCGATGCTGGAGGACCTCGGCCATCGCGTCCGGCTGGCGGCGTCGGGCGAGGCGGCGCTGGCGGCGCTCGCCGACAACGCAGCGGTCGACCTCGTGATCACCGACCAGCTGATGCCGCAGATGACGGGTGTGCAGCTTGCCAGCCGTATTTGTCAGCAGGCACCCGATCTGCCGATCCTGATCGTCAGCGGCTTTGCCGAGCTCGGCGCCGACGCCGGCCGCTTCCCGATCCTGTCCAAGCCTTTCGATCGTGCCTCGCTGGCCGATGCGCTCGCGGCGATCGTCGGATCAGCCAACGCACTCATTCGCCGTCGATCTATCGGCTGATCGAGCCAGGCCGGAAAGGCGGTGCAATACCGCCGCGCCTGTCCACCCCCGTCACGGTCCGGCGCGAGCAGGCCATGGACCCACAAGGCTGCGCCATATCCGGCTTTTGGCGGAGTGGTGAGCAGCAGCCGGGGGGACACGTCCGATCTGGCCGCCGGACACGAAAAAGCCCCGCATCGGCGGGGCTTTCATCGAACGAATGGTGGAGCCGAGGGGGATCGAACCCCTGACCTTCGCAATGCCATTGCGACGCTCTCCCAGCTGAGCTACGGCCCCATTCGTTCGGGAGGCGCCCCACTAGCGGGGGCGCCGGGGCATGGCAAGCGGTGATTTTCGCCCCTGCCACACCTTTTTTCGTCAGATCGTCGGACGGGCACCGCAGCAGCGGCGCCCGCCCCGTCGATCAATGTTCGTCGTCTTCGTTGCTGGTCTCGACGCCGAGATCGTCGTCGCCGCCCAGATCGACCTCATCGTCCGCCGAGGGCTCTTCGTCCTCGTCGTCCGCCAGCGTCTCCAGATCGTCGTCGCCGCCTTCCAGATCGGAATCCGCCTCCTTGCCTTCCGGCTTGGCCTGCTCGAACGGCAGCGGCTGCTTCGACTTCAGGATCGGCTCCGGCACCCACTGCGTACCGCAGTTGATGCAGGTGACGGGATCGTCCTTTTCGAGATCGTAGAAGCGCGTGGCGCATTTCGGGCACGTACGCTTCGTACCCCATTCCGGCTTGATCATGCCGCCAGTGTGCCTTTCGGAAAAATGGATGGTCGCGGCCGGAGGTTACCCCCCGTCCGTTCCGTTGCCCGTAACGTGGCGCGCGCCTTGCCATAGCGCAAGGGGACTGTCAAAGCCCGCGGCCAGCCATGTCCCATGCCCCTGCCCGCCCATTGTCCATCGCCGCCGCCGGCCCGCTGACCGGCACCGTCACCGTGCCCGGCGACAAATCGATCAGCCACCGGTCGCTGATGTTCGCCGGCCTCGCCGTGGGGCAAAGCCGCATCCGCGGGCTGCTGGAGGGCGAGGACGTGCTCGCCACCGCCGCCGCGATGCGCGCCTTGGGGGCGGACATCGTGCGCGGCGACAACGGGACGTGGACCGTGCACGGCGTCGGCGTCGGCGGCCTGCTGCAACCACAGACCGCGCTCGACATGGGCAATTCGGGCACCTCGACGCGGCTGCTGATGGGGCTGGTCGCCAGCCATCCGATCACCGCGACGTTCGTCGGCGACGCCAGCCTGTCGAAGCGGCCGATGGCGCGGGTCACCGAACCGCTGGCGCGGATGGGGGCGGACTTCACCACCAGTCCGGGGGATCGTTTGCCGCTCACCATGCGCGGGCTCTGCCCGGCGGTGCCGATCACCTATACGTTGCCCGTCGCCTCGGCGCAGGTGAAGTCGGCGGTGCTGCTCGCCGGGCTCAACACGCCGGGGATCACGCGGGTGATCGAACCGGTGCCGACCCGCGACCACAGCGAGCGGATGCTGCGCGGCTTCGGCGCCGAACTGACCGTCGAGGAGACGCCGGAAGGGCGGCTGATCGCGATCACCGGCGAGGCCGAGCTGAAACCGCAGGACATCGACGTGCCGGGCGATCCCTCCTCCGCCGGCTTCTGGATGGTCGCCGCCTCGATCGTGCCGGGATCGGACGTGACGATCCGCAACGTGCTGATGAACCCGACGCGCACCGGCCTGGTCACCGCGCTCCGCATGATGGGTGCGTCGATCGAGGCGGTCGACACCCGTGACGTGGGCGGCGAGGCGGTCGCCGACCTGCGCGTCCGCCACGCGCCGTTGTCGGCGATCGAGGTGCCGGCAGAGCTGGCACCGAGCATGATCGACGAATATCCGATCCTGTTCGTCGCCGCCGCCTTCGCCAGGGGCACGACGGTGGCACGCGGCGCGCACGAATTGCGCGTCAAGGAGTCGGACCGCATCGCCGCAATGGCAGCGGCGCTCGGTCTCGCCGGCGTCGCCGTCACCGAACATGAGGACGGGCTGTCGATCGAAGGGCGTGACGGCGACCCGCTGCCCGGCACCGGCTCGGCGCGCGTCGCCTCGCTGCTCGATCACCGCATCGCGATGAGCATGGCGGTCGCCGGCATGAACAGTGCACGCCCGATCGTGATCGACGACGCCGCGCCGATCGCGACCAGCTATCCCGCCTTTGTCGATACCGCGACCCGGTTGGGGGCGCAGCCGCAGTGGGTCGCGGCATGATCATCGCGGTCGACGGACCCGCGGCGAGCGGCAAGGGCACGATCGCCAAGGCGCTGGCGCGGCATTACAACCTGCCGCACCTCGACACCGGGCTGCTGTACCGGGCAGTGGCGCTGACGGTACGGCGGCTGGAGCTGGATGCGGAGAAGGAGGCCGATGCGGTCGCCGCCTGCGGCTTCGACGAGCTGACGCTTGCCGACCCGGCGCTGCGCACCGACGAGATCGGCCAACTCGCCTCCGTCGTCTCGGCGCATCCGCTGTTGCGCGCGGCGCTGCTGCAGCGGCAGAAACGGTTCGCGCACCAAGACGGCGGCGCGGTGCTCGACGGGCGCGACATCGGCACAGTGATCGCCCCCGACGCGACCGCCAAGCTGTTCGTCAAGGCGACGCCGCAGGTGCGCGCGCAGCGCCGCCATGCGGAATTGCGGAGCCACGGTTCGAGCGTCAGCTTCGACAGGGTGCTCGCCGACATCCGCGCCCGCGACGCGCGCGATAGCGGTCGGTCGGCGGCGCCACTGGTTCAGGCGGTGGATGCGGTGACGCTGGACACCAGCTTCCTGTCGATCGAGGCCAGCGTGCAGAAGGCGATCGCGATCGTCGAGGACGCGCGCAGGGTTAGTCGTTGACCCAGTCGCTGCGGGCGTGGGGGATGCGGAGGATCGTGACGCTGCCGTCCGCTTCAACCTGATAGACGATGAGATGTGCGCCCACCGGCCAAGCACGCACCGGTGGCTGAAGTTCATGACGCAGTCGCGCGGCTCCCGGGTTGTCAGCGACGAAGTCGAAGCCCTGGTCGAGTCGATCGGCATAGGCCTCGGCCTGCGCGCGGCCAAATCGCTCTACTCCATAGCGATAGATCGCGTAATAATCCTCGTCGGCTTCCGGCGTGATCCTATAAGACATCGACGCCGGCCCGCCTGCGCGCCTCCGCACGCCGCTCATCCGGCGTGAGCGTGGAAAGGCCGCTGGCCCGCGCCTCGTCGACCATCGCCTGCATCGCGGCGATCTTTTCCGCGCGTATCTGTTCGCGGCGGATCAGGTCGCGGACGACGTCGCTGGAATTGGCGTAGCGGCCGGTTTCGGCCTGCGCCTCGACCCATTCCTTCATGGCGTCGGGCAGCGAGATGTTCATGGTAGCCATGCCGCCATGGTTCGCATTATGGCAAGGATTGTCAACTTGCGTTTCGTGCGCCGCCCGTGTACCGCTGCGCGGTCCGCCGGACCTGTGGTCCGCGGAAGGTGTCGGCGCGTGTGGCCCAGCCCTCGCGCCTTTTCGCATATCGGCGATTATCCACCTCCCGCGGCCCATGCGTACGACCGGATGCCGCGACCGGCATGGGGTCGCCGCGGCGTTTTCAGCCAAGACCAGCGGAGCCAACCGCTTGGCCGGAAACACATAACCACAGGACACTCTAACCTTATGGCTACCCAAGCCCTTCCGAGCCGCGACGATTTCGCGGCGATGCTCGATGACATGTTCGGCGGCGCCGACAGCTTCGAAGGCCGCGTGGTGCACGGCACCGTCACCGCGATCGAAAACGACATGGCCGTCATCGACGTCGGTCTGAAGTCCGAAGGCCGCGTGCCGCTGCGCGAATTCGCCGCGCCGGGCCAGAAGGCCGACCTCAAGGTCGGTGACGAAGTCGAAGTCTATGTCGACCGCGTCGAGAACATGCACGGCGAAGCGATGCTCAGCCGCGACCGCGCCCGCCGCGAGGCCGCCTGGGACAAGCTGGAGCTGGAATTCAGCCAGGGCAACCGCGTCGAGGGCGTGATCTTCGGCCGCGTCAAGGGCGGCTTCACCGTCGACCTGTCGGGCGCCGTGGCGTTCCTGCCGGGCAGCCAGGTCGACATCCGTCCGGTGCGCGACGTCACGCCGCTGATGGACATCCCGCAGCCGTTCCAGATCCTCAAGATGGACCGCAAGCGCGGCAACATTGTCGTCAGCCGCCGCGCGGTGCTGGAAGAGACCCGCGCCGAGCAGCGTTCGGGCCTGATCCAGTCGCTGCACGAGGGCCAGATCATCGACGGCGTCGTCAAGAACATCACCGACTACGGTGCGTTCGTCGACCTGGGCGGCATCGACGGCCTGCTGCACGTCACCGACCTCAGCTACAAGCGCGTCAACCACCCGTCGGAGATGATCAACATCGGCGACACGGTGAAGGTGCAGATCATCCGCATCAACAAGGACACGCAGCGCATCAGCCTCGGCATGAAGCAGCTCGAGTCGGATCCGTGGGATGGCGCAAGCGCCAAGTATCCGGTCGGCGCCAAGCTGTCGGGCCGCGTCACCAACATCACCGAATATGGTGCGTTCGTCGAGTTGGAAGCCGGCATCGAGGGCCTGGTCCACGTGTCGGAAATGTCATGGACCAAGAAGAACGTCCATCCGGGCAAGATCGTCTCGACCTCGCAGGAAGTCGATGTCGTCGTGCTCGAGGTCGACGAGGACAAGCGTCGCATCAGCCTCGGCCTGAAGCAGGCGCAGAACAATCCGTGGGAAGCGTTCGCCGCCGCTCATCCGATCGGCTCGACCGTCGAGGGCGAGGTCAAGAACGCGACCGAATTCGGTCTGTTCATCGGCCTGGACAATGACGTCGACGGCATGGTCCACATGTCCGACATCGCCTGGGGCGTGTCGGGTGAGGACGCGCTGGCGCTGCACCGCAAGGGCGAGACCGTCCAGGCGGTGGTGCTCGACATCGATCCGGAGAAGGAGCGCATCAGCCTCGGCATGAAGCAGCTCGAGCGCGGCGGCCCCGTCGCGGCGGGCGCGGGCGATCGCCTGGGCAAGAACCAGGTCATCACCGTCACCGTTCTCGAAGTCCGCGACGCGGGCCTCGAGGTGCAGGCGGGTGACGATGGCGCGACCGGCTTCATCAAGCGCACCGACCTCGGCCGCGACCGCGACGAGCAGCGTCCGGAGCGTTTCCAGGTCGGCCAGAAGTTCGACGCGATGGTCACCGGCTTCGACCGGTCGAAGAAGCCGACCTTCTCGGTCAAGGCGATGCAGATCGCCGAAGAGAAGCAGGCGGTCGCCCAGTACGGCTCGTCCGACTCGGGCGCCACGCTCGGCAACATCCTCGGCGAGGCGCTGAAGGCGCGCAACGAGGCCGACAAGAAGTAAGCCATGATGGGGCCGGGACGCGAAAGTGTCCCGGCCCTACTCATTTTGACGGCAGCCCACCGTTTCGGACCTATGCTTGGCGGCCATTGATGCGTATCAAGCGGCCCTTGCCAAGTCCCGGGGGGGAGCAGAGCCATGATCCGATCCGAATTGATCCAGAAACTGTCCGACGAGAATCCGACGCTGTCCGCACAGGACATCGAGGCGATCGTCACCGCCTTTTTCGAGGAAATCATCCGCCGCCTCGCGGCGAACGGCCGCGTCGAGCTGCGCGGCTTCGGCGCCTTCTCGACCCGCGCCCGCGATGCCCGCCAGGGCCGTAACCCGCGCACCGGCGAATTGGTCGAGGTCGACGCCAAGCGCGTCCCCTATTTCAAGCCCGGCAAGGAAATGCGCGCGCGGCTCAACGTCTGAGCGGACGACAGCGCGTTTTCCTGCCGGCGGCGGGTTGACGCCCGCCGCTGGCTGCGCTTCGGATCGCCGGGTGCGCGGACGTGGCGAAACCGGTAGACGCTGCCGACTTAAAATCGGCTTCCTATGGAGTGCGGGTTCGAGTCCCGCCGTCCGCACCATCGCCGCGCTGCTCGCGCTGGCGGGTTGCAACCAGCGGCCGGATTCGGGGGCGGTGATCGTCAGCGCGATCGGCCCGGCACCGCGCGCCGCGGACCCGGCGCGGGTCTCGCTCGATACGCCGACGCGCCTGCTGCTCGACGCGACCGCGCAGGGGCTGGTGCGGTTCGACGCGACCGGCCAGATCGAGCCCGGCCTGGCCGAACGCTGGATCGTCATCGACGACGGCACCAGCTACATCTTCCGCCTCCGCCCTGCGCAATGGGCCGACGGCAGCACGGTCACCGCCGAACAGGTCGTCGCCCTACTCCGTCGCCAGTTGCGCCCCGGATCGCGCAACCCCCTCGCCCGCTTCCTGACCGCCGTCGATGAGATCGTCGTGATGACGCCGCAGGTGATCGAGGTACGGCTGCGCCGGCCACGGCCTGACCTGCTCAAGGTGTTCGCCCAGCCCGAACTCGCGCTGTGGCGGGCCCGCGCCGGCGGCACGGGGCCGCTGCGCATCGCGCGGGGCTCGGCCAGCCCGCTACTCCGCCCGGCGCTCGATCCCGGCCGGGCCGATCCAGACGACCAGCGCACCCCCGGTCCCGAAGAGAATGTCCGGCTAATCGGCGAACGGGCGGCACGCGCAATCGTCCGCTTTGCCGCACATGACTCGGATCTGGTCGCCGGCGGCACCTTCACCGACTGGCCCCTGGTCGGGATCGGCGGCATCGCACCGGCCAATATCCGCATCGATCCGGCCGCCGGCCTATTCGGACTGTCGATCGAGCGCCGCACCGGCTTTCTGGCGGATGCGGCCAATCGGTCGGCGCTGAGCGGCGCGATCGATCGGGGTGCGGCGACGGCCGCGGTGATGGGGGGCTGGGACACGGCCGACCGGCTGTTGCCGGAACAGCTCGATTCGGCCGCGCCGCCGGCCCTTCCGAGTTGGTCGCTACTCACCCTCGACCAGCGGCGCGAGGCGGGGCGAACCCGCGTCGCCGCTTATGCCGATGGCCCGGTGACGCTCGCCGTGGCGGTGCCGACCGGGCCCGGCGGCACCTTGCTCTACGCCGGCATCGCCGCCTCGCTGACCGAGATCGGTATCACGGCCCGCCGGGTCGGGCCGGACGAGGCAGCCGATCTGCGGCTGGTCGATCTGGTCGCACCCTATGACAGTGCGCGCTGGTATCTGGCCCAGGCGTGCCGGCCATGTAGTCCCGATGCGGAGGCGGCGATCCTCGCCGCACGCGACGCGCCGACGCTGGCCGAGCGGGCGCGGCTGATCGCGGCGGCGGATGTCGCGCTGGCCAATGACGCGGCCTTCATCCCGCTCGCCCGGCCGCTGCGCTGGTCGCTGGTCGCGATGCGGCTGCGCCAGTGGCGGCCGAACAGCCGCGCCTGGCACCCGTTGAACCGGCTGCGCGACGACACCAGATGATCGGGCATGCAAGACCGAGTCCGCAGCATCGATCCCCAGCAGGTCCTGAGCGCCCTTCCCGTCGGGCGTGATCCGGCGTCGGTCCGCAAGCGGATCGAGGCGATGGAGCGCCTGATGGAGGGACTGTTCGTCATCCCGGGCACGCAGCGCCGCGTCGGCCTCGACGTCTTGCTCGACCTCGTGCCCGTGATCGGCACCAGCGTCGCGGCGATTCTCGGGTCGTATCTGGTCTGGGAAGCGCGCAACCTCGGCATGTCGAAGATGCAGATGGCGCGGATGTTCGGCAATGTCGGCGTCGACTGGGCGCTGGGCATGATCCCGTGGATCGGCGCAGTGCCCGATTTCTTCTTCCGCTCGAATACGCGCAACCTGCGGTTGATCCGGCGGCACCTCGACCGGCATTTTCCCGGCACGGTGACGCTGCAAGCCTAGGTCCCGGCCCGACAGGTGCGTGGCGGCGGGCCATCGCCGCCCGCCCGGCATATCCACGTTGAGGCGCAGGGCCATCGCGTCTATTCGCGCACTCTCGCCATCAAGGGCAATTCATGGCCGCGACCTACCTGCCGACGCTCAAACAATTGCAATATCTCGTCGCGCTGCGCGACCATGGCCATTTCGGGCGTGCGGCCGACGCTTGCTATGTGACGCAATCGACGCTGTCGGCGGGGCTGCGCGAGCTGGAAACGCTGATCGGCGTGGTGCTGGTCGAACGGACGCGGCGGGTGGTGCGCTTCACGCCGCTCGGCGAACGGATCGCCGACAAGGCCCGCCGCGTGCTGCGCGAGGCCGAGGAGCTGGGCGACATGGCGCGTGCCGCCGGCCGGCCGCTGTCCGGCGAGATGCGGATGAGCGTCATCCCGACCATCGCGCCCTTCATGCTGCCGCGCATCCTGCCGCGGTTGCGCGCCGACTATCCCGACCTGAAGCTGTTCCTGCGCGAGGAGCCGAGCGGCGCGGCGTGCGAGGGGCTGCACAACGGCCGCACCGACTGCGTGCTGCTCGCCCTGCCCTTCGCTTGTGGCGAGGTGGCGTCGCAGACGCTGTTCGACGACCGGCTGTTCGTCGCCTATCATCAGGGTGACCTGCCCGACGATCCCGCGTCCATTCCGGCGGCGGCGATCGACGAGGACCGGCTGTTGCTGCTCGAAGACGGGCATTGCCTGAAGGACCACGCCCTCGCCGCCTGCAACCGGCCGGAGTTGCGCGCCGAGGCGACGATGCTCGGCACCTCGCTGCACACGATCGTGCAGATGGTCGACAACGGCCTGGGCATGACGATGTTGCCGGAAATGGCGATCGAGGCCGGCATCCTCGATCACACCAACATCATCGCGCGGCCGCTTGCGGCGGACAATGCGGTGCGGCGGATCGCGCTGGTCTGGCGCCGTGCCTCGCCGCGGGAGCGCGATTTCCAGCTGCTGGCGGAGACGCTGGCCAAGGTCCGCTGAGCCTCACACCCATCGGCGTGCAACCGCCAGGCGGCTCGAACGTAGCAGCCGGGTGAATGTCGCTCTTCCCCGCCGGGCGTGGCTGGTCGTCCTGCTCGCCGCCCTGCCGGGATGCGTGCCGCCCGCCGCCGCCCCGCCGCCCGCCGTTCCGGAGGCGATCGCCCCGGTTTCGGTCGATGCGACGCGTTTCCGGCCGGAGGCGACGATCGGCACGTCGATCGCCCGGGTTCCGGGTCTGACGCAGCTTGCGCGCGAGGCGGCGGTCGCGGACGCGACCGCCCTGCTCGACGGTGCCGGCCCCTATACGCTCTTCGCGCCGACCGACGCCGCTTATGCCCGGCTGGCGGGAGACGTGCCGGCCGCGCTGCTCGCGCCGGAGAATCGCGCGACGTTGCTGCTGCTGCTGCGCGACCATCTCGTCGCCGGTGCGGTGAGCGAGGCCGATCTGGTCGCGCGCATCCGGGCCGGAGGGGGCCGGGCGACGCTGACCAGCCTGGCCGGGCAGCCGATCGTCGCGACGCTGGACGGCGATGTCGTGATGCTAACCAGCAGCAGCGGCAGCCGCGCCTATATCGAGACGGCCGACCGTCGCCAGGCGAACGGCGTCATCCATGTCATCAACGGCGTGCTGGTGCCGACACTAACGAAATGAATACGGCGCTTCGCGTGTATTGTCCTTACAAAACAGCTCGTTGGAGCGTTGCGTATGTGCGACGAACGGGGTCAGATGCCTCCACCAGCGTATACCAAGGTCTTTACATTGCAGTGCAGCATATGACAGCTTCATGACGTTCGCCGACGTTGGAGATGTCCCATGACCCGCCACTCCCAGCTTGCCACCGCCCTCACGCTGACCGCCCTGCTCTGCGCCGGTACGGCCGCAGACGCCAAGAAGAAGGAGAAGCCGCCGCAGCTGTCGGTCGGGCGGGTCGCCTTGCCGCCGGAAGCGCCGACCGCGACGATCGCGCAGGCGCTGCCGACGCTCGACCATCATGCCACGCTGGCGCGGCTGGTGTCCGCTTCCGCGGTCGCTCCGACGCTGGCCGGAGCCGGCCCGTTCACCGTCTTCGCGCCAAGCGACGACGCCTTCGCCCGACTGGCCCCCGGCACCGTCGACACGCTGATGAAGCCTGAGAATGCGGCGAGCCTCGCCACCATCCTGAAGACCCATGTCGTGCAGGGCGCCTATACGGCCGAACAGATCAAGGCGCTGATCGCGGCGGGCAACGGTTCGGCGTCGCTGCCGACGCTGTCGGGACAGCCGCTGACCGCGACGATCGACAACGGCAATTTGGTGCTCACCGACCCGACCGGCAACAAGAGCTACGTCAGCCAGCCGGACGTCAAGGAGGCCAATGGCATCGTTCACGTCACCAACGGGGTGAGCGTACCCAAGCTGAGCTGACCGATCGACGCGCCGCGTCGACTTTATGCCCCGTCGCGCCAGCGCGCGGCGGCGGCATCGTCGGTATCGCGGGCCTCGACCCAGCGGCTTTCGCCGTCGCGCGTCTCGCGCTTCCAGAACGGCGCGTCGGTCTTCAGCCGGTCGATCAGGAAGGTGCAGGCCTCCAGCGCGGCGGCGCGGTGCGGCGCGGCGGTCGCGACGAAGACGATCCGCTCGCCCGGCGCCATCGGTCCGACGCGGTGGACGATCGTCGCCGCGCCCAGCGACCAGCGCGCCGTCGCCGCCTCGGCCAGCCGGGTCAGCGCCGCTTCGGTCGCGCCGGGATAATGTTCCAGTTCCAGCGTACCGACGCCGTCGTCGGCACGCACCAGCCCGGTGAAGGTCGCGATCGCGCCGGCGCCGGGTGCCGCCTCGACCCGCGCCAGTTCGGCGTCGATCGCGATCGGCGCGGCATGGACGACGACCCGGATCATCCGCCGGTCACCGGCGGGAACAGCGCCACCTCGCGCGCGCCGGCGATCGGCGCGTCCATCGCCACGAACGCCTGGTCGACCGCGGCGCGCAGCCGGGCGCGGTCGGCGAGCGCCGTGCCGCTGTCGGCATCGCGCGCGGCGAGCCAGTCGACCAGTTGCGCCACCGTCGCGACCGTCGCCGGCGGGGTCACCGTCTCGGCAGCACGGCCCATCCGTTCGCGCACCCAGGCGAAATAGAGCATTTCGATCACCATGCCGGTCAGTCCATGTGCTTCAGGCCGACGCGCAGATAATCCCAGCCCGTCACCAGCGTCAGCACCGCAGCGCCCCACAGGCTGCCCAGACCGACGATCTTGACCCAGGGCTGTCCCGGCAGCGCGCCGGCGAGGATCAGCGCGCCGAGCGCGACGAGTTGCAGCGTCGTCTTCCACTTGGCCAGTTTCGACACCGGCAGCGACACCTGCAGCCCGGCGAGGAATTCGCGCAGGCCCGACACCGCGATCTCGCGCAGCAGGATCACCAGCGCGGCGATCAGATGGACGCCGGTGATCAGCGCGGCGTCGTCGTGACGCGTGCCGACCAGCATCAGGATCACCGCGGCGACCATGATCTTGTCGGCGATCGGGTCGAGGAAGACGCCCAGCCGCGACACGGCACCCTGTGCGCGGGCCAGATAGCCGTCGAAATAATCGGTGATGCCCATCAGGCAATACAGGCCGAAGGCGATGCCGAAGCCCGCCTCCCAGCGCGGCCACCACAGCAGCGCGACGAGCAGCGGCACCGCGACGATCCGCGACAGCGTCAGGAGGTTGGGCAACGTCAGCATGATTCCTCCCTACGCTGCCGC
This sequence comes from Sphingomonas benefaciens, assembly GCF_052907485.1. NCBI lineage: Bacteria > Pseudomonadati > Pseudomonadota > Alphaproteobacteria > Sphingomonadales > Sphingomonadaceae > Sphingomonas > Sphingomonas benefaciens. The sequence goes on along the minus strand of NZ_JBREIC010000003.1, from coordinate 255,330 downwards.
GCGCGCCAGCGTAAGGCAGAGCGTGGCAGAAAGTCGTGCCGTCGCGGCACCCCGTCGCCGCCGGCCCGCTGGGGTGCCGCGACGCAGGCCGGTTGGCGTGCCGGTGCGGCTCGGCTATGCCGGTGCGCTACACATCGAGCGAAAGCCACGTTTCGTCATGCTGAATGCCTTGGGGTTGCTGAAGCAACGCCGCTTCCTGCCCTTGTTCACGACGCAGTTCCTCGGCGCGTTCAACGACAATCTGTTCAAGACGTCGATGGTGCTGTTCGCCACCTATGCGATCTTTAACGACCCGAAGATGGAGGCGAATTTCAACGCGCTCGCGACCGGGCTGGCGATCCTGCCGTTCTTCCTGCTGTCCGCTCTGGCCGGCCAGCTCGCCGACAGTCACGACAAGGCGCGGATCATCCGCATCGTCAAGACGGCGGAAATCCTGATCATGCTGCTCGGCGCGTCGGGGCTGATGGTGGCGCGCGCCGGCCTGCCGGGGGTCGGCATCGGTCTGATGTTGGGTGCGGTGCTGTGCCTGGGCGTCCATTCGACCTTCTTCGGCCCGATCAAATATGCGATCCTGCCGCAGCATCTGCCGCCGCACGACGTGCTGGGCGGCACCGGCCTGGTCGAGGCGGGCACCTATCTCGCCATCCTGCTCGGCACCGTGACCGCGGGCTGGATCCCGATCGAGGGTGCGGCGATCACCGTGCTCGCCGTCGCCGCGCTGGGCTGGCTGGTCGCGCGGCAGATCCCGCCGGCGCCGCGCGAAGGACCGCGGCTGGTGCTCAACTACAATCCCTTCACCTCGTCCTGGCGACTGATCAGGGCGACGCTGCACATCCCGCGGCTGTTCCTGGCGATCTGCGCAATCAGCTTCTTCTGGACCATCGGCGCGGTGCTGATCGTCGTCTTTCCGCCGCTGGTGAAGAACGTGCTGACCGCGGACGAGCGCGTCGCCAGCGGTGCCATCGCGGTCTTTTCTGTCGGCGTCGCGATCGGCTCGGTGATCATCAACACAATGCTGCGCGGCCGGATCAGCGCGCGCTATTCGCCCGTGTCGGTGATCGCGATGGGCGGCTTCGTCGTGCTCTTCTCGGTCCTGTGCCGGGAATGGCCGGCGGCGCCGGTCGGCACGCTCTATTCCTGGGGCGAATTCATCGCCCAGCCCCGCGCGATCGCGATCATGCTGAGCCTGCTGGCGATCGCCACGACGGGCGGGATGTTCGTGGTACCGCTCTACGCCTTCCTGACCACGACGGTGGAAAAGGACCAGACCGCGCGTACCGTGGCAGCGAACAATGTCGTCAATTCCGGGGCGATGACGATCGGATCGGTGGCCGTCCTGATCATCACCGCGTTCGGCGTCGGGCCGACCGACATGCTGCTGCTGGTGGCAGCGATGTGCCTGGTGTCCGCTTGGATCGCGCAGCGACTGCATCGCGCCTGCGACTGAGCGCAGGCGGCTTCGCCCTCCGTCAGATCAACAGCGTGTAGAAACAGATGAAGAAGGCGGCGAAGCTGAGCAGGAACAGCTTCCAGTCCTGATCGTCGTTGCGTGCGGCGAGCGCCACGGGGGGCGGCAGCATCTGGCGGAAAGGATGGCGGGCCGCTTCGTTGGTGATGACTAGACGTCGTTTCATAGCGAGGTGTTAACGCCCTGTTTACGATTTCGACCAGCGACAAAGGTGGTTAAGTTCGGACCGTCCCGGCCCGGTACAGAATCCCCTTTTCTTATAGGACGTGAAAGGCGACCGGCATGAGCGTGGCATTCCGCCGCGAAAGCGATGACGAGCATCTCGAACCGAAGTTCGAGATTCCCCTGCCCGCGGGGCCCAATCGGGTGACGCGTGCCGGGCTGGCGCTGATCGCCGAGCGGATCGCCGAGATCGAACAGGCGCTGGCGACCGCGCCGGAGGCCGAGGCGGAGACGCTGCGCCGCGACCTGCGCTATTGGCAGACGCGGCGGGCGACTGCGGAATGGACGCCGGCGCCCGGCGACGGGACGATCGGGTTCGGCACGCTGGTGACGGCGATGGTGGCGGGGCGGGAACGCCGAGTCGCGATCGTCGGCGATGACGAGGCGGATCCCAAGCTGGACCGTATCGCCTTCGGCGCGCCGCTCGCTCGGGCGCTGATCGGGGCGGAATCAGGCGACGAATTGCCGTTCAACGGTCGCGACGGCGCGATTCGGGTGCTGGCGGTGGCGGCGATCGATGCGCCCGCGGCCTGAGGATTATCCGGGCTGCGACGGCTGAAAGCCACCGCAGCCCGGGTCCGGGCGCCGGGGAGCACCCGATAGGCCGGTGATGCTTGATTGGGAGAGAACAGCACCGACGCCGCCGTCCTAGCCGCCCCGTGTGTCTGGGGTATGTCCGGCAGCCACGGCGGCGGACATGCGCCTGCAAATCGGGTCGGCCATGATGCGCCATGGCAACGCTCTCCCCCTCCGCTCGCGTGCCGCGCTGCACGGCGAGCCGCCACCGGCCCGGCAGCGTGATCCGCGAGACGGGCGACGTCGCCCGCGCGCGCTGCCGCTGCTGCGGCCTGATGCTGATGCGGCTGGCGATCAGCCGGCGCTGGATCATCGCCGACGAACTGGGGACGACGGCGCCACCCGGCCCGTCGCGTCACTAGCTGCAGCCAGGCAGGTCCGCCGCGCCGCCAGGCGGATCGTCGGTCGCGTCGCTCAGATCGGCAGCCAGACCGTCGCGATGACGCCGCCATCGGGATGGTTGGCGATGTCCGCATCGCCGCCATGCGCCCGTGCGACGCCACGCACGCTCGCCAGTCCGAGACCGATGCCGCCGGTGTCGCGGTTGCGCGACCGCTCACCGCGGAAGAAGGGTTCGAACACCCGATCGAGATCGTCGGGGTCGATTCCCGGGCCGTGATCCCGCACGGCGATCTGCGCATGGTCGCCGTCACGGCTCAGCGTCAGCGCCGCATCGCCCGCATATTTGAGCGCATTGCCGACCAGATTGCCGATGATCGTCTTGATCCCGGTGGCATCGCCGGTCAGCACCAGCGGCGCGCCATCGGCCAGCGTCACCGCCGCGCCGCGATCGGCGAGATCGTCGACGATGCTCTCGGTCAGCGAACGCAGATCGAGCGGGCGCCGCTCGACCGATTGGGTCGAATCGCGGAAGAAGGCGAGGCCGGCGGCGATCATCGCGTGCATGTCGTGGATATCGGCCTCGCTGGCGGCGCGGATCGGCTCGGGCGCCTGCTCCAGCCGCAGGGCGAGTCGCATCAGCGGGGTACGCAGGTCGTGCGCGATCGCCGCGATCACGGTGGTACGATCCTCGACATAGCGGTTGAGCCGCGTCTGCATGCGGTTGAACGCCACCGCGGCATCGGCGACCTCGGTCGGCCCGTCGACCGGCACCGGCGCGGCGCGTGGATCCCGGCCCAGCCGCTCGGCGGCGGCGGTGAAGATGCGGAGCGGCCGGGTCGAGCGGCTGGCGAGGAACCAGGCGAAGGGGGCGACCGCGACCAGCGCCGCGAGCAGCCACAGCAGCGCCCGCCAGCGCCACCCTTCCAGCCCGGTCCGCGTCGCCCGCGCCACCACCCAATCGCCGCCGGATCGCTGTACCCCGACGGTGAAGCCGCCGAACAGGATCTGGCTGCGGGCGTCCGGCGGCGGCCGGTGATGCGGTCCGAAAACGACCGGCGGGAACGGCCGGAACGCCGTCGCCGGACCGCCGAAGTGGATGCGCACCCGATCCGGCGGGATGCGCAGGTGATCGGCGATCGCCTGTTCCAGCCGGTCGGTGCGCCAGTCATTGTCGTCCGGGACGTCGGCCACGCGCGCCAGCTTGATCTCGCCGGTCGCGTCATGCCCGGTGCGGAGCGCGCTGGCGACCTGCGCCACCGAGAAGATCCGCGGGGTGGGCGGGCTGACAAAGACGAGCAGCGCGACGTTGACCAGTTGCACGCTGGCGACGCTCGCCAGCATCACCAGGAAGATTCGCCAGAACAGCGACAGGCCCAGCCGTCGGCCGGGAACGATGCCGGGAATCTCCTCTGCCTGCCCTGATCCCTCGCTCACAGCCGGGTCACGGCGGGGACGAACAGATAGCCTTCGTTGCGGATCGTGCGGATCATCTCGTCGCCGCCGCTGCGCAGCTTGCGGCGGACGCGGCTGATCTGGACGTCGATCGCCCGATCGAAGGCGTCGCTGTTGGGACCACGCGCCGCCTCCAGCAGCATCTCGCGCGACAGCACGCGCCGCGGCCGCTCGACGAAGGCGCGCAGCAGCGCGAATTCGCCGTCGGTCAGCCCGACCAGCACGCCGGCCGGATCGAAGATCTCATGCGCCACCAGATCCATCGTCCAGCCGTCGAAGCCGAGCCGCAGCCGCTCGCCTGCCTGCATCTGCCGCCGCGCCCGCAGTGCCGCGCGCACCGTCGCCAACACCTCGCGCGCGCTGCACGGCTTGGGCAGATAATGGCTTGCGCCGAGTTCCAGCCCGACGATCCGGTCCCGTTCCTCGCCCAAGGCGCTGAGAAAGATGACCGCCGGCCCGTCGTCCCGCGCGATGCGGCGACAGGCGGAGATGCCCTCCTCGCCGGGCATCATCACGTCGAGCAGCACCGCGTCGATCCGGTCACGCTCCAGCACCGCGTCCATTTCGCGCGTATTCGCCGCCGCCTGCACGCGATAGCCTCGCGCGCCGAGGCTCTGGGTCAGCAGAGCGCGGATCTCGCGGTCGTCGTCGACGACCAGGATCGAGGCGGGCTGTTCGATGGATTGCTGCATGGTCATGTCCGGCGGTGGGATGACAGGCGAATGTTGCTGCCGAATATCAGATGGCGCAGGCAAGCGACATCCCGCCGGGCGGTGGTGCGGCAGGCGTGCCGCACGTCCCCCCCACGTGCCCCCGCACGTCCCCTCTCGCCTCGCCTGACATTCTGCCGCAATACACGGGTGATTGACCGTCACATCGGTTCCGGGAAACCCATCATGCGCCGCATTGCCTGTCTTGTCCTGCTCGTCACCACCGCCATGCCCGGTGCGATCGCCGCGGCGCAGACCGCGCCGCCCGCCGCGCCCTCCGCTCCGCCAGCGTCCACACCATCACAGGCCGAGCCGCCGATCACGGTGACCGCCCGTGCCCAGCCATCGCGCGGCCCGCGCCGCATCTTCATCAGCCCGATGGGGCAGCCGTTCCGCGGCACCGAGGCCGCGCCGGATCCGGAGCGCGCCTGGTTCGATAGCGTCGACACCAACCACGACGGCGCGCTGACGCTGGCCGAGTTCAAGTCGGATGCGGGGCGCTTCTTCACCATTCTCGACCGCAAGCGCGACGGTGAGATCGATCCCGACGACATCGACTATTACGAGAACACGCTGGCGCCGGAAGTGCGCTCCGGCAATGCGGTCGGCAGCGGCATCATCGCGCGCGTGCAGGACGGCGAAGGCGGCGCGAGCACGCAGGGAACGCGCGGCGTGCTCTACGATGCGGGCACGCTCGGCGCGGCGCGGTTCAGCTATTTCGACCTGCCCGAGCCGGTCACCGCCGCGGACCGCAACTTCAACCGCGGCGTCGACCCGATGGAATTCGGGCGCGCGGCCGAACAGCGTTTCGATTCGCTCGACAAGAACCATGACGGCAAGCTGACCTGGGACGAGCTGCCGCACGTAAGGGTCAGGGCCGAGGTCCGCTCGTCGGGCAATCGCGATGGCGGCGAACGTCGCGGCCGCGGCGCCGGACGACGGCCGATGGGCGGCGGCATGACCGGTGGAATGAGTGGCGGTATCGACGGCGGCATGGGTGGCCGCAGCGCGTCCGGCGACCCGATGAACTGAAAATCCTCCCCGCTTGCGGGGAGGGGGACCGCCGCAGGCGGTGGAGGGGGATGTCCGCGAGCGGTACGCGGCGTGGCGCCCCCCTCCGTCAGCGATTGCACGCTGCCACCTCCCCGCGAGCGGGGAGGATTCTAGGGTCCCTGGCTTCGTGCCGATCAATCCAGCCGGCGCGCCAGTTCCTTGTTGAGCCCGAGCGCGATCAGCGTGCCGAGCGCGCCCGACAGCAGATAGCCGCCCGCCGCGATCAGGCCGAACTTGCTCGCCAGCACCAGCGCGGCGAGCGGCGCGAAGCCGGCGCCGAACAGCCAGGCGAGGTCCGAGGTCAGCGCCGCGCCGGTATAGCGCGCGCGCTTGGGAAAATTGCTGGTCACCGCGCCCGACGACTGACCGAACGACAGGCCGAGCAGGATGAAGCCGCCGATCATGAACACCAATTCGCCGGCGTCGCCGCCGCGCAGCAGCTGCGGTGCGAAGCCGCTGAACGCCGCGATCGCCGCCGCGGTATAGCCGAGCACCGAGCGCCGGCCGATACGGTCGGCGAGCATGCCCGAGGCGACGGTGGAGGCAAGGCCGAAGACCGCGCCGATCATCTCGATGCCCAGGAAGCGGGCGATGTTCTGGTCGGTGTAGAGGTTGATCCACGACAGCGGGAACACCGTCACCATGTGGAACAGCGCGAAGCTGGCGAGCGGCGCGAAGGCGCCGATGATGATGTTGCGCCACTGCGCCTTGATCGTCGCGCTGACCGGCGACGGGGTCAGTTCGCGGCTCTTGAACAGTTCGGTATATTCCGGCGTCACGACGATGCGCAGCCGCGCGAACAGCGCCACGACGTTGAGGGCGAAGGCGACGAAGAACGGATAGCGCCAGCCCCAGGCGAGGAAGTCGACCGGCTGCATGTTGCTGAGGAAGAAGGCGAACAGGCCGCTCGCCACGATCAGGCCGAGCGGCGCGCCGAGCTGCGGCACCATCGCATACCAGCCGCGCTGCTTTTCCGGCGCGTTGAGCGCGAGCAGCGAAGCGAGCCCGTCCCAGGCGCCGCCCAGCGCCAGCCCCTGGCCGATGCGGAACAGCGCGAGCAGGATCGCCGCCCAATTCCCCGCCTCGTTGTAGCCGGGCAGGAAGGCGAGCGACACGGTCGAGGTGCCGAGCAGCAGCAGCGCGATGGTCAGCTTGGTGCCGCGGCCATGGCGGCGGTCGATCTTCATGAAGATCTGCGTGCCGATCGGCCGCACCACCCAGGCGAGCGGGAAGAGCGCGAACGACCAGAGCGTGCCGGTCAGCCGGTCGACATAGGGAAAGACGACCTGCGGGAAGACCAGCACCGAAGCGATGGCGTAGACGAAGAAGTCGAAGAATTCGGAGGTGCGGCCGATGATGACGCCGATCGCGATTTCACCCGGACGGACCTGTTGGTCGCCATGGGTGTTGACGGCGCGTGCGTCGCGCTCGAGCGGGGCGGAAGAGGCGGTTGCCACGGCCATGATCTACGTTCCTGACTTCTTGCGGAAGGCCACCGGCCTCCGGGCGACAACGCGCCGGGCGGACGGTCGGTCCCGGCACGATAACGCGCCCCTGTATCGCCCGATCGCGGACCATGGGATAGGACAAAATGTCCTATTTTGCGGTGCAGCAACCAAGCCTAGCTGCGCGTCCATGCGCATTCCCACGCTCTCCCCATCCCGTGCCCGCACCCGGTTGCGCACGCTCGCCGCGGTGTCGCTCGCGCCCGCCCTGCTCGGCGGCTGCGACTGGGTGGTGATGAACCCGGCAGGCGACGTCGCCCGGCAGCAGGCGGACCTGGTCCTCTGGTCGACCTTCCTGATGCTGCTGATCATCGTGCCGGTGATCGCGCTGACCATCCTGTTCGCGTGGAAATACCGTGCGGCGAATAAGGAGGCGGAATATGCGCCCGACTGGGACCATTCGACGGGGCTCGAACTCGTCATCTGGTCGGCGCCGCTGCTGATCGTCATCGCGCTCGGCGCGCTGACCTGGATCAGCACGCATACGCTCGACCCCTATCGGCCGCTGTCGCGGATCGCGCCGGGCAAGCCGCTGGCCGGCAACGACAAGCCGCTGGAGATCCAGGTCGTTGCGCTCGACTGGAAATGGCTGTTCATCTATCCCGAACAGGGCGTCGCGACGATCAACGAACTGGTCCTGCCGGTCGACCGCCAGGTGCGTTTCCGCCTGACCTCGTCGTCGGTGATGAACACCTTCTACGTCCCCACCCTCGCCGGCATGATCTACACCATGCCGGGCATGGAGACGAAGCTGCACGCCGTGCTCAACAAGCCCGGCCGCTACGAAGGGTTGTCGGCCAATTACTCGGGCGCCGGTTTCTCCGACATGCGCTTCAGCGTCACCGGCACCGATGCCGCGGGCTTCGACCGCTGGGCCGCCGCCGCCAAGGGCGCGCAGGGCAAGCTCGACCTCGCCACCTATCTGCGCGTCGAGCGGCCGAGCGAGCGCGTCCCCGCGATGCGCTTCGCCGCGGTGCAACCGCAGCTGTTCGACCGGATCGTCGGCCAGTGCGTCAAGCCCGGCCTGCCCTGCATGCAGCACACCATGGCCAAGGACATGCGCGACGGTGGCGGCCATGGCGCCGCGACCAACGACACGCCCGACCAGCGCGGCAGCCAGGCGAAGGGCGCGATCCTGAAGCAACCGCAGGAAAAGGGCGCCGCCCCCAGCCGCGCGACCCCGCGTGGCGAGGCGCCCGGCGCCGCCCAGCCCGGCTCCGATGCCAACCGCAACATGACCTCGGTCGACCCGCTGCCGGCGCTCGTCGCCGGGCGCGCCACCGTCGCCCGTTCGTAGGACCGTATCCATGTCCGATACCCTGATGAAGACCATCTTCGGGCGACTGACGCTCGACGCCATCCCCTATCACGAGCCGATCCTGGTCGGCACGTTCATCGTCGTCGCCATCGGCGGCGCGGCGGTGCTCGGCGCGCTCACCTACTTCAAGGTGTGGGGCTATCTGTGGAAGGAATGGTTCACCAGCGTCGACCACAAGAAGATCGGCATCATGTACATGGTGCTCGGCATCATCATGCTGCTGCGCGGTTTCGCCGACGCGCTGATGATGCGCGCGCAGCAGGCGATGGCCTTCGGCGCCAATGAAGGCTTCCTGCCCGCGCACCATTACGACCAGGTGTTCACCGCGCACGGCGTCATCATGATCTTCTTCGTGGCGATGCCGTTCGTCACCGGCCTGATGAACTATGTCGTGCCGCTGCAGATCGGCGCGCGCGACGTCAGCTTTCCGTTCCTCAACAACTTCAGCTTCTGGATGACCGTCGCGGGCGCGATGATCGTCATGGCCAGCCTGTTCGTCGGCGAATTCGCGCGCACCGGCTGGCTGGCGATGGCACCGCTGTCGGGCCTCGACTACAGCCCCGACGTCGGCGTCGACTATTACGTCTGGGGCCTGCAGATCGCGGGCGTCGGCACGTTGCTGTCGGGCGTCAACCTGCTCACCACCATCGTCAAGATGCGCGCGCCGGGCATGACGCTGATGAAGATGCCGATCTTCACCTGGTCGGCGCTGGCCACCAACACGCTGATCGTCGCCGCCTTCCCGATCCTGACCGCGGTGCTCGCGCTGCTCAGCCTGGATCGCTACGTCGGCACGCACTTCTTCACCAACACCATGGGCGGCAACCCCATGATGTACGTCAACATGATCTGGATCTGGGGCCACCCGGAAGTGTACATCCTGATCCTGCCGGCGTTCGGCGTGTTCAGCGAAGTCACCAGCGCCTTCTGCGGCAAGCGCCTGTTCGGCTATACGTCGATGGTCTACGCTTTGCTCGTGATCACCGTGCTCGCCTATCTCGTCTGGCTGCACCATTTCTTCACCATGGGGTCGGGGGCGAGCGTCAATTCGTTCTTCGGCATCACCACGATGATCATCTCGATCCCGACGGGCGCGAAGATATTCAACTGGCTGTTCACCATGTACAAGGGGCGGATCCGCTTCGAACTGCCGATGATGTGGACAGTCGCGTTCATGATCACCTTCGTGATCGGCGGCATGACCGGCGTGCTGCTCGCCGTGCCGCCCGCGGACTTCGTGCTGCACAACTCGCTGTTCCTGATCGCGCACTTCCATAACGTGATCATCGGCGGGGTGCTGTTCGGCATGTTCGCCGGGATCAACTTCTGGTTCCCGAAGGCGTTCGGCTACAAGCTCGACAAGTTCTGGGGCACGATCAGCTTCTGGTGCTGGGTGGTCGGCTTCTACGTCGCCTTCATGCCGCTCTACGTGCTCGGCCTGATGGGCGTGACCCGCCGGCTGCGCCACTTCGAGGACCCGTCGTTGCAGATCTGGTTCATCGTCGCCGCCATCGGTGCGCTGATCATCGCGGTCGGCATCGCCGCCTTCCTGATCCAGCTGTTCGTCAGCTATCAGAAGCGCTACGAGCTCGCCGACACCACCGGCGATCCGTGGAACGCGCGCAGCCTGGAATGGGCGACCTCGTCGCCGCCCCCCGCCTATAATTTCGCGTTCACGCCGGTCGTCCACGATCTCGACGCCTGGTACGACATGAAGAGCCGCAACGCCGCGCGGCCGGTGGACGGCTTCCGCCCGATCCACATGCCCAGCAACACCGGCTCCGGCGTGATCCTCGCCGGCCTGTCGATGGTCTTCGGCCTGGCGATGATCTGGTACATCTGGTGGCTCGCCATCCTGTGCTTCGTCGGCATCCTTGCCGTCGCGATCGGCCACACGTTCATCTACGACCGCGACTATTACATCCCCGTCGACGAGGTGACCGCGGCGGAAGACGCGCGCACCCGCGCACTGGCCACCGCGGGAGCCTGAGGGAGTCATGACCAGCCGTAACCCCACGGTCGAAGAAGCGACCATCCCGCCCGGTGCGCAGGCGCCGATCTTCTACGAGACGGACGAGCATCACCACGAGGCCGGCGGCAGCACGATGCTCGGCTTCTGGCTCTACCTGATGAGCGACTGCCTGATCTTCGCCATGCTGTTCGCCGCCTATGGCGTCTACGGCGGCAGCTATGCGGGCGGGCCGCAGCCGCACGAGATCTTCGAACTGCCGCTCGTCGCGCTCAATACGTCGATGCTGCTGCTGTCGTCGATCACCTACGGCTTTGCGATGCTGGCGATGAACGACGGCAAGGTCCGCGCGGTGCAGGGCTGGCTGGCGATCACCGGCCTGTTCGGTGCGTCGTTCGTCGGCATCGAGCTGTACGAATTCGGCAATCTGATCGCCGAGGGCGCGACGCCGCAGCGCAGTGCCTTTCTGTCGTCCTTCTTCACCCTGGTGTCGACGCACGGTCTGCACGTCACCTTCGGTCTGATCTGGCTGGTGACGCTGATGGTGCAGGTCGGCCGCAAGGGCCTGATCCCCGCCAACCAGCGCCGCCTGCAGTGCCTGTCGCTGTTCTGGCACTTCCTCGACGTCATCTGGATCGGCGTCTTCACCTTCGTCTATCTGCTGGGAGTGCTGCGATGAGCGCCGACCATCACGCCGCCGACCATGCGCACGGCCATGGCCACGATCATGGCCACGGCCACCACGGCGACGCGCCGCACGGCTCGCGCCGCGACTATCTGATCGGCTTCTTTCTGTCGGTCGTGCTTACCGCCATCCCGTTCGGGCTGGTGATGAGCGGTGTGATCGCCGATCCGCGCGTCACCGCCGGCCTCTGCATGGCGTTCGCGCTGGTGCAGATCGTCGTCCACATGATCTACTTCCTGCACATGAACGCCAAGTCGGAGAACGGCTGGACGCTGATGGCGCTGATCTTCACCGTCGTCATCGTCGGCATCTGCCTCGCCGGCTCGCTGTGGGTCATGTATCACATGAACCTCAACATGATGCCCGGCCAGGGAGCGATGGACGGCATGTGACGGGGCGGCGGCGATGACGACATCCCCGCCCCGCCGCCGACACCGCGCCGCCGTCACGATCGTGGCGGCGGTGGCGGTGCTGCTGCTGATCGCGCTCGGCGTGTGGCAGCTCGAACGCCGCCAGTGGAAGCTGGCGCTGATCGCGCAGACCGAACGACAGCTGGCCCTGCCCCCGGTCGCCGCGCCCGGTCCCGACCGCTGGCCGACGATCGGCAAGAGCGATGCCTATCGCCCCGTCGTCGCGACCGGCCGCTACCGCCCTGGCGCGGACACCTATGTCCAGGCGGTGACCGACCTCGGCGGCGGCTTCTGGGTCATCACGCCACTCGCCACCGATTCGGGCTTCACGCTGCTGGTCAACCGCGGCTTCGTGCCGCAGGACCTGCGCGGCCGCGTCGCGACGCCGGCCGGGCCGCAGCGCGTCGTCGGCCTGCTACGCCTGACCGAACCGCGCGGCGCCTTTCTGCGCCACAACGATCCGGCGGCCGATCGCTGGTATTCCCGGGATGTCGCGGCGATCGCCGCACGACGCGGCCTCGGCGTTACCGCCCCCTATTTCATCGATGCCAGTCAGCCGACCCATGGCTGGCCGCGCGGCGGCCTGACGGTGGTGCGCTTCCCCAACAACCACCTGCTCTACGCCTTCACCTGGTTCGGCCTCGCCGCGCTGATCGCGCTCATGACCTGGCGGGCGCGGCGCTGACGCCTCAGCAATTGGCGACGAATTCGCGCAGCTCCTCGTCGCGGATCTCGAACACGGCGAACAGATCGAGCGCCTGCAGGGCTGGCACCGCCGCCGCGATCGCTTCCGACAACAGCTCCCGCGCGGCAGGGTCGATCTCGGGATCGGACCAGCGCTGCGCATTGCGGACGAACGCCGCCACCGTGCCCTTGCGCAGCGTCAAACCGTCCACGTCGAGATAATCGTCGCCGTCCGCCAGGACATCCTCCGGCCGGGTCGCTTCACCGCTCATCGTCGCGCCTTTCCGCTCATGCCAGTTCCATCATCACTATAGCGGAGGCGAGCGCTCCGGCGAACATTTGGTCCGTTTCGGCTCTTCGGCGTGACGCCATGCACCGCGGCAGACGATCAAGCCGGCTCGGGTCGGCGAGCAGGCCGCAGATCAGCGCCTCGTCGCCGCCCGCGCCGAAGGGACAGGCCCGGCACAGGGGCCTACCAAGGCAGCCCTCGCCCAGCGTCATCGCGCTGTCGATCACCGGCGCGAGCATGTCGAAGCCGAGCGGCGCAAGCAGCGCGTGCAGGCGTTGCTGGACCGGCAATCGCGCGTCGCGTGCGGCACGCCAGCAGCGCGCGGCCTGCGCGATGACCGCCGCCGGCACCGTCATGGTCGTGTCGCCGGCCACAACCGGCCGACCCTCGCCGCATAGATGTCATACTGGGTGCCGAACCGCGCCCGCATCATCGCCTCCTCGCGCGGCACGCGAAGCGTCCACATCGCCGCGAAGGCGGGGATGGCGAGCGAGCCGGCGACGACATTGTGGATCAGCAACGGCTGGATGAGCACCGCCAGCCAGATGGCGACATACATCGGATGCCGCCAGCGCGCGTAGACACCTTCGGTGACCAGGCGGTGTTCCGCGTGCACCTCCAGTCCCGGGCTCCAATTGCGCCCCAGGTCGGCGTGGCTGCGCCAGAACAGCCACAGCGTCGGCAGCAGCATGATCGCGCCAGCGGCCGTCGCCGCGCCGGGCAGCCGATAATCCGAGAAGGCGAACAGCCCGGTCGCCAGATGGAGCAGCGGCAGGACCATCATCGTCGCGAACATGCCGAGCAGCAGCGCGCGCTCGGTGGCATCGCTGTGCGCTTGGACCACGGCATTGGCGCGATTGCGTGCAGCGTGCGGCAGGCGGATCGCGGTCATCGTGACGAACAGCACGAGCCAGAGCAGCCCGCCCAAGCCGATGTCCCGCCAGCGTAAAAAGGCGAGGCCGATGAGCACTGCACAGGCGGCCAACATCGCGACCGTCCCGATCCCGCTCATCATCGGCCGGCGACCGCTGCCCGGCACATGGCCCCGCTCCGCGTGATCGACCATCGAAAGACCTCCCGTCAGCTTATGCTATTGCGAGTCTATAGCATCTAAACAAGTGCGCGGCAATCGCGATGCGTCGTGCCTTCGCCGATCGCAGCGGCTATAGCGGTGCCATGCCCGTCGCCCCGCCCGCCCGCGCCGATGCCGCCGCGCGCAACATGCGCCAGCTGGTGCTGCTGCGCTGGCTCGCGGTCGGCGGTCAGCTTGCCGCGATCGTCATCGTCCACGCGGTGTTCGCGATCCGGCTGCCGTTGCTGCCGATGGTGTCCGTGCTTGGGGGCCTCGTCTTCCTCAATCTCGTCACGTTGCTGCGCCTGCATCGCTGGCCGGTGACGCATGCCGAATTGTTCGGCAGCCTGCTCGTCGACGTCACCGCACTGACCGTGCAGCTCTACCTCAGCGGTGGCGCGACCAATCCGTTCGTCTCGCTCTATCTCTTGCAGGTGGTGATGGGCGCCGTGCTGCTCGACGCCTGGTCGAGCTGGGCGCTGGTCGGCGTGACCGGTGCCGCCTTCGCGCTGCTCGCCGTCGAGCACCGGCCGCTGCTGCTGCCCGCGGCGTTGGCGACCAGCCTGTCGCCGGTCTATATCTTCGGCAGCTGGCTCGCCTTCGTGCTCGCCGCGGTGCTGCTGGTGCTGTTCGTCACCCGCATCGCCGCCAATCTGCGCAGCCGAGACGCCCACCTGGCGGAGATGCGCCAGCGCGCGGCGGAGGAAGAACAGATCGTTCGCATGGGCCTACTCGCCAGCGGCGCCGCGCACGAACTGGGAACGCCGCTGTCGTCCATCTCCGTCCTGCTCGGCGACTGGAAGACGGAGGCCGCGATCCGCGCCGATCCGCGCCTCGCCACCGAGGTCGACGAGATGCAGGCGGAGGTGAAGCGCTGCAAGGCGATCGTCTCCGGCATCCTGTTCGCCGCGGGCGAGGTCACCGGCGAGGCGCCGGCGCGGACGACGCTGCGCCGCTTCCTGACCGCGATCGTCACCACTTGGCCAGGCAAAGTGACGTTCGAGGACCGGCTTGGCGCCGACCGGCCGATCGTCGCCGACCGCGCGCTCGGCCAAGCGCTGACCGCCCTGCTCGACAATGCGGCGGAGGCATCGGCGAACTCGATCGCGCTCGTCGCGCGCACCGCCGACGACGCGCTGGTGCTGGCGGTGCAGGACGACGGCATCGGCTATCCGGACCAGGTGCTCGAAAGCCTGGGCCGCCCCTACAACAGCAGCAAGCCACGCCAGGGCGCTGGCCTCGGCCTGTTCCTCGCCACCAACGTGCTGCGCACGCTGGGCGGGACGCTGGAGGCGCGCAACTTGCCCGGCGGCGGCGCGGAGACGCGGCTGACGCTGCCACTGGCCAGCCTGGCGCTGGAGGAGGACGCATGACCGACATCGCGACGGATACGGCGACGGACCGGCGCCTGCTCGTCGTCGAGGACGATGCCAGCTTCGCTCGCACATTGGCGCGCAGCTTCGAACGGCGCGGCTATCGGGTGGAGATGCTCGCCGGCCCCGACGGACTGGAAGCGGCGGCGCGCGACTTTCGACCCAGCCATGCGGTGGTCGACCTGCGCCTGGGCGGCGCGTCCGGGCTCGCCTGCGTCGCCGCGCTGCACACGCTCGATTCGGCGATGAAGATCGTCGTGCTGACCGGCTTCGCCAGTATTGCCACCGCGGTCGAGGCGATCAAATTGGGCGCGACCAACTATCTGACCAAGCCCGCCAACACCGATGACATCGAGGCCGCCTTCGCGCGTGAGGACGGCGATGCAGATGTCGACATTTCGGCACCGCCGACCTCGATCAAGACGCTGGAATGGGAGCATATCCACCAGACGCTGGCGGATGCCGACTTCAACATCTCCGAGGCGGCCCGGCGGCTGGGCATGCACCGGCGGACGCTGGCGCGGAAGCTCGACAAGCGACACATGGGCTGAGCCAGCAACGCCGTCATTCCCTCCTGCGCCCGAATGACGGAACGGCGTTTAGCGCAGCAGCTTCGGCGCTTCCTGCTGCAGCACCTCGCGGATCTTGCCCGAGAACATCGCCAGGAACATCGGTACGTCGACGACCATATGAACATTGTCGGCGGCGACCGTCGCACGGGTCGCCAGCGCCTGTCCCATCGCCTCCACCTTGAAATGCAGCGTGTCGCCATCCCAACGCTGTTCGGTGATCGAACCGCCGGGAATCACCTTGCCGATCTTGCCAATGCCGCCGTCCAGCCGCGCCCTGGCGGCGTCCTTGCCGAGCTGGTGGGGGATGTTGACGTCGATCTGGCTCATGCCGGTTCCTTCTCGTTCTGTTCGGTCGCGAACAGCATCGCATCGTCGGCAAACGCCTTGAACTCGAGCGCGTTGCCCGAAGGATCGGTGAAGAACATCGTCGCCTGTTCACCGACCTGGCCGGGAAAGCGGACGTGCGGCGGGATGCCGAAGCGGACGCCGGCAGCCTGCAGACGATCGGCGAGGCCCCGCCAGTCGGCCATGGTCAGCACCACGCCGAAATGGGGTACCGGCACATGATGACCGTCGACCGGATTGGCGACGGTGACCGGCTGCGCCGCCGGATCGAGATGCGCGACGATCTGATGGCCGTAGAGGTCGAAGTCGATCCACTGGTCGCTCGACCGCCCCTCCCGGCAGCCGAGCAGCCCGCCGTAAAAGGTGCGCGCCGCGGCGAGATCGTGGACGGGGAAGGCGAGATGGAAGGGGCGAAGCGTCATAAGGGTTGCATAGCCTATTCTCCGCGGCACCGGATAGCCTGCCCGCGCACGACGAACCCCTCCCCGCCCCGACCCGGATTTGCTAGGCGCGCGGGCGATGACCCGCCGCCCCGCCCTTCTCGCTCTGCTGTTCGGCGCGCTTGCCGCCACCGGTTTCGCGCCGCTGCAACTTTGGCCGCTGATGCTGGGCGGGCTTGCCGGCCTCGCCTGGCTGATCCATCGCGCGCCGACGATGCGCCGTGCCGCATGGCTCGGCTGGTGCTGGGGCCTTGGCCATTTCACCGTCAACAACAACTGGTTCCAGCACGCCTTCGACTTTCAGGACAAGATGCCGCCGGTGCTGGGCTATTTCGCCGCGGTCGGCCTTGCGCTCTATCTCGCGATCTTTCCAATGGCGGCGGCGATGGCGACATGGCGGCTGAGTCGCCGGAACCGACCGGACGCCGCCTTCGCACTGATCTTCGCCGCGGCGTGGATCGCGACCGAATATCTCCGCTCCATTTTGTTCACCGGCTATGCCTGGGACTCGGTCGGCGTCGTCTGGCTGCCGGTGATCGGGGTCGCGCGTCTTTCCGCCTTGATCGGCACCTATGGGCTGTCCGGCGTCACCGCGCTGGCCGCCGCGTCGCTGCTGCTGGTGCCGCAGCGGCGGTGGACCCTGCCGGCTCTCATGTTCTCTGCGCTGGCGGTGGCTGCGATCCTCGCCCCGCTGTCGCGCGCGCCGGACGCCGCGCCGGGTGCGCCGCTGCTCCATGTCGTCCAGCCCAATATCGGCCAGAATGCGCGCGGCGAGGACGATCAGGAGGCGATGCTCGCTGCGCTTACCCGTTGGTCCGGCCGCCCGGGCCCGCGCCCACGCCTGGTGCTGTGGCCGGAGGGCGTGATGCGCGACTATCTGGAAAGCGGCTATCCCGGCTGGATCTATGACGGGCAGAGCCCGCTGTTCAACCGCTGGCGGCTGGCCCGCCTGCTCGGCCCGCGCGACATTCTGCTGACCGGCCATACGCCGCTGCGCTTCGACAGGGCCGGCGACGTCGCGGGCGCGTCCAATTCGGTGTTCGCCGTCGACTCCCGGGCACGGATCGTCGGCCGCTACGACAAGGCGCATCTCGTCCCCTATGGCGAATATCTGCCGATGCCCTGGCTGCTCAAGCCGCTCGGCCTCGCCCGGCTCGTCCCCGGCGACTTCGATTTCGACAGCGGCCCCGGCCCGCGTACCCTGGCCCTGCCCGGCTTCGGCGCGATCGGCTTCCAGATCTGCTACGAGATCATCTTCTCCGGCCGGGTCGTCGACGAGGCCCATCGACCTCGGCTGATCTTCAATCCGTCGACCGATGCCTGGTTTGGCCGCTGGGGCCCGCCGCAGCATCTGGCGCAGGCGCGAATGCGCGCGATCGAGGAAGGGCTGCCGATCGTCCGCTCGACACCGACCGGCATCTCCGCCGTCATCGCTGCCGACGGCCGCCTGCTGGCGACGGTTCCGCATGAGCGCGCAGGCGCGATCGAGGTCGCGATGCCGCCGCCGCTGCCGCCGACGCCATTCAGCCGCATCGGCAATTGGGCGGCCCTGCTCACGGCGGCGGTGTTCGCCGCGCTCGCGATTGCCATTCGCCGCCCTACGCTATAGTGGTCATATAAAGGCATCTTTATATCGTTATGAGGCAGTGATGCGCAGTTCCTATATCTTCACCTCCGAGTCCGTATCCGAAGGTCATCCCGACAAGGTCGCCGACCAGATCAGCGATGCGATCGTCGACCTGTTCCTGTCCAAGGATCCGGAGGCGCGCATCGCCTGCGAGACGCTGACCACCACCAACAAGGTCGTGCTGGCCGGCGAAATCCGCTGCAAGGGCGTGTTCGAGAACGACCAATGGGCGCCCGGCGCGCTCGACGAGATCGAGGCCGCGGTGCGCGACACGGTGAAGCGTATCGGTTACGAACAGTCGGGCTTCCACTGGCAGACGTTCGACTTCTCGAACAATTTGCATGCCCAGTCGGCGCATATCGCGATGGGGGTCGATGAAAGCGGCAACAAGGACGAAGGCGCCGGCGATCAGGGCATCATGTTCGGCTATGCGACCGACGAGACGCCCGGCCTGATGCCCGCGACGCTCTATTACAGCCACAAGATCCTCGAGAAGATGGCGGCCGACCGCCACTCGGGCGCCGCCCCCTTCCTGGAGCCGGACGCCAAGAGCCAGGTGACGCTGCAATATGAGAACGGCGTGCCGGTCAAGGCGACCGCGCTGGTCGTCTCGACCCAGCACAACGCCGACCATTCCAACCCCGAGGGTCAAGCGAAGCTGCGCGACTACGTCAAGGGCGTGTTCGCCGAGATCCTGCCCGACGGCTGGCTGCCCGAAGACGAGAAGATCTACGTCAATCCGACCGGCCTGTTCGAGATCGGCGGCCCGGACGGCGACGCCGGCCTGACCGGCCGCAAGATCATCGTCGACACCTACGGCGGTGCCGCCCCCCACGGCGGTGGCGCATTCAGCGGCAAGGACCCGACCAAGGTCGACCGCTCGGCCGCCTATGTCGCGCGCTACCTCGCCAAGAACGTCGTCGCCGCCGGCCTCGCCAAGCGCTGCACGATCCAGCTCTCCTACGCGATCGGCATCGCCGAGCCGCTCAGCGTCTATGTCGACACGCACGGCACCGGGACGGTCGACGAGGCGAAGCTGGAGCAGGTGCTGCCGCAGCTCGTCCGCCTGACCCCCAAGGGCATCCGCGAGCATCTCAAGCTCAACGCACCGATCTATTCCAAGACCGCCGCCTACGGCCACTTCGGCCGTGAGCCGGACGGCCAGCTGTTCACCTGGGAAAAGACCGATCTGGTCGACCAGCTCAAGGACGCGGTCGCGGCCTGATACCGACCGGGCCCCGGCAAAAGTCGGGGCCACGGACGCCATGCAAAAGACCGCCGCGGTACTAACGCGGCGGTCTTCTCGTTTTCCTAGCCCTGTCCGCCTGGAATCGGCCGGCTACCGTCGGTAGGCGTGCCGCATTTCATCCATCCAGCCGACCTGCACGTTCGACGCGGGCGTACCCGACGCCGCCGCCGAGCGCGGCTTGCGCGCCGCTTCCAGATCGATCGGCTGGGCGAAATTAAGGCCGGCCAGCCGATCGGTGACCCACATCACCATCGCGGGCAGCCCTTCGAGCAGCCCCATGTCGACGATGATCGGCATGTCGGCCTTCAATTCGCCGTGATGCTCGACACAGGCCCCGGTCAGCGACAGATTGCGGACACGTTGCAGCATCGGGCGCGGCAGCCCTGGGACATGCAGATAGGCGCGTACGATGACGCTGCTGCGCTTCTGCCGGGGGGATTCTAGCGACTGATCCATCACAACCTCGTTGCCGCCGCTATGCCGGCTGCGTAGTTACCGAACTATGAATTTTGGCAGCTAATCCGGAGGTTTCGCTCGCATGCTCGGCCGCGCCGTGCGGCTTGTGCAGCGCCGCGACGGCCGCCGCCGTCGCCCGCTCGATCATCGCAGCGGTGATCCACGAGGGCAAGCCGTGCCGCGTGTCGGGACCGCCCAGCCGGCGCGCGGCCACTGCTCCCACCGCGACCACGATCTGGCTCGCCAGCATACGCGTGCCACCGCGCGTCAGCCTTGGATTGCGCAGCGCCAGCCCCGCCGCCACCGCGCCGGCGGCAGCGACCAGCATCAGCGGCTCGCGCGCGGCCTCGTGCCAGACGGCGGCGATCGGATGGGCTTCGGCCTTGGGGGGATGGCTCACGATGGTGTCTCCGTCATCTCGCCGCGCACCTGCGCATGCGCCAGCAACGCGAAGATCCCCGCGCCGCCGATCAGATTGCCCAGCACCGCCGGCGCGATCAACCCGCCCAGCGTCTGCGCAAGATCGATCCGCCCGGCGAACATCAGGGTGAAGGCCTCCGCCGAGCCGACTACCGAATGGCTGAAGCCGGCGATGGTCAGCGCATAGGTGAAAGCGAGGATCACCCAGAAGCTCTGCTCGCGCGCATTGGGCAGCACCCAGGCGACGATCGCAATCAGGAAGCCGGCGGGAATGGCGTTGACGATCGTCCGGCCGGCCGACAATTCGGTGATCTTGTTCGACACGGCCAGCGCCGCCTCGCGCAGCGTGGCATCGCCAATGATGCCGTGCGCGATCGCATAACCGGCGATCGCGGTACCGATCAGATTGGCGAACAGCACGATCCCCCACAGGCGCAGCGTCGCCATCGCCGCCCGCCCCGATGGCCGGGTGACCAGCGGCAGCATCGCGGTGATGGTGCTTTCGGTGAACAGCTGCATGCGGCCCAAGATGACGATCAGGAAGCCGATCGGATAGCCGAGCGCGGCAACCAGCTCCCGCCATGGCGTATCGGGCAAGGCGCGATGCAGCGCCGCCTCCGCCAGAAGGGAGGTACTGATCGCGATCCCCGCCGCGAGCCCCGACCAGAACAGCGAACGGGCGGGCCGCCGCATCTCGTCCTCGCCCGCCTCGCGCACGGTGCGGTGCAGTTCGCGTGCGTCGGCCGCTTTCAGATCGTCATCGTGGTCAGCGCGGTCGGCGGGAGGGGAATCGGCCATAAGCGGCCAACGGGCGGCGCCACGCTTTGCTCCGCCGGGCGCGGTGCTTTGCGCCGCGACGCGAAGCGGTTAAGGCCCCGCTCCCATGAACGATCCCGTCACCATCCGCCGTCTCTACGGCCGCCGCCAGGGCCACAAGCTCCGCCAGGGCCAGGCCGCGCTCGTCGAGGAACTGTTGCCGCGCGTCAGCGTCCCCGAAGACGGCGCGCTCGACGCCGCAACGCTGTTCGGCGACGACCGTCCGCTGGAGGTGGAGATCGGCTTCGGCGCGGGCGAGCATCTCGCCGGCCAGGCGGAGGCGCGGCCCGGCACCGGCTTCATCGGCTGCGAACCCTTCCTCAATGGCGTCGTCGGCGCGCTCGGCCACATCCGTGACCGCGGCCTCGGCAACGTCCGCCTGCACATGGGCGACGCGCTCGAGGTGCTGGAACGGCTGCCCGACGCCAGCCTGGGCCGCGTCTATCTGCTCCACCCCGATCCTTGGCCCAAGGCGCGCCACGCCAAGCGGCGGATGGTCAACCACGGCCCGCTCGACGTCATCGCCGCCAAGCTGAAGCCCGGCGCGGAATTCCGCCTCGGCACGGACGACCCGACCTATTGCCGCTGGTCGATGATGGTGATGAACCAGCGCCGCGACTTCGTCTGGACCGCCGAGGGGCCACAGGACTTCCTCACCCGCCCCGCCGACTGGCCGGAAACCCGCTACGAGCGCAAGGCGCGCCGCCAGGGGCACGAGGTCTGGTATTTAAGGTATATCCGACAGTAGCGCGCCTCGGTCCGTGCGCCCTTACAGCGCCTTGGGATCGACGGTCATCGTATTGCCCTTCATCGTGCCGGAACGCTGGCCGGCCGCGACGACGTCCCAGACCTGTTTGGGGGCGGGCATCGCGCTGAACGAGGGGAAGACGGACGTGCTGCCGTCGACATCGGCGAGCGTGACGGAATAGGTCCCGGTCTTGTCGATCTGGCCCATCAGTGACGGGAAGACGGTGACGCTGCGACCGGCATCATACAGGGCCAGGGTGTAACCGACTGTCTCGCCGTTGGCGCGGTAGACGCCATATTCGGTGCTGCCGTCCCCATCCCGGCACCAGCTGACAGGCGTCGCCGGCGGCGCGGTCTTGTCGGCCTTCTGCTTGGCGACGATGCTGCTGCCGACCAGCGACATCAGCAGGTCCGATCCGTTGGGCTTCACCACCTTCGCCTTATTGAAGCTCAAAGGTGTCGGGCACGCCTTGATCGGCGTCGCCGCGACGACGCCCGCCGCGCTGGCGGCGGCGGGCCACCGGATCGCCTTGACCAGATCCGACAGCCGACTGCCCAGCATCTGCGCATTGCCGATGTGCGCACTCATCCGGACGCTGACGATCCATTTCCCGACCGGCACCACGGCGAGGGCGGTGCTGCGAAACGCGCCGCCGGGCAGCGCATAAACCTGTTCCAGCCCCGTCGGCGGGGCGTGTCCCGTCACCGAGACGCCGACGGGGTCGGCCGTCACCGGCGCGGCGTTCCGGAATATGTCGCGATGTTCGAGGGCGACCCGCGACCGGTCGAACCACAGGCCGGCATCGGCGATCGCCGGGTGGAAGATATAGACCGTCGCGACCAGGTCCTTGTCCGGCGATTCGAATTGGGCGGCGACATCATGCTCGCTGGCGGTCGCATCGGTCAGCGCCGTCCGCGACAATCCCGCGAGCTGTGCGGTCAGGATCAGGCCGGTTTCGGCATGCTGCCAGCCCTTGCCCGGCGGAACCGGAAGATCCCGCGCCGCAAGCGGCGCCCCACTCGCAACGGCCAAACTCGCCAGCAGCCACTTCATCGACGTCTCCCCTCGCCGCAGAGGATGGGCGATCGTGCTCTGGCCGGCAAGCGCCATATACCTTGCCCGACATGACCGGCGATCGACGCCCAAGGCGCGCCGCCTCACTCCTCCAGCTGGGCCCCGTCGAGCATCCGGTCGCTACGCGCGCGTTCCGTGGCGTCCGCCTGCTTCTCCGCCTTGGTGCGGCCGAACTTGGCGCGGTTGGCCTCCGCAGTCTGGCGGGCGGCGGCGCGGTCACGAGCCTTGCGGGCGCGGTTCAGGTTGACGATCTCGGCCATCGCCGTCGCCTAGCCTGCCGCGAGCGTCCGCGCCATGGCGCAGACCCGCTGCCACCGCGCCAGTTCGTCGCGGGCGTCGGCGAGCGCGCGGTGCGCCGGCGTGCCGCGTTCCGCCACCCCGGCCCGCGCCCGCGCCTCCTCGACCAGCAGCGCGACGCGGTCGACCGGCACCACCTCGCGCAGGATCGCGGCCGCCGCCTCGCGCTGCGCCTCGTCCGTGTCGCGCAGGCGCAGGCTGTGCCGCGGCCGTTTCGCCGCGCGCAGCAGCACGCTCAGCCATTTTCCGTCCCACGACGGCGCGCTGGCGAACAAATCGTGGCCACATAGCGTGTCGATCATCCGCGCCGCGACGACATCGTGCGGCGTGCCGTCGCGGACCAGGGCCTCGCGGGGGATATGATGGATCGCCTCGGCTTCGGCATCCCAGTCCGTCCAGCCCTCGGCGGGCCGGATCAGATAGGCTTCGCCGCGGCCATCCTCGAACACCCAGGCGACCTCGATCGGATAGCTGGTCTTGGCGAGCGAGGAGGCTTCGAAGTCGAGGAAGACGCGCATTTCCGGACAACGCATCGGCGCGTGTCACGGGCTCAGCGATGCTGCCCCGACCGTTGCCAGAGGCCGCGCAGCAATCGCCCGGCCAGCGCCGGCAGGCGCGGCGGCAGCAGCAGCCAGTCGCGGATCGCCGGGCCGCAATCGGCGCCGATCACCTGTTTGTAGCCGCTGTCGCCGGCACCCCAATCGACGCGCGTCACGCCCCGCCCGATCGCCTCGACCAGATTGCGGTAATAGAGCAGCTTGCCCGGCGAATGTTTGGCGAAGGCCGGATCGTAGCTGTTGGCGATCGCATATTTCAGGTCGCCGGCATCCAGATCGAAGGAAAAGGCCGCCGGCCGCCCGTCGATCGTCAGCAGCGCGGCGCGCAACATGCCGGCGAGCACCGGGTCGGCCGCCGCCGCACGCCAGAAGGCGCCATGGCCGGTGGTGGTGAACTTGGCGTCGCTGCCGTCGGTGCGGGTCGCGATCCAACTCGCCTCCTCCACCGCCGCCAGCCGGTCGAAGGCGGCGGGCCAATCGGCACCGTGCAGGAAATGCCAGTCGGGCACGCCATGTTCGGCAAGGTGCTTCTCGTGGAAGCGGTTCTTGCGCAGCGTCGAATTGCGCGGCCAGGTGCCTTCGGCCTGCACGGCGGCCATGTCGAGCAACCAGCTGTCCGCGACGAAGCGGTCGATCGTCGTCCACCCGCGCATGCGCGCCGCGGCGATCAGCGGCATCGCCGTCGCATCGTCGTCATAGACCGGCCCGATCCGCAGGCCGTTGATCGTGCCGGCGAGCGCGTCGAGCGCCGCCCCCAACGCCCCCTCGCCCGCGCCCAGCGCGATCGGAAAGCTGCGGAACGGCCAGTAACAGCCAGGCACCGCGGCGAGCCGCAGCATCGCCGGTCCCAGTCCGACGAACGGCAGCGCGAGGACCGGCGCGCCATCCTCCTCGACCACCAAGGTGCGCGCGGCGCCGCCATAAGCCGCCAACGCCGCGGCGTACCAGCCGTAGCGCAGGAAGGCGTGGCTGGCCGATCCCGCCTCCGCGACCCGGTCGATCGCCACCGACAGGCCGTCGCCGATCTGCGCGCGCGCGGCCGGCGGCAGCTGCTGGAAATCGGCAAGGCGCATCGGCTTGGTCACGTGCATCGCTGTAGAAGCAGAGGGTTACCAACCGGTGCAACCGGAAGGGCCACCACTCGGCGCTTTCACCGAACCGTATACCGCCCTAGAATGTCGCTATGCCGACCTTGCCCGCCGTCACGACCATCGCGCAGACGATCCAGCTGTCCCTCGCGCCGGTGTTCATGCTCGCCGCGATCGGCCAGGTGCTCAACGTCCTCGCCGGACGGCTGGCCCGCGTGATCGACCGCGCCCGCGCGCTAGAGGAGGCGCTGGTCCATGCCCCCGAAGACGCGGCTCAGCGGCACAAATGGGAATTGCGACTGCTCGACGAGCGCATGTCGATCATCAACGGCGCGCTGTTCCTGGCGGTGGCGAGCGCGGTGATGGCGTGCATCGTGATCGCGATGCTGTTCGTCGCCAATCTGGCCAAGCTGCATATCGGCACGTGGATCGCCCTGGCGTTCATCGTAGCGGTGACGCTGCTGATCCTGTGCCTGATCGCCTTCATGTGGGAAGTGCGCGTGTCGCTGCGCGCGATCCACGTCCGCAAGGAGATCCTGTTGTGAGCGCGCGGCTCGAACTGCGGCTGTTGCAGGCGGTGGTCGCGATCGCCTGTTGCGTGCCGCTGCTGATCGGTGGCGAGGGCGTGCTGCACGGCCCTGCTTTCCTCGGCCATCCGCCGGTGGTCCCGCGCGATCTCGACAGCCATTTCCGCTATGTCTCGGGCATCTTCCTCGGCGTCGGCATCGCCTTTGCGACCTGCATCCCCGATCTCGCCAACCAAGGTCGGCGGTTCCGCTTGCTTGGCGCGCTGATCGTGGCGGGCGGTCTGTCGCGGCTGGTGTCGTTCGCCAGTGTCGGCGCGCCATCGGTCGGACACCGTTTCGGGCTGGCGATGGAGCTCGGCGTGGTGCCGCTGCTGATGCTGTGGCAGGCGCGGGTGGCGCGGCGGCAGGCCCGGTAGCGGCCCGCCGCGCCACCCTGGCGGCACGCTGCGCCGTCAGCGCGTCCCGTCCAGCCCCGGACCGACATCCGCCTGCGGCAGATAGCGCGGCGCCACCCGCGCCTTGGCGCGTTGTTCGTAGGCATAGCCGGCGCCCAGCACCCGCGCGTCCTCGCCGCGCGTCGCGATGAACGACAGGCCGACCGGCAGGCCCTTCACCAGCCCCATCGGCACGGTCAGATGCGGGTAGCCGGCGATCGCCGGCAGTTCGGACGCCGACGGGCCATTATACTGGTCGCCATAGACAGGATCGCTGAGCCAGGCGCCGGCATAGGTCGGCTCGACCAGCACGGTCGCCCCCGCCGCCTTCAGCATCGTGTCGATGCCACCCGCCCCGGCGAGGCGCAGCGATTTCGCCCGCGCCGCCTTGTAGTCCGGGTCGTCGAGCCCCTTGGTCTGCGCCGCCATCTCGAAGATTTCCTGCTGGAAGAAGGGCATCTCCGTGGCAGCGTGATTCCGGTCGAAGGCGATCAGCTGGTCCAGCGTCCGCGCGGTCACCGCCGCCGGCGTCGTCGCCAGATAGGCGTTGAGGTCCGCCTTCAGCTCGGTCTTCAGCACGGTGAATTCGGCGTCGCCGATGCCGTCGAGCTTGGGCGGCGTGACCTCGACCAGCCGGGCTCCCGCCGCGCGCAGCACGCTGAGCGCGCGGTCGTAGGCGGCGGCGAGGTCCGCCGCCATGCCCTCCGGCCGGATCACGCCGACCGTCGTGCCCGACAGCGCGCTGACCGACAGGCCGGCGGCATAGTCGCGCGTCACCGCACCCTTGGTCACGGCATCCTCCGGATCGGCGGCGACCATCGCGGAGAACAGCGTGGCGACGTCACGGACGCTGCGCCCCATTGGTCCCGGCGTGTCCTGGCTGTGGCTGATCGGCACGACGCGGGTGCGGCTGACCATGCCGATCGACGGCTTCAGCCCGACGACGCCGTTGAGCGACGAGGGGCAGACCACCGACCCATCTGTCTCCGTGCCGACTGCCGCCGCGGCGAAGCTCGCCGCCACCGCCGCGCCCGAGCCGGACGACGACCCGCAGGCGGTGCGATCGAGCGCATAGGGGTTCTTCACCAGCCCGCCGATCGCGCTCCAGCCACTCATCGCATGGGTGGAGCGAATGTTGGCCCACTCGGACAGATTGGTCTTGCCGAGGATCACCGCACCGGCACGGCGCAGCTCCGCGACGACCGGCGCGTCGCGGCCGGTGACATTGTCCTTCAGCGCTAGACTGCCGGCGGTGGTCGGCATCCGGTCCGCCGTCTCGATATTGTCCTTGATCAGGATCGGCACGCCATGCAGCGGCCCGCGCACCCGCCCCGCCTTGCGCTCCGCGTCCAATGCCTTGGCCTGGGCGAGCGCGTCGGGGTTGAGCGTGATGACGCTGCGCAGCGTCGGCCCCTTGCGGTCCATCGCCGCGATCCGCGCGAGATAGGCGCGGGTCAGCGCGACGCTCGACGTCTGCCCCTGTCGCATCAGCGCCTGCAACTGGTCGATCGACGCTTCCTCGACCTTGACGTCGGCGGCCGCGGCGACCGTCGGCACGGCTAGGCCGAGAAGCGAAAAGGCCAATAAAATCCGGCGCATGGAATCCCCTCTTGAAACAGATTGCGATGCTATCGCCGGAAATGGCCGACGCAAGCGGGCTTGCGGCATGAACCATGACCCTTCACCTGCGTTACCCGGCGTCCCTTCTTCCGGATTTCCGCGTGGCCACAGCGCTCAAGATCATCGGTGCCGTCCTCGTCCTGCTGATCGTCACGATTGGGCTGGCGGTGACGATTGTGCCGCGGTTCCTCGACCGCATCTATTATCGCGGGCCGGCCAGCGACCATTATGACGGCGAACGCTTCCGCAATCCCGACGGCGACGCCGACACGATGCGGCTGCCCGCGGGCGGCGGCCGCGCCGGCTTCTTTTGGCGCCAGCTGACCGGCAGTGACGGCCGCCCCGCCTGGCCGAAGAGCGTCGCCGTCACCCAGGCGCGGCCGCCGGCGCGGGTCGATGGCGACCGCATGCTGGTCACCTGGGTCGGTCATGCCACGGTGCTGATCCAGACCGGCGGGCTCAACATCCTCACCGATCCGGTGTGGAGCGACCGTGCCGGGCCACTCGGCTTCGGCCCGAAGCGCGTCACCGCGCCCGGCATCCGCTTCGAGGACCTGCCGCGGATCGACCTCGTACTGGTCAGCCACAACCATTACGACCATCTCGACCAAGCGACGCTGCAGCGGCTGTGGCAGCGCGACCGGCCGCAGATCGTCACCAGCCTCGGCAACGACAGCGTCATCGGTCAGGTCGGTGCGAGGGCGACCGCGCTCGATTGGGGCCAGGCGGCAACGCTGACCGCCAGCGGCCTGACCGTCACGCCGGTCGCGCCGCGCTGCGGCGAGAGCCCCTGGTGCCGCGGCGACCGGGCGCAGATCATCGTCACCCGCAACCACCATTGGGGTAGCCGCTGGTTCACCGATCGCAACCGGGCCTTGTGGTCGAGCTTCGTGATCCGCCTGCCGGGTGAAGGCGGCAACATCTTCTTCGCCGGCGACACCGGCTTCGGCGACGGCCACTGGCCGCGCGAGGCCGCGGGCTACGGTCCGATCCGCTTCGCCATGATCCCGATCGGCGCCTTCCGCTTCGTGCCCGGCCAAATGTCGTCGGGCAGCCATATCGGTCCGGCGGAGGCGGCACTGATCCACCAGCGATTGGGCGCGGCCCACAGCATGGCGATCCATTGGGGCACCTTTCGCCTGTCCTATGAAGGCTATGACACCCCGCCGAAGATGCTGGCGGAAGCGATGCGCTGCACCGGCGGTACCGGATTCGCTGCGGCAGGCATCGGCGAGTCGTTCGAAGTGCCAAGCTATGCCGTGCCGGCGCCGACCCGGCCGCTGACCCGTGAGGCGATGCTGCGTTGCATGGACGATCCGGCGGTCAAGACGCTGCCCTAAACCACCCCTCTCGTCATCCCCGCGTAGGCGGGGATCCAGACGCGCAGGCCTTCGCGAGGGTCAAAAGCGTCAGCGTGTCGGGATTCCCACCTGCGTGGGAATGGCGAAGCGGGCGCCCCTAACCTCTACCGAAACGTCGCCGCCAGCCCGTGGTACAGCTTCTCCCGGCACACCGCCTGGCTCGCCCAATCGGCGATGAACGCCGCCGCGAACATCGGCAGCAGCAGGCCGCGGCTCGCCGTCGTCTCCGACAGGATGATCACCGCGGTCAGCGGCGCACGCACCACGCCGGCGAAATAGGCGGTCATGCCCAGGATCACCACCGCGCCCGCCGGGTCGCCGGGAAAGACGAAGCGCAGCAGATTGCCGACGCCGGCCCCGACCGCCAGGCTCGGCGCGAAGATGCCGCCCGGCATCCCCGCCACCGCGGTCGCCAGCGTCGCCAGTGCCTTGGCCGGCCCGAACCACAGGGGCGCATCGACGCCGACGATCATCGCCCGCGCCGCGCTATAGCCGGTGCCCCAGGTCAGGCCGACGGTGGCGATGCCGAGCACGGCGACGACCAGCCCGCAGCCCCCGGCGAACAGGATCGGGTTCGCCTTGGCCAGCCCGGTGATCCGATGCCGCCCGTTGGCGAAGCCGAGCATGGTGCGCGAGAACAGGCCGCCGAACGCGCCGCCCGCCAGCCCGGCGACAGGCACGACGATCACCGCCGCCTGCAGCGAGATATGCGCGCCGATCGCGCCGAAATAGATATAGTCGCCCATCAGCGCCTGCGCGGTCATGCCCGCGACGACGATCAGCGACAGGACCAGCAGCGTCACTTTCTGCTCATAGGCGGCGGCGAGTTCCTCGATCGCGAACAGCACCCCGGCGAGCGGCGTGTTGAACGCCGCCGCGACTCCCGCCGCGCCGCCCGCGACGATCACCGCCGCGTTCAGCGGTACGCGCAGGAAGCGGTGGGTCACGCCCATCACGGCCGCCGCGATCTGCACCGTCGGCCCCTCACGGCCGACGCTGGCGCCGCACAGGATCGCGCCGATGGTCAGCGCGACCTTGCCGATCACCGTCGGCACGGAGATCAGCCCGCGCGTCGCCCCCTGCGGATCGTGACGCGCCGCCATCACCTGCGGAATGCCCGATCCGCGCGCCAGCGGCACGAAGCGGCGGGTCAGCCAGACCAGCGCCATGAAGCCCAACGGCGTGGTCAGCAGCGGCAGCCAGTGCCAGCGCCGGGCGAAGGCCGCGAAGGTCAGCCCCATCGCGTCCGACAGTTCGGCGAACAGCACCGCGACGATGCCGATCGCGATCGCGCCGGTCAGGACGGCGATGCGGCGCCGGAAGCGGAGGCTGGTCGGCCCGCGCGAACGCAGCAGCGCACGGAAGCGTCGGAGCGTCCACCCCCGCGGGCGACGCGGCGGTGGGGGCTCGCCGGTCATGCGGTGGGGGTTAGGGTAAAGGGGAGGAAGATAAAAGCTTTCTCTCCCCTGGCGCTTACGGGAGGGGACTGGCTTTAGTCGACGAAGGCGCGCTCGATCACATAGGTGCCGGGCTTGGCGTTCGATCCTTCCTCGAACCCGATCCCATCCAGCATCGCCGCCGTCTCGCGGATCATCGCCATCGATCCGCACAGCATGATCCGGTCGTTCTCCGGATCGAGCCTCTTGGGTCCCTGGACCGGATCGCCGAACAGGGCGGCGCTTTCGATCAGGTCGCCGATCCGCCCGGTGGTGCGGAACGGCTCGCGCGTCACGGTCGGGATATAGTGGAATTGCGTCGCCGCTTCCTCCGATACCAACGGATCGTCGGCCAGCCGCGCCTGCAACTCGTCATGATAGGCAAGGTCGCTGACCTGCCGCACCGAATGAACCAGGATCACCTGATCGAACATGCCGTAGACGTCGGGATCGCGCGCCAGGCTGAGGAACGGCGCCAGACCGGTACCGGTTGAGAAGAAGAACAGCCGTTTGCCGCCGACCAGGGCGTCGGTGACCAAAGTGCCGGTCGGCTTCTTGCCCATATAGACTTCGTCGCCCGGCTGGATCAGCTGGAGCTTCGACGTCAGCGGCCCGTCCTCGACCTTGATCGACAGGAACTCCAGCTCCTCGGCATAATGCGGGCTGGCGACCGAATAGGCACGCATGATCGGCTTGGCGTTTTCATCGTCGCCGGGCAGGCCGATCATCACGAACTCGCCGGAGCGGAACCGGAACGAGGCCGGCCGCTCGACCGCGAAGGAGAACAAGCGGTCGTTCCAGTGACGCACCCACAGCACCTTGACGTTGAGGAACGCCTTGGTCTCGGGAATCAGCACGGGGGCACGGGTATCGGTCATTGCGGGCAAAGCTTCGGATCGTTCGCGAAGCGGTCGCAATATGGGTGCGGGCCGGACGGGTCAACCGGAGCGAAACTTGCAGCCTCCCCAGTGCTCCTGCGCGTGCAGGAGCAGATGGATGTTCCCGATCCGTTGCCACCGCCAAACCCCGCCCCCATATCCTCTCACCTATGGCCATTCAGATCCGCACCAGCCTCGCCGAGCCGGAAACCGGTGAGAGCTTCGTCCCCCACCGTCCCGCGCGTCCCGACAAGGTGGAGGGCGGCAAGCGTTTCGAACTGGTCAGCGAATATCAGCCGTCGGGCGACCAGCCGACCGCGATCCGCGAGCTCACCGACACCGCGCGCGCCGGCGAGAAGGACCAGGTGCTGCTCGGCGTCACCGGCTCGGGCAAGACCTTCACCATGGCCAAGGTCATCGAGGAACTGCAGCGTCCGGCGCTGATCCTCGCCCCCAACAAGATTCTCGCCGCGCAGCTCTACGGGGAGTTCAAAAGCTTCTTCCCGCACAACGCGGTCGAATATTTCGTCAGCTATTACGATTACTACCAGCCGGAAGCCTACGTCCCGCGCTCCGACACCTATATCGAGAAGGAATCGTCGACCAACGAATCGATCGACCGGATGCGCCATTCGGCGACCCGGTCGCTGCTCGAACGCGACGACGTGATCATCGTCGCCTCGGTGTCGTGCCTGTACGGTATCGGCTCGGTCGAAACCTATTCGGCGATGATCTTCGACCTCAAGAAGGGTCAGACCGCCGACCAGCGCGAGATCGTGCGCAAGCTCGTCGCGCTCCAGTACAAGCGCAACGACGCCGCCTTTGCGCGCGGCAACTTCCGCGTGAAGGGCGATACGCTGGAGGTCTTCCCCTCGCACTATGAGGATACCGCCTGGCGGATCAGCTTCTTCGGCGACGATATCGAGGAGATCGTCGAGTTCGATCCCCTGACCGGCAAGAAGATCGCCAATCTCAACTCGGTCCGTATCTACGCCAACAGCCATTATGTGACGCCGGGCCCGACGCTCAAGCAGGCGACCGAGGCGATCAAGCACGAGCTTGCCGAACGGCTCAAGGAACTGGTCGCCGAGGGCAAGTTGCTCGAGGCGCAGCGGCTCGAGCAGCGCACCAATTTCGATCTTGAGATGATCGCGGCGACGGGCAGTTGCGCGGGGATTGAGAATTACAGCCGCTTCCTGACCGGCCGCCTGCCCGGCGAGCCGCCGCCCACCTTGTTCGAATATCTGCCGGAAAATTCGCTGCTGTTCGTCGACGAGAGCCACCAGACGGTGCCGCAGATCGGCGCGATGGCGCGGGGCGACCATCGCCGCAAGATCACGCTCGCCGAATATGGCTTCCGCCTGCCCTCATGCATCGACAACCGGCCCTTACGGTTCAACGAATGGGATGCGATGCGCCCGCAGACGGTCAGCGTCTCGGCGACGCCGGGCGGCTGGGAGATGGAGCAGACCGGCGGCGTCTTCGCCGAACAGGTGATCCGCCCGACCGGGCTGATCGACCCGCCGGTCGAGATCAAGCCGGTCGAGGAGCAGGTCCAGGACCTGATCCAGGAGTGCAAGGCGACCACGGCGAAGGGCTATCGCAGCCTCGTCACCACGCTGACCAAGCGCATGTCCGAGGACCTCACCGAATATATGCACGAGGCGGGGATCAAGGTCCGCTACATGCACTCGGATGTCGAGACGCTGGAGCGTATCGAACTGATCCGCGACCTTCGGCTCGGCGTCTATGACGTGCTGATCGGCATCAACCTGCTGCGCGAGGGCCTCGACATTCCCGAATGCGGGCTGGTCGCGATCCTCGACGCCGACAAGGAAGGCTTTCTGCGCTCCGAGACCTCGCTGATCCAGACGATCGGCCGCGCCGCGCGCAACGTCGACGGCCGCGTCATCCTCTACGCCGACCGCATCACCGGCTCGATGGAGCGGGCGATGAACGAGACGTCGCGTCGCCGCGAGAAGCAGCAGGCGTACAATCTCGAACACGGCATCACGCCGCAGACGATCCGCCGCAACATCGGCGACATCATCGCCCATGTCAGCCAGGGCGATCAGGTCACCGTGCCGATCGACGACGAGCGGCCGCATATGGTCGGTCACAATCTGCGCGCGTACATCGAGGAGCTGGAGAAGAAGATGCGCAAGGCCGCGTCCGATCTCGAGTTCGAGGAGGCCGGCCGCCTGCGCGACGAGATCCGCAGCCTGGAACAGGAGGAACTCGGCCTGCCGGTGGAGCAGCAGAAGGCGCCGATCATGGGCCGCAGCAACGAAGGCAAGCCGGGTACGCGCAAGACTCGCTACGGCAAGCAGCAGAAGATGCGGATGGGGGGACGGCGGTCGCGTTGATCGCCACCTCTCTGCCCGCGCGACCGCCAGATCGTCTAGATTAGCGGCGGACGCGCCGTGCATGATCCGCAGCTTCGCCGATCCCGAAACCGACCGCATCTGGAACCGCGATCGTAGTCGCAAACTCCCGCCAGACATTCAACAACGGGCGATGCGCCGCCTGACGTTGCTCGACTCCGCGCGAAGCCTTGACGAGGTCGGCAATCTCAAGGGCAATCGGCTGCACGCCTTACGGGACGATCGCGCCGGTCAGCATGCGATTGCCATCAATATGCAGTGGCGCATATGTTTCGTATGGAAGGACGGTGACGCCCATGACGTCGAAATCACGGATTACCACTGATCCGGAATGGCTCGCCAACGAGCATGCCGGTCAGCTGCTGGTCAGCGAATTTCTGGAACCGGAAGAACTCAGCGTCCACCAGCTTGCGCAGGCAATCGAGGCGGACATCGCACATATCCAATCGGTCATCGACGGCGTGCAGCCCATGGATGCCGAACTCGACCTCCGTCTCGCCCGTTATTTCGGCCTGTCGGAGGGTTTCTTCCTGCGGCTGCAGGACCGGTACGAGATCGTCGAGGCCAAGCGCGCCTTGAACGACGCGCTCGACCGGATCGTGCCCCGCGCGGCTTAGCCCGCGCTCAGATCCTCGGCGCGTACGCCGTAATAGCTGGCGACGCGGTCGGCATAAGCCTGGTCGAACACCGGCGCGTTGTTCGCCCAGCTCGGCCCTCCCTCCAGGATGCGCCGGTCGATGGTGATCACGTACAGATCGCGGACCGGATCGAACTGCAAAAGGTCGAACGGCACCGGATAGAAGCTCTTGCCCATGCCAAGGAAGCCGCCGAGGCTCAGCACCGCATGCGTGGAGCGCCCCGAGCCCTTGTGCACCATCAGCGCATAGACCGACCCGACGACGTCGCCGTCGCGGCTTTCGACCTTAAGCGAATGGGCGACATTGGCCTGCACAAGCAGCTGGGTCGTGGCGGTCTGGCTGGCGGGGGCTTCGGTCGACATGGCGGCTCCTGGACGCGAG
Organism: Sphingomonas benefaciens; assembly: GCF_052907485.1. Lineage (NCBI taxonomy): Bacteria > Pseudomonadati > Pseudomonadota > Alphaproteobacteria > Sphingomonadales > Sphingomonadaceae > Sphingomonas > Sphingomonas benefaciens. Next base: position 220,854 of record NZ_JBREIC010000003.1, on the reverse strand, counting down.
GACGTTGGGGTTGATGCAGGTGAACCGCCCGGCCGCCACGGCGGTTCCCGCGGACGCGGGTTGAGGCGCCCGGCCGCATCGCCCATAAGCCGCCGCCATGTCGACACGCTCCTGGCCCCGCCTGTTTTCCGTTCTGGCGTCCGCGCTTGCCGCCGCCTGCGTGCCGCAGGTCGCGCCCGAGCCCACGCCGGCGCCGCCCCCGGTCGCGGCGCGGCCGACACCGCGCCCGGTCGTCCAACCGCTGGCTGACGATTGGCGCGACTGGCCGCCGACGCCGGGCACCTGGACCTACCGCCAGGACGGCCGCGGCAGCCTGGCGCTGTTCGGCCCGGCGGGTGGCGACGCGCTGCTGACCCTGCGCTGCGACCGGGCCGCGCGTCGGATGTATGTGTCGCGCAGCGGCAGCGCGGCAGCGCCGCTCGTCATCCGCACCACCAGCACGACGCGCCAGCTGGCGGTGCAGCCGACCGGCGGCACCCCGCCCTATGTCGCGGCGGCGCTGGCGGCGGACGATCGCCTGCTCGACGCCATGGCGTTCAGTCGCGGCCATATCGCCGTCGAGCAGCAGGGCACGGCGACGCTGGTGGTGCCGGCCTGGGCGGAAATCGGCCGCGTGACGGAGGATTGCCGCGGCTAGGCCCGCAGCGGCAACGGCCGACGAATCTCGCGCAGGCGGCACCGCAAAACAAGACTTGTATCTCGCCGCCTTGGTGCGCACATTGGTGGTGTGGCGGGGGTCCTCGCCACTTGGCTATCCACAAGCGAAAGGAGGTGATCCGATGTCTCATGGTTCAGCAATGGGGTCGGTTCAGTTCGTTCGGGGGACTAGCTTCTAAGACCTGTCGACGCCGCATCGGGGGGTATCCTCCCCCAATCAACGATCGCGGCAAGGGTTGAAGAGGCCTCATGGTCTCCCGGGCTGGAGCTCTCCGGCCGCTGACCATGTTTAGGGGTTGTCGGGCACACTCGTGAGGGGTGCTCGGCAACCTCTTCTCATATGGGACGGGCTCGCAGGCTAGGCAGGATCACGGGCGCTGCCGCTCCAGGAAACGAATCTGTCACCACCGGGCTGATACCGCCTCACCATGCGCGGCGGCATGTTTACCAAAGGGATCATCCCGGTATTCACAGTTTCCCCGATTCACGGCGAACACGGGGGACGATCATGCTGCATCGCTTATGGGCCGCCTTCTTCCTGAGGCTGGCGATTGTCTGCATCTATCCGTTGGTCGCGTGCCTGCGGCGTTTCTGCTGTTTCTGATTCATGTAGCGCACGTCTCGATCAAGGATGCGGCGAGTGTTGCCACGGTCAATGAGCCGTGGCGGCTGGTGGCTTATGCGGTCACGTCGCGATGATCGCCGGCTCGACGGTGATTGGTAGTTTTCACGCGCAGGGCCTGCAATCTGGTCAGATTGCGCGGGGTGATGACGATCGTTGCCAGCCTCGCCGGCACGCTGTTCACGTCGATCGGCCATGTGGTCCGCGCCTCCACCGGCGGATTCGACCTGTCGCGTGGCGATCACGGATTGATCGTCGGCACCATGGCCTTTTGGCTGTTCGCCGTCGGCTATGTCTGCAAGGCTCCCTGGCACCGCGCCTGCGACCTTTGGGGGACCGGATCGACGACGGCCGACTTCAGGCGGATCTCACCGCCCGGCGAAAGTAGCAAGGGAAGCAGACCTCGACGGCTGACGCCGGCAGAGGCAAGGGCGGGTATGATCACGCAGGTTATAACAGCGCCTGCCAGTCGACGGGGGCCGCGATCCGCTTGTCGATTGGCACGATTTGTCCTACAAGATGCTGACCGGGGATGGAGGTGGCAACGTGGGTCTGACAGGGGGACATCGGGAGTTGCGTCTTTCTCGCGCGGCAGACAGCAAGGTCCAGTATAGGCCATCGTGGGGCCCGCGGTTGATGCAGCTCGTCGCGATACTCTGCTACGCACCGGCTGTGGCGCAACAAGTCCCGGCACCGCACATTCCGCCCGCCCCTATCCCCGCATCCCCCGAAGAACTGCTGCAACATCCGCAACTATCGACACGACCGCCCGATATCCCCATCATCCTGACAGTATCCCCGACCGGTCATGACGATGGCGATGGCTCCCCGAGCCACCCCTTTGCCACGCTTGCGCGCGCACAAGCCGCGGTTCGCCGCTACAACCGCGGTCATACCGTGGTGGTTCGCCTCATGGATGGCATCTACCGTCTTCCTGTGCCGCTGCGCTTCACGGCGGCCGACGGGGGGCAGAACGGACATGTCGTGCGCTGGGAGGCCGCGCCCGGCGCGCGACCGATCCTCTCCGGTGGTTCGCCGGTCACTGGCTGGACGCGGGTCGATGCGGCACGCGACATCTGGTCTGCCCCCCTGCCGCCCAACCTCCTCCCGCGTCAAATCTGGGTCGCCGATCGGCTGGCGAGACGAGCGACCGTGGAGGCACCCCGAATGGCCTTCGCCTTCCACGATTGGGGTATCGAGATCGTCGATCCGGCGTGGCGCTTCCTCGCCGATCTGCCGGATCAGGGGCGTCTGGAGGTCGAAGGAACCAGCTGGTTCACGCATAGACACGCGGTGGTCGACCGGATCGTTGGCAATCGCATGGTGATGAAACAGCCCGGCTGGCAGAACAACATCATCGGCTATGACACGCTCGCGCGGCCGCTGGCCGGCGACAAGGGCCGATTCTTCCTGGTCAACGCCTTGGCCTTTCTGCGGAAGGGTGGCGAGTTCTACGCCGATACGGCGCAGAAGCGTATCTTCTACAAACCGCGACCCGGAGAAGACATGCGGACGGCCCCCGTCGTGGTGCCACGCCTCGCATCGCTGGTCGCGATCGGCGGCAGCTATGACGCTCCCGTCCGCGACATCAGCTTCGCCGGTCTGGCGTTCCACCACACCAGCTGGATCGCGCCGTCCGGCCCCGATGGCTATGCTAGCCAGCAGAGCGGCGCCTATCTCGCCGGGCGCGTCGCCGGTCTGCCGGACCATCCAATCCGCGATTGCAGCTGGGGATGCCGGCCCTTCGAGGCGGCCCGCAACCGATGGCGCCAGCAACCCGCGGCGGTACAGGTCGCGGCAGCGACCCGAATCCGCTTCGAACGCGACGAATTCGCGCATCTTGGCCAAATCGCGCTCGGGATCGGCAACAATGGCGACGCGCTTGAGCTCGGCATCGGGCTTGGTGCTGCCAGCATCGAGGTGGAGCGCAGCCGTTTCGAGGATCTTGCCGGCGGCGCGATCATGGTCGGTGGCATCACGCCCGACGCGCATCATCCACCGCGGGCTGACGCCGGGGTGCGCGACATCCTGATCCGCAACAACCTGATCCGCAGTGTGGCGCAGGACTATCGCGAGCAGGCGGGCATCCTGGTCACCTATGCAACGGGCACCATTATCGCGCACAACGATATCTCGGACGTTCCCTATGACGGGATCGACGTCGGCTGGGGTTGGGGCACCAACGATCCGGGCGGCAACCCGGCCTATTGGTCCGGCGGGCGCGGCTATTACGACCAGCCCGGCAACTCCGTCTACGATACGCCGACCATCCTGCACGATACCGTGGTCGTGGCGAACCGCGTTCATGACGTGAAACGTTGGTTTCCCGATGGCGGCGCCATCTACCACCTGTCGGCGGATCCCGGTGCGCTGATCGCGGATAATTATGTCTATGACGTGCCGGGCGGCATCGCGTTGTATCTCGACGAGGGGTCGCGCTACGTCACCTTGCGCAACAACGTGGTGCACAACGTCGGGGTCTGGCTCAACCTCAATTCCAGCGACGAGATGCTTCCCCGTCGCACCGCGATGGATAATCTCGCCCAGGCCAATTGGTACGATTCCGGTGTGCAGCGCGGATCATGGCAACCGTACCTCCATAACGCCGCGATTGACAACGTCCCTGTTCGCGATGGCGCCTGGCCGCCGGCCGCGCGCGCCGTCATCGACCGCGCCGGCATCCAGCCGGAAGGCTGACGCCCGCGATGGCGAATGCGATCACGCCGGTTGCAGCAGCCCTTCCCGCGCGATCTTCTCGCGCCACACCAACGGCGCGAGCTGGTGGACGTTCTGCCCCTCGGCGTCGACCGCGACGGTGACCGGGAAGTCCTTCACCTCGAACTCGTAGATCGCCTCCATGCCGAGGTCTTCGAAGCCGACGACCTTGCTCCCCTTGATCGCGCGCGCGACCAGATAGGCGGCGCCGCCGACCGCCATCAGATAGGCGCTCTGGTGATCGCGGATCGCCTCGGTCGCGGCGGGGCCGCGCTCCGCCTTGCCGACCATCGCCAGCAGGCCCTGCTCCAGCATCATGCGCGTGAATTTGTCCATCCGCGTCGCCGTGGTCGGCCCCGCCGGCCCGACCACTTCCTCGCCGACCGGGTCGACCGGCCCGACGTAGTAGATCACGCGGCCCTTGAACTCGACCGGCAGCTCCTCGCCCTTGGCCAGCATATCGGCGATGCGCTTGTGCGCGGCATCGCGGCCGGTCAGCATCTTGCCGTTGAGCAGCAGCCGGTCGCCGTGCTTCCACGTCCGCACCACCTCGGGGGTCAGCGTGTCCAGGTCGACGCGGATCGCCGCGCTGTCCGGCTGCCAGTCGACCTTGGGCCATTCGTCGAGCTTCGGCGCCTCCAGGAACACCGGCCCCGACCCGTCGAGCGTGAAATGCGCGTGGCGCGTCGCCGCGCAATTGGGGATCATCGCCACCGGCTTCGACGCGGCATGCGTCGGCCAGTCGAGGATCTTGACGTCGAGGATGGTCGACAGCCCGCCCAGTCCCTGCGCACCGATGCCGAGCGCATTGACCTTGTCGAACAGCTCGATGCGCAGCGCCTCCAGGTCGTTCTTCGGCCCGCGCGCCTTGAGCTGCGCCATGTCGATCTGGCCCATCAGCGATTCCTTGGCGAGCACCATCGCCTTTTCCGCGGTGCCGCCGATGCCGATGCCCAGCATGCCGGGCGGGCACCAGCCGGCGCCCATCTGCGGAATCATTTCCAGCACCCAGTCGACGATCGAGTCGCTCGGGTTCATCATCTTGAACTTGGTCTTGTTTTCGCTGCCGCCGCCCTTGGCCGCGACGTCGACATGGACCTGCCCCCCCGGCACCATCTCGACATGCAGCACGCTGGGCGTGTTGTCGCGCGTGTTGCGGCGGGTGAAGGCCGGGTCGGCAAGGATCGACGCGCGCAGCTTGTTCTCGGGATGGAGATAGGCGCGCCGCACCCCCTCGTCGACGACCTCCTGCAGGCTGCGGTCGCCTTCCAGCCGGCAATCCTGGCCCCATTTGACGAAGACGGTGACGATGCCGGTATCCTGGCAGATCGGGCGGTGCCCTTCGGCGCACATCCGGCTGTTGGTCAGGATCTGCGCCATCGCATCCTTGGCGGCCGGGCTCTGCTCGGCGGCATAGGCCTCGCCCAGGGCGCGGATATAGTCCATCGGATGATAGTAACTGATGAACTGCAGCGCGTCGGCGACGCTCTCGATCAGGTCGTCGGGGCGGATGGTGACGATCGCGCCGGTCGACGCGGCAGGATGATGGGAGATCACGGGCAACAGGCTCCTTTGCGCCGAAGCCTTAATTCCCCCCGCCCCGCCCGCCAAGGCCCCCGCCGCGGTCGGTCCGACACGGGCCGCGCATCGGCGGCGGTCCCATCGATTCCCTTCCGCCTCTAAACCCTTCGGCAACCAGACATTGTTACGCTGTCCGCATGCCGATCATCCCGAGCCGCGCCGCTATCGATGCCGAACGGAACACCTCTCCGGCGCAGCTGCTCGGCCTGACCGACGACGCCGGCGACCGCTTCCTGCGCAGTCACGATTCCGGCCTGCATCTGGTCGGCGTGGTCTGGCCGTTCGCCATGCTGGCGCAGGGATTCGCCATCCTGATCCTGATCGGCGCGACGCTGGCGCTGCGCCAGCCCGGCATGGTGGTCGCCGCGCTGATCCACGGCGGCTTCCTGATCGCGCTGTCGCTCGCCGGCTATGCGCTGCTTGTCCGACAGGAGGTGCGCACCTGGCCGGCGCATCTGCGCACGCGCAGCTTCGCACTGGCCGGCGGCGGCATGGCCGCGGCGATCATGGCGATGTTGTGGTCGACCATCGCGCTGCCCGCAGGGCCGCTGCAGCTCGCCAGTTTCGTCGGCATGCTCGGCGCGGCGGGCATGACCGCCCTGATCCTGCATCCGGTTCGTGCCGCCAGTCTCGCCTTCGGCGGCGGGCTGGTGCTGATGCTCGCCATCCTCAGCCACCATTGGGCGCCGGTCGGGGTCGCCGCGCTGGTCCTGACGGGGCTGGCGCTCGCCTCGCTGCGCGTCGCCCGCATCGACATCGCCGCCAGCCGCGCCAGTGCCGAGGAGCGCGAGGCCGGCCAGTTTGCGACGCGGATGATCGGCGAGTTCGAGGCGCATGGCGCCGGCTGGTTCTGGCAGACCGATCGCCACGGGCGGCTGACCTATCTGTCGGCCAAGGTGGCCGGCGCACTGGCGCGCGACGCGGAACCGCCGCTCGGGCGGATGCTGATCGACGTGCTGCGCCTCGACAGCGTTGCACCGGGAACCGAGCGGACGCTCGCCTTCCATCTGTCGTCGCGCACCTCCTTTGCCGACTATACCGTCTGCGCGACGCAGGCGAAGGAACCGGACCGCTGGTGGTCGATCTCCGGGCGGCCGCTGGTCGATCATCTCGGCCGGTTCCAGGGCTTCATCGGTTCGGGCAGCGACCTCACCGAACAGCGCCGTTCGGAGGCGGAGATCACCCGCCTCGCGCTGTTCGACAGCCTGACCGGCCTCGCCAATCGCCAGCGCATGCGGCACAGCCTCGACAAGACCCTGCAGCAGCAGGCCGGCCCCTATCGCCCAGCGGCGCTGTTCCTGATGGATCTCGACCGGTTCAAGGCGGTCAACGATACGCTCGGCCACCAGGCCGGCGACGAATTGCTCGTCCAAGTCGCGCAGCGGCTGCAGCGTGGCGTCGGCGACAAGGGCCTGGTCGGCCGGCTTGGCGGTGACGAATTCCAGGTCCTGCTGCCCGGCCTCGACAAGCGCGACACGCTCGCCGCCCTGGCCAATGATCTGATCCGGTCGCTGTCCCAGCCCTATTTCGTTCACGACAATTCGGTGTCGATCGGCTGTTCGATCGGCGTCGCGATCGCGCCGCACCATGGCGAGGATGCCGAGGAGCTGATCCGCAATGCCGATCTCGCCCTCTATGCCGCCAAGGCGGACGGGCGCGGCGTTCATCGCTTCTTCTCCGAAGAGATGCTGGAAGGCGCGCGCACCCGCAAGCAGCTCGAGGACGATATCCGCACCGCGCTCAACGACGGCGGCTTCCACCTTGTCTACCAGCCGCTGGTCAGCACGCTCGACGAAAGCATCGTCGGCTATGAGGCGCTGCTGCGCTGGAATCACCCGACGCGCGGGCCGATCTCGCCGACCGCCTTCATCCCCGTGGCGGAGGAATCGGGGCTGATCGCGCCGCTCGGCGAATGGGTGTTGCGCACCGCCTGTCGCGAGGCGGCGCGCTGGCCGCGGCCGGTCCGCGTCGCGGTCAACGTGTCGCCGCTGCAATTCGCCAATCCGGCGCTGCCCTCGCTGGTCGCCAGCGCGCTGGGCCATGCCGGCCTGCCGCCGCGCCGGCTGGAGCTGGAGATTACGGAGAGCGCCTTCCTCAACGATTCGTCGGATTCGATGTTCAAGGCGCTGAAGGGGCTCGGCATCCGGCTCAGCCTCGACGATTTCGGCACCGGCTATTCGTCGCTCGGCTATCTGCGCAACGCGCCGTTCGACAAGATCAAGATCGACCAGTCCTTCGTCCGCGGCGCCGTGCAGCCCGGCAACCGCAACGCCGCGATCATCAAGGCGATCGTCACCCTCGCCGAAACCCTGGGCATGGAGACGACGGCGGAGGGGGTCGAGGTGCAGGACGAGATCGCGCTGGTCCGCGCGCTCGGCTGCAGCCACATCCAGGGCTTCGTCTACGGCCGGCCGGTGCCGGCCGACGGCGTGCAGGAGCAGTTGCAGGGCGATCGCCTGGCACCGGTCGGGCACAAGATCAGCCGCGGCCCGCGCACCCGCATCCTGCGCTCCGCCCGGATCGCGCTCGGCACGGCGCGCGGCGACGTGCGCGTCCGCGACATCTCGCCCCACGGCGCGCTGGTCGAGGGACTGTCGATCGACGGCGACGCGACCGGGCTCGACGTCCTGATCGAGCTGGTCGAGAATGAAATGGTCACCGCTCGCGTCGCTTGGGCGCGGGACGGCAAGGCTGGCCTGCAGTTCCTCGACGCCTTCGACCTCGACCTGCTCAACCAGCCGGTAGCCCGCGCGCTCCGTCGGACGGGTTGAGCGGGCAGGCGCGCGGGCGCCGGCAGCACGCCCCGTCGGTGGGTGGTTCAGCCGCCAGCGTCCTCGCTTCTGCCGAGGCAGAAGCATTTCACTGCTGGCGCAACGACTTGCGGGCGAGCCATCGGCGGTGGTGGCGCTCCCCGCCGGTCGGGCGGTGCCACCCCGCCCGCCCTATGCCGAAACAGCCGATCCGGGCGGGTTTTCGGCCCGGATCGGTTGATAGAAAATATTTTCCGGTCGCCCCCGCCCCCTTGCCATTCGCGAAACCCGCAGAAGTCCGCGCGTCGCATCGTCCGGGTCCGTAACAGCGCCGTCACAACCGCCGGAACCGGATCGTCGGCGCATCATTAACCTCTTGCCTCCCGGCACGGTTTGCCACAATTTATGGGGGTTGGTTTCGGGGGCCGACCCTACGGATGGTATAAAGCTGGCATTCGCCGCAGATTGCGGGGGGATCCGGCCGCATGCCCCGGGGCGGTGGACGACCAAGGCTATACGATCCCCGGCCGGCGCCGTCACGCTGCATTTGGCGTGCCCCGGTGCCCCGGCGGACGACAGGACAAGGAGCGACGGGGCCGATGGATTTCAGGGATACGCAGGATGCGACGATGACCGTAGACACGCTCGACACCACCGTCACCACGCCGGCGCCCGCCGCCACCGGCAGCCGTTCGGTCGCCCAGCCCTATGCGCTGGACGTCGACCATAGCCGCGACGCTCTGCTCACCGACTTCGGCAAGGAGACGCTGAAGGACCGCTATCTGCTGCCGGGCGAAAGCTTCCAGGATCTGTTCGTCCGCGTCGCTAGCGCCTATGCCGACGACCAGGCGCATGCGCAGCGCATCTACGATTACATCAGCCGCTTGTGGTTCATGCCGGCGACGCCGGTGCTGTCGAACGGCGGCACCGGTCGTGGCCTGCCGATCAGCTGCTACCTTAACTCGGTGCCCGACAGCCTCAACGGCATCGTCGACACCTGGAACGAGAACGTCTGGCTGGCGTCGCGCGGCGGCGGCATCGGCACCTATTGGGGCAACGTCCGCGGCATCGGCGAACCGGTCGGCCTCAACGGCAAGACCAGCGGCATCATCCCCTTCGTCCGCGTGATGGATTCGCTCACCCTGGCGATCAGCCAGGGCTCGCTGCGCCGCGGTTCGGCCGCCTGCTATCTCGACATCTCGCATCCCGAGATCGAGGAGTTCCTCGAGATCCGCAAGCCCAGCGGCGACTTCAACCGCAAGGCGCTCAACCTGCACCATGGCGTGCTGCTCACCGACGCCTTCATGGAGGCGGTGCGCGACGGTGCCGAATGGGAGCTGAAGAGCCCCAAGGACGGCAGCGTCCGCGGCAAGGTCGATGCGCGCGCGCTGTTCCAGAAGCTGGTCGAGACCCGCCTCGCCACCGGCGAGCCGTACATCGTCTTCGCCGACCATGTGAACAAGGCGATGCCCAAGCATCACCGCGACCTCGGCCTCAAGGTGTCGACCTCGAACCTGTGCAGCGAGATCACGCTGCCGACCGGCAAGGATCACCTCGGCAACGACCGGACCGCGGTCTGCTGCCTGTCCAGCCTCAACCTCGAGACCTGGGACCAGTGGAAGGACGATAAGCAGTTCATCGAGGACGTGATGCGCTTCCTCGACAACGTGCTGCAGGACTACATCGACCGCCACGAGCCGGGCATGGAGCGCGCCGCCTATAGCGCGGCACGCGAACGCTCGGTCGGCCTGGGCGTGATGGGCTTCCACTCCTTCCTGCAGGCACGCGGCCTGCCGTTCGAGGGGGCGATGGCCAAGTCGTGGAACCTGCGCATCTTCAAGCACATCAACGCGCAGGTGAACGAAGCGTCGATGCAGCTCGCGATCGAGCGCGGGCCCTGCCCCGACGCCGCCGACATGGGGGTGATGGAGCGGTTCAGCTGCAAGATGGCGATCGCGCCGACCGCGTCGATCTCGATCATCTGCGGTGGCACCTCGGCCTGCATCGAGCCGATCCCGGCCAACATCTACACCCACAAGACGCTGTCGGGCAGCTTCGCGGTCAAGAATCCGTATCTGGAGAAGCTGCTCACCGAAAAGGCGAAGAACAGCGACGCGGTGTGGAATTCGATCCTCGAACATGGCGGCTCGGTCCAGCACCTCGACTTCCTCAACCAGGAGGAGAAGGACTGCTACAAAACCAGCTTCGAGATCGACCAGCGCTGGCTGCTCGAACTGGCCGGCGACCGCACGCCCTATATTGACCAGGCGCAGTCGCTGAACCTGTTCATTCCGGCGGACGTCGAGAAGTGGGACCTGCTGATGCTCCACTTCCGCGCCTGGGAACTGGGCATCAAGTCGCTCTATTACCTCCGCTCCAAGTCGGTGCAGCGCGCCGGCTTCGCCGGCAGCGGCGGCGTCGAGGCGGACAATACGATCAGCGCGCCGAAGTTCGAGATCGGCGAGACGACGGATTATGACGAGTGTCTGGCCTGTCAGTGAGGTGATCGGGCCGTTCGCTGACACCCTCACCCTCCCATCGCTGACGCGATGGGCCCCTCCCTCTCCCGGCGGGAGAGGGGTGCAGGTTGCCGCTAATTCCCTCTCCCATCGGGAGAGGGAGGGAGCCGCGGAGCGGCGGAAGGGTGAGGGTGTGCGCAGTTACGACAATCATCGCTCCGGCACCGTCCAGCGCGCCCGCCAGCTCCGCCGCGAGGCGTCGGAGCCAGAACGACGCCTGCTGCGCGCGCTGCGCGAAGCCTTTCCGCATCTGAAATGGCGTCACCAAGCGCCGGTCGGTCCGTTCTATGCCGACATCCTCTGCTTTTCCGAACGCCTCATCATCGAGGTCGACGGCGACGACCACGCGCTGAAACCGGAACGGGACGCGCAGCGCACCCGCTTCCTCAAATCCGGAGGGTATGACGTGATCCGCTTCGCCAACGCCGATGTGATGATGAACCTCGACGGTGTCGTGGCGAACGTCGGCGCGCGTGTGGCGGACACGAAAAAGGGCGGCACCGCATGACCGGCACCACCCCTGTCCTCTGGCCATCACGCCGCGCCGTCAGACGGAGCCGGCCGTGCCTGCTCCGCTGCCCGCCGCGGCGGGTCCCGGGATTGCTCAGGCAATCCCGGGCCGCCCGCACCTCACTCCGCCTCTTCGAACATGTCGACGGCGTTCTGCGCGGTCGCCGACAGGCGCACGGTGTCGCCCTCGATCTCCGCGACCAGCCCGGCCGGCAGATAGTGATGCTTGCCGCCCTGCCCGTCCTCGGTGCTCGGCGAATCGTTCTTGGTCAGCTTGATGCGCTCGCCATCGACATGGTCGACGGTGCCGACATGGACGCCGTCGGCGCCGATGACCTTCATATGTTCCTTGATGTTGCTATGATCGTGCACGACGTTCCTCCTTCGATAGGGTCGGACGCGAAACGAGCATCACGGGGAATGGATGCATGATCCGTCAGTCGCTCATCATGTATGCGGTCGCGGTGGTGCTGATCCTGATCGGCGCCGCCAGCCTGCTGCTGCTGCTCCGCGAGGGCGGGCCGGCGCGCACCTATGTGCTGCGCATGGTCGGCATCATGGCGCTGTCGGCGGGCATATTGCTCGCGGTCGGCGCCGGCCAGATGCAGCGATGGAGCGTCGGCGGATGAACGACCTCTTCTTCGTCCTCGCCGTCGGTGCGATCGGCGTCATCAACGCGGGCCACGGCCGGCGCTGGGCCCGACTAGACCACAATCCGTGGGAGAACGCGCCGCTCGGCGGCCTCTTCTCCGGACCGAAACCCGGCCTGTTCGCCGGCGATCTCGACGTTGATCAGATCAACGCACGCGGCCGCCGCATGATGATCACCGCACCGATCGTGTCGGTCGTGGCCATCCTGGCCTACCTTCACCACCATCATCGTTTCTAACGCATTACCCCGGAGTAACCCATGCCCCTCCTCCAAGCCTCCAAGCAGTACAAGCCGTTCGAATACCCCTGGGCGTTCGAGTTCTGGAAGCGTCAGCAGCAGCTCCACTGGCTGCCCGAGGAAGTGCCGCTCGGCGAGGATTGCCGCGACTGGGCGCAGAAGCTGACCGATCACGAGCGCAACCTGCTCACCCAGATCTTCCGCTTCTTCACCCAGGCCGACGTCGAGGTGCAGGATTGCTACCACGAGAAATACGGCCGCGTGTTCAAGCCGACCGAGGTCAAGATGATGCTGACCGCGTTCAGCAACATGGAGACGGTGCACATCGCCGCCTACAGCCATCTGCTCGACACGATCGGCATGCCCGAGAGCGAATATGGCGCCTTCCTCGAATATGCCGAGATGAAGGACAAGCATGATTACATGCAGAACTTCGGCGTCGACAGCGACGAGGACATCGCCCGCACGCTCGCCATGTTCGGCGGCTTCACCGAAGGCGTGCAGCTGTTCGCCAGCTTCGCGATGCTGATGAACTTCCCGCGCTTCAACAAGATGAAGGGCATGGGCCAGATCGTCAGCTGGTCGGTGCGCGACGAGAGCCTGCATTGCGAAGGCATCATCCGCATGTTCCACGCCTTCTGCCAGGAGCGCCAGTGCCTGACCAAGGCGGTCAAGGACGACATCGCCGACGTCTGCCAGACGACGATCCGGCTGGAGGACAACTTCATCGACCTCGCCTTCGAAATGGGCCCGGTCGAGGGCATGAAGCCCAAGGAGATCAAGAAGTACATCCGCTACATCGCGGATTGGCGGCTGGGCCAGCTCGGCCTCAAGCCGATCTACATGATCGACGAACACCCGCTGCCGTGGCTGACGCCGCTGCTCAACGGTGTCGAGCACGCCAATTTCTTCGAAACCCGCGCCACTGAATATTCGAAGGCGGCGACCAAGGGCCAGTGGAACGACGTCTGGGACAGCTTCGACAAGCGCCAGAAGGCCAAGGGCAGCAAGCCGGCGAACGAGGATGCCGGCGTGGTCGAGGGGGATATGTTCTCGCGGGCTGGGGTCGCGGCGGAGTGAAGTGGCGATTTTAATTTCGCACCAGGTTGCTGAAGTATGGAGGGCTCCGCTGCCCTTCATACTACTACTGGTGGCGTCATGCGGCGTGATCTGGCGAGTGCTAAAGTGGCGCTACGATGGGATCATAGAGGGGTACGAGCATCGGCTAAAATTGCGTGACGATACTATCGCGCGATATGAAAAGGGAGGCACCTTAGCCTCGGACGGCGATATCTCGGCGCCGTCGAAAACTGCCCCCAGCCTTGAAGCAGAAGTTCCGATGCAGGAAACTGCGTCGTCCCGAGGAGATACCAATTTTGGCGTAATATTTGCTTCATCGACAGTTAGCACTACCGATCTGATGAAGATCTACGCCGACCACACCTCCATTCAGGCTGATAAACTAGCCGCAATCTATCGCGGTAAATGGATGAGGCTGCGCGGCAGAGTGTCGTCGGTATACGCACTCAGCGGACAGAAAACCGGCGCAATCCTCCATGAAAGACCTGATGACGCCCGGAATCTTTCGTCCATTTCCTTGACCTTCAATCAAGATCGAGAGTTTTTGGAAACTCTTAAAGAAGGAGATGCTCTATACGCGATAGGCAGGATTGAAAAAATAGGGCAGTTTGAGGTTCGCTTCGTAGAATGCAAGATCGTAAAGGCCGAATAGTGCCCGTCATCTCGCTCTTCTTTGGCATTGTGATCCGCATGTATTTCGACGATCACCCGCCGCCGCACTTCCATGCGACCTATCAGGGGTTCGAGGCGTTCGTGCGCATCGAGGATGGCGAAATCACGCAAGGGTCGCTCCCCCGCAAGGCGGCACGCATTGTGCGCCAATGGGCACTCGACCATCGCGAGGAGCTTATGGCAAACTGGCAGCGCGGCGTTGCACTCGAGCCGCTGGAGATGATCGCCGGAGCCGACCTCGATGATTAAGCTGGTCCACATCGCCGTCACGGGCACCGACACGCTGGCGCTCAGCTTCAGCGACGGCAGCAGCGCGGCATGGTCCGCCGCCGATCTGATCGCCCGCGACACGGTGATGACGCGCCCGCTGGCAGACCCGGCCTACTTCGCGCGCGCCTTTATCGAAGCGGGTGCGCTCGCCTGGCCGAACGGCTTCGAACTGTCCGCCGACGCGCTGCATCGGCGGCTGGCGGCGAGCGGTGGATTGGTGCGCCCGGCCGCTTGAACCAACGTATGTTTTACAACGGCCCATTCCCCACGAACCCCAGCCGGGCGATCCCCGCGCGCTTCACCACCGCCAGCGTCTGGTCGAAACGTTCGTAGCGCGCCTCCGGGTCGGTGTGCATCACCAGCACCGCCGCCGGGTCCGCCTTCACCGCCGCCAGCCGCGCGGGCAGCGCCGCATCGGCCACCGCCGCGCCATCCAGCGTCACCGCCCCGCCCCGCGCCAGATCGAGCCTATGCACCACCCGCTCCGCCGCCGGCACCGGGCCGCTCTGCGGCAGGTCGATCGGCACCTGGTGCAGCACCTGCGGCAGGGTCAGGATCATCATCACCAGCAGGACCAGCAGCACGTCGATCAGCGGCGTGATGTTGAGCGCGGCGATCGGCTCGCCGATCTCGGCACTGGCGACGGTGGCAGGACGAAGGCGACGCATCCTCTTTCTCCCGGCTGTATGTAACGTGATAACATCATACGTCGCCACCGCCGTCAATCGCCACTGTGAGTAGTCCCAGCCATGTCCTACAATAACCTATTTGGTTAGGTGATTGACTCCCTCAAGCGAAGGAGCCTGTCATGACCGCCACTGCCCCGATCGATCCGGATCCCGATTTCCAGCCCGTCGCGCTGCGCCCGCGCCACGACGGCTGGACCGCCGATCGCCAGCGCCGCTTCCTCACCACGCTGGCGGAAAGCGGCTGCGTCACCGCCGCGGCCGAATCGGTCGGCCTGACCCCACGCTCCGCCTATCGGCTGCGCGCGCATCCGCTCGGCGCCGCCTTCGCCAAGGCCTGGGACCATGCGCAGCTCGCCGCCAGCCACCGCTTGCTCGGCATCGCCTTCGACCGCGCGATCCACGGCAGCGCACGCACCGTGTGGAAGGACGGCGAATTGGTGTCGGAGACGCGGGTGCCGTCGGACCGGCTGCTCGTCTTCCTGCTCGGCAAGATGATGCCGCATCTGTTCGGCCCGATCCCCGCCAATATCGCGCGCAGCGACCGCCGCTCGGTGTGGGCGCTCGGCGACCTGCCCGATGCGCTCGCCGCGCTGACCGACGTCGCACCGGAGGATTGCCCGCCGGAACCGCTCGGCGCGGCGGACTATGACGTGCCGCTGCCGCCGCCGCCGCTCGCCTGACGGGGGCGATCGGTGCGACCTTTGCGACTTTCCGGCTGCGATCCGCCTCGGTGACGGCGACAATGGCGATGGGGATGGCCCACGATTAACCCCGTCCGGCAAGCCGGCGGCAAGGGATCGGCGTGCAGGCTGCACGGCGATGCTGCCCGGCCCGCGCCTGTTCCGCAGCCGCTGGGCGGCGTTGCTTTGGGCGGCCGGCATCGTCTGGGCGGCGGCCGACCTCGCCGATGCGCTGCCCGGCGAGCGCCATCGGGCCGATGGGGCCACGCATGCGACGGCGGCCGCGACCGGCGACGACACCGACCAGCCGGACAATGAAGATGTCGCGGCGGCGATCGCGGCGCTGCGCTGATCCGTTTCGGGACGGTCGTTTCCTGAATGGAACGTTGTTCTGGGTTCATGCAACCCCCGCTAATCGGGCGACGTTTTCATGACAGTTTCTTCACGAAAGGGAGTTGTTCCGATGCGTAAGTTGATGCTTGCTCTGGGGTGCACCGCGATGGTGCTGCCGGCGACGATGGTGGTGCCGGTGTCGCAGGCCGGCGCGCAGCGCTACAAGTATCGCGAGTGGCGCGACGATCGCGGCCGCCTGCGCTGCCGCAAGCCCGACGGCACCACCGGCCTGGTGGTCGGCGGCGTCGCCGGTGCCTTGCTCGGCCGCACGATCGATACGCGCGGCGACCGTACGCTTGGCACGCTCGGCGGCGCGGTCGCCGGCGGCCTGCTCGGCCGCGAGGTCGACCGCAGCAGCCAGCGCAGCCGTCGCGGCTGCCGCTGATCCGGCCGGTCCGCCGCCGTGCCTCGGCGCGGTAGCGGACACGGGCGATCATGCCGCCAAAACGCGCGTGGCGCGTTGGACGGGCGTCGCGGGGAGACTCGCGGCGCCCCATTCATGTGTTCAGGAGATCAGCATCATGGTGACCCGCTCGGGCTCCGCCCGCTACGAAGGCCTCGGCAAGGACGGCAAGGGCCATGTCTCGACCCAGTCGGGCGTGCTCGACGAGACGCAATATGGCTTCAACACCCGCTTCGAGGACGGCAAGGGCACCAATCCGGAAGAGCTGATCGCCGCCGCCCATGCCAGCTGCTTCACCATGGCGCTGAGCTTCGCGCTCGCCGGCGCCGGCCATAGCCAGGGCAATCTGGAAACGACCGCCAAGGTGACGCTCGACAAGGACGGCGACGGCTTCACCATCACCCGTTCGCAGCTCAGCCTGACCGGTCAGGTCGACGGCATCGACCCCGCCGAGTTCGAACGGATCGCCAACGAGGCCAAGGCCGGCTGCCCGGTGTCGAAGGTGCTCAACTGCGACATCGCGCTCGACGTCCGCTTCGGCTGAGCGGCGGCGCCGCCTGTCGGTGACGTGAACCGGACGTAGTTTCCGGTTCACGCAACCGCGCTTTGGCCAAGCCGTTGTCTTTGCATCGATCAACACGGGAGAGTGTGATGCGTAAATTGTTTCTGTCGGTGGCGATGGCCGCCACCACTCTGGCCGCGATGCCGGTCGCGGCGCAGGACACGCCGTACGGCGCGAACCGCGAATATCGCAAGGAAGTGCGCGACGCACAGCGCGACTATCGCCGCGACCTGCGCGATGCCGATTCGCCGCGCGACGTCCGCGATGCCCGCCGCGAATATCGCGACCAGGTCCGCGATGCCCGCCAGGACCGGCGCGAGGATCTGCGCGATATCCGCCAGGACCGCCGCGACGATTGGCGCGCCTATCGCAACTATGACTATAACCGGCTGCCGCCGGGCCAGCGCGCC
Source organism: Sphingomonas benefaciens (assembly GCF_052907485.1). Lineage (NCBI taxonomy): Bacteria > Pseudomonadati > Pseudomonadota > Alphaproteobacteria > Sphingomonadales > Sphingomonadaceae > Sphingomonas > Sphingomonas benefaciens. The sequence goes on along the minus strand of NZ_JBREIC010000003.1, from coordinate 203,452 downwards.
TATTACGCCGACCGTTATTATCGCGACGGCCGCTATTACCAGCCGCGCCGGCTGACCCGCAACGACCGCATCTATCGCGGCACCAACGGGCGGTATTATTGCCGCCGCTCGGACGGCACCACCGGCCTGATCGTCGGCGGCCTGGCGGGCGGTGCGCTCGGCAACGTCATCGCCGGCGGTGGCTCGCGCCTGCTCGGCACCTTGGTTGGCGGCGCCGGTGGGGCCCTGCTCGGCCAGTCGGTCGACCGCGGCCAGGTCGTCTGTCGCTAAGCCTTCGTCACGGGGACGGAGCCCGGCACCTGCCGGGCTCCGATTCGTGTGCTCAGAAGATCCCGCCGCCCAGCATCAGCCGCAGGGCGAAGACGACGATCAGCAGCAGGTTGAGGTTGCGGCCGCCGTTCGACGAGGACAGGGCGCCGACCGCGGCCCCGACGATGCCGATCGGAATGACCAGCCAGTTGAGCCAGCCGAGCAACGGCACGAACGCGACCAGGCCCAGCGCCAGCGTGACCAGGCCGATCAGCACGGAAAGGATGTTCAGCATCGCCCTGACATGGGCAATGCTGCGCCCCGGCACAAGCATCGCCGCCGCTGCGTCGGGGCGACGGTGCCGGACCGTTAACCACGCCTGTCGGTGGTTCCTTAGCGGCGGTCGTGCCAGATATCCCCGGTGTCCGCTTCCCGCGCCCTGCTCGCCGTCGCTCTGCTGCTCGCCGCCTGTGGCAAGGCACCGTCCGCGCAACAGGATCTCGACAGCCTCGACCGCGAGCTGACCGAAGGCGCCCGGCCCGCCAACCAGCGCGACCCGGCGCTCACCGCCGCGCTGCGCGACCAGATCATGGTCGATCCCGCCCTCACCCAATCGGCCAACACCAACGTCGTCCGCCCGCCCAGCCGCCCCGACCCCGACGCGATCCCGCCCGCCGACCTCGGCAGCCGGCCCGACGGCGTCTCACCCGCCGACCTCAAGCCGACGCCGGCTGCGCGGGGCGATTGCCCGCAATGCCGCAAGGCGGACGGCGCGCTCACCCTCGGCGAACTCGCCCGGCGCCAGTCGCCCGGCTCGGCCGACTGCGCTGCCAGCGTCAGCTATTCCGCCGGCTGGGCCAACCGCCTGCCCGCCGCGGTGCCGCTCTACCCCGACGCGCGGGTGACGGAGGCGGCCGGCAACGATGGCTGCGGCCTGCGCGCGGTCGGCTTCGCCAGCAGCGCGCCGGTCGGTCGCATCCTCGACTGGTACCATGCCCGGGTCACCCGCGCCGGCTATTCGGCGGACCATCAGGCGGACGGCGACCGCCATGTGCTCGGCGGCACCCGCGGCAACGACGCTTATGTCGTCTACGCCACCCCGCGCCCCGGCGGCGGCACCGACGTCGACCTGCTGGTGCGCTGAGCCGCCGCCGGCATTTCCCTTCCGGCGCATTTGCCTCTAGGGCGGTGCGATTATGCCACTCGTCCTCGTCATGATCGGCGGTGCGCTGGGCAGCGGGGCACGTCATCTGGTCGGCCGCGCCATGCTCGCGCTGCTCGGTCCCGCCTTTCCCTACGGCACGCTTACGGTGAACCTCGTCGGCGGGTTGCTGATGGGGCTGCTCGTCGGCACCCTCGCGCGGCTGGGACAGGGCGGCGAGACCTGGCGGCTGCTGCTCGGCGTCGGCGTGCTCGGCGGCTTCACCACCTTCTCCTCCTTCTCGCTCGACGCGGTGACTCTGTTCGAGCGTGGCGCGGCGCCGGTCGCCTGGGCCTATATTCTCGTCTCCGTCGCCGGATCGCTGCTCGCGCTCGCCGCCGGTCTCGCACTCGCCAGGGGGATCACCGCATGAGCGACGCCGTCCGCCAGTTCACCGTTGGCCTCGACGACGACGGCATCCGCCTCGACCGCTGGTTCAAGCGGCACCTGCCCGACACCAGCTTCACCACCGTCGCCAAATGGGCGCGCACCGGCCAGCTGCGGGTCGACGGCGCCCGCGCCGCGCCCGGCGACCGGATCGCCGCCGGCCAGGTACTGCGCGTGCCGCCGGCCGAACCCGCCGCCACCGACGCGCCGCGCCCGCAGAAGCCGCGCACGCCGCTGACCGAAGACCAGATCGCCTTTGCCCGCGAGATGGTGATCCACCGCGACCCGTCGGCGATCGTGCTCAACAAGCCGCCTGGCCTGGCAACGCAGGGCGGCACCAAGACGCACGAGCATGTCGACGCGCTGCTCGACGCGCTGCAGTTCGAAAGCGAGGGGCGGCCCAAGCTGGTCCACCGCCTCGACAAGGACACCAGCGGCGCGCTGCTCGTCGCCCGCACCAGCCGCGCCGCCGCCTTCTTCGCCAAGGCCTTCTCCAGCCGGACGGCGCGCAAGGTCTATTGGGCCTTGGTGGTCGGCGTGCCGTCGATCGACGACGGCATGGTCGACCTGCCGATCGCCAAGCAGCCCGGCACCGGCGGCGAGAAGATGCATGTCGACGAGGAGAACGGCCTGCCGTCGCGGTCGCGCTACCGCGTGATCGAGCGCGCCGGCAACCGCGCCTGCTGGGTCGAGCTGCAGCCGTTCACCGGCCGCACCCACCAGCTGCGCGTCCACATGGCCGCGATCGGCCATCCGATCGTCGGCGACGGCAAGTATGGCGGCCCAGCCGCCTTCCTGACCGGTGGTATCAGCCGCAAGATGCACCTGCATGCGCGGCGCATCCGCGTCGACCATCCCGACGGTGGCGCGATCGACGCCACCGCCGCGCTGCCGCACCATTTCGCCGAAAGCCTCGCCAGCCTCGGCTTCGAGGAGGCGCAGGGCGATGCGCTGCCGCTCGAGGAGGCGAAGAAGGGGCCACCGCCCAAGTCGGTGCTGAAGCAACGCGCGAAGGCGCACGCCAAGTCGATGCGCAAGGAACATCGCGGCGAGCGCCGCCGCCGGGGCGGTCGCGACTGATGCATCCGCATCCGGCATTCCGGCCGGAGCCCGACGCCGACCTTTTAGCGATGGCGGAAGCGATCGGTCTGGCGCACATCGTCGTTCCCGCCCCCGGGGGCCGTTGATCGTGCACGCCCCGATCACCCGGCACGGTGAGAGCGTGCGCTTTCATGTCGCGCGCGGCAATCCCGCCACGGATCATTGCGACGGAGCCGATCTGGTCGTCGCCGTACTTGACGTACACGGCTATATCAGCCCCAATTGGTACGAACGGCCCGGCAATCAGGTGCCGACCTGGAATTACGTCGCCGTCGAAATGCGCGGCACCGCCACCGCGATCAGCGACGATGACACCGTCGAACAGCTCGACCGCCTCGCCCTGTTGCATGAGCCGGCGGACCGGCCGTGGTCACGCACCAAGATGGACCAGCACGCCTTTGCCAAGCTGCTGGCGGGTATCCGTGGCTTTGCGATCGACAAACCGGTCCTCTCAGCCACCCTCAAGCTCAGCCAGAACAAGACGGCGGCGGATCGCGCCGGTGCGATCGCCGGTCTGACGCATGGCGGCAACCCGCTCCTGGCGCAGGCCGTCGCTGCCGGTGCGCCGATCAGCGGGTGATGCGGGCGGTGGCGACGGCGCTCTGGAACAGCGCGTCGAGCGCGGTGTAGATGTCCTGGTCCGAGGTCACTTTGGTGTATAGGCCGGGCGACGCGCAGGCCTGCAGCGCCGGCTCGACCTGATACAGATACGGTTTGACGTTGCTCTGCGACCAGCTGTCGTTGTCGAGCGATTGCGCCAGATATTCGGTGTAGAGCACCGCGATGCGGATGTTCCGCGCCTTGATCGCATCGCACTTCGTCGTGTCGAAGGCGATCTCCGGCCGGCCGTTCGACCGCGTCTCGTCGCGCATGCCGTCGGTAATGACGAACATGATCGCCTGCGGCTTGGCGTTGGTGGTGATGCCGTCGCCGGGATCCGGCATCCAGGCGTTGATCTGCGTGAACGCGTCTGAACTGCCCGTGTCCCGATCGTTGTAGCCGACCTCCGTCGACGCGCAGGCGCTGGTCGGGCAGCCATTTTTGTAGAAGTTCGATGGCGTCAGGTTGGTCGTCTTGGTCGACGCGCCGGCCAGTCCGTTCGGATCGTCGATGGCGTACAGTTTGGAAAAGCCACCCGCGCCGCGGAAGGTGGCGATCGCCATGCGATATTGCGCACCATTCTTGCTGGACGTGCTCTGCGCGTCGGAGGTCAACTTGGAAACGGCGGTCCCCTCTTCGTCGATGCGCAGCGTCAGGCCATAGCTTTTGGCGACGCCGTACAGATCCTTGGTCGTCCCGTCCTTCGCGGTGCCCTTGAGGTCATTGGTCGAATGGCAGGCAAACTGGCATTTGCTGCTGTTGCTGTTGGCGACGATGGTCAGGCCGGCGGAGGTTGTCGGCAGCGCCATCGACCCGGAAACGTCGAGCAACATGTAGAAGTCGATGTCCGGCGCGGTCGCGTTGGTCGTGGTCGACCGGCCCCCAATGTTGAGGTTCGCCATGCCCAGCAGTCGGGCGAAATTATTGGGTGATTGGGCGGTATAAACCACCGTCGCGACGCGCCGCCCGGTGCTGTCCTTCGGCGCGGTGACCGTGAGGCTCGTGATCCGCGCCTGGTTGGCGTCGATCAGCGCCTGCGCCTGCGTGTTGAACATCTGCGTCGCCAAGAGCGCGGCCGTGGTGTCATCGATGGTCATCACCTGCTTGCTGACCGCGACCAGGGCCGCGGCATCGGCAATGGCGTTCAGCTTGGTCTGCGTCTTCATCGCCCGCGCATAGTCGATGCCCATTCCGACGGCGAACGACAGCGGCAGCAAGCCAAAGCCGAAGATCATGAAAACGCCGCCACGCCGGTTGGCACGCAGGCGACGGAGCAAGGCGATCAAGGAAACCATCGTCGTTCGGATCCTCAGCAATCCGTGCAGTCGATTTTGTTGGAATTGCGCGGCAGCATGAACAGATTGTCGCCCAGCTTCATCGGCCCGATGAACCCGAAGTTCATCGGCGGCTTGTAGTTGTACGTCACTTCGGCAAACAGCATGTAGCTGTTCTGCACGCGCAGGCCGACCGGGATCACCGCGGTATCGTTGGCGTTGAGCGCGGCACCGTTCAGGCTGCGGCTCCACACCACTTTCGTGCGGAGCAACGCGTCGGTGTAGACTTGCGTCACCCGGATCGTCGCGCGGCTGGCATCGTATGGCGCCAGCACCATCGTCGTCGCATTGAGGTTGCTGTCGATCTCGCCCTTGGTGGTTGTGCCGGAGACGTTCTGCGCGATCAGATCGGCGATCGCGCGGGTCGCCACCGTCACCTTGCGGTTGCAGGCGATGCCGTCCTCGATCTGCAGGCTGCCGAGCCACAGCACGATCAGCACCGGCGCGACCGCGGCGAACTCCACCAGCGCGGTGCCGCGCCGGTCCTCGGCCAAACCGGGCCGGACGAGACCGCGGAGCATCAGTAATTCTCCGTCTTGGCGACCGACGTCGCCATGATCAGCCGCGTGTTGCGGCCCTGGTCCGAGAAATCGAGGCCGAGCGGTCCGGTCTGCAGCGGCCACATATAGAGCAGGCGGACCATCACCACCGAACCCTGACTGCCGAGGCTATAGCTCATCGGCGTCTTCAAATTGCCCGACGAATCCTTGGTCAGGTCGGGCAGAGTAGTGGTCATCGCACTCCAGCTGGTCGCACTCTTGACCTCGACGAACAGCCGCGAACAACTGAGATAGGCGGGCAGGCGCGCGCAGGCCTGGGTGCGGAACCGGCTGGCGAGTTGGGCGGAAGTCATCGATGTCGCGGTCGCGTCGGCCGCCTGCGCTTGCCCCGTGGTGACGCTACGCGCGGTCGCTTCGACGGCGGTCTCCAGGCCTTCCTGCGCGAAATAGAGCAGGCTGGTCTGCAAGGCCGCGAGCATCAGGGCGATGAACGGCGCCGCGACCAGGGCGAATTCGAGCAGCGAGACGCCGCGACGATCCTCGCGAATGCGCGCCAGGCCCCGGCGTGCCGTGCCATGCCGCGCGAGCGACTGGGCCATATATGTCCATCGCGAACCCAAGATCATGCATTTGAAATACCTTAGTCAGATTAAGAGGTCGTAAAGCGGCCGTTGGCTGGTCACGGCGGCGCTTCTCTTGCGGCCCTGGCGGCGCTACCAACGGAAGCGATGTTCCAGGCCCCTTTCCCCGCGCGATGACCCGCCTTGCCGTATTCGACTGCGACGGGACCCTCGTCGACAGCCAGGCCAATATCTGCCGTGCGATGGAGGAGGCATTCCTGCTCGCCGAGCTGCCGGCGCCGCCGCGCACCGCGATCCGCCGTATCGTCGGCCTGTCGCTGGTCGAGGCGTTGCAGGCGCTGCTGCCCGACGCAGCCACCGACCAGCACCGGCGAATGGCGGCGGATTACAAAGACGCCTTCTTCCGGTTGCGCACCAGTGGCGCGATGGCGGAGGAGCCGCTGTTCGACGGCATCGCGGCGGTAATCGAGCAACTGCGAAGCGACGGCTGGTTGCTCGGCGTCGCCACTGGCAAATCCGACCGCGGGTTGGCGCATATCCTCGCCCACCATGGCCTCGCCGACCGTTTCGTCACCCTGCAGACCGCGGATCGCCACCCGTCCAAGCCCGATCCGTCGATGCTGCTCGCCGCCATGGCGGAGGCGGGCGCGACTCCGGCCGAGACGGCGATGATCGGCGACACCAGCTTCGACATGGTGATGGCGAAGGCGGCGGGCGCGCGCGCGATCGGCGTCGCCTGGGGCTATCACGACCAAAGCGATCTGGTGAACGGCGGCGCAGACGTGGTCGCCGATCGCGTCGCCGCTCTGCCGGCGCTGCTGACATGATGCCCGACGATGCCCGCGCGATGCGGCGCTGGATGGTGCTCGTCGGCATCCGCCTGGTCGGCACCGCCGGCGCGGTGCTCGGCATGATCCTCGCCGCGCGCAGCCACGAATGGCCGATCAAGGTCCTCGGCATCGCGATCGTGCTGTCGGCCCTGGCGATGATCGCGATCGTGCCGGCCAGCCTCGCCCACCGCTGGCGGACGCCCAAGCCGTGAAGCGCTTCTGGACCGACGTCACGGTCGATGCCGCGGGCGGGATCGCCCTCGACGGCCGGCCGGTGCGCACGCCGGGTCGCGTGCCGCTGACGCTGCCGACCGCGGCGCTAGCGACGGCGGTGGCGGATGAATGGCGCAGCGTCGGCGAGACGCTCGACCCGCGCGCCATGCCGCTGACCGGCCTCGCCAATGCCGCGATCGACCGGATTGCCGCCGCCCCCGCCGCCTTCGCCACCGGCCTGGCCGCTTATGGCGAAAGCGACCTGCTCTGCTATCGCGCTGCGGAACCGCCGGCGCTTGCGGAGCGTCAGGCGGCGAATTGGGATCCCTGGCTGGATTGGGCGCGGGGGCGCTACGACGTCCACTTCACGGTCACTGCCGGCATCCTCCACCAGCCGCAGCCTGCGGCGACGCTCGCCCGCCTCGGCGACGCGGTGGCGGCCCTCGATCCTTTCCACCTTGCCGGCCTGTCGCCGGTGGTGACGATCACCGGTTCGCTGGTGCTGGCGCTCGCGCTGGCCGAGCGTGCCGGTGACGCCGAGACCCTATGGACGGCGGCGAACCTCGACGAGGATTGGCAGGCCGAACATTGGGGCAGCGACCCGCTCGCCGAACAGGCCCGCGACGTCCGCCGACGCGACTTCGACGCGGCGGTGCGCTTTCTCGCGGCGCTCGACGCCTGACCGCCAGCTTGCGATAGTCGACGCCCGCGCCGGCCGCGACCGCCTAGCGCGTCAGCTTGCGGATGAAGCCGATCAGTCCCGTCTGCCGCGACCGCTTCAGCCGTTCCGCCGCCAAAATGGTGCGCACGCCGTCGAAACACTGTTCGACGTCGTCGTTGACCAGCACATAGTCATAGCCGTCCCAGTGGCTGACCTCGTTGGTCGCGCGCGCCATCCGCGCGTCGATCACCTCGGCGCTGTCGGTGTTGCGGTTGGTCAGCCGGGAGCGCAGCTCCTCCATCGACGGCGGGAAGATGAAGACGCGCACCACGTCGCCGCCGGCGATCTGGAACAGCTGCTGTGCGCCCTGCCAGTCGATGTCGAACAACACGTCCTTGCCGGCCGCCAGCATCGCCTCGACCTGCCCGCGCGGGGTGCCGTAGCGGTGACCGAAGACGTGCGCCCATTCGAGGAACTCGTCTTCCGCCACCATGCGGCGGAATTCCTCGAGATCGACGAAATGATAGTCCTTGCCGTCGACCTCGCCCGGCCGCATCGGCCGCGTCGTCGCCGACACCGACATCGCCAGCTCCGGCTCCGCCGCCAGCAGCTTACGCGCGATCGTCGATTTGCCTGCGCCGGAGGGCGAGGACAGAACGAACAGGACGCCGCGACGCCTGAAACCGTGCGGATCGGATGGGGTGACGGGCATGGCGCGCTAGTGACGTGCCAAGACCGCAGGCGTCAAGCGCCCGCGGTCCAGCCTGTCGTGAAATATAGGTTATTTATCCCCGGTCTCCGGGGAAAGGGCCATCAGCGATAGGCCGCCCCGCTCTTGGCGAGCTTGCGCCGGTCATAGGCCTTCTTGGCGACATAGCCGCCGCCGATCAGCATGCCGAGCGGCCCCATGCGGCGCAGCACGCCGGCGGCGACCGCGCCGGTCAGCGCGCCCTTGACCCCATCCGACCCGTCGCGACGGTCCAACTCGCGCCCGACTAGAGCGCCGATAATCTTGCCGATCATGCTTCAACCTTTCCGAAAACGCTGTCCTTGAGTTCCGCCGCGCCGCGCAGCACCGCCCAGCCGACCGCATAAGTAATCGCGATCGGCACGACGACTTTCAGGACATTGGCCGTCACCGCGCCGATGATCGCGCCGTCCGCGACGCCATCGTCGCCCGACAGCGAATCGATCGCACCACCGACCAGCGCGCCTATCGTCGTTGCGCTCATGATTGCCTCCCTCACAGCCGCGACAAGACTGGACCAATTCGCCGCGACAGGAGAGGTTCCGGACCTATTTCCCGACCATGTCCTCGGCACGGACCAGCCGGTCGAAGGTCGCCTCGTCGACCAGCCCGAGTGCCAGCCCCGCCTCCTTCAAGGTCAGCCCTTCCACATGGGCATGTTTGGCGATCTTGGCGGCATGGTCATAGCCGATCTCCGGCGCCAGCGCGGTGACCAGCATCAGCGACCGCTCGACCAGCTCGGCGATGCGACCCTCGTTGGCACGCATCCCGTCGACGGTCCGCTCGGCGAAGCTAGTCATTCCGACGCTCAGCAAGGCGATCGAGCGCAGCACGTTGGCGCCGATCAGCGGCTTGAAGACGTTGAGCTCCATATGCCCCTGCAGCCCGCCGACGGTGACCGCGACATTGTTGCCCATCACCTGCGCGGCCACCATCGTCAGCATCTCGGCCTGGGTCGGATTGACCTTGCCCGGCATGATCGAACTGCCCGGCTCGTTGGCGGGCAGTTCCAGTTCGCCGAGCCCGGAGCGCGGGCCGGACCCGAGCAGGCGGATGTCGTTGGCGATCTTGCTCAGCGCCACCGCCAGCACGTTGAGCGTGCCGTGCAGGTCGACCAGCCCGTCGTTGGACGCCAGCGCCTCGAACTTGTTCGGCGCGGTCACGAAGGGGATGCCGGTCAGCGTCGCGATCTCGGCGGCGATATCGTCCGCAAAGCCTTCCGGAGCATTGAGGCCGGTGCCGACCGCGGTACCGCCCTGCGCCAGCGGCAGGATGTTGCGCTTCACCGTCCCCTCGATGCGATCGCGCGCATTGGCGAGCTGCTGGACGTAGCCCGACACCTCCTGCCCCAGGGTCAGCGGCGTCGCATCCTGCAGATGGGTGCGGCCGATCTTGACGATGCTGTCCCACGCCCTGGCCTTCGCCGCCAGCGCGTCGTGCAGCCGGCCGAGCGCGGGGAGGAGCTGGTCGCGCACCGCCAGCGCCGCGGCGACGTGCAGCGCGGTGGGGAAGCTGTCGTTCGACGACTGGCCGCGATTGACGTCGTCATTGGGGTGGACCGGCGCCTTGCCGCCGCGCGTGCCGGCCAGCCGCTCGTTGGCGCGCCCGGCGATCACCTCGTTGACGTTCATGTTCGACTGGGTGCCGGACCCGGTCTGCCAGATGACGAGGGGGAATTGGTCGTCCAGCCTGCCGCTGACGATGTCCTGCGCCGCCGCCTCGATCGCCTCCGCCTTCTCGGTGGCCAGGCCGTGCTTGCGGTTCACCCGCGCCGCCGCCTGTTTGACGATCGCCAGCGCGCGGACGATCTCGATCGGCATGCGCTCGCGCGGTCCGAAGGGAAAATTCTCCAGGCTCCGCTCGGTCTGCGCGCCCCAATAGGCATCGGCGGGAACTTCGATCGGGCCGATCGAATCGGTTTCGGTGCGGGTGTCGGTCATGCGACGTGAACCTGCGGCAGCGGGGTTGGTTGCCCGCGGAAGCATAGCCGCGGATCAACCGGGGGGGGAATGGCGTAGCAGGCGTGATGCGGCGGTGTGCCGTCCTTATCGCAGGACCAACCATCGCCTTTCTACGGCAGCCGGCCCCTCCGCCACCCACCGTCATCCCCGCGCAGGCGGGGATCCAGACGCGCGGACGGTGGTGCATACCAGCGGCGCTGGCGCACCTCGAGTCCCGCCTGCGCAGTCATGACGGCGCAGGCGAACGCCCCCGGTTGGACGCCGGCCCCTATTTCTTCCGCTTGAAGTCCACGCTGACGACGTTCGAGCCATCCTCGACCGGCGTCGCGGTCGGGCCGTCATTCTCCGCCTCGTCGTGTGGCTCGGGGCCGTCATCGGGGCCTTCGGTCGCCTGGAAGCGGAGTTCGAAATTGACCGCCGGGTCGTGGAAGCCGGTGATCGCCGAATAGGGAATGACCAGCTTCGACGGTACCTGGTTGAAGCTCAGGCCGACCGAGAATTTCCGCTCGTCCACGGTCAGGTCCCAGAAGCGGTTCTGCAGGACGATCGTCATCTCGTCCGGAAAGCGCTCAATCAGCCGCTTGGGGATGTCGACGCCCGGCGCCTGCGTCTTGAAGGTGATGTAGAAGTGATGCTCGCCCGGCAGGCCGCCGGTTTCGGCGACCGAGCCGAGCACACGCCCGACCACGGCGCGCAGCGCCTCCTGGACGATCTCGTCATAGGGGATCAGGCTATCGGGCAGTCCGTCGGTCATTCGTCCTTGGGTAGCGGCTTCCCCCGACCGGTCAAGATTGTGCGTGCGGCCAGAGGCTCCTATGGGCCGAAGCGACATGCGTATCGCCACGATCAACCGCTCCACCGCCGAGACGCGGATCGACGTCACCGTCAATCTGGACGGCACCGGCGTCTATGCGATCAGCACCGGCATCGGCTTCCTCGACCATATGATCGAGCAACTGTCGCGCCACGGCCTGATCGACATCGACCTGAAGGTGGCGGGCGACCTGCATATCGACGGTCACCATACCGCCGAGGATTCGGCGCTGGCGCTGGGTCAGGCGATCGCCAAGGCGCTGGGCGATAAGCGCGGCATCCGCCGCTACGGCGACGCGCTGTCGCCGATGGACGAGACGCTGACCCGTGTCGCGCTCGACATCTCCGGCCGGCCGTGGCTGGTGTGGAAGACGCAGTTCACGATGACGCGGCTCGGCGATCTCGACACCGAGCTGATCGAACATTGGTTCCATAGCTTTGCGCAGACCGCCGGCCTGACCCTCCACGTCGAGACGCTGTACGGCCAGAACAACCACCATATCGTCGAAAGCGCCTTCAAGGGCCTTGCCCGCGCCTTGCGCGCGGCGGTGGAGATCGACCCGCGTAAGGGCGATGCGATCCCGTCGACCAAGGGGATGCTGTGAGCGAGCCGTTCGTCCGGCCCGACGCGCCGCTGTGCATCGTCGACCTGCACTATGACGCGCCGCTGGCCGGGATCGACGCGCGCATGGCGGAGCATGTCGCCTGGCTGACCCAGGGCTATGCGGCCGACCTGATCCTCGCGTCGGGGCGCAAGGTGCCGCGGACCGGCGGCATCATCGTCATCCGCGGCGACGCCGCCCGGATCGAGGAGCTGGTCGCGACCGATCCGTTCGTAGCCGGTGGCCTCGCCCGCGCGACCGTCACACCGTTCACCGCGAGCATGGCGGCGCCCGCGCTGGCGGAGCTGCTGGCATGACGCTGGCGCTGATCGACATCGAATCGGGCAACCTCCATTCGGTCGCCAACGCCCTGGCGGCGGCGGGTGCGGAGGGGGTGACGATCACCGCCGATCCCGACGTCGTCGCCGCCGCGGATCGGATCGTCCTGCCGGGCGTCGGTGCGTTCGGCGCCTGCGCGGCCAATCTGCGCCGCGTCGCCGGACTGGAGGAGGCGTTACGCGGCGCGGTGTTCGACCGGGGCCGCCCCTTCCTTGGCGTCTGCGTCGGCATGCAGCTGATGGCGGCGACCGGCGAGGAGATGGGCGCCCATCGCGGTCTCGGCTGGATGCAGGGCCGCGTCCGCCGCCTCGACCCCGGCACGATGGACGCCAAGGTGCCGCACATGGGCTGGAACGACGTCCGGCCCGCGGGCGACCATCCGCTCGTCCCCGCCGGCGAAGCCTATTTCCTGCACAGCTACGCCTATGAGGGCGAGGATGTCGTCGCCACCACCGACCATGCCGGTCCGGTGACCGCCGCCATCGCGCGCGACACGATGCTTGGCGTGCAATTCCATCCCGAAAAGAGCCAGCGTTATGGCATCGCGCTGCTCGAACGCTTTCTGAAATGGCGGCCATGACCATGTCCCATCGCCTGATCGTCTTCCCCGCCATCGACCTCAAGAATGGCCAAGTCGTCCGCCTCGCGGAGGGCGATATGGATCGCGCGACCGTCTATGGCGACGATCCCGCGCATCAGGCGCGGCTGTTCGCCGATGCGGGGGCCCAGCATCTTCATGTCGTCGATCTCGACGGTGCCTTTGCCGGCGAGTCGGTCAATGGCAAGGCGGTGCGGCGGATCGTCGCCGACTTCCCCGGCCACGTGCAGCTCGGCGGCGGCATTCGCAATCGCGACAGCGTCGAACGCTGGTTCGACCTCGGCGTATCGCGCATCGTCATCGGCACCGCCGCGCTCGACGATCCGGACTTCGTGCGCGGCGTCGCCCGCGATTACCCCGGTGGCATCGTCGTCGCGGTCGATGCCAAAGACGGCATGGTCGCGACCAAGGGCTGGGCGGACGTGTCGACGACCAGCGTCACCGACCTCGCCCGCCGGTTCGAAGATGCCGGCGTCGCCGCCCTGCTGTTCACCGACGTCGGTCGCGACGGACTGCTCAAGGGCGCCAATATCGAGGCGACGGTCGACCTTGCCCGTGCCGTGTCGATCCCGGTGATCGCCAGCGGCGGGGTCAAGGGGATCGACGACATCCATATGCTCGCCCTCCATGCCAAGGACGGGATCGAGGGCGTGATCACCGGCCGTGCGCTCTATGACGGTCGCCTCGATCTGGCGGCGGCGCTCAGCGTCGCGGCCGCGGCATGATGAACCCGGGCCTCGCCGGCCTGTTCGCCGGGGGATTGGTCGGCGCCTATGTCCCGACGCTGCGCGACCAGATCCGCGACGGGCGCATCGAGGTGCCGTTCGGCACGATCAACCCGATCGGCGTACGCCGTGACGAACACCCCCTCGCCTTCCGCCTGTGCGTCGCCGGCATGGTGGGATTCGTCGCGCTGATCCTGATCGCCTCCCTCGCCCTCGTCGTGCGGGCGCTGCTGTCGTGACGGTGCGGGCCCGCGTCATCCCCTGCCTCGACGTTGCCAACGGCCGCGTCGTGAAGGGCGTCAATTTCGTCGATCTGGTCGACGCCGGCGATCCCGTCGAGCAGGCGCGCGCCTATGACGCCTCCGGCGCCGACGAACTCTGCTTCCTCGACATCACCGCCAGCGCGGAGGACCGCGGCACGATTCTCGATGTCGTGCGCCGCACCGCTTCGGTCTGCTTCATGCCGCTGACCGTCGGCGGCGGCGTGCGAAGCGCCGACGATGCCCGCGCCTTACTGCTCGCCGGTGCCGACAAGGTCGCGGTCAATTCCGCCGCCGTATCGCGGCCGGAGGTGGTGGCGGACATCGCCGAACGCTTCGGCAGCCAGTGTTGCGTCGCCTCGGTCGACGCGCGCCGCGCCGGTGACAACTGGGAGGTGTTCACCCACGGCGGCCGCCGCGCGACCGGCATCGATGCGGTCGCGCACGCCGTCCGCCTCGCCGAACTGGGCGCGGGCGAGCTGCTCGTCACTTCGATGGACAAGGATGGCACCCGCTCCGGCTATGATCTCGCGCTGATCCGGGCGATCGCCGATCGCGTCGCGGTACCGGTCGTCGCCAGCGGCGGCGTCGGCGGGCTCGACGATCTGGTTGCCGGCGTACGCGACGGCCATGCCAGCGCGGTGCTCGCCGCGTCGATCTTCCACTTCGGCGAGGCGAGCATCGCCGATGCGCATGCCGCACTCGCCGCCGCCGGCATTCCGGTCCGTCGTCCGATTCCGGGGGCTTAGCGGTTCCGCAACGCTTGCATGCGACAGGTCGCGGCCATGTATGCGATCGATCTGAACCCCACGCTCGACCTGGTCGACATCCGCTGGCACGGTCTGTTCGACGAGACGTCCGTCGCCGCTTATGCCGCCGATCTGGAGCGGCGCTTCGCCGCCGCGGGCTTCCGCCCCGGCTACCGGCTGCGCATCGACATGAGCGCCACCAGCGTCCAGCCGCGCGACGCGGCCGAAGCGATCCACGCCCGCCTCGCCACCTTTCCCAAGGCCAGCCGGATCGCGATCGTCACCGGCAGCGCGATCACCCGCCTGCAGGTCCAGCGGTTCATGACCCAGCCCTATCTGCGCGTCTTCGCCGATGCCGCGGAGGCGCTAGGCTGGCTGACCGAGGCGGCGGCGGCGTGATCGCCTTGCTCGCCTATGCCGACGGCCATTCCGGCATCGTCCACCCGCGCAGCGCGCCCGAATGGTCGGACGTCGCGCTGTTCGTCGTCGCCGCCGCCGGCCTGTGGTGGGTGCGCCGCCGCCTGCGCCGCCGCTTCCAGAAGAACGATTGACGCGGGGGCCCCGCCCGCGCCAAGCCCATCGCGATGGACCCGCTCGACCGCCTCGAAGCCACGATCGCCGCGCGCCGCGCCGCCGATGCGGGCAGTTCGTACACCGCCAGCCTGTTCGCCAAGGGCCGCGCCAAGATCGCGCAGAAGGTCGGCGAGGAGGCGACCGAAACGGTGATCGCCGCCCTCGCCGCGCCGGAGACGCTGGCCTCGGAGGCGGCGGACCTCGTCTTCCACCTGCTGGTGCTGCTCGCCGATGCAGGGCTCGGCCTCGACGACGTGCGCGCCGAACTCGTCCGGCGGGAGGGCGTGTCGGGCCATGCCGAGAAAGCCGCCCGCCCGTCGTAAAGGAGCGCCTGCCATGCCGATCGACCCGACCCAGCCCTATGACGACCAGAACGTCTTCGCCAGGATCCTGCGCGGCGAGATCCCGTCGAACCGGGTCTATGAGGACGAATGGGCGGTCGCCTTCCACGACATCGCGCCGCATGCGCCGACGCATATCCTGGTCATCCCGCGTGGCCGCTACGTCTCGTGGGACGATTTCGCCGCGCGCGGTTCGGCCGAGGAGATCGCCGGGTTCGTCCGCGCCGTCGGCCATGTCGCGCGCGAGCGCGGCCTCGTCGCCAGCGGCTACCGCCTGCTCGCCAACATCGGCGGCGATGCCGGGCAGGAGGTGCCGCACCTCCACGTCCATCTGTTCGGCGGCGGCCCGCTCGGACCGATGCTGGCGCGCTGACCCATTCCCGCTTCCATGCGGGAAAGATAAGCTATTGCGCCCGTATCATTTGCGACTAGGCTCCGCCGCTTCACCATGCGGAGGGCCGGCCAGGCCCCGATCGCAGCTGGGGGGATCGCTTACATGATATTCGGGCGCGTCAAACCACTCGACGCCATTCTTGCCACCGCCGAGAAGAAGGGCCTGCACCGCTCGCTCGGCGCGTTCCAGCTCACCATGCTCGGCATCGACGCCGTGATCGGCACCGGCATCTTCGTGCTCACCTCCGAAGCGGCGCAGAAGGCGGGGCCGGGCATGCTGCTCAGCTTCGTCGTCGCCGGCTTCATCTGCGCGGTCGCCGCGCTCTGCTATTCCGAACTGGCCTCGATGGTGCCGGTGTCGGGCTCGGCCTATACCTACACCTATGCGGTGACCGGCGAGATCCTCGCCTGGATGGTCGGCTGGGCGCTGATCCTCGAATATGCGGTCGGCGCCAGCGCGGTTGCGGTCGGCTGGTCGAACCATGCGGTCGGCCTGCTCAACGGCATCGGCTTCCACGTCCCCGCGGCGATCAGCAACGCCGACGCGCTGATGGCGCACATGTACATCGCCTTCGGCGCCCCGCCGAGCGCCGACCTGACGCAGGCGATGACCACCGGCGGCTGGGTCAACGTGCCCGCGGTGATCATCGTCGCGATCGTCACCTGGCTGCTGATCATCGGCACGACCGAAAGCGCCCGCGTCAATGCGATCCTCGTCGCGATCAAGATCGCCGCGCTGACCGCCTTCGTCGCCCTGACCATCCCGGTGATGAAGGCGGACAATTTCAACCCGTTCCTGCCCACCGGCATCGGCAATCCGCTGAGCTCGTCGGGCCTTGGCGTGCTCGGTGCCGCGGCGTCGATCTTCTTCGCCTATGTCGGCTTCGACGCCGTATCGACCGCCGCGGAAGAGACCAAGAATCCGCAGCGCAACGTGCCGATCGGCCTGATCGGCAGCCTCGCCATCTGCACCATCTTCTACCTGCTCGTCGCCTCGGGCGCGATCGGGGCGATCGGCGCCCAGCCCGTCGCCTCGCTGTCGGGCCAGGTGCTGTCGCCGGGCACGCCGGAGATCGCCGGCCGCTGCGCCGCGATCGTCGCGTCGGGCGCGCTCGAGCCGCTGGTCTGTTCGAAGGAAGCGCTGGTCCACGTCCTCGACACGATCAACTGGCCGATGATCGGCCGCTTCGTCGGCCTCGCCGCGGTGCTGGCGCTGCCGTCTGTGGTGCTGATGATGATGTTCGGCCAGACCCGCATCTTCTTCACCATGGCCCGCGACGGCCTGCTGCCCGCACGGCTCGCCTCGGTCCATCCGCGCTTCCGCACGCCGCACGTCGTGACGCTGCTGACCGGGGTCGCCGCCGGCGTCGCCGCGGCGGTGCTGCCGGTCGGCAAGCTCGCCGACTATTCGAATGCCGGTACGCTGTTCGCCTTCTTCATGGTGGCGGTGTCGGTGATGGTGTTGCGGCGGACCGACCCGAACCGCGCACGGCCGTTCCGCACCCCCGCGGTCTATATCGTCGCGCCGCTCGCGCTGATCGGCTGCGTGGTCCTGTACCTGTCGCTGCCGCTGACCGCGAAGCTGGTGCTGCCGATCTGGGGCGCGATCGGCCTGGTGATCTATTTCACCTACAGCCGCAGCCGGTCCTATGTCGGGCGCGGGATCATCGACACGGTCGACGATCCGGCGATCCAGCCGGAGGTCGCCAAGCCGCTCCCCTGAGGGCCGACCGACACAACAAAAAAAGGGCCGGTGGAGCGATCCACCGGCCCTTTTTGCTGGGTCCTGATCCGGCGTCAGCCGAGCTTCGACGCGATCAGTGCCTTCATGTCGACCATCGGCCGCGCACCGAAATGGCTGATGATCTCCGCCGCGCAGATCGCGCCGAGCGTCAGCGACGCTTCCAGATCCTTGCCGATCGCCTGGCCGTGCAGGAATCCCGCCGCGAACAGGTCGCCCGCACCGGTCGTGTCGACGACCTGCTCGATCGGCTCGGCGCTCACTTCGGCGCGCGTCCCGTGCTGGATCGCGCAGGCACCCTGCGCGCCGCGGGTCACGACCAGCGTCGGCACCTGGGCCGACACCTTGGCCACCGCCGCCTCGAAATCCTCAACCTCGGCGAGCGCGGTCAGCTCGTTCTCGTTGGCGAACAGGATGTCGATCAGCCCGTCGCCGATCAGCTGGCGGAAATCGCCGCCGTGGCGACCGATGCAGAAGACGTCGGACAGGGTGAAGGCGACGCGACGGCTCGCCTTGCGCGCCGCCTCGATCGCCGCGCGCATCGCGGCCCGCGGTTCCTCCGGGTCCCACAGATAGCCTTCGAGATAGAGGATCGCGGCATCCTCGATGATCGACAGGTCGAGCGCCCCGGCGGGCAGGAATTGCGACGCACCGAGATAGGTGTTCATCGTCCGCTGGCCGTCCGGCGTGACGAAGATCAGGCACCGCGCGGTGGTCGGCTGGCCTTCGCGGACCGCCGTGTCGAAATGGACGCCGGCGGCGCGGATGTCATGGGCGAAGACCTGGCCGAGCTGGTCGTCGGCGACCTGGCCGATGAAGGCGGTCCGGCCACCCAGGGCGGCGATGCCCGCGACGGTATTGGCGGCCGATCCGCCCGACACTTCGCGACCCGGGCCCATCTTGGCATAGAGCGCGTCGGCATCCTCGGGCGAGAACATCAGCTGCATCGACCCCTTGGCGACGCCGATCTCCTCGATGAAGGCGTCGTCGGCCTGGGACAGGATGTCGACGATCGCATTGCCGATCGCGACGACCTCGAAACGGGGCTGGGTCAAGGTAGGATGACTTTCGAAAACAACGGGAAGGCCGCTCCCTATCGCCGAACGCGGCGCGACGCGAGCCCCGGCTTGACGGAGGGGTGCGGCCACGCCACCCCGGCGGGATGATCCGCGCGATCCTGCTCACCCTCGGCCAGCTCGGCGACCGCGCGATCCTGCGCGTCCTCGCCACCTCGCTGGCGGTGACGCTGGCGGTGTTCGTCGCGCTCGGTGCCGGCCTGTATCTCCTGCTGGATCAGGCGCTGGCTGGCTGGGACGGCGCGCACGGCCTTGCCGCGGCCGGCGCGGTGGCGATCGAGCTGCTCGCCGGCTGGCTGCTGTTCCGGGTGGTCGCCATCGCGGTGCTCGGCCTGTTCGCCGACGATGTCGTCGCGGCGGTGGAGCGGCGCCACTATCCCGCCGCCTTCGCGCAGGCGCGGCCGGCCGGCATGGCACGGGCGGCGCGCATGGGGCTGGCCTCGGCAATCCGCGCGACGCTGATCAACCTGTTGATGCTCCCCATTTATGTCGCCCTGCTGTTCACCGCGGTCGGACCGGTGGTCGCCTTCACCATCGTCAACGCCTGGCTGCTCGGCCGCGATCTGGGCGAGATGGTGGCCAGCCGGCATATGGACGATGCGACGATGCGGGGCTGGCGCAGGGCGACCGCAGGGCGCCGCTTCGCGCTGGGGCTTGTCGCGACCGGCGTGTTCGTGGTTCCGGTGCTCGGGCTGCTCGCGCCGATCCTCGGTGCCGGCATCGCGACGCATCTGTTTCACGGGGGCAAGGCATGAAGGCTCGGATCGCGCTGCTATTGGCCACCGGCCTGTCGGCCTGCGCCGCGCCTAATGCCGCGCCGTCGACCGTGTCGCGGGCGGTCGTGCCGACCTATCCGACCATGGGGCTGGAGCGGGTGCTGGGCCAGAATGCCGCCGGCCTCACCGCGTTGTTCGGCAAGCCTGACGCCGAGGTGCGCGAAGGCGTCGCGCGCAAACTGCAGTTCGCCGGCCCGATCTGCGTGCTCGACACCTATCTCTATCCCAAGGACGCCAAGGACCCGGGGAGCGAGCCGCGCGTCACCTATCTCGACGCGCGCGAACCCGATGGCAGCACCATCGATCGCGCCAGCTGCGTCGCCGCCCTGACCCGGCGCGAAGGCGGCAAATAGGCCGCCACGCTTAGAGGGTTGAAGGCCTCGGTAGGTCTGCCTACCCCCACGGGTCATCCCCGCGCCGGCGGGGATCCAGATGCGCAACGCCGCGCGAGGGGCGGGACGTCAGCATTGCTGAAGTCCCGCCCGTGCGGGCACAACGGCTTCCGGCAAGACCCGCGACTGCAGAAACCGGTCGATCCGTCCCAGCACCGCCAGCCGCCGCGCGTCGGCCTCGCGCAGCAGTTCATGCCCCTGCCCGGCAAAGACCTGCACCTCCGCCCCCGGCAGGCGCCGCACGGCCCGCAGAATCGCCGCGCGGCTGACGATCGGGTCGCGCTCGGACACCAGCAGCAACAGCGGCGTCGCCACCCGGTCGAGCGGCGCGGCGTGCAGGCGGTCGAGCGAGCGGCAAGCCGCCAGCGTCCAGCCCCAGCTCGGCGCACCGGAAGCGATCTCGGGCGTCTGCGTCTTCCACCAGATCTTGTCGGCCTGCCGCTCCGGACAGGCGGTCATCCGCCCGCCGACATTGCCCGCATCGCCCTCCCACACCCGTCGCTGTCCGCGCCCGGCGGCGACCGCCCCCTGTGCCGCGAGCCGGATCGCGCGCGTCCCGAGCGGCCCCGCGCGGATACCGAGCATCGGCGCGGCGAGCACCGCCGCATCGAGGCGGACGCCGCGCTCGGCGAGCAGGCGCAGCAGCAGATGCCCGCCCATCGAATGCGCCACCGCGACGTGCGGCCCCTTTCCCTCGCGCCAGCCGGCAACGAAGCGGTCGAGATCGTCGAGCAACGGCTCGAACGTGTCGAGATGATTGACCAGCGGATCGGGCAGCAGCCGACCGGAGCCGCCTTGCCCGCGCCAGTCGAAGCCCGCGATGCTCCAGCCTGAACCGCGCCAATGCGCCATCGCCTCAAGATACTTTTCGGCGAAGTCGCCGCGCCCGCCCAGGAACAGCAGCCGCCCCGCCTCGCGTTCCGCGGGCCAGTCGAACGCGCGGAGCGGCCAATTGTCCGTCGCCGGCCAGGGCGCGAAACGCATACCCGGCGGATGCCGCCGCCGGTCGATGCTCACAGTCGCTGGAGCGCCCATGCCGCCGCTTCCGCCACCACCGGATCGGGATCGTCGACCAGCCGCGCCAGCACCGGCTTCAGGCCCGGCGCACCGCTGTTGCCCGCCGCGATCGCCGCGTTGCGGACCATCCGGTTGCGCCCGATCCGCTTGATCGGCGATCCGGCGAACACCTGGCGGAAACCGGCATCGTCGAGCGCGAGCAGGTCGGCCAGCTGCGGCACGGTGAGCTCGGCGCGGGGCTGAAACGCCAGATTGGCCGCGGCGCTGGCGGCGAACTTGTTCCACGGACACACCGCCAGACAGTCGTCGCAGCCATAGATGCGGTTGCCGATCGCGCCGCGGAATTCCTCTGGAATCGGCCCGGCATGTTCGATCGTCAGATAGGAGATGCAGCGCCGCGCATCGAGGCGGAACGGCGCGGGGAAGGCATCGGTTGGACAGGCGCGCTGGCAGGCGTCGCACGAGCCGCAGCTCTGCCGCATCGCCACATCGGGATCGAGCGCCAACGTCGTGTAGATCGCGCCGAGGAACAGCCAGCTGCCATGGTCGCGGCTGACCAGATTGGTGTGCTTGCCCTGCCAACCCAGCCCCGCCGCCTCGGCCAGCGGCTTCTCCATCACCGGCGCGGTGTCGACGAACACCTTGAGATCGCAGCCTGCCTCCTGCGCCAGCCAGCGGCCGAGCGCCTTCAGCGCCTTTTTGACGACGTCGTGATAGTCGCCGCCCTGCGCATAGACGGAGATGCGGCCGACCTCGCCCTCGTCCGCCAGCCGTAGCGGATCGGCGGCGGGGGCATAGCTCATGCCGAGCGAGATGACGCTCTGCACTGCCGGCCACAGGCCCGCCGGGGTCTCGCGGTGATGGGCGCGTTCCTCCATCCAGATCATGCCGCCATGCCGCCCCTCGGCCAGCCATTGGTGCAACCGCGCGGCGGTGCGCGGCGCCGCGTCCGCGCGCGTGATGCCGCAGGCGACGAAGCCGAGCTCCGTCGCCTTGGCCTTGATCCGATCTTCCAGCTTGTCCTGGGCCACGCGCGCCCGCTACCACATCGCGACGCCGCTTCGAAGGGCGGGCGCACGGGGGATGTCGGTTGGCGAACGAGAGCGATCTGGCGGTATCGGCCCGCGGGCTGGTGAAACGCTATGGCGAGCGCCGCGTCGTCGACGGCGTCGACCTGGCGGTGCCGCGCGGCGCGATCTACGGCGTGCTCGGCCCCAACGGCGCGGGCAAGTCGACGACGCTGCGCATGCTGCTCGGCACGATCGAGCCGGACGAGGGCCGCCGCGTCGTGCTCGGTCATGACGCGCCGCGCGACGCCAGCGACCGCATCGGCTATCTGCCCGAGGAGCGCGGCCTCTATCCGGCGATGAAGGCGCGCGAGGCGATCGCCTTCATGGGCGCGTTGCGCGGGCTCGACTGGAAGACCGGCCGGGCGCGCGCGGCGGAAATGATGGAGGCGGCGGGCCTCGGCCATGCCATCGATCAGAAAATCCGCAAATTGTCGAAGGGCATGGCGCAGCTGGTGCAGCTGCTCGGCAGCGTCGTGCATCGCCCCGATCTGCTCGTCCTCGACGAACCCTTTTCCGGCCTCGACCCGGTCAACCAGGAAAAGCTCGAGGCGCTGATCCTCGCCGAGCGCGATCGTGGCGCAACCGTGCTCTTCTCCACCCACATCATGTCCCATGCCGAACGGATTTGCGACCGGCTGGCGATCATCGCCGGCGGCAACCGCCGCTTCGAGGGCACGGTGGACGAGGCGCGCGCCACGCTGCCGCAGCGCGTCCGCTATACGCCCGCGCATCCCGGTGCGGACCTAGTGGCGGTTCTGCCGCCCGATGCGGAGCGGGACGGCGAAGGCTGGCGTTTCCAGCTGCCGCATGACGGGATCGAGCCGCTGCTCGTCGCGCTGATCGAGCGCGGCCACGGCATCGCCGGCCTGTCGATCGAACGCCCCGGGCTGCACGACGCCTTCGTCCGCATCGTCGGCGCCGACGCCGCCACCGTATCGGAGCCACAGGCATGACCCTCGCGCGCACCCTTCGCCAGGCCTTGACTATCGCGCGGCGCGATTTCACCGCGACCGTGTTCACGCCGATCTTTCTGCTGTTCCTGTTCGCGCCGCTGATCATGGGCGCATTCGGTGCGGTCGGCGGCATGGGCGCGGCGAGCGTCGCCGGCAGCAACAGCGATCGTGCCCGCGTCGTCGCGATCGTCCCCGACGCCGCGGCACGGCCGATTGCGGAGGCGGACACGCGGCTGCGCGCCGTCTTCCGTCGCGACGAGGAGGAGCCGCCGGCGCTGACCACGCTGACCGCGGGCGCCGATCCCGCCGCCCAGGCACGCGCCGCCTTCGCCGCCAAGGATTATGAGGCGAGCGCCGTCCTCTACGGCCCCCTCGCCACACCCACCATCCTCTATGGCCCACGGGGCAAGCGCGCCGCGGACTATCTCGGCGTGCTCGCCGGTCAGACGCTGGCCGCCCAGCAGCTCGGCGGCGCCCTGCCCCGCGTCACCGTCACCAAGATGCCGTTCGAGCGGCCGAGCGGCGCCGCCGGCGGCGACGGCGGCTATCGCCAGTCCGCCTCCTTCGCCGTGTTCGGCGTCTTCCTGCTCAATCTGTTCCTCGCCAGCCAGGTGGTCGGCACGATGGCTGAAGAGCGCAACAACAAGGTGATCGAGGTGCTCGCCGCGGCGGTGCCGCTGGAAAGCGTCTTCCTCGGCAAATTGCTCGGCATGTTCGGCGTCGCCATCCTGTTCGTCGGCTTCTGGGGCACGATCGTCGCCAAGCTGGGCAGCTTTCTGCCACCCGAAGCGGCGGCCGCGCTGGCGCTGCACACCGCCCTGCCGCTACCCGTGTTCGGCGTGCTGTTCTTCGTCTATTTCACCATGGCCTATCTGCTGCTCGGCTCGGCCTTCCTCGTCGTCGGCGCGCTCGCCTCGACCCCGCGCGAGATCCAGATGCTGTCGCTGCCGATCTCGGTGATCCAGATGGCGATGTTGGCGCTCGCGCTCGCTGGCACCGCGCATCCCGACGGCACGATGGGGCTAGCCGCGCAGCTGTTTCCGCTGTCCTCGCCGTTCGCGATGGCCGGCCGCGCCGCCACTTCGGCCAGCCTGTGGCAGCATGGCGCGGCGATCGCCTGGCAATTGCTGTGGGTGTCGCTGTTCATCGTCATCGGCGCCCGGCTGTTCCGGCGCGGCGTGCTGCAGTCGGGCAGCGCCAAGCCGCGCTGGCGGCGGGCAAAGGCGTGACCGCTGCTAGGGTCTGATCCACTGGCGTGGCAGCGGCACCGGCCCTGATCCAGCTTTGCCGGTTCAGACCCTAGCGCATCCGGCAGGCGCGGATGTCCTCCGGCTGCGGACGGGTGCCCGCCGGCTGGAAGGTCGCCAGATAGCCGCCGGCCGACGGCATGTCGGTGAACGACACCTCGCGATAGCCGACCGCCTGGAATTCGCAGCGCAGCAGCGCCGGCGGCGTACCGTGGTTCTGGGTCGGGCGATTGGCGTCGACCACGACGACCAGCCCGTCGCGCTTCAGCGAGGGCCGCAGCCGCCACAGGAATTCGTAGGGCTGCGCGATCTCATGGTACATATGGACCATCAGCACGCGGTCGAAGCTGTTCTCAGGCAGCTTGGGATCGGCCGGCGCACCGAGCCGGACGGAGACATTCTCCAGATCCTCGCGCGCCACGCGCTCGGCCAGCGCGTCGCGGACACTGGCGACGATGTCCTCCGCCAGCACGCGACCGGTCTTGCCAACCCGGCTGGCCAGGCGGATCGTGTAATAGCCCTCGCCGGCGCCGATATCGGCGACGGTCATGCCGCGGCGGATGTCCGCCTTGCCCATCACCTCGCTCGCCTCGTTGAGCCGATCGCGCGCCTCCTCGTTCGACCAACGTGACGACACGATGTTGGCGACCGGGCGGTCGGCGGCCGGAAACGGTCCCGGCGTGTCCGGCTCGTGGCGGATCAGCGGCTTGGAGCCGTCGCACGCGGCGATGAGCAGCGCCGGCGCGATCACCCCGGCGGCCAAGCCCAGCATCGTCAGGCGACGGCGACGCATCAATCCACGTCCTCCACCTCGACGCTCTCGCCCGTGACCCGCTGCGACAGCGCCGCCGCCATGAAATCGTCGAGGTCGCCGTCGAGCACGTCGCCCGGCGCGGTCGAGGTCACGCCGGTACGCAGGTCCTTGACCAGCTGATAGGGCTGCAAAACGTAGGAACGGATCTGGTGGCCCCAGCCGATGTCGGTCTTGGTGGCATTCTCCGCATTCGCCGCCTGCTCGCGCTTCTGCAGCTCCAGCTCGTACAGACGCGCGCGCAGCTGATTGTACGCCTCGGCCTTGTTCTTGTGCTGCGAACGCTGGTTCTGGCACTGCACGACGATCCCGGTCGGGATGTGCGTGATGCGCACCGCCGAATCGGTGGTGTTGATGTGCTGGCCGCCGGCGCCGCTGGCACGATAGGTGTCGATGCGCAGGTCGCTCTCGTTATAGTCGACCTCGATATTGTCATCGATGACCGGATAGACCCAGACGCTGGAGAAGCTGGTGTGGCGCCGCGCCGCGCTGTCGTAGGGGCTGATCCGCACCAGCCGATGGACGCCGCTCTCGGTCTTGGCGAAGCCATAGGCGTTCTCGCCCTTGACCAGCAGCGTCGCCGACTTGATCCCCGCCTGCTCGCCGGAATGATAGTCGATCAGCTCGACCCGCATGCCGTGCCGTTCCGCCCAGCGCGTGTACATGCGCTGCAGCATGCCGGCCCAGTCCTGGCTCTCGGTGCCGCCGGCGCCGGAGTTGATCTCGATATAGGTATCGTTGCCGTCGGCCTCGCCGGCGAGCAGCGCCTTGACCTTGTCGCGCTGCGCCCGCTCGGCGAGCTGCTTGAGCGCGTCGATCCCCTCCGCCTCCAACTCGGCGTCACCCTCCATCTCGGCGAGTTCGACCAGCTCGGCGGTGTCGGCGAGGTCCTTCTCGATCGCGCGCGTCGCGCTGATCGCCTCGTCCAGCCGGCGACGCTCGCGCATCACCTCCTGCGCGGCCTTGGGGTCGTTCCACAAGGCCTGGTCCTCGACGCGGGCGTTGAGTTCGTCGAGGCGGCGCAGCGCACGATCCCAATCGAGGAACCGGCGCAGCAGCGACAGCGCCTCCTTGATGCTGTCGACATGGGATTGCGCTTCGGCGCGCATGAAGAGTCTCCGGAAAACACGAGGATGGCGTAGCGGCCACGATATGGGAAGCCGCGCTAGTAGATTCCGCCTTCTCTTTGCAAGAAATCGCTGTCGCGCGGCGCCTGCGCTTTGGGCGTCCCGGCGCTGGTCGTCGGCGTCGCGGTGGGGCCGGCGTGACGCGCGGCGCGGCGCGGCTCGCTCTCCGGCTTGAACGCTTCCCAGATCACCGCCGGCTTGGGATCGCTGTCGGTCGGGAAGGTGCCGTAGACCGGCCGGCCGCTGGCGCGGTCGATGCGCACCATTCGGATGCCGGCGGGTGCCCGGAACGGCAGCTTGTCCAGCCCCTCATAGGCCTTGACCGCGAATTCCTTGAAGATCGGCGCCGCGACGGTGCCGCCCTCCGCCGCACCCAGCCGGCGTGGGCTGTCGTAGCCGAGATAGAGGCCGCCGATGAACTGCGGCGTGCCGCCGATGAACCACACGTCGGTCGGGCCGGTCGTCGTACCGGTCTTGCCGAACATCGGCCGGTCGAGTTCGCGCAGCGTCGTCGCCGTGCCGCGCTGGATCACGCCCTCGGTGATATGGACCATCTGATAGGCGGTCATTGCGTCGATCGCCTGCCGCGTCCGGTCGCGCGGCCGCGGCATCGGCTTGCCGTTCCAGTCGGGGGCGTTGCAGCCGTCGCAGGCGCGCCAGTTCTCCGGCCAGATCACCTTGCCATGCCGGTCCTGGACGAAGTCGATCAGCGTCGGCTCGTGCGCCCGCCCCTGGTTGGCGAGCGTCGCATAGGCGTTGACCATGCGGCTGACCGTGGTTTCGCCCGCACCCAGCGCGATCGCCAGATAGGGCGAATAGGTGCCGACGCCGAGCCGCTTCATCACGTCGACGACCTTCGGCATGCCGGTGGTCGCGGCGGCGCGCACCGTCATCAGGTTGCGCGACTGTTCGATGCCCCAGCGCATCGTGTGCGGGCCGGCGCCGCGCTGGTTGGCGAAGTTGCGGAAGCACTTCTGGCCCAGTCGCGCCCCCTGATAGACGCAATAGGGCGCGTCGAGGATGATCGTCGCCGGCGTCATGCCGTTCTCAAGCGCGGCGGAATAGACCACCGGTTTGATCGTCGATCCGGGCTGGCGCATCGCCTGCGTCGCGCGGTTGAACGCCTGGATGCGGCTGTCGAAGCCGCCCTGCATCGCCAGCACGCGGCCGGTGCCCGGCTCCTCGACGACGAAGCCGCCCGATACCTTGGGCACCGATCGGATCGCCCAGCTGCGGCCTTCCGGCGCGACGGCGATGATGTCGCCGGGCTTCAGTGCCGAGAAACTGGTCGCCGCGCTGCCGCGGACCGGCGTCTGCGCCAGGCTGCGCGGCAATTCGCCGGTCTTGCCGTCGGCGAAGCCGATCTGCCAGGCGTCGCCGCTGCGCGCGATGACGATCGCCGCCCGCCAGTCGGCATAGTCCAGCGCGACATTGGTGTTGACCAGCGCGCCGAGCCAATTGTCGCCGTCGATCTCCTCGTGCCGCAGCGGCCCGGACCAGCCGCGGCCACGGTCGTAGCGGACCAGCCCGTCGCGCAGCGCCTGGGTCGCGAGATCCTGTAGCCGCGTGTCGAGGCTGGTGCGCACCCACAGGCCGCCGGCATAGACGCTGTACGGCCCGTCGCTCGACTGTTCGCCGAACTTGTCGATCAGCTGGCGGCGCACCTCCTCGACGAAATAGCCGCCGACCCGCTCGTATTTCGGCGTGCGGCGCAGCACCGTGCCGAGCGGTTCCGCCACGGCCTCGTCATGCTGCGCCTGGGTGATGAAGCCGTTCTTGAGCATCTCGCCCAGCACCCAGTTGCGCCGCTCCATCGCGCGGTCGGGATGGCGGACCGGGTCGTAGTTCGACGGCCCCTTGGGCAGGATGGCAAGATAGGCGAGCTGGGCAAGATCGAGTTCGGGCAGCTCCTTGTCGAAATAGGCATGGGCGGCCGCTTCGACGCCGAACGCGTTGCGGCCGAGCGCGATCTGGTTGAGGTACAGCTCCAGGATCTGCGGCTTGTCGAGCGTATCCTCGATGCGGAAGGCGAGGATCGCCTCCTTGATCTTGCGCGTCGGCGAATATTCGTTGCCGATCAGCAGGTTCTTCGCGACCTGCTGGGTGATCGTGGAGCCGCCGCGGGCGCGCTTGCCGCTGCCGAACTTGCGCGCATAGTCGAACACCGCGCCGGCAAGGCCGGGATAGTCGACGCCATGATGCTCAAAGAAGGTCTTGTCCTCCGCCGCCAGGAAGGCGCGGACCAGCATCGGCGGATATTCGGCATAGGACAGTTCGACCCGCCGCTCGCGGGCGTAGGACTGGATCGGATTGCCGTCGTTGCCGCGGACGTTGGTCGGCAGCGGCGGTTCGTAGGTGCGCAGCTGGTCGACCGAAGGCAGGTCGTGCAGGATCGTCACGTACAGCACGCCATAGCCGATGACGGCCAGCACCGCGAGCGCGGCCAGCGCCTTGACCCACCACCGCCCCCAGGCACGCCGCACCGCCCCCCGCACGCCGCCGGCGTCGCGAAACTGGGTCATGCGAGAGGTCTGGGGGGGATCGGACGCCATAGTCGTGGGGCCCGCGTGTAGCAGGTTCGCGGCCGGTTGCCAGCCGGGTTGCGGCGGGCCGCATCGCGGCGGGCCGATCCGTCGCCACGGCGCCCGGCCGGCGCGAGCCTGGCGCTACTTGCTCGCCATCTGCCGGGCGAAATGAACCTCGACCGCGCGCGTCACGCTCTCGGCGATCTTGTCGCGGCCTTCGCGGCTGTCCAGGAAGGCGGCGTCGCCGGGGTTGGAGATATAGCCCGTCTCGAACAGGATCGACGGCATGTCCGGCGCCTTCAGCACCATCAGCGAAGCCATGCGATGGAAATTCGCCTTGGTCGGGATCAGCGGCTTCGCCTCGCGGCCGAGCAGCCGTGCGAAACTCGCCGAGGAGTTCATCGTCTCGCGCTGCGTCAGGTCGATCAGGATCGACGACACGTCCGCCCCGGCATCGCCGAGATTGACGCCGCTGATCACGTCCGCCTTGTTCTCGCGCGTCGCCAGCCGCGCCGCTTCCTTGTCGGACGCGACCTCGGACAGGGTGTAGACGGAGGCGCCGCTGGCATCGCCGCTGCCGACGCTGTCGCAGTGGATCGAGATAAACAGATTGGCGTGCAGCCGCCGCGCGATGCCGAACCGTTCGCGCAGCACCAGATAGCGGTCGTCATCGCGAGTCAGCGCGACGCGGACCCGGCCGCTGGCGAGCAGCTGGTCGCGGATCGCCTTGGCGATGCGCAGGGTCACGTCCTTTTCGCGCAGGCCGGTATCGGGATTGATCGCACCCGGATCGACGCCGCCATGGCCGGCATCGATCACGACCAGCGGCCGGTCGTCGTCGCCCTGCACCCGCGGCAGCTTCACGCCGCGCGCCGGCGGCGGCACCGGGATCGACACCTTGTACTTCGGCCGGGCCGTCCAATTGGCGAAGTCGAACGACAGGAAGCTGAGCGGCCCCGCCGCGCTGGCCGCCGCGAAGCGGGCGACGTCGACCACCTGCAGCGACAGCGTCAGCCGCCGGCCGTCGGCGTCGAAGCCGCCGTCGCCGATCACCGCCGGCCGCGCCAGATCGAACACCAGCCGCGTGCCCGTGCCGCGCACCAGCTGGCGCACCGCGCGCACCGGTCCGCCGACGATCGTCTTCAGCCCCGGCGTCACGCCGGCGATGTCGACGGCGATCTGGCGCGTGTCGGGCAGGATCGTTCCGGTCGCGTCGCCGACCGGACCGTCGAAGCGGATGTCAATCCGCCCGTCGCCGACCGCGACGCTGCGCACCGCGGTCGCCGCCGCGGCGGGACCGCCGGCGATCCATCCGACCAACAAGGCGAGCAACGCGAACACGGCACGTATTTGCCGCTTGTCCTGCCCGCGGGTCCAGCGAAAACCCATCTCTACCCCTTTGGCGATCCCCTTGCGATCGCAGGGACTTGCCGTAGCGCAGCAGCATTTTCCGCCAGGTTGCCCGGCAAGGTTAACGGGTCGTTCGGCATGTTTCTGCCGGCCGAACCGGCAAAATCGCGCCGGTTGCGATATGATGATGCCGGTGCTACCTACCCTACTGCACCCGTGCGTCGCGAAGACAAGGACTTGCAAAAGACCAGGACTGAGCGATGCGGCGGGCGGCCGCGCCGTCCTGGCGCGGGTTCAAGAACCAGGTTGACGCTCGCATGACGCACTTCTCCAACGTCCGACACCGCCCGGCTGATGCCGGCGGTCGCGCGGGCGTGTGGGCGGGCCGTGCCCCCCGAAGTGCCACGCGAGCAGACGCACTTTCGCAAGACCTTCGCGCCGACGTGATCGGCGCCTTCCATGCCATCCGCGCCGATCACGTCGGCGCATTCAATCGTCGCGCGCCCCGCCCTGCCGGCTCTGCCGCACCGCCGGGACGCGCGTGGAGACTATCCAATGACCACGCGTATGCTGATCGACGCTCGCCACCGGGAAGAGACCCGGGTCGCCGTCGTCAAGAATAACCGGATCGAAGAGTTCGATTTCGAATCCGCCGAGCGCAAGCAGCTCAAGGGCAATATCTACCTCGCCAAGGTGACCCGCGTCGAACCGTCGCTGCAGGCGGCGTTCGTCGATTACGGCGGCAACCGCCATGGCTTTCTCGCCTTCAGCGAAATCCACCCCGATTACTATCAGATCCCCAAGGAGGATCGCGACGCGCTGCTGCGTGAAGAGGCCGAGCATGCCGCCGAAGAGGCGGCGCTGCGCGCCGAGCAGGACGCCGACGAGGAGTTCGACGGCGATCACGAGGTCGAGCATGGCCATGCCGAGCACGACCACGCCGACGACGATCACCATGACGAGCCGACCGAGGGCGACGAGGGCGAGGAGCCGCGCGGCACCTCGAAGAAGCCGCGCGGCAACGGCAACGACGACCAGGTCGAGGCGCTGCGCCAGCGCCGCATGAACCTGCGCCGCCGCTACAAGATCCAGGACGTGATCCGCCGCCGCCAGGTGCTGCTGGTCCAGGTCGTCAAGGAAGAGCGCGGCAACAAGGGCGCGGCGCTGACCACCTATCTCAGCCTCGCCGGCCGCTATTGCGTGCTGATGCCGAACACGTCGCACGGCGGCGGCATCTCGCGGAAGATCTCGAACGCCGCCGACCGCAAGCGGCTGAAGTCGATCATGGCCGACATGGCTTTGCCCTCGTCGATGGGCTGCATCGTCCGCACCGCCGGCCTGCAGCGCACCAAGACCGAGATCAAGCGCGACTTCGACTATCTCGCCCGCCTGTGGGACGGGATCCGTGAGACGACGCTGCATTCGTCAGCGCCGGCGCTGGTCTATGGCGACAGCGACCTGATCAAGCGCGCGATCCGCGACATCTACAACCGCGACATCGACGAGATCCTGGTCGAGGGCGAGGACGGCTATCGCCACGCCAAGGACTTCATGAAGCTGCTGATGCCGAGCCATGCCCGGCGCGTGAAGCAGTACGCCGACGCCGTGCCGCTGTTCCAGCGCGCGCATGTCGAGGATCAGCTCGCCGCGATGTACAATCCGGTCGTGCAGCTGAAGTCGGGCGGTTACCTGGTCATCAACCCGACCGAGGCGCTGGTGTCGATCGACATCAACTCCGGCCGGTCGACCCGCGAACACAATATCGAACAGACCGCGACCGCGACCAATCTGGAAGCGGCCAAGGAGATCGCCCGCCAGCTGCGCCTGCGCGACATGGCCGGCCTCGTCGTCATCGACTTCATCGACATGGACAATGGCTCCAACGTCCGCAAGGTCGAGAAGGCGATGAAGGAGGCGCTGAAGGACGACCGCGCCCGAATCCAGGTCGGCCGGATCAGCAGCTTCGGCCTGATGGAGATGAGCCGCCAGCGGCTGCGCACCGGCGTGCTGGAAGCGTCGACCCGCCAGTGCCCGCATTGCGAGGGCACCGGCCTCGTCCGCACCGCCTCGTCCGCCGGCCTGTCGGCGCTGCGCCTGATCGAGGACGAGGCCGCACGCGGCCGCGGTTCGGTACTGACGCTGCGCGCCAGCCAGGAAGCGGCCGTCTATGTGCTCAACAAGAAGCGCGCCGACATCGCCGAGATCGAGGATCGCTATGGCGTGATCGTCGAGATCGTGCCGGATCGCGAGGAGGAAGGCGCGCGCATGTCGGTCGAGGCGAGCGGACCGCCGCCCGCCCACGCGCCCAAGATCGAGGCGCTGGTCGAGGATCTCGACGACGACCTCCCCGAGGAGATCGAGGAGGAGTTCGACGAGGAGGATGAGGTCGAGGCGGAGGCCGAACCCGTTGCACGCGCGCCCCGCGAGGAGCGTGGCGAGGACGATGGCGAGGGCAACGGTCGTGGCCGTCGTCGTCGCCGCCGGCGCGGTCGCCGCGGTCGCAACCGCGACGAGCAGGGCGGTGACGAGGCGGCTGGCGATGAGGCCGAAGGCGACGTCGAGGACGAAGCGGCGGCGACTACGGCGGACGCCGCTGACGACGCTGAGCTGGACGCCGGCGAGGCGGTCGAGGATGCGGTCGAAGCGACCACCGACGAGCCGCAGGGCGAGAAGCGCCGTCGTCGTGGCCGGCGCGGTCGCCGTGGCGGTCGCCGCAACGAGGGCGCCGCCGAGGCGACGGCCGAGCAGGACGCGACCGACACCACCGCCGAAGCGCCCGAGCTCGAGCCGATCGTCGAGGCCGGTGACGCCGGCCCAGTGACCACCGGCCTCGATGCCCCGGTTCCCGCGCCGGTGGCGGACGAGGACACGGCCGAGGCGCCGCGCACCCGCCGTCGCCCGCGGGCCCGCAAGGCGGCTACCACCGACGCCGCGCCCGTGGCGGAGGCGGCACCCGCCGCTCCGGCCGAAGCGCCCGTCGCCGAAGCCGCCGGGCCGGCGGCCAAGCCGAAGCGCACCCGCAAAAAGGCGACGCCGGCGGCCGAGCCGGTCGCGGATGCTCCCGCCGCCGAAGCGGCCGAGCCTGCACCCAAGCCGAAGCGCACCCGCAAGAAGGCGACCCCTGCCGCCGCGACCGAAGCGACGGCCGCCGAAGCGCCCGCGGTGGAGGCTCCGGCACCGGCGAGCGAAGCTCCGGCCGCAACCGACGAACCGGTCGAAGACACGGCCAACGCCACGCCACGCCGTGGCTGGTGGCAGCGCACCTTCGGCAACTGATCCATCGGTTTTGCCATCACGAAAGGCCCTTCCGCTCCGGCGGGAGGGCCTTTTGCTTTCGGTGAGTGGCCTGCCGTCGTCACGGCATAGGCTGCATCATCCAGGCTCAGGGCGTTCGCCGGCGTAGCGCCAGAGCCGATCGCTATTCGGCATGGCAGGCCATGTTCCGTCATCCCCGCGCAGGCGGGGTTCCAGAATCGCGGACGCTGCGGTTCAACCGTGACCTCCGCGCGTCTGGATTCCCGCCTTTGCGGGAATGACGGCGGGGCAATTCCATCGGCCCCAGGGATCGGGACATCCCGGCCGCCTCTTCAGCCGCCATTCACCGCGAAGGCGGCAGCACGGCCCGCATGGCCCTCCCCCGCCGTTTCGTCGTGACCTCGCCCGCGCCGGCGGTTATGTTGGCCGCCGTGACCCACGTGCCGGTTTCCCTGCCATGACGCGCTTGCCGATGAAGCGTCTGATCGCCGTCGCCGCCGCCACCATCCTGCTCGCCGCCCAGCCCGCCGCGGCGCAGTCGATCCTGCGCGATGCGGAGACGGAGGCGATGTTCGCCGACATGTCGAACCCGCTGATCAAGGCGGCCGGCCTGTCGCCGCGCGACGTCAAGGTCGTGCTGATCAACGACGAGTCGATCAACGCCTTCGTCGCCGGCGGCCAGACCGTCTACGTGCATTCCGGCCTGCTGCAGGCGGCGGTCAACGCCAATCAGGTGCAGGGCGTGATCGCGCACGAACTCGGCCATATCGCCGACGGCCACGTCGTCCTCGCCGATCGCGGCATCAAGCCGGCGATGAACATCACGCTCTTGTCGATGGTGCTTGGCCTCGCCGCCATCGCCGCCGGCGGGGCGGAGGCGGGCGCCGGGCTGATGGCGCTCGGCCAGCAGGCGGGCCTGGGCAAATATCTCGCCTTCAGCCGCACGCAGGAAACCACCGCAGACGCCGCCGGCGTCCGCTTCCTCAACGCCGCCGGGGTCAGCGGCAAGGGCATGGTCAGCTTCTTCAAGCGCCTGCAGCAGGAGGAATATCGCTACGGCGTCGAGAATATCGACCCGTTCATGCAGACGCATCCGCTGTCGGGCGAGCGCATCCAGCATCTGACTGCCGACCTGCAGGCGTCGCCGGCGTGGAACAAGCCGCCCGACGCTGCGCTGGAGGAACGCTTCCGCCGGGTGAAGGCGAAGCTGGAAGGCTATGTGCTGCCGCCCGAACGCACGCTGCAAGATTTTCCGGAGAGCGACGGCTCGGTCTACGCGCATTATGCGCGCGCCTATGCCTATCACAAGGCCGGCTATCCCGACAAAGCCGATGCCGAATCCGCCGCGTTGCTGAAGGCGCAGCCCGACGATCCTTATTTCCTCGAGATTCGCGGCCAGATCCTGCTCGAGGCGGGGCAGCCTGCCGCAGCGCTGGTGCCGCTGCGCCGTGCGACCCAGGGGTCGGGCAACAACCCGCTGATCGCCACCACCTTCGGCCATGCGCTGATCGCCACCGAGGACAAGGCCAATTATCCGGAAGCGATCAAGGTGCTGCGCATCGCGACGCAGCGCGACGACGACAATCCCTTTGCCTGGTACCAGCTCGGCACCGCCTATGAACTGACCGGCGACACGGCGCGCGCCGCGCTGGCGACCGCCGAGCGGGCGAGCATGAACGGCGATCAGCGCACCGCCGCACAGAGCGCGCGCTACGCCATGGCCGGCATCCCGCAGAACACGCCGGACTGGATTCGCGCGCAGGACATCGCCATGGCGGCGCAGAACGACATGGACGACAATCCGAAGAAGTATAAGCGCAAGTGAAGACCTCCTCCCTCATCGCCGTCGCGGCGCTCGGCGCCGTCGTCGGTGCCGGTGCGGTGTGGAGCGTCGACCGCTTTGCCGCGCCCGTCCCCGGTCGCGCCGGTATCGAACGCGTCGTCCGCGATTATGTCGTCACCCATCCGGAAATCATCGTGCAGGCGATGCAGACCCTGCAGAACCGCGAATCGGGCAAGGCGGTCGCCGCCAACCGCGACGCGATCGCTACGCCCTTCGCGGGTGCCTGGGCGGGCAATCCCAAGGGCGACGTGACGCTGGTCGAATTCTATGACTATAATTGCGGCTATTGCCGGGCGTCGCTGCCGATGATCGCCGACCTGATCAAGCGCGATCCCGGATTGCGCGTCGTGTACCGCGAGCTGCCGATCCTCGG
The DNA here is from genome assembly GCF_052907485.1 of Sphingomonas benefaciens. Lineage (NCBI taxonomy): Bacteria > Pseudomonadati > Pseudomonadota > Alphaproteobacteria > Sphingomonadales > Sphingomonadaceae > Sphingomonas > Sphingomonas benefaciens. The sequence continues at coordinate 168,137 of NZ_JBREIC010000003.1, read as the reverse complement.
ACCGACCAGCCGCCCGGCGGCGCGCGCCAGCCTGGCCGCGGCGCAACAGGGCAAGTTCGGCGCCTTCCACGAGGCGCTCTACGCCGCGGGGCCGGTCAGCGAAGCGTCGATCGCCGCCACCGCTGCAAGGACCGGCGTCGCCCTGCCCGGCAGTAACGCGCCGGTGCTGGACCAGGAGATCGCGAAGAACATGGACGTCGCGGCGAAGCTCGGCGTCACCGGCACCCCGACCTGGATCGTCGGCGACCAGATGCTGTCCGGCGCGCTGCCCGTGGCCGATCTCGAACGGGCGATCGCAGCGGCGCGGGGGCACTGACCCCTTTCACTGCCATACGCTAGGCTTAGCGCCGGTTCCTCAGATGGCGGATGAGGTCGGTGCCCAATCCGTATGCGTGACCTTTGTGACCTTTCAACCGGCCTGCGCTCCCTTCCAACCGCCGGCTCGCCACCCTATCTCCGGCGAAAATCAGGGGGCCTCATGACCGAACCGATCCTCGCCATTGCCGGCGTCTCGAAGACGTACAAGAGCGGCACCACCGCCCTCGCTAGCGTCGACCTGACGATCAACAGGGGCGAGATCTTCGCGCTGCTCGGCCCGAACGGCGCCGGCAAGACGACGCTGATCAGCATCGTCTGCGGCATCGTCACCCCCTCCACCGGCACGATCACCGTCGGCGGCCACGACGCCGTTCGCGACTTCAAGGCAGCACGCCGGATGATCGGGCTGGTGCCGCAGGAACTGTCGGTCGACATGTTCGAGACGGTGCTGGCCACCGTCAGCTATTCGCGCCGCCTGTTCGGCCGCGGCCCCGATCCGGCGCATATCGAGCAGGTGCTGCGCGACCTGTCGCTGTGGGACAAGCGCGACGCCAAGGTCATGGAGCTGTCCGGCGGCATGAAGCGCCGCGTCCTGATCGCCAAGGCGCTCGCCCACGAGCCCGACATCCTGTTCCTCGACGAACCGACCGCCGGCGTCGACGTCGCGCTGCGCCGCGACATGTGGAAGCTGGTCCACGGCCTGCGGACCCGCGGTGTCACCATCATCCTGACCACCCACTATATCGAGGAGGCCGAGGAGATGGCGGACCGCGTCGGCGTCATTGCCAAGGGCCAGTTGCTGCTGGTCGAGGACAAAGCGACGCTGATGCGCAAGCTCGGCAAGCGCGAGATGGACCTGACCTTGGTCGAACCGATGACCGCCGTGCCGCCTGGCCTCGAACGCTGGCACCTCAGCCTCGAGAATGACGGCAAGACTCTGCGCTACGTCTTCGACGCGACGGAGGAGCATACCGGCATCCCGTCGCTGCTCCGCGCGCTGGCGGAGCAGGGCATCGCCTTCAAGGATCTCGAGACGTCGAAGTCGAGCCTTGAGGACATCTTCGTCGATCTGGTCGGAGCCCGCGCAGCATGAATCTCAACGGCATCTGGGCGATCTATCGCTTCGAAATGGCGCGGGCGCTGCGGACGGTGTGGCAAAGCCTGATCACGCCGGTCCTGCTGACCAGCCTCAACTTCATCATCTTCGGCGGCGCGCTCGGCGGCCGTATCCAGGAGGTCGGCGGCGTCGCTTATGGCAGCTTCCTCGTCCCCGGGCTGATCATGTCGTCGCTGCTGGTGCAGAGTGTCAGCAACGCCTCGATCGGCATCTACTTCCCCAAATTCACCGGTACCGTCTTCGAACTGTTGTCCGCGCCGATCTCGGCGATGGAGATGGTGATCGGCTTCGTCGGCGCGGCGACCACCAAGTCGGTGGCGATCGGCCTCGTCATCCTCGCCACCGCCACCGCCTTCGTCGAAGTGCGCGTCGACCATCCCGTCGCCATGGCCGCGCTGCTGATCCTGACCAGCCTGGCGTTTTCGCTGTTCGGGTTCATCATCGGCATCTGGGCGAAGAATTTCGAGCAACTGAACTTCGTGCCGACGCTGGTGGTGACGCCGCTGACCTTTCTCGGCGGCGTCTTCTATTCGATCGACATGCTGCCGCAGCCGTGGCGGACGGTCACGCTGTTCAACCCGGTCGTCTATCTCGTCAGCGCCTTCCGCTGGAGCTTCTTCGGCACCGGCGACGTTCCGGTGCTGATTAGCCTGGGCGTGACGGCCGGCTTCCTGTTGTTGTGCCTGGCGGTGGTCGGCTGGATCTTCCGCACCGGGTGGCGGCTGAAGAATTGAAGGTTCGCCCCACCCTCACCCTTCGCCGCCTGCGGCGGCCTTTCCCTCTCCCGTCGGGAGAGGGAGGGAGGCGCGGAGCGCCGGAAGGGTGAGGGCAGCGGAGACCTTCATCGGCTTCGACTCGGCCTGGACCGACAATCCGCGCGCGCCGGGTGCGATCTGCGCCGTGACCCTCGCGCACGACGGCACCGCGACCTTCCACCCGCCGCGTCTTGCCCGTTTCGCCGACGCCCTCGCCTTCATCGAGGTCGTCGCCGGCGACTATACGTTGATCGCCCTCGACCAGCCGACGATCGTGAACAACCCGACCGGCATGCGCCCGGCGGAGCGCGTCGCGGCGGCGGCGATCAGCTGGCTGGGTGGCGGCGTCCAGCCCGCCAGCCGCGCCAAAACCGGCATGTTCTGCGACGCCGCGCCGGTCTGGCCGTTCCTCGACGCGCTCGGCGCGACCGACGATCCGCTCGCCGCACAGCAGGCGCCGGACGGACGCTATGTCATGGAGGTGTTCCCCGCCCTCGCCATTCCCGCCTTCAACGCGAGCCATGCCGGCCGCAAGACGGCCGCCAAATACAATCCCGCCAACGCCCGCTTCCGGCCCGACGACTGGCGCCGCGTCGCCCTCGCCGCCGCCGCGCAATTCGACCGCTGGGGCCTGGCCGAACCCGCCGCCTGGTGTCGCGAGGCCGCGCAGCATCCCCGACCGCGCAAGGCGGACCAGGACAGGCTCGACGCGATGCTCTGCTGCGCCATCGCGCTCCATTGGCGGCGCGCGCCGGCGGACCAGTCGATCATGATCGGCGATCTGGCCAGCGGCTATATCGTCGCGCCCCTCGCCCCTGCGCTGCGCGACCGGCTTCACGCCGCCGCGGCGGCGCGCGGCGTGCCTATCGACGGCGACGCCGTAGCCATGCGCTGACCGCTGGCCGCAGCACCAGCGCGTTGAGGTCGGTCAGGGCGTGCGCGACGATCGGCAGCCACAGCCCGCCGCTGCCAAAATAGAGCCCCGTCATCAACGCGCCGCCGATCGCCGTGGCGACCACGCCGATCCAGCCCTGATAGCGGTGCTGAAGCGCGAAACAGCCGGTACCGACGACACACCCCGCCAGCCCCGATCCGCTGAGCATCGCCACGGCCAGCGGTAGGGCGAGGCGGAAGAACAGCTCCTCCGTCACTCCGGCGCTGACCGCGAGCAGTGCCGCAGGCAGCAACTCGCCGCCGTCCTGCGGCATGATCGAGCGCGCATCGCCGGCGGTCCAGGGCGCCCGGCCCCGCCGCGCCCGCCACCAGGTCGCGACCAGCCCCAACGCGCTGCCGCCCGCCAGGCCGGCCGCAACGGTGCCGAAGCCGATCATCCCGGGCAACAGGTCGATCGCCCGCGCCAGCGGCGCGAACTCCACCGCCAGCCCGCCAATCGTCGCCAGCTTTCCCCAGATCGCCAAGGCCACCAGCGCCGGCAGGCCATAGCCAAGCCACAACCCCGCCGCCCAGCGGGCGTGCCGCGCGCCGATCGGCAGCGTCACCGGCAGCCACAGCCGCCCGCGCCACAGGACGAACAGCGCATAGCCGCACAGCAGCGCGGCGAGCGCCTTGGCGATCATCAGTCGAGGCGATGCTCGCCCTTGACCCAGCGCACCGTACCCGACGAAGCGCGCATCACCACGCTCTCGGTAGTCATCTTGCCCTTCTTGCGCTTGACGCCTTCGAGCAGCGACCCGTCGGTGACGCCGGTCGCCGCGAAGATGCAGTCGCCGCGCGCCAGTTCCTTGAGGTCGTACTGCTTGTCGAGGTCCTCGATGCCCCATTTGCGCGCCCGCGCGCGCTCGTCGTCGTTGCGGAACAGCAGCCGGCCCTTGAACTGGCCGCCGACGCAGCGCAGCGCAGCGCAGGCGAGCACGCCCTCCGGCGCGCCGCCCGAGCCCATGTAGACGTCGATCGTGGTTTCCGGATCGGCGGTGGCGATCACGCCGGCGACGTCGCCGTCGCCGATCAGCATCACGCCGACGCCGAGCGCGCGCAGTTCGGCGATCAGCGCTTCGTGCCGCGGCCGGTCGAGCACGCAGGCGATGATGTCGCTGGGCTTGACGCCCTTCGCCGCGGCGATCGCCTGGACATTCTCGGTCGGCGTCTTGTCGAGGTCGATCACGCCGGCAGGCAGGCCGGGGCCGACCGCGATCTTGTCCATATAGACGTCGGGCGCATTGAGCAGGCCGCCCTTTTCGGCGATCGCCAGCACCGCCAGGCTGTTCGGCCCCGCCTTGGCGCAGATCGTCGTACCTTCCAGCGGATCGAGCGCGATGTCGATCTCCGGCCCCTTCCCGGTGCCGACCTTCTCGCCGATGTACAGCATTGGCGCCTCGTCGCGCTCGCCCTCGCCGATCACCACGGTGCCGTCCATGTACAGCTCGTTCAGCGCGGCACGCATCGCCTCGACGGCGGCGGCGTCGGCCGCCTTTTCGTCGCCGCGCCCGACCAGGGTGGAGGCGGCGATGGCCGCCGCTTCGGTGACCCGCACCATCTCGAGGACGAGGACGCGATCGAGAACCTGGCTGGCGGCGGGCATGTCTTCCCCTTGTGTCGGTGTGTCTTGTGGATGCGCGATAGGCGGTGGGCGCGTCGGTGTCGAGATCGCGTCGGCGTATTCGCCACGCCTCCCTATCGTCCGTCAGCGGTTGGCGGCGCCAAGCCGTGGCAGGGCGGGCGTCAGACGCGAACACCGCGATTGCCCCCCTACGGCAGAGACGAGGCGTGCGGCCAGCGCAACAAAATCCGTACGCGATACCCGATTGAGGATCGCAACCGTGAGCGGGTGACGGACGAAGCCGCCGTGTTGGTCGATTGCGCGACGAAGAACACCGGCGCAGCGATGTGCGCCTTACGCGCCCTCGGGCGCGCGGCCCCCTGCCACTTAGCCCCCGAAGCCGGTCGGCGCCGGCGAGACCGTCATCACCTGACCGTCGCGGATCTCCTCCACCTCGAGCGCGCGCTCGGCGACCCCGTCCCGGCCGAAGCGGAACGCGCCGTCGATGCCGGCAAAGCCGTCACCGTCGCGCAAGCGGGATTCGGGGAAGGCGCGGCCGACCGGCCAATCGCGCGCGATCCGGACCGTCAGCAGCACCGCATCATAGCCCAGGCTCGACAGACGATAGGGCGCGGCGCCGTAGCGGGCGCGGTATTTGGTGGCATATTGCCGGTAGAGGCCGTTGCCGACGCTAGCGAACCAGGCACCCGACAGGCCGGGCCGTGCGGCGATGCCGCTTTCCGAATTCCACAACTCGGTACCGAGCACGCGCGTGCCCGCGCCGCTGCCGCGCTTGACCAGCGGTGCCGCGGCGGCGGCGGTCGCGCCGCCGTCGGCGATCAGCACCGCGCCATAGGGCGCCTTCGCCGCCAGCCTGGTCACCGCCGCCTGCACGCCGCCGTTGGTGCGGCCGTAGGTCTGCAGCGACACGACCTGGCCGCCCGCGCCCTCGACGCTGCGCAGGAAGGCGGTCGACGCCCGTTCGCCATACAGGCCGTTGGGCACCAGCCCGGCAAAACTGGTCACGCCACGGCTGCGCGCATACGCGACGACCCGCGCAATCGATTGGGCCGGCACATATCCCATCAGATAGACGCCGTTGCCGCCGACGCTGGCGTCGTTGGAGAAACTGAGCACCGGCACGTTCGCCGCCTTGGCCACCGGCGCAACCGCGCGCACGTCGTCGGCGAGCAACGGGCCGAGGATCAGCTGCGCCCCGTCGGCAATCGCACGGCTCGCCGCCGCCGCCGCGCCGGTCGCGGTGTCGTAATTGGTGATCCGCACCTTGTCGGTTCCGGTGTCGAGCACCGCCAGCATCGTCGCATTGGCGATTGATCGCCCGACGCCCGCGTTGCTGCCGGTCAGCGGCACCAGCAGCGCGACGCGATTGCGCTGCGTGTCGCGAGGCAGGCCCTGATCGACCGGCTCCGGCCGGCTTGTCTGCGGCCGGGTCGGCTGGCGCTCCGGCGCCTCGATCGGCGCGCGCGGCACTACCGTTGAACAGGCACCCAGCGCCGTTGCCGCTATCAGGGCGAAGCCGCGCCGCCACGCCTGCGCAGGCTGTCCAATCGTTCCCGCCTCTGCCATGACCGTCCCCGTGAATGTTCTCGAACCCGGCCTGTACATCGTCGCGACCCCGATCGGCAATCTCGCTGACCTATCCCCCCGCGCCGCCGACATTCTGGCGCGCGCCGACGTCATCGCCGTCGAGGACAGCCGCGTCACCGCCGGGCTGCTCCGCCATATCGGCGTCAAGCGGCCGATGGTCCCCTATCACGACCATAATGCCGAAGGCGTGCGTCCCGGCCTGATCGCGCGCATGGCCGGCGAGGCGGTTGCGCTCGTCTCCGATGCGGGAACCCCGCTGATCTCCGACCCCGGCTACAAGCTGGTGCGCGACGCACGCGCCGCCGGCCACACGGTCGTCACCATTCCCGGCCCCTGCGCCGCCGTCGCCGCGCTCACCCTCGCCGGCCTGCCGACCGATCGCTTCCTGTTCCTCGGCTTCCTGCCCGCCAAGGCCAAGGCACGTGCTGATGCCATTGCGGAGATCGCCGCCGTCCGTGCCACCCTGGTGATCTACGAATCGGGGCCGCGCCTGTCCGCCTGCCTCGCCGCATTGGCCGAGGGGCTGGGTGATCGCGAGGCGGCGGTCACGCGCGAGATCACCAAGCGGTTCGAGGAAGCAGTCACCGGCACGTTGACCAGCCTCGCCGCGCGCTATGCCGAGGCGCCGCCCAAGGGCGAGATCGCGATCGTCGTCGCGCCGCCGGGCGAAGCCGCGCCACCGCCGATCGAGGATGCCGACGCCGCCCTTGCCGAGGCCCTCACCCGCCTGCCCGCCGCCAAGGCCGCCGGCGAGGTGGCGAAGCGTTTCGGCGTCGATCGCAAGGCGCTGTATGCGCGGGCGCTGGCGCTGAAGGACAACTGACCCGCCTGCGAGCGGGAGGGGCGCCGGTCCCGCACCTCCCGCTCCGGTCGTCAGAACTGGATTGTCGTGCCGATCGCGATCTGGCGGCCCAGCGAGTCGTACCGCTGCGGGATCGTGTTGTTGCGCGCCAGCGAGATGTTGTACGAATTCGGCAGGATCGGCGGGTTCTTGTCGAGCAGGTTGTTCGCGATCACACGGAAGGCGAAGCGCCGGGCGATGTTGAAGGTCAGCGCGAGGTCGAAGTAATTGACCGGCGCGATCCGGTAGAAGGTCGTCTGCGCGGGGTTCGGATTGGCCGACGACGCGCCGTTGATCGCCGGGTCGGACGCGTTGTTGGCATTGGTCAGCGAGCCGACGTAGCGCCAGTTGAACGACGCGTTGAAGACATTGTCGCGCGTCGAATAGGTCGACCGCAGACCGTGCGCCCATTTCGGGATCAGCTGGCCACAGCCGTTGCCGAAATAACCGGTGCAGTTGCGCTTCGGCTGGACCGGCGAATCCTGGCCTCCGGCGAAGGTCGTGATCGAGCCGTTGAAGTCGAAGTCCAGCCGCCCGGCCCCGCCGAGGCTGAGGGCATAGCTGCCCTGGAAATCCCAGCCGCGCGCGATCGAATAGTAGTAATTGGTCGTGCCGGCACGGATGAAGCCGCTGGTCGGGTTGTTCGCCGCCGCCGCGTAGAGCGTGCCGTTGGCAGCACGGACGATGCCCGAACAGAAGAAGGGGTCGCCGTTCGAACGCAGACAGCCGTCCGTATAATAGCTGTCGTCGTTGTAGCCGAGCGAGTTGTTGATCTTGATGCGGTAGCGATCGACCGAAAAGACCAGCCCCTTCACGAAGCGCGGCTTCACCACCAGCCCGTAGGTCTGGGTATAGGCGGTTTCGGGATCGGCGGTGAAGCCGCCCGAGCGCACGGTGCACTGGTTGTTCGGGCACAGCAGGGTTGGGCTGCCGTACAGCGCCGACGACAGGCCGGTCGCCGCGCACACCGCCTGCGAGGCGAGCGGTGCGGTGGTGGTGATCGTCTTGCCCGGGTTGTTCGGATCCTGGATCTGGCGCGGCACCGGCGCGCAGAAATCGTTCTGCGACCCGCCCTGCTTCGAGAAGCTGATGTTCGACGCCTGGAACGCCTCGACCACCGTCGGCGCCCGCTGCGCCTTGTTGAACGAGGCGCGGAAGGTCAGATCGCTGACCGGCGCATACAGGCCCTCCAGCTTCCAGGTCGAAAACGTATCGGGATTGCTGCTGTACTTGGAGACGCGATAGCCGCCGTTGGCCTGCACCAGATGCGCGAACGGACGCTCCTGCACCAGCGGCGCCTGCACCTCGATGTTCGACTCCCAGACATCCTGGCTGCGGTCGACCGGGCTGCCGCCGTAATCGTCGATGAAGCCCTGCGTCAGGCTCGTGAGCAAGCGGTCCTTGCGATATTCGGTACCCAGCGCGAAGGCGAGGCCATCCTTGGCGAACGGCGAGGTGATGCCATATTTGCCGAGGTCGCCGGTCATGTTGGCCTGCACGTCGTACAGGATGTTGACCGTCTTCTGGATGGCGGGATCCTGGCCACCGTAGATGTAGCTGATCAGCGCCTGATTGCCGTTGCCGGCGGAGAAGGCGTCGAACGGGACGCAGGCGCCGCCCGACACGCAGGTCGGCGTGCCGTTCACGGTGACGACGTTCAGCGCATTGTTGATGCGCGTGAAATCGGGCAGCCGCGACGAATTCCAGATCTGCTGGTTGCGCGCGTAGACGCCGCCGATGTCATAGCTCCAGGCGTCGCCGACCTTGCCGCGCAGCCCGCCCGTCGTGCGGATGCCGCTGTTGGTATAGACGTCGTCCAGATAGGGGGCAGTGAAGCGGTAGCGGACGTCGACCGGGACCAGCGTGCCGGTTCCGGCTGCCGCGCCGCACAGGATGCCCGCCTGCTGGCTGGACAGGAACGGGTTGTTGCAGTTCACCTGGAAGGGGTCGGAGCCGTAATTGGCGGCGGCGAAGACGCGCGTCGGCACGCGGTTGATCGACCGGTCGCGGAACCACAGCGCCGATCCGTACACCTCATATTCCGGCGCCAGCTTCAGCGTCACGAAGCCGCCGGCGTTCACGCGATTGTCCTGTCGCTGGTAGGAATAGCCGTCGTACGGGTTGGCGGCATTGCCCGCGCCGATGCCGTAGGGGACGAAGGCGCGCGTGCCATTGGGGTTGTTGACATAGGCGGTGCCGGCATTGGCTCCGGCCAGCGGGGTCACGTAACCGCTCGTCGAATAGGTCGACAGCGAACAGCTGAGCGGCCCGTCCTTGCCGGTCTGCAACAGCTGGCATGCCGAGGTCGAACGGGCGTCATAGGGCACCAGATCGGCATGCCGGTAGTTGAGGAAGCCCTCGACGTTGAACTTGCCGTCGAACAGCGATGTCCCGGCGGTCAGCGCCACGTCGGCCCGGCCGCCGTCGTTGACATGGCCGAGCAGCGGCGAAAAGCCTGTCGCCTGCGCGGTCGAGGAGACGATGTTCGACTGATTGACGTGATTGTAGAAATTGTAGTTCGCGTCGATCCGCACGCCGGTGAAATTCTGCTTCATGATGAAGTTGACGACCCCCGCCACCGCATCGGAGCCGTAGACGGACGAGGCGCCTCCGGTAAGGACGTCGACGCGCTCGAGCAGCGTCACCGGAATCATGTTGGTGTCTTCGCCGTTCTGCGTACCGAGGCGCTTGCCGTCGACCAGCACCAGCGTGCGCTCGAAGCCCAGGCTGCGCAGCTTGATCCGCTGGCGACCGTCCGAATCCTGGTAATTCTGCTGGCTGTCGGGCGCGACCTGCGGCAACCGGTTGAGCACTTCCTCGACGTTGAGCGGCGCCTGCGCGCGAATATCCGCCGAGGTAACCGAGGTGATCGGCGCCGCCGCCGTCAGATTGGGGCGGACGATGCGCGTGCCGGTGACGACGATCTCGCCGCCGTCGTCCCGCGTGCCGCGGCTCGGCGCGCCGTCGATGGCCGCCGCGCGGTCGGCTGACGACTGCTGGACCGAGTCGGCGGGCAGGCCCGCTGCCGGGGCATTGGTATCGTCCTGGACGGTACCGGTAATCTGCTGCTGCGCGAAGGCTGGCGCGGCGATCGTCATCGCGGCCGCGAGGGCCAAGGTGGAGGTAGTGGTCAAACGAAGCATAATCTACCCCTTTGATCGCACCGCCGGATTGTCGAAGGTCAGCGAGACAGAACCTCATCATATTGGTTACATCGGTCAATGCCTCTGCAATACCATTGCAAGCAATGGCGTGGATTTGGCCATATCCGTGTCACAAACGCCACGCCTGCCGACGGCCGGCTTGATCCCGACGTCGCGCTTCGCCACGCTGCGGCATGCCTTCGCGCCGCCTTACCCCACAGGCTCGCCGCGCCGCGGAAGCCGCCGGCCGGCGCGGCGAGCGGTTGGCAGCATGGTGGCTGCGGCTGAAGGGCTGGCGCATCCTCGACCGGCGCGTCCGGACGCCCGCCGGCGAGGTGGACCTGATCGTTCGTCGCGGCGCACTGATCGCCTTCGTCGAGGTGAAAATGCGCCGCACCCCGACGGAACTGGATATGGCAATCGACGAACGGCGGCTTGCCCGTGTTGCCGCGGCGGCGGAGCTGCTGATACCGCGCTACGCCACGGCGGGTGAGGACATTCGCATCGACGTCATCCTGCTCGCCCCCGGCGCACGACCGCGACATATCGAGAATGCCTGGATCGGCTATTGACCGCATAGGGCGCGATTGGCCGGGCGGGATCTTGAGGCTGCGCGCCAAGCCGTGCCGTCGGGAAGATGAAACGCCAGCCGGATCAAGATCTTGTCAATATTCGCGCCGCTAATTTGCAGATCATGCGAACGGGTAGGACCGGCGCCGCAACGGCGCTTTTGATGGCACTCGCCGGATGCGGCGGCAGCGGCAGCAGCGGCGACAGCAGCGCCACCGGTGCAGGCAGCGCGGTGCCGATCGTCACCACGCCGACCCCAAGCCCGACGCCTGCGCCCACCGCGTCGCCGACGCCATCCCCCACCCCCGCCCCGACACCGACACCTACGCCAACCGCGACGCCGACGACCTGGGCGGCGGCGGCCGCCGCGCTCTATGACGTGCAGCCCGATGCCGCGACTTGCCGCGCCGGTACGCTCAAGGCCACGGTCAAGGCCGACTTCCTTGCCCGGCTCAACGCGATCCGCGCGCTGCATCAACTGCCCGCGGTGAGCTATTCCGAGGCCGAGGATGCAGCGGAAGCCGACTCCTCGCTGATGATGGCGGTCAACAAACAGCTCAGCCACACCCCGCCGACCAGCTGGACCTGCTATTCGGCAAGCGGCGCCACCGCGGCGGGGTCGAGCAATCTGATCGGCGGCTGGGGCACCGGCCTCGCCTTCGACAGCGAGGACAGCTATCTCGGCCTATGGCTTACCGAGGGCGGCAGCGCGTCGATCGGCCACCGCCGCTGGATCCTCGACCCGTTCCTGGGCAAGACCTCCTACGGCCGCGTGGCTTTGGTCCTACCCGATGGCAGCCGGGCAAGCGCGGCGTCGATGCGCGTCTTCAACTTCACCACTGGCGTCGCCGTGCCGACCGGCTTGCCCGCCTATGTCGCTTACCCGTCGGGTGACTATCCGGCACGCTATTTCAGCCTGTCGAGCTATCTGTCGTTCAGCGTCGTCGCCGGTACGTCGAGCGCGTTCGGCGCCAACGCCAACGTCCACTTCACCAATGCGACGATCACCGTCACCGGCCCGTCTGGCGCGCTGCCGGTCACCGACGTGACCAGCGACAATGACGGCTATGGCGTCGCCAACAACGTCCAATGGCGGGTCACCGGTTTGCAGACCGGCGTCAGCTATACCGTGCGGATCACCGGCGTCACCGGCGCGCCGCAGAGTGAATACAGCTATTCCTTCCGCGTCGTAAGTTGATCGGCGCGACGCGGCGGCGGCGAAGTCCCATCGCCTGCTGACAAGCGGCGGCCGCGCCCCTACCTGACGGGTCGCGCAGCCACCGGAGGAACCATGCCGCTTTCCGTCGCCGTCCAGATGGACCCGCTCGAGACGATCAACGTCGCGGGGGATTCGACCTTCGCGCTGATGCTGTCCGCCCAGGCGCGCGGCCACCGGTTGTTCCATTACACCGCCGATGCGTTGAACTATCGCGACGGCCGCGTCTGGGCGAAAGCGCATCCGGTCACCGTGCAGCGGCCAGAGGCCGGTCGCGCCGGCGACCACTTCCGCTTCGACGCGCCGGTCAGCCTCGATCTGGGCGATCAGGCGGACGTGGTGCTGATGCGGCAGGATCCGCCCTTCGATCTCGGCTATATCACCGCGACGCATCTGCTCGAGCGGATCGCCGACCGCACCCTCGTCGTCAACGATCCGGCCAGCGTCCGCAACGCGCCGGAAAAGGTGTTCGTGCTCGACTATGCGCGCTTCATGCCGCCGACTTTGGTCACCCGCAGCCTGGAGGAGGCGCGTGCCTTTCTCGCGGAACATGGCGAGATCGTCGTCAAGCCGCTGCACGGCAACGGCGGCAAGGCGATATTCCGTGTCGGATCGGATGGCGCCAACCTGTCCGCGCTGATCGAGGTCTTCAACCAGACCTGGCGCGAGCCACATATGATCCAGGCCTTTCTGCCGGCGGTGGCGAAGGGCGACAAGCGCATCGTCCTGGTCGATGGCGAGGTGGTCGGCGCAATCAACCGCCTGCCCGGCGAGGGCGAGATCCGCTCCAATCTGGCGGTCGGCGGTTCGGCGGAGAAGACCGAACTGACCGCGCGCGAGCGGGAGATCTGCGCGGCGCTGGCGCCGGAGCTGAAGCGGCGCGGACTGCTGTTCGTCGGCATCGACGTGATCGGCGGCGAATGGCTGACCGAGATCAACGTCACCTCGCCGACCGGGATCGTCGCGATCGAGCGGTTCGACGGCACCGACGTCGCCGGCCTGATCTGGGACGCGATCGAGCGACAGGTCGCGGAGCGCGGCTGACCGGCCGGCGGCAGGATTTCCGCGGATGACCGCCTTGATCCTCGATGCCATCGCCTGGGGCGGCTACCTCGGCATCTTCCTGCTGATGGCGCTGGAGAACATCGTGCCGCCGATCCCGTCGGAGGTGATCATGGGCCTCGGCGGCATGGCGGCGGCACGCGGCGACATGGCGTTGGTGCCGCTGATTGCCTGGGGCACGGCGGGCACGACAGCAGGCAATTATTTTTGGTATTTCGTCGGCCGCCACATCGGCTACCGGCGCTTCCGCCCGATGGTCGACCGCCACGGTCGCTGGCTGACGATGGAATGGGAGGATGTCGAGCGGCTGCACCGCTTCTTCCTCCATCACGGCGGCTGGGTGGTATTCGTGTTCCGCTTCATGCCGACCTTCCGCACGCTCGTCTCGCTGCCCGCGGGGATGACGGGCATGCCGCTGTGGCGGTTCCTGCTGGGGACCTTCGCCGGCAGCGCGATCTGGAACACGATCCTCGCCGCCGCCGGCTATTATCTCGGCAGCAACTATGCCGCGCTGGACCGCTATGTCGGCCCAGCCGCGATCGTGCTGACGGTGGTGATCGTCCTCGGCTATCTATGGCGGGTCATGACCTGGAAGCCGCGCGCCGGGCGCGACTGAGTCTCACCCGCCCGTCACGCCCGCGGATGGGCGTGGCGGTAGACGTCGAGCAGATGGGCCGCATCGACCGCGGTATAGACCTGGGTCGAGCTCAGGCTGGCATGGCCGAGCAATTCCTGCAGCTGGCGCAGGTCCGCGCCCCGGCCCAGCAGATGCGTCGCGAAACTGTGGCGCAGCGCGTGCGGCGTCGTTCGCTCCGACAGGCCGAGCCGGCCACGCGCGCCCTGCACCGCCCGCCGCACGACGCCGGGCGCCAGCGGCCCACCCTTGGCGCCGCGGAACAGTGGCGCGGTGCGCTCCAGTTCATAGGGGACGGCCGCGACATAGGCTTCGATCGCCGCGCGGACCTGCGGCAGCAGCGGCACGATCCGCGTCTTGGCACGCTTGCCGGTGACCACCAGAGTCTCGCCCAACGGCAGCGCCGCGCCGGTCAGCGCCATCGCCTCCCCGATGCGCAGCCCGGCGCCGTAGAGCAGCAGCAGCACCGCCCAGTCGCGCCGCCCGATCCAGTCCTCGCGGGCATCGTCCGCCACCTCGCCGGCGAGTGCCAGCACCTCGTGCGGCGCGACCGGCCGCGGCACGCCCTTCTTGACGCGCGGTCCCGTCAGCTTCGGCATCGTGCCCCCGACGAAGGTCAGGAAGCCGCGCACGGCCGACAGTTCGCACGCCGCCGACGCCTGCCCCAGCCCCTCGCCGCGCCGATGCGCCAGAAAGGCTCGCAACTCGGCGGCCTCGACGCGCAGCAGCGCCGCGTCGTCGACCCGTTCGCCGCGATGCGTCTGAAGGAAGGCGACCAGCCGCTCGGCCGTGGCCTGATAGGCACGGACGGTATGCGCCGAGCGGCGGCGACCATGGGCCAGATGCTCGGCCCAGCGCATGGAGGCGGGGCGATCGTCGTTCATTCCGTCGCATCTTGGGCGGCGCGACTGCTATCGCAAAGACTTTTTAAACCACTTTTCCCTCAAAGCTGATGGGTGACCGAACAGCCGCTCATCGACCGCCCGTTCGACGAAAACGCGCGTCTCGCCGCCCTTCATGACCTGGCGCTGATCGACAGCGCGCCGATGCGTGAATTCGACGCCCTGGTGGCGCTGGCCGCCGAGATGCTGGGCTGTCCGACCGCACTGCTCAACCTGGTCGACCGCGATCAGGTCTGGATCAAGGCATCCAACGCTCCTGCCCCGCGCCAGGTCGATCGCGATGTCGCCTTCTGCGACCATACGATCCGCTATGACGTGCCATTGGTCGTGCCCGATCTCGCCGCCGATGCGCGCTTTGCCCACTTCCCGCTCGTTACCGATGCGGGCAGCCGCTTCTATGCCGGCACCGCCATCCACACGATCGACGGCAAGGGTGCCTGCCTGCCGATCGGCACGCTCTGCGTCATCGATTCGCATCCGCGCTCGCTGAACAGCGCCGGCTATGCCGCGCTGCGCCACCTTGCGACGCTGGCCGAGGCGCTGATCGCCGCCCGCCGCACCGCGCTGGAGGCGATCCGCATCGCCACGGTCGGTGAGGAACTGGTCGCGCAGCTCGCCGCCAAGGATCGCATCTTCCGCCAGGCGGAACGGATCGCCGCGATCGGATCGTGGCGGCTGTCGCTGGCGGACCAGGCGCTGGAATGGTCCGACAACGTCTATCGCATCCACGGCCTGCCGTTCGAAACCAAGCCCGATCTGGACAGCGCGCTGGCCTTCTATCCGCCGCATGCCCGCGGCGGTGTCGCCGAGACGGTCCAGAACACCATTTCCACCGGACAACCCTTCGACATCGAAACCGATCTCGTCACCGCCGACGGTCGCGCGATCCGGGTCCGTGCGATGGGCGAGCCCGAACAGGTCGACGGCACCGTCACCGCCATCGTCGGTGTCTTCCAGGACATCACCGCCCGACATCGGCTCGAGGTGCAGCTCCGCCGTTCGGCCGATACCGACGCGCTGACCGGCATCGCCAACCGCGCCGCCTTCGATCGCGAGCTGGAGGCGGCGATGGCGCGGGCCCGCCGCGACGGAACACCGCTGCTGCTCGCGCTCATCGACCTCGATGGGTTCAAGGCAATCAACGATTCGCTCGGCCACCAGGCGGGCGACGACGTTCTGCGCCTGACCGGCCAAGCCCTGTCGCAGCCGTGGCTGCGCGGCTGCAAGGCGGCGCGGATCGGCGGCGACGAGTTCGCCTTGATCGTCGAGGACCTCCGTTTCGTCGCCGAGCCCGACGAATTGCGGCTGCGGATCGAGGCCGCATTGCGTATCCCGGTCGAGGCGAACGGCGTCACGATGACCAGCGCCGGATCGGTCGGCATCGCCACCTTCGACGATCAATGCCACTCGCTGCGCGATTTCGCGCGGCGCGCCGACATCGTACTGTACGCCGCCAAGCGCGCGCGCGTCGGCCAACGGCGGCTCGCGGCGGTCCATCGCGCGGCCTGAGGTCCGCCACCCGACCGGGCTGAGCCCGAGCCCGGCGGCGCCGGTCCCGCGCCGGACGGCATTGCGCCTGTCATTGGCTGCTTCCCCCCGAGTCGCCGGCGCCCCATATGGGGCACAGCCATGTCGACCCGTGCCCGCGTCCTCGTTCTCAACTCCGCCCTCGGTCCGCTCGACTATCGCGTGCCGGCCGGCATGCATGTCGAGCCCGGCTCGATCGTCGTCGCGCCGCTCGGCCCCCGCCAGCTGATCGGCGTCGTCTGGGAACCGGAGCGGCTGCCGTCAGAGGCAGAAGTCGGCGATAACCGCCTGCGCAACCTGCTTGCCGTCGCCGACGCGCCGCCGCTCGGGGCGCCGCTGCGCCGGCTGGTCGAATGGACCGCGGACTATTATCTCGCCCCGCCCGCCGCGGTGGTGCGCATGGCCCTGTCGTCGACCTCGGCGCTGGAGGGCGCGCGCACCGCGACCGAATATCGCGCCACCGGCACTGTCCCGCCGCGCCTGACGCCGCAGCGTGAACAGGCGCTGGAGCGGATCGCCGATCGCCAGGGCCTGATCCGCGAACTCGCCGCCATCGCCGACGTCTCCGACGCGGTGGTCCGCGGCCTGGTCAAGGCGGGAGCGATCGAGGCGGTCGAGGTCGACATCGACAGCCCCTATCCCCTGCCCGACCCGGCGTACGGGGCCCCGATCCTGTCGGACGATCAGCGTGCCGCCGCCGACACGCTGAGCGGCGCGGTCGACGCGCACGACTTCCGCCCGATCCTGCTCGACGGTGTCACCGGTTCGGGCAAGACCGAGGTCTATTTCGAGGCGGTGGCAGAGGCGATCCGCCAGGGCCGCCAGACCCTCGTGCTGCTGCCCGAGATCGCGCTCACCGAACCCTTCCTCAAGCGCTTCCACGACCGCTTCGGCTGCGAGCCCGTCGCCTGGCATTCGGGCCTACGCTCGACCCAGCGCCGTCGTGCCTGGCGCGCGATCGCCAGCGGCCAGGCGCTGGTCACCGTCGGCGCGCGCTCCGCGCTGTTCCTGCCCTATCGCAACCTCGGCTTGATCGTCGTCGACGAGGCGCACGAAACCAGCTTCAAGCAGGAAGAGGGCGTCCATTATCACGCCCGCGACGTTGCGGTGATGCGCGGTAAGTTCGAAGGCTGCCCGGTGATCCTCGCCAGCGCGACGCCGGCGATCGAGACGCGCCAGCAGGTGACGCTCGGCCGCTATGAGGAGCTGAAGCTGCCCGGCCGCTATGGCCCGGCCGAAATGCCGAGCATCGAGGCGATCGACCTGATCGCCGAGCCGCCGGAGCGCGGTCGCTGGCTGGCGCCGCGCCTCGTCAAGGCGATGGGCGAGACGCTGGCCAAGGGCGAACAGTCGCTGCTCTTCCTCAACCGCCGCGGCTATGCCCCGCTGACCCTGTGCCGCAATTGCGGCCACCGCTTCCAATGCCCCAATTGCACCGCCTGGATGGTCGAGCACCGCCTGACCCGCCGCCTCGCCTGCCACCATTGCGGCCACGTCATGCCGACACCACGCGCCTGCCCTGAATGCAGTGCGGAAGACAGCCTCGTCGCCTGCGGCCCCGGCGTCGAACGCATCGCCGACGAGGTCGCCGCGCTGTTCCCGGAAGCGAAGGTCGCCGTCGTCACCTCGGACACAATCTGGTCCCCGGCCAAGGCGGCGGAGTTCGTCGGCCGGATGGAAGCCGGCGACATCGACATCGTCGTCGGCACGCAATTGGTGACCAAGGGCTATCACTTCCCCAATCTGACGCTGGTCGGCGTCGTCGATGCCGATCTCGGCCTGGAGGGCGGCGACCTGCGCGCCGCGGAGCGCACCTTCCAGCAAATCCGCCAAGTGTCGGGGCGCGCCGGGCGCGGCGAGAAGCCGGGCCATGTCTTCATCCAGACGCACAGTCCCTCGGCACAGGTGATGCAGGCGCTGGTCACCGGCGATTCCGAGGCCTTCTACGCCGCGGAGACGGAGGCACGCGCCGACGCCGGTGCGCCGCCGTTCGGCCGCTACGCCGCGATCATCGTCAGTTCCGAGGATCAGGGCTGCGCGCACGACATCGCGCGCACCGTTGCCGCCGCCGCCCCCCGCGTCGACGGCATGGCGGTCTATGGCCCCGCCCCGGCGCCCTTGGCGATGCTGCGCGGCCGTCACCGCTACCGCCTGCTCATCCACGCCCGCCGCGCCCTCGATGTGCAGGACGTCATCCGCGGCTGGCTCGGCGCGCTCGACTGGCCGGCGAAGGTGCGCGTGACGGTCGACGTCGATCCGTATAATTTTTTGTGAGCCACTGGCCAAGATCAACCGAATCGTCACCCCGGACTTGTTCCGGGGTCCACCGTGCCGCAACATCGACGCCAGTGACGCTTGCGGCACGGTGGATGCCGGAACGAGTCCGGCATGACGGTTGAAAGGTGAAGAGATGACGACACGGCGCACGTTCCTTGGCGGCATGGCCGTGACCGGCATAGCCGCGGGAACAGCGGCTCAAGCCGCCGCGCCGCGCGCGACGATCGTCTCCACCTGGGATTTTGGGGCCGCCGCGAACGCCGCCGGTTACGCGAAGATGCGTGCCGGCGGTTCGCTGCTCGACGTGGTCGAGGCGGCGGCGATGGTGCCGGAGGCGGATCCGGAGAACCATTCGGTCGGCTACGGCGGCTACCCGGACCGCGACGGCCACGTCACCCTCGACGCGGTGATCATGGACGATGCCGGCGGCGTCGGCGCGGTCGCCGCGCTCGAAGATACGGTCCACGCCATCTCCGTCGCCCGTCGCGTCATGGACAAGACGCCGCACACGCTGCTGGTCGGCGAGGGCGCGACCCGCTTCGCGCGCGATCAGGGTTTTCCGAAGGTCGATCTGCTCACCCCGCCCGCCGAACAGGCGTGGCGCGAATGGCTGAAGACCTCGCAGTACAAGCCTGAGGCCAATGTCGAGAACAAGCGTGGGCCACATGCCGGCCCGCGCGGCGGCGCGCTCGACCACGATACCATCGGCCTGCTCGCCTGCGACGCCTCGGGCCGGATGGCGGGCGCCTGCACCACCTCGGGCATGGCGTTCAAGATGCGCGGGCGCGTCGGCGACTCACCGCAGGTCGGTGCTGGCCTCTACGTCGAGCGCGGCGTCGGCGGCGCTACCTCGACCGGCCTCGGCGAAGAGGTGACGCGCGTCTCGGGCAGCGCCCGCGTCGTCGCCTCCCTGCGCGCCGGTCTGTCGCCGCAGCGCGCATGCGAAGAGGTCGTCCGCCACATCGCGCAATTGCGCGGCGACGCGATCAAGGGCGTGCAGGTCGGCTTCCTGGCGCTGTCGCCGAAGGGCGAGGTCGGCGCCTTCTGCCTGCTGCCCGGCTTCACCTATGCGGTGACCGATGCCTCGGGTGCGACGGTGGTGTTGAAGGCGCCGTCGCTGTTCGCGGCGTAGCGACTGGTGGGAGCGGATCGCGCCGGCCCGCGCCGGCGCGTCCTCCCGGTGCTTCGGCATCATCGCGCGATGGCAGAGCCGCCTGCAACTGTCTCCTCGCCATTCCCGCGAACGCGCGACTTCAGAGACGCGGACGCTGGCGCTCGACACGCCGGCCTGCGCGTCTGGATCCCCGCCTTCGCGGGGATGACAGTGGGGGTGGAAGCCACGCCCGCCCCCGACGCCTTTGTCTAACGTGGGCCGCCCCGCCTCACGCAGCCTGAAGTCTATACCGAAGGGCCCCGGCCTGCGCCGGAGGCCTCCGCCGCTTAGCCCGCCTGTTCGGCGAGGACGGTCAACCCCTTGGCGTTGACCTCGGCGAAGCCGCCCTGGATCGGCACCAGCTCCGGCTGGCCGCCGGCGGTGCGGTAGATCGACAGCGCACCGTCGCGGATCGTCGACATGAAGGGCGCATGCCCCTCCAGCACGCCGAAATCGCCCTCGGTGCCGGGGACCACGACCATGTGGACCTCCTCGGAGCGGATCAGCTTTTCGGGCGTGACGAGTTCGAAGTGCAGCATTCTATCGAAGGGTCCTGAGCGCGATGCCCGTGATACAGGCGATAATGTACATGGCGGCGAAGCATTGGGCGATCGCCCAATTACCGCGCGCGCGCAACGGATCGATCACAGCTTCAACACGGCGATCAGAACGCCTGCCGTGGCAACGATGACGCCCATCAGCCAGGTCAGCAACTGCGTCTTCGCACTTTCCAGCCGCGCGCTGAGCCGTTCTTCCATGAGCTGGATGTCGGATTTAGTGGCGACCCCGTCCGTCACCGCCCGACCGATCGCGGCGGCGATCGCCTCCGCCTGGGCGGCGGGAAGTTCGGTGGCCTTCAGGTCCCGGGCAATCGAGAGCGTGTCGACGTTCACGGTACCAACCTATCCGAACTTCCCGTCCGAGTCGATTACGCCTCCTTGGCCAGCTTCTCGGCCTTGGCGACGGCTTCGTCGATGCCGCCGACCATGTAGAAGGCCGCTTCCGGCAGATGGTCGTATTCGCCCTCGACCACCGCCTTGAAGCTGCGGATCGTGTCCTCGATCTGCACGAACTTGCCGGGGATGCCGGTGAACACCTCGGCGACGTGGAACGGCTGCGACAGGAAGCGCTGGATCTTGCGCGCACGGGTCACGGTCAGCTTATCCTCCTCGGACAGCTCGTCCATGCCCAGGATCGCGATGATGTCCTGCAGCGACTTGTAGCGCTGGAGCAGCGACTGGACGGCGCGCGCCGTCTCGTAATGCTCCTGGCCGACGACGCGCGGCTCGAGCACGCGGCTGGTCGAATCGAGCGGATCGACCGCCGGATAGATGCCGAGTTCCGAGATCGCGCGGTTGAGCACGGTCGTCGCGTCCAAGTGGGCGAACGAGGTCGCCGGCGCCGGGTCGGTGAGATCGTCCGCGGGCACGTAGACGGCCTGCACCGAGGTGATCGACCCCTTGTTGGTCGAGGTGATCCGCTCCTGCAGCGCGCCCATGTCGGTCGACAGCGTCGGCTGATAGCCCACCGCCGACGGGATGCGGCCGAGCAGCGCCGACACTTCTGCGCCCGCCTGGGTGAAGCGGAAGATGTTGTCGACGAAGAACAGCACGTCCTGGCCTTCCTGGTCGCGGAAATATTCCGCGATGGTCAGGCCCGACAGCGCGACGCGGGCGCGGGCGCCCGGCGGCTCGTTCATCTGGCCATAGACCAGCGCGACCTTGGAGCCCTCGCTGATCGCATTGCCCTCGGCATCCTTGGCGATGACGCCCGCGTCGAGGAATTCGTGATACAGGTCGTTGCCCTCGCGGGTGCGCTCGCCGACGCCGGCGAACACGCTGGTGCCGCCATGGCCCTTGGCGATGTTGTTGATCAGCTCCTGGATCAGCACGGTCTTGCCGACGCCGGCGCCGCCGAACAGGCCGATCTTGCCGCCCTTGGCGTAGGGCGCGAGCAGGTCGATGACCTTGATGCCGGTGACCAGGATCGCGCTCTCGGTCGACTGTTCGATGAACTCGGGCGCCTTGGCGTGGATCGGCGCGCGCAGGTCGGTGGTCACCGGGCCGCGCTCGTCGATCGGCTCGCCGACGACGTTCATGATGCGGCCCAGCGTCGCCGGGCCGACCGGCACGGAGATCTGCGCGCCGGTGTCGGTGACGTTCTGGCCGCGGGTCAGGCCCTCGGTCGAATCCATCGCGATCGTGCGGACGGTGTTCTCGCCCAGATGCTGCGCGACCTCGAGCACCAGCTTGGTGCCGTTGTTGTTCGTCTCCAGTGCGGACAGGATCGCCGGCAGCTGGTCGGGGAAGTGCACGTCGACGACCGCGCCGATGACCTGGGCGATCGTGCCGGTGTTGTTGGTGCTGCCCGTGCTCTGCGTCGGGCGGATGTCGTCTGCGGCGGTTGCCATGGCGGTTCTTCCTGCTTCGAATGCGTTAGAGCGCTTCGGCGCCCGAGATGATTTCAACCAGTTCCGTCGTGATCGCGGCCTGGCGGGTACGGTTGTACTGGATCGACAGGCGATTGATCATGTCGCCCGCATTGCGCGTGGCATTGTCCATCGCGTTCATGCGACTGCCTTGTTCCGACGCGGCATTTTCCTGCAGCGCGCGGAAGATCTGCACCGCGACGTTGCGCGGCAGCAGGTCGGCGAGGATGTCCTCCTCGCTCGGCTCATACTCGACCACGGCGTCGGCACCCGCCTTGGGCGCAGCGTTGACGGGCAACGGCACCGGGATCAGCTGGCGGCCGGTCGGTTCCTGCACCAGCGCCGAGACGAACTTGGCGAAGAACAGGTGCGCGACGTCATATTCGCCCTTCAGGAAGCGCGCGATCAGATCGTCGGCGACGATCCGCGCATCCTCGAACGACACCGTCTTGACGTGCGACATGTCGTGATCGGCGAGGATCGCATCGGCGTAGAAGCGGCGCAGCACCCGGCCCTTCTTGCCGAGGATGTAGAATTTGACCGTCTTGCCCTGGGCGATCAGCTCCTCCGCCTTGCGCCGGGCGGCGCGGACGATGTTGCTGTTGAACGCGCCGGCGAGGCCGCGTTCGCTGGTCGCGACGACCAGGACATGGACCTGGTCCTTGCCGGTGCCGGCGAGCAACGGCGACGCGCCGACGCCGCCGACACGGGCAGCGAGGCTCGCCATCACCGCTTCCAGCCGCTCGGCATAGGGGCGGCCGTTCTGCGCCGCCTCCTGCGCCCGGCGCAGCTTCGCGGCGGCGACCATCTTCATCGCCTTGGTGATCTTCTGCGTCGACTTCACCGAGCCGATGCGAAGCTTGAGGGCCTTGAGGCTTGCCATTCTAGTTCGTCACCATTCCCTCAACCGTCATGCCGGACTTGTTCCGGCATCCACCCGACCACTGGCGCCATCAGCGATTGTGGATCGGTGGACCCCGGAACCAGTCCGGGGTGACGGCGTGTGTGTGTCACCCGCTATGCGCAGACCTTACGCGAACGTCTTCGCGAACTGGTCGAGCGCGGCCTTCAGCCCCGCCTTCGCCTCGTCGCCCAGATCGCGGGTCTCGCGGATCTTGGTCAGTACGTCGGCGTGGTTGGCGCGCAGGTCGGCGAGCATCGCCGCCTCGTAGCGCACCACGTCCTGCACCGCGACGCCGTCCAGATAGCCGTTGGTGCCGGCGAAGATCGACGCGGTCTGTTCCTCGAACGGCATCGGGTTGAACTGCGCCTGCTTGAGCAGCTCGGTCAGACGCGCGCCGCGGTTGAGCAGACGCTGCGTCGACGCATCGAGGTCGGAACCGAACTGCGCGAACGCCGCCATCTCGCGATACTGGGCGAGTTCGAGCTTGATCGAGCCCGACACCTTCTTCATCGCCTTGGTCTGCGCGGCCGAACCGACGCGGCTGACCGACAGGCCGACGTTGATCGCCGGGCGGATGCCGGCGAAGAACAGATCGGTCTCCAGGAAGATCTGGCCGTCGGTGATCGAAATGACGTTGGTCGGGATATAGGCCGACACGTCGCCCGCCTGCGTCTCGATGATCGGCAGCGCGGTCAGCGAGCCGCCGCCGTTCGCGTCCGACATCTTCGCCGCACGCTCGAGCAGGCGGCTGTGCAGGTAGAAGACGTCGCCCGGATAGGCCTCGCGGCCCGGCGGGCGGCGCAGCAGCAGCGACATCTGGCGATAGGCGACCGCCTGCTTCGACAGATCGTCGAACACGATCAGCGCATGCATGCCGTTGTCGCGGAAATACTCACCCATCGCGGTGCCGGTGTACGGCGCGAGGAACTGCAGCGGCGCGGGGTCCGACGCGGTGGCGGCGACGACGATCGAATAGTCCATCGCGCCATTCTCTTCCAGCGTGCGGACCAGCTGGGCGACGGTCGAGCGCTTCTGGCCGACCGCGACATAGACGCAGTAGAGCTTCTTCGACTCGTCCGTGCCGGCGTTGACCGTCTTCTGGTTGATGAAGGTGTCGATCGCGACCGCCGACTTGCCGGTCTGACGATCGCCGATGATCAGCTCGCGCTGGCCGCGGCCGACGGGCACCAGCGCGTCGATCGCCTTCAGGCCGGTCTGCATCGGCTCGGACACGCCCTGGCGCGGGATGATGCCGGGCGCCTTGACCTCGACGCGGCTGCGCTGGTCGCTGTCGATCGGGCCCTTGCCGTCGATCGGGTTGCCGAGGCCATCGACAACGCGGCCGAGCAGGCCCTTGCCGACGGGGACGTCGACGATCGTGCCGGTGCGCTTGACGGTGTCGCCCTCGCGGATCTCGGCGTCCGAGCCGAAGATCACGACGCCGACGTTGTCGGCTTCGAGGTTGAGCGCCATGCCCTGCACGCCATTGGCGAATTCGACCATCTCGCCGGCCTGGACGTTGTCGAGGCCGTAGATGCGTGCGATGCCGTCACCGACGCTGAGCACCTGGCCGGTCTCGCTGACCTGGGCCTCGGTGCCGAAATTGGCGATCTGGTCCTTGATGACCTTCGAGATTTCTGCGGCGCGGATATCCATGACGTCAGCCTTTCATCGCGCTGGCGAGCGCATTCAAACGGGTACGGATCGACGAATCGATCATCTGGGAACCGATGCGGACGACGAGCCCGCCGAGCAGCGCGGGATCGACCGACAGGTCGACCGCGACCTCACGGCCGACGCGGGTGCGCAGCTGCTGCTTCAGCTCGCCGACCTGATCCTCGGTCAGCGGATGCGCGCTGGTCACCTCCGCCGCCACTTCGCCGCGGTGGCGCGCGGCCAGCTGGCGGAAGGCGCGGATGATCTGGGGCAGCGCGCCCAGACGGCGGTTCTCGGCGAGCACGCCGAGGAAATTCTTGGTCACGCCATCGACGCCCAACTGGTCGCCGGCGGCGAGCACCGCCTTCACCGCGGCGCCGCGCGCGACCACCGGGCTGGCGATCAGCGCCTTGAACTCGGCCGACTGGTCGATCGCGTCGCGGACCCGCGACAGGCTGTTCTCCACCGCATCGATGGACTTCGCGTCGCGCGCCAGCTCGAACAGCGCGAGCGCATAGCGTCCGCCTAAGCTTGCTTGAATACCGCCGGATGTCTCCACGCGATCGAGGCCCCTCGTAACTGGTGGTCGAAACTGCTGTTGGCCCATGGGGAAGTGGGCGCGAAAGCTCGCACCTGCTATGGGTTGCGGGCGGCTAGCATGGGGGTCGCGATGATGCAAGCGATGCAGGATAACGCCGGCTGAACAGGGCCGCCACGGACCGTTCAGCTAGTTCGCGCCAGCATCATCGCAAAGGGAGACACCGGATGCGCGAGCCAGACCGCCAATCGTCATGCCAGACCCTCGAGCGCGAGGCGGTGGCGCAGCCGGCGGGCACGCCTTTGCCCCGGCACGATCCCACCGGCGCGACCAAATCCGGTGCCCTCCCCGTCGCCGCCGCGGTGATCGCCGCCCTCTTCCCCGTCTCCGCCTCGGCGGAGGTGCTGCGCGTCGAGGGCGTGTTCGCCGCCACCGCGCGCGAGGCGAGCCTGCTGCCCACGCTCGGCGTCGGTGCCATCGGCGGTCCGGAGGGGGCAGCGCTCGGCGACGCGATCGAGCGGCGGCTGGCGACCCTCGGCCGCGACGGCGTCCGCCACGCGCGCATCGTCCCCGCCGCGTTGCGCCCCGATGGCCTGCTCGTCGGCGACGTCGGCACGCGTGTTGACCATGAGGATTACAGCGAGACGCGCGAACGCTGCACCGAGAAGAAGGACGGCAAGTGCACCGCCCGCCAGCGTTATCGCGTCGCCTGCGTCCGCCGCACCATCGCGCTGCGCGCCGACCTGCGCGTGCTGCGCTGGAACGACCGCCGCGTTCTGTTCGCCGCCCCCAAGACGCGCGACGACACCAGCAGCTGGTGCGAGGATTCGGGGGTGGAGACCAGCGTCGACGCGGCGATCGGCTCGATGATCGAATCAATCGCGCAGGACGTGCGCCTCGACCTCGCACCGCATCGCGAAAGCTACAAGATCCGCGTCAACGAAAGCCGCGACGGCCTGCCCCGCGCGGCCGCCGACCGTTTCAAACAGGCGGTGCGGCTGACCAAGCACGATCCGCAGGCGGCCTGCCGCGCCTTCGCCGAGGTCGACACCATGGTCCCCGACCACGGTCCGACGATGTTCAACCTGGCGCTCTGCGCCGAGGCGGCAGGCCTCTATCCCGAAGCGCTCGACCGCTACACCCGCGCCCGCCTGTTCGCGCCCAAAGCGGGCGGCGACGTCAGCCGCGGCCTCGCCCGAGTCGGCGCGCTCGCCGCCGGCGACGAGGACGTGCGCCACATGGCGGCGCTGTAGCGCCCTCGTTCCGCCCCCTTCCCCGCGAGCGAGCGGGCAGAAAAAGTTCGAGCGCAACTGCCGGGATGGGCGTCGGGCAGCGCTGCGCTATATCATGCCGCATGACCGAGCCCATCGATCCCGACGCTGCCTGGGCCGCTTTTCTGGCCCGCGATCGCCGTGCCGACGGCCGCTTCGTCGTCGCGGTGCACAGCACCGGCATCTATTGCCGCGCCAGCTGCCCGGCGCGGCGGCCGGCGCGTGACCGGGTCAGCATCTTCGCCGATCCGGCCGGGGCGCGCGCCGCCGGCTATCGCGCCTGTCGCCGCTGCACGCCAGACAGCGTCGCACGCGACACCGCGGCCGTGGCCGAGGCCGCGCGCCGCATCGAGGAAAGCGCCGACGCCATCCCGCTCGCCGACCTGGCCGCCGGGGTCGGTTATGCTCCGCATCATTTCCAGCGTCTCTTCACCCGCGCCACCGGCGTCAGCCCGGCCGCCTACGCCCGTGCCCTGCGCGCCGCGCGCGCCGCCGACCATCTGCAACGGGAGCCCAGCGTGACCCATGCCCTGTATGAGGCCGGCTATGCCGCGCCGAGCCGCTTCTATGCCGATGCCGCACCGCGGCTGGGCATGACGCCATCCGCCTGGGCGCGCGGCGGCGCCGGGGTGACCATCCGCTGGACGGTCGCCGCCACCAGCCTCGGCCCGCTGTTGATCGCCGCGACCGACACGGGCCTGTGCCGCATCGCCTTCGACGAGGATGCCGCGACCTTGGCGACGCGTTTCCCGCAGGCGACGATCGCCCCTGCCGACGCGCGCCTCGCCGCGCTCGCGGCCGCGGTGGTGGCTGAGGTCGAGGGCGCGCCGGGCGATCCCGCCCTGCCGCTCGACGTGCGCGGCACCGCCTTCCAGGAGGCGGTGTGGCAGGCGCTGCGCACGATACCGGCCGGCGAGACGCGCTCCTATGCGCAACTCGCCGCCGCCGCGGGCCGACCGGAGGCGAGCCGCGCCGCCGGCTCCGCCTGCGGCACCAATCCGCTCGCCGTCATCGTCCCCTGCCACCGCGTCACCCGCGCCGACGGTTCACCCGGCGGCTATGCCTGGGGCACCGACCGCAAGCGCGCGCTGCTCGACCGCGAGCGGGGCTGAGCGGCAGCCTGCACCCCGCACCGGCACCCGTGCCCTCAACCACCCTTGCGGCAGCTGTACACCAGTTTCTCGTTGGGCAGCGGCGGCAGCGCCGCGCGGATCGCCGCATCCGCCTGCGACAGGGCCTCGATCTTGGCCGGATCGGTGGTGCAGCTTTTCGGCGCGCTGTCGCCGCGCAGCGACCGTACCGACTGCATCGCCCCCGCCCCCAGCAGGTAGCGGGTGTTGCTGTAGGTCCGCGTCGCGGGATCGAAATGCGCCACCGACACCGTCTGCTCGCCCTCCGGCACCAGCACCCGCTGCCATTGGTCGCCGGCGCTGAGATATTGCGTCCTGCCGTTGACGCAGCCGCTGCGTCCCCAGTTCAGCGTCACGTCCTCGGTCGACGACACGGTGACGCGGCTGCGCTCCGGCACGAAGCGACAGGTCAGCTTGCCGAGCGCCGCATTCGCGCCGGATGCCACCACCGGCACCGCCGCCGCGGTCGCGGGCAGCGTCACCTCGGCGGATGGGCGCAGCAAGAACACCGCGACCGCCGCGGCCATGACGACACCGCCGGCGTTCGCGCTGCGCTGCGCCCCGCGCCGCTGCTCGCGCAGCAGCAGGAAGCCGCCGCCGCCGATCCCCATCGCGCCCAGCACCAGCATCAATCCGGCCAGCGCCATCACATTCTCGCGCCGGGTCAGCGCCGCGGTGCGCGCCTCGGCCAGCGCCTCCTCGCGGGACATCGCCGCCTGCGCCGCCGTGTCGCGGGCGCTGGTCACCGCATCGGCGCGTGCGCGCGCCTCCGCCTCGCTGTCCTGGCGCAGCCGCTCCTCGATCGAGGTGCAGGGCGTACCGACCTGCTGGAACGGCTGCTTCGCCTCGCGCAGGAAGGCGGCGAGTTCGGTGTCGGCGATGGCGAAGCCGAACGAGCTGTCGCCCTCCTCGCCGCGCGTGATCGCCGAATTGATGCCGATCACCCGGCCGCAGCGGTCGAGCAGCGGCCCGCCCGAATTGCCGCGCGCGATATTGGCGGTGTGGAGCAGCACCTCGACCCCGGTCAGGCTGCGCCGGCCCGAGGCGACTCCTTCCGACCGGACCGGCGAGGTCGGCCGGATATAGTCCGCCGCCGATCGCGCGGTGGCGAGATCGACGTTGCCGGGATAACCCAGCGCGATCACCGGATCGCCCTCGTTGACCGGTCCCGTGTACAGCGACGCCGGAGGCAGCTTGGTCCCGGCGAATTCGATCATCGCCAGGTCGCGCTGCGCGTCATAGGCGACCACCCGCCCCTGGAAGCTTTTATCGCCCTCGCTCGGTACCACGCCGACGACGACATTGTCGGGATAGCGTTCGGCGAGTTCGGTGACGTGCGCATTGGTGACGATGCGGTTGGGCGCGATCGCGACGCCGCTGCCGTGACCGAAGCCGACGACCTGGCCGTCGACCACCGCGATCGTTACGACCCGCACCACGCCGCGGGCGGTGGCGCCGATATCGTCGGCCGCCGCCGGCGCCGCACCCAGCGCGGCAACGATCACGACGGCGAGCAGGCGGAGGAAGCGCATGACGGCCGCCGTGTCGGCGAACCTGCGACCCGAATCAAGGGGCGTGAGCGATCTCCCGGCCCGGACCAGCGGTCGGATCGCCTCCCGCAGCGGTCAGCGGACATCGGAGATCGGGCGTCCGACGCGGCGAACCGGCCCGCCGGAGGAGCGGGCGACGCACACGAGCGTCAGTAGCCGTTCAGAACTCATGTACACCAAGACGGCCCGCCACCGGGAGCAGTTCGCGTTGGCGACCTTTTCGCCGCGTCCATCCGGATGGTTAACTCTTCGCCAACCATCCCGCGCCATGGTCGTCGCGCATGGATCGCCTCTTCGCCCGCCCGCCCGTCGTGGCCGTGCTGCTGCTCATTGTGGCGGTAACGATGCGCCTGCCGCTGCTCGGCGATCCGATCGCGGGGGTGGACGAGCAATTCTACCTGCTGGTCGGCGATCGCATCTGGTCGGGCGCCTGGCCCTATGTCGACATCTGGGACCGCAAGCCGCCCGGCCTGTTCCTGCTCTATGCCGCGATCCGCGCGCTGCCCGGCGACGGCATCCTCGCCTATCAGCTCGTCGCGACGCTGGCGCTCGCGCTGACCGGCCTCGTCGTCACGCGGATCGCGCGGCGTGGGGCGAACGACGCCGCGGCGCTCGCCGCCGGCCTCGCCACCATCGTCTTCTCGACGCTGCTCGGCGTCGGCCTCGGCGAAGCGCCCGTCTTCTATGACCTGCTGACCGCGCTCGCCGCCTGGCTGATCCTGCGCATGCCCGTGCCGCACGCGTTGCCCGCGGCCGTCGCGATGCTGCTCTGCGGTCTGGCGATCAGCATCAAGACCACGGCCGTGTTCGAAGGCGCCGCCTTCGGCCTGATCCTTGCCGCCCGCCAGTATCGCGCCAGCGGCCTCGGCGCCCGGCTGATCCGACGCGTCACCCTGTGGATGGCGCTCGGCCTGCTGCCGATGGCGGCGGCGGCGACGCTCTATGCCGCGACCGGCCGCTTCGGCGCCTTCCGCTTCGCGATGGTCGATTCGGTGCTGCGCCGCAGCGGCGGGCTGACCGCCGATACCGGCGTGCAGTTGATCGCGACGCTGCTGCTACTGCTGCCGCTGGCGATCCCCGCCGTCATCGGCCTGCGCCGCCACGACATGGCGCGCGCCAACCAAGCCGACGATCGCGCGCTGCTCGCCGCCTGGGTGGCGGCGACCGCGATCGGCTTCGTCGCGATCGGCTATTTCGCCTTTCACTATGCGATGCCGCTGATCCCCCCGCTCGCCATCCTGGCGGCGCGCGCCCTGCGCCAGCGGGTTGCCACCGCCGGCGCCGCCCTGCTCGCACTCGCCGCCGCGGCCGGCCTGTTGCTGCCGTCGCCCCGCACGGGCGATCGCCGCGCGCTGGCCGCGCTCGCCGCGGCGCTGCCGCCGCAGGTGCGTGACCAATGCCTGCTGGTGCTCGAGGGGCCGGCGATCCTCTATCACGTCAGCCACGCCTGCCTTGCGTCGCCCTTCGCCTTTCCCGGCCATTTCGCCGCGGCGGACGAGGCCGAGGCGCTGCCGCAGCCGCGCCCCGCGATCCTTGCCGCCGCGCTTGCCCGCCGCCCCGCCGCGGTCGTCGACTTGGCGCTGGGCCGCGATCTCGCCGGCGCCGGCTATGTCGCCACCGCCGCCCGTCCGATCCGCCTCTATGGCGGCCGGCGGGTGGTGCTAACCGTCTGGTGGCGGCGTGATTTGGTTAGGAAAATGTCAAGCCTTGCCGGCTACCCCGGCCGGTGAACATGGGGATTTGGTAAATGAGCGCGTTCGGGCGTCGCAACGGAATGGGCAGCGGACAGCCGGTACGGCCGGCCTTCGGTGTCGCCAAGCCGATGCAGGGCGGCGGTACTGCCCGCCCCGACGGCGAGGCGCCGCTGCCCGGCAGCCAATTCCCCCCGCTGGAGGCGATGGCACCGCTCGGCGGACCCGATCCGCTTGCCGGTGACGGCCACGGTCCAGGCACGATGCCGGGCATCGCGATGGATGCGATGGCGCGGCTGACCGAGCGCCAGAATGCCAGCGGCGACGCCGGCAACAGCCGCTCCGAAGGCTTCGAGGCCTCGGTCCACAAGATCAAGGAACAGGTGCTGCCGCGCCTGCTCGAACGCGTCGATCCGGAAGCCGCCGCGACGCTCGGCAAGGACGAACTGGCCGAGGAATTCCGCCCGATCATCGGCGAGGTGCTCGCCGAGCTCAAGCTGACGCTCAACCGGCGCGAACAGTTCGCGCTGGAAAAGGTGCTGGTCGACGAACTGCTCGGCCTCGGCCCGCTTGAGGAACTGCTCGCCGATCCGGCGATCAGCGACATCATGGTCAACGGTCCCGAACAGACCTATGTCGAACGCAAGGGCCGGCTCGAACTCGCGCAGATCCAGTTCCGCGACGAGGAGCATCTGTTCCAGATCGCGCAGCGCATCTGCAACTCGGTCGGCCGCCGCGTCGACCAGACCACCCCGCTCGCCGACGCCCGCCTGAAGGACGGCAGCCGCGTCAACGTCATCGTGCCGCCGCTCAGCCTGCGCGGCACCGCCATCTCGATCCGTAAATTCTCTGCCAAGCCGATCACGCTCGACATGATGGCCGGCGGCGGCTCGATGAGCCCGAAGATGGCGACCGCGCTCAAGATCGCCGGCGCCAGCCGCTTCAACGTCGTCATCTCAGGCGGTACCGGTTCGGGCAAGACGACGATGCTCAACGCCCTGTCGAAGATGATCGACCCGGGCGAGCGCGTGCTGACCATCGAGGACGCGGCCGAACTCCGCCTGCAGCAGCCGCACTGGCTGCCGCTCGAGACGCGGCCTGCGAACCTCGAGGGTCAGGGCGAGATCAGCATCCGCGACCTCGTCAAGAACGCGCTGCGTATGCGCCCGGATCGCATCATTCTCGGCGAAATCCGCGGCGCCGAATGTTTCGACATGCTCGCCGCCATGAACACCGGCCACGACGGCTCGATGTGTACGCTCCACTCCAACAGCCCGCGCGAGGCGCTGGCGCGTATGGAGAACATGGTGATGATGTCGGACATCAAGGTGCCCAAGGAGGCGATCAGCCGCCAGATCGCCGATTCCGTCGACCTGATCATCCAGGTCAAGCGCCTGCGCGACGGCAGCCGCCGCGTCACCAACGTCACCGAGGTGATCGGCATGGAAGGCCCGGTGATCGTGACGCAGGAATTGTTCAAGTTCGAATATCTGGACGAGAGCGCCGACGGCAAGATCATCGGCGAATATCGCTCCATGGGCCTGCGCCCTTATACGCTCGACAAGGCGAAGCAGTTCGGCTTCGACAGCGCCTTCCTCGAAGCCTGCCTGTAAGCGCGGCCGTGTCCGTGACGTCTGTCTCCCCCGCCCCGCGCGGGGGCCCGGTGGCGGATGACCTCCACGCGGCGGCGATCGGTCCCGCCTGGCGCGCGCGCCCCGCCGTCGTCCTCGCCGCCATCCTCGGCTTCGCCCTCCTCCTGCGGCTGGTCGCGATGGCGACGCCGTCGATCATCCATCCCGACGAGATTTTCCAATATCTCGAACCGGCGCACCGCTGGCTGTTCGGCTACGGCATCGTGCCGTGGGAGGCGCATTACGGCATCCGCAACTGGCTGCTGCCGATCCTCATCACCGGACCGATGGCGCTCGGCCATGCGCTGGCGCCGGCGACCAACCTCTACATCGTCCTGCCGAAACTGTTCGCGGTGCTGGTTTCGCTCACCCTTCCCGCCACCGCCTGGGTCCTCGGGCGGCGGCTGTCGCCGGCGCATGGCGCCTTGGCAGCGCTGGTCACCGCGAGCTGGGCGGAATTCGTGATCTTCGCCCCGCACACCCTGTCCGAACAATTCGCGCTTGCCGCGATGCTGCCCACTGCGGCCGTGCTGCTCGCCGCGCCCGCGCAGAACCGCCGCGCGCTCGCGGCGGCCGGGGCGCTGCTGATGCTCGCCGGGCTGTTCCGCTTCCAATATGCGCCGGCACTGGCGACGCTGGCATTGGCCACGATCGGGCGGCGGCCGGATCGCTGGCCGCCGCTGATCGCCGGCGCGCTGGCGATGGCCGTGCTCGGCGCGCTGGTCGACCTCGCCACCGGCCTGTCGCCGTTCGGCTGGTTCGTCGAGAACATCCGGCAAAATTTGCTACAGAACCGCGCCAGCTATTACGGCACGCTCGGTCCGCTCGGCTATGTGACCTGGTTCGAGCATATGTGGCGCTGGTGGCTGATCCCGATCGCGCCGCTCGTCTGGATCGGCGGCAAACGCTATCCCGCGCTGCTCGCCACCGCGATCGTCCACCTCGTCTTCCACAGCCTGATCGCGCACAAGGAATATCGCTTCGTCGAACTGTCGGCAGTGCTGTTCATCCTGCTTGCCGCGATCGGCAGCGTCGACGTCGCCGACCGGCTCGCGCGGCGTCGGCCGAACTGGCCGCCCCGCCTGATCCTCGGCACGGTCGCCGCGCTCTGGCTGGTCGCCTCGGCCAGCACCCTGTCCGGGCGCGAACTGCACGGCATGCGGGTCGAAGGCAGCGACACGCTGGCCCTGACCAGCCGGTTGCGCGCCGACCCCGACCTGTGCGGTGTCGCGCTGTTCGCCAACGACCTGGTCGAATGGGGCGGCTATGTCGAACTGCACCGTCCGGTACCCGTGACCTCCTATCTGCCCGGCGACCCGATGCTGCACGGCCGCACGCCCAGCCAGGCGCTCGCCGCCGACGCCGGCCGCATCAACCGGATCATTGGCAATCCCGACGGGATCGGCATCCCCGCCGGTTTCACCCGCACCGCCTGCGCCGCCCCGGCCGGGGGGCAGAAGCCGACGATGTGCCTTTACGCCCGTCCCGGCCAGTGCCGCGGCGGCAACGCCACGCCGTTCGCGTTGCAATCCGTGTTCAATCGCACCGACCAGTTGATCCGCGATGCCGCCCGCGCCGATGCGCTGCGCGCATCCCGCCTATCGAAGGGGGCGCCGGCACGATAAGGGCGGTGGTGCATGCCCCGCCCCCCGTCGTCCGCCCTGCTGCCGCTCCTCCTCCTGCTGTCCGCCGCCACGGTGCCGCAGGGCAATGGCGCGCAGGGCGACGGCATCGCCACGCTCGCGCCCGACAGCGACACGCGCTGGGTGCCGTTCGACCTGACGCCCGGCAACCAGATCCGCTTCACCCTGAGGCTCGACGCGCGACCGGTCACCGCCATCCTCGACACCGGCGTCAGCCATTCGGTCCTCGCGCGCAACTCGCCCGCCGCCGACCCGAAGCGGATCACCGACGGCGGCCAGGCGACGGCGATCGGCGGCATGGTCGCGATCGGCTGGCTGCCGACCGACCGGCTGACGCTCGGCGGCCTCACCCGGCGCGGCGGCGGCGTCACCGTCGCCGACCTGCCCGCGCTCGCCACCGGCAGCGCGCGCGCCGTCGACATGCTCGTCGGCCGCGACATCACCGCCGGCCAGGCGCTCGACATCGACTATGCCAACCACCGCTTCCGCCTGATCCCCTCGGGCCAATTGCCCTATCCGGGCGCGCTCGCGCCGCTCGGCATATCGCCGGGCCGCCGCGTCTACGAAAGCGCCGCGACGGTCGCCGGCCGCCGCGTCGCGCCGCTCGTCGTCGACACCGGCGACGGCGCCGCGCTGACCCTGTCGACCCCGGCGTGGCGGGCGACGCGCAGCCGCGACCTGCCGTCCACCACCACCATCTCCTTCGGCCTCGCCGGCCCGGTCACCAGCACGCTCGCCATCCTGCCCGTGCTGCGCATCGGTGAGCGTACTGCCCATAACGTCGAGGTCCGCGTCGAGCCGCCCGGCGGCTTTTCCGAAACGATCGGCGTCGCCGGTCGCCTCGGCTCCGGCTTCCTGCAGAACTATCGCGTGCTGCTCGACCCGTCCGCCGGGCGGATGGTGCTCAGCCCCGGGCCGCAGGCGGACGTGCCGCCGCTGCGTTCGACCAGCGGCCTGCTCGTCGGGCTGGAGCCGGGCAAGCTCAAGGTCCTGCACGTCATGCGCGGCAGCCCGGCCGCCACCGACGGCTGGCAGGGCGGCGAGACGATCTGCCGGATCAACGACGCGCCGGTCCCGGCCGATTATGCGGGCAGCACGGTCGCCGACTGGTCGATCGCCGCGCCGGGCACGGTGACCCGCCTCGGCCTGTGCGACGGCAGCACGCGCACGCTGACCGCGCGCCGTTTCTACTGAACGCTCACCGGCGCAGCCCCTCGTCCCGGTAGAAGCGCGCCAGCGCCGCCGCCCCGGTCAGCCGCTGCACCGGCACCGACAGCGTCGCCGCCATGGCCGCGTAGCGCCGCCGGTTGGCGCGGGTGGTCACCGCGATATGGTGGAGCATGTCCCATTTGACGCTGTCGCGGCCGCCTTCCAGCGCGCCGGCCCGCGCCGTCTCGAACCAGCAGCGCCGCAGATAGCGCCACAGGCTGGTCGTCGTCGGCACGTCGAGCAGGATCAGTCCCGTCGCCCGTGCCAGCCGCTGCGGCAGCAGGCGCGTGTAATTGCCGTCCATCACCCAATGCTCGGCCAGGATCGCCGCATCGTGCAGCGCCGCGAACTCCTCCGCCGGTCGCGGCACCCAGTCGCTGCCGGGCCGATGATGCAACTGGTCCAGATGGACCGCCGGCCAGCCCCGCGCCCGGCCGATCGCCTGCGCCAGGGTCGACTTGCCGCTGTTCGACGGCCCCATCACGATCAGCCGCGGTCCCAGGCTGTCGAGGATCATAGGTCCAGCCGGTAGCGGCATGTCCGCCGCTCGCCGCGCGCATACATGTCGGAGGACGGCGGCAGATCGACTGTTTCGACGAACACCGCCCCCGCCTTCTCCAGCGTGCGACGCGACGCACGATGGTCCGGCGCGCAGGTGATCCACAATTCCGTGAACCCCGCCGCCGACGCGATCGGCCGCAACGCCATCAGCGCCGCCGCGGCATGGCCATGGCCGCGATGCACGGGATCCACCGCATAGCCGACCTGTCCCGCATACAGGCGCAGGGTGTCGTCATGGCCGTGGCGCAGCACGATCCGCCCGACCGCCAGCCCGTCGGCGACGATTGCGTACAGCGACGCCGGTACCCGGCCTCGTGCCGGATCGGCGGCTTGCATCTCGATCAGCAGCAGCGCGACATCGGTCATGGCGGAAGCTGATAGCGCGCATCGGTTTCGGTCGAAAGTGGTCCTGCCAGCCGATCGGCGCTGTCCTACAAGCCGCCAGCTCGTTACCGTGGACATGCAGCCCAGCTGCTTGCTCTTTCTCAGCGTGAGAATCGCATCACCGCATCGCCCGACATGCGGGTGCATGAGAGCTTTGCGACGTTCCGGCATCTAGATACCCGAGACGCATCCGCCGGACAGGTCGCATGAGTGAGACTTTTGAGACCTTCCACGCTAGGCGGCTGACCGGATAGGAGGATGACCTGTCTATCCAGTGCAAGCCGCCAATGGCGTCGCGATGCCGCTCAGTGGCCGCGCCGCTACCGCGCGTTCAAGCCGATGCTGATCAGCAGCAGCGCCAGCACGATCGCCGCCAGCTGCACCGTCCGCCAATCCACCCAGCCGACCCGGTCGAGGTCCCGTCGCCGCCGCCGCCGGCCTTCGCCCAGTGCGGCGGCGAGCGCGACGATCAGGCTTGCCGCCGCGCCCCAGAACGCCACCGGCATGGCGGTCAGCCGAGCTTCTCGACCTTGTCCTGCAGGCGCGACAGTTCGGCGCGCAACGCGGCGATCTCGTCGTCCTTGCTGACCGGCGCGGATGGCGCCGCAGCGGCCGCGGGCGCCGGGGCGGTGGTCGCGGGCTTGAACGCCGCCGCGGCCGCCTCGAACATCGCCAGATTGCGCTTCGCGATCTCGGCGAAGGGCGAGCCGGCGAAGGCGCCCTCGACCGCGCTCTTGAACTGCTCCTGATTGCGGCGGAAGCTGTCCATCGACGCTTCCAGATAGCCCGGCACCATCGACTGCATCGAATCGCCGTACATCGCGATCAGCTGGCGCAGGAAGTTGACCGGCAGCATCGTCTGCCCGCGGCTTTCCTCTTCCATGATGATCTGGGTCAGGACGTTGTGCGTGATGTCCTCTTCGGTCTTCGCATCGACGACCTTGAAGTCGCGACCCTCGCGGGTCATCGTCGCCAGATGGTCCAGCGTGATGTAGGATGACGTCTCGGTATTGTAGAGGCGCCGATTGGCGTATTTCTTGATGATGACCGTGCCGCCGGCCTTGTTCTGTTTCTTCATACGGCTCCCCTGTCCGTGATTGCCGGGGATGATAGACCGACGCTTGCCGCGCCGCAACACGGGCCGCGCCCGCTGCCGCTGTTCCTTGCCATGCTGCGCAGCGAGACCGCGGAACAGCCCGAACGCCGCGCCGCCGCCCTCGCCGGCCTCGCCGCTTTCCAGCGGGCGCCACGCCCGGCGCCGCCGCCGCCCGCTCCCGTCGTCGCCCGCGCCGGCCGCGCGATGCTGCGCGATTGCGGCGGCGTCGGTCGGCCGGTGGTGCTGGTGCCGTCGCTGATCAATCCGCCGGCGGTGCTTGATCTCGGCGACGCGTCGCTGGCCAAATGGCTCGCGGCGCGGGGGCTATCCGTTCATCTGGTCGATTGGGGCGAACCCGGCGAGGCGGATCGCGCGCTCGGCGTCACCGCGCATGTCGAACGGCTGCTGGTGCCCCTGCTGCGAACGTGCGCGCAGCCGCCGGTTCTTGTTGGCTATTGCCTCGGCGGCACGCTGGCCCTCGCAGCCGCGGCGGCGACGGCGGTGGCGGGGATCGCGACGATCGCCTCGCCCTGGCACTATCGCGGCTATGGCGAGCAGCAGCGCGCCGCGATGCTCGAGCTGTGGGACGCGGCGGCGCCGGCGGCGGATGCGCTCGGCGTCCTGCCGATGGAGGCGTTGCAGGCCGGCTTCTGGCGGCTCGACCCCGCCCGCACCGTCGACAAATTCGCCCGTTTCGCGCGGCTCGATCCGGCCGGCGACGCCGCCCGCGCCTTTGTCCGGCTGGAGGATTGGGCGAATGGCGGCGCGCCGCTGCCGCTCGCCTTCGTCCGCGACCTGTTCGAGGATTTCGTCGCGCAGGACACGCCCGGTCGCGGCCTGTGGCCGATCGCCGGCGCCCCCGCCGGGCCGGATCGCCTCGATTGTCCGGCGGTGGAATTCGTGTCGCTGACCGACCGCATCGTCCCCGCCGCGACCGCGATCGGGCTGGCCGACCGGCGCGACATCGCGCTCGGCCATGTCGGCATGATCGTCGGTGGCCGTGCCCGCGCCGCCCTGTGGCAGCCACTCGCCGACTGGATTGCGGCGCTTCCGCCGACTAGATAGGCCCGTGAAGGAGTTCATCATGACCGAGATCGTCATCGCCGCCGCCAAGCGCACCCCCGTCGGCAGCTTCCTCGGCGCCTTCGCCGCGACGCCGGCGCACGAGCTCGGCCGCGTCGCGATCGAGGCGGCGCTGGCCCAGGCGGGCGTCGCCGGCGACGAGGTGTCGGAGGTGATCCTGGGCCAGGTGCTGACCGCGGCGCAGGGCCAGAATCCGGCGCGCCAGGCGTCGATGGCGGCGGGCGTGCCCAAGGAGGTGCCGGCCTGGGGCGTCAATCAGGTCTGCGGCTCGGGCCTGCGCGCGGTGGCGCTGGCGGCACAGGCGATCCAGACCGGCGACGCGACGATCGTCGTCGCCGGCGGGCAGGAGTCGATGTCCTTGAGCCCGCATGCCCAGACGATGCGCGGCGGCACCAAGATGGGCAACGTCAGCCTCGTCGACACGATGGTCCACGACGGCCTGACCGACGTGTTCAACGGCTATCACATGGGCATCACCGCCGAAAATCTGGCCGAGGAATATCAGGTCACGCGCGGCGACCAGGACGCCTTCGCGGTCCGCTCGCAGAATCTGGCCGAGGCGGCGCGCGCCGCGGGCCGTTTCGCCGACGAGATCGCACCGGTCACGGTCAAGGGCCGCAAGGGCGACACGATCGTCGACCAGGATGAATATATTCGCGCCGGTGCGACGCTCGACGCCGTTGCGGCCGTCCGTCCCGCCTTCAAGAAGGACGGCACCGTCACCGCCGCCAATGCGAGCGGCCTCAACGACGGCGCCGCGGCGCTGGTGCTGATGAGCCGCGAAGAGGCGGAGAAGCGCGGCGCGCCGGTGCTCGCGACGATCAAGAGCTGGGCGTCGGCCGGCGTCGACCCATCGGTGATGGGCATCGGCCCGGTCCCCGCCACCCGCCGCGCGCTCGACAAGGCGGGCTGGACGATCGCCGACCTCGACCTGATCGAGGCGAACGAGGCGTTCGCCGCGCAGGCGCTGTCGGTCGGCAAGGAACTCGGCTGGGACGCGGATAAGGTCAACGTCAACGGCGGCGCAATCGCCATCGGCCACCCGATTGGCGCCAGCGGCGCCCGCGTGCTGACCACCCTGCTCTACGAGATGCAGAAGCGGGACGCGAAAAAGGGCCTGGCGACGCTGTGCATCGGCGGCGGCATGGGCATCGCCATGTGCGTCGAGCGGTGAATGGTTTCAGATCAGCAACATATACGAAAT
Organism: Sphingomonas benefaciens; assembly: GCF_052907485.1. Classification (NCBI taxonomy): domain Bacteria; kingdom Pseudomonadati; phylum Pseudomonadota; class Alphaproteobacteria; order Sphingomonadales; family Sphingomonadaceae; genus Sphingomonas; species Sphingomonas benefaciens. The sequence continues at coordinate 128,538 of NZ_JBREIC010000003.1, read as the reverse complement.
ATGACTGTTACCTGAACGTCACACTTTACTCCAAAATGACGGGATTGTCATATTCGGTAAGCGATGCTGACTTGAGTCGTTCATAGCTTCCCGACAGCATGCCCCTGCTAGACAAAAATGTCGCTAACAGGGGTACTTAGATGACGAGACTTACCCGTCTCGCGGGCGCCACGGCGCTTGCGAGCACGCTGTTCCTTGGCACCATGGCATCGGCGCAGACCGCTGGTCAGACCTCCAATCCACCGGTCCCGGCCGACTCGACCACTTCGGCCAATGCCGCCATCGACGAATCGCAGGCCACCACGCCGGCGACGAGCGGCACGGACACGCAGGACGAGAATCAGGAAATCCTGATCACCGGCAGCCGTATCCGGGTTCGCAGCACGATTGATGCCGCCGTGCCGATCGCGACGATCACCGGTGCCGAACTACTCGGCACGCGCGGCGATCTGAACGTTGGCGACGCCTTGAACACCCTGCCACAATTCCGTCCGACGTTCAGCCAGGCAAACTCGACCGGCAGCATCGGCACCGCCGGTCTCAGCCTGCTCGACGTGCGCGGTCTCGGCACCTCGCGCACGCTCGTCCTGGTCAACGGCCGCCGCGTCGTCACCGCAGTCCCCGGCAGCTACACGCCCGACATCAGCACGATCCCGTCCGACCTGATCGAGAACGTGGAATCGGTCACCGGCGGCAATTCGGCGATCTACGGCTCCGACGCCGTCGCCGGCGTCGTCAACTTCAAGCTGCGCCGCAATTATCAAGGCCTCCGCCTCCGCGCGCAGAGCGGTGTCAGCGAATATGGGGACCGCGGCAGCTATCTGGTCAGCGGTATCGCCGGCCACAATTTCGCCGACGGCAAGCTCAACGTCACGGTGTCGGGCGAATATTCCCGCCAGCGGCCGGTGTTCTATTCGGATCGCTCGTATCTCGGCGCTACCACCGGCGTGCCTGGTTTCATTACCTCGCAGATCACGACGGCACCGAACCGCAACTTCGACGGTATTCCGAACACGGCGTTCGTCGGCACGCCGCCTGGCATCACCTACAGCAACCTGTCGCTCGGCGGCGTCGTGCAGACGAGCTGCCCGGCCGCAACCGCGACCAATGCCACCCGCCGCAATCTCGTCTGCACCGGCCAGACCACCCCGACCGGTGGTCTGCTCAACTATTTCTATAATTTCCTCCCGAACGGCACGCTGATCCGCAACGACCCCAGCCAGGGTCTGGTCGACAATCGCTCGATCGGTGGCGGTGTGCTCGGTGGCTTGGGTGCCACCGGCGTCGAAGACGCCATGCTGCTGCCTGGTCAGGAGCGTGTGCTTGGCAACCTATTCATCAATGCCGAGCTGTCGCGCGCGTTCCAGCCGTTCCTGGAAGCGACCTATGCCCATGTGAACGCACAACAACAGTCCACCCAGCCGACCTTCATCAACGCCACGCTCAGCCCGACGTTCAGCCTGAACAACGCATTCCTGACGACCCAGGCCCGTAACACCCTGACCCAAATTCTGGCACCGGGTGCGACCAGCTTCACCCTCTACCGCTTCAACAACGACTTCGGCACGCGTGCCGAGCAGCACAGCCGCGACACCTATCGCGCGGTACTGGGTGTCCGTGGTGATCTGAACAGTTCGGGTAGCCTGAACTATGAGATCGCCGGCAATTACGGGCGCACGGAGAATTTCTACGCCACCGGCGGCAACGTGCGCATCGCCAACTACAATAACGCGGTCAACGCCGTACTAGCCCCCGCCAATTATGCCGGCAGCAATTATGTGCTGAACTCGGCCGGCCAGCGGGTGGTGTGCGGCATCAATGCCGACGCCAGCACCACCAACGACGATGCAGGCTGCTTCCCGCTCAACGTCTTCGGTTATGGAGCGCCGAGCCAGCAGGCGCTGAACTACATCCTCTATCGTTCGACGCGTCGGCAATGGGCGGAAGAGATCGACGCAACCGCCTACATCTCGGGCGACACCAGCGGCTTCCTCCGTCTTCCGGGCGGCCCCATCGGCTTCTCGCTGGGTGGCGAATATCGGCGTGAGGATGCCTATTCCGCCTATGACGCGTTGACCTCCTCCTGCCCGGCGCAGACCTTCCTGAATTGCTCCGCGCCGTTCAACCCACCCGCGGTGAACATCAAGGAAGCATTCGGCGAATTGCGCGTGCCGCTGCTTGCCAACCTGCCGCTGATCAAGGAATTCACGTTGGAAGGCGCCGGCCGCGTTTCCGACTATGGTGGGACGACCGGTTCGGTGTGGGCATGGAATGCGGGTGCGATCTGGGCGCCGGTCCGTGGTCTGCGGTTCCGCGCGACGCTGTCGCGCTCGGTTCGCGCGCCCAATCTCAGCAACCTGTATGCGACGCAGGCGGTCACGTTCGCCAACGGCCTTACCGATCCTTGCGATCAGCCCGGCGGTACCAATAGCTCGAACAACATCACCGCCAATCCCAACCGTGCTCGCAATTGCGCCGCGGCCGGGATCCCGACGACGATCACGTTCGCCAACCCGGCCAATCCCGCGGAAATCATCACCCGTCCCTGGACCAACCAGGCCAGCTCAGGCGTCGCGGGCTACAATCAGGGCAATCCAAACCTGACCCCCGAAGTCGGCAACAGCTTCACGCTGGGTGGTATTCTCGCCCCCGAGGCACTGCCGGGCTTCACACTCAAGGTCGATTATTACAACATCCGGGTGAAGAACGTCATCTCCGGGCTGACGGGCCAGGCGATCCTCAACCGTTGCTATGACGATCCGGGCGGGATCAACAATCAGTTCTGCGCCGCGATCTTCCGCCGCACCACCAACGATCCGACCACCAATCTGACCTTCAACGGCCAGACGTCGCGGACGATCGACACGTACATCATTCCGCCATTCCCGCTGGTGGGCAACGGCATCGGGTTCATCAACCAACCGTACAATTTCGCGCAGCTCAAGACGCGGGGCATCGATTTCGATGCAGCATACAGTCACCGCTTCAGCGAGAACTTCGGCATCAACGTGCACGGCATCGTCAGCTATCTGATGGATCGCCTGTCCTACAGTTATATTACCGAGCCTAACCGGTACGATCGCATCGACAGCACCCTCGGTGATCCGCGCTGGCGCGGCAATCTGTCGGTCCTGCTCAGCCTCAAGAACGTCGACCTGAACTATGTCGCCAATTACGTCGGCAAGCAGATCGTGTCTGGCCTGTCATACGAGACGTTCTTTGCGTCGCAGGGGCGTCCGGCACTCAACCCGGATGCACGTCCCTTCGTCTATTATGATCCGGTCGTGTACCAGAACGTGCGCATCGGCGTGAACGCGAATGATCGCTACCGTTTCTACTTCGGCGTCGACAACGTCACCAACGAACTGCCGCCCTATGACGCGACGGGTACCGGCAGCGACGCGATCTACCCGAACACGGGCCGGTTCTTCTATGCGGGCGTCGAAGTGAAGTTCTGATCGACATCGACCATATGGTTTCCCTCATGGGCCGCTCCTGTGGAGCGGCCCTTTTTTTCAGGGACGTTGGAACCGCCGCCCCAGCCCGGTCAGCAATTCATATTGCGACACGCCGCTCGCCTCGGCCGCCGCCGGCAGGGCATAGTCCATCGTCACCCAATCGCCCTCGACGAGGTCCGACGCCATCGACACGTCGATCGCGAGCAGGTCCATCGAGACGCGGCCGATCACCGGCAGCTTGCCCGACCCTGCGCTGCCGCAATTGGAAAAGGCCCGGCGATAGCCGTCGGCATAACCGAGGTTGAGGATCGCGACCTCCGTATCCCGCCGAGCGGACCAGGTCGCATTATAGCCGACCGTGTCGCCGGCGCGCACGGTCCGGCGCTGGAGGATCTGCGCCTCCGGGAAGACGACCTGGCGGATCACGCCGGCAAACTCGTGCCGCGGTTCGCCGCCGTACAAGGCCAGGCCGGGTCGGGTCAGATCGAAATGGTAGGCGCTGCCGAGCGCGATCCCGGCCGAATTCGCCAGGCTCATCCGGACGGCACCGGTGCCACCCCGCAGCGCGGTGAAGGCCGCACATTGTTCGGCGTTCAGCGGATGATCCTCGTCGGCGCAGGCCAGATGGCTCATCAGCGTTTCGATCCGCAAACCGTCGGCCAGCCCGACCACGGAGTCGGGGGCGATGCCGAGCCGGTTGATGCCGGTGTCGACCATCACGTCGCAGGCGCCGCCCCCGCACTCACGCCAGCGCGCCATCTGCGCCGGCGTGTTCAGCACCGGCCGTGCGACGCCAGCACGGGCCAGTGTCATGTCCTCGTCCCGTATGCCGTGCAGTACCGACACATTGGGCAGCCCGAGCGGCGCCAGGCGCTCCGCCTCGGCCCAGGTGGCAACGAAGAAGTCGCGGCACCCCACGTCCGCCAAACGCCGCGCGACGGTCTCCGCGCCAAGGCCATAGCCGTTTGCCTTAATCGCGGCACCGCAGGAGGCGCGGCCGCTCATCCGGGCGAGGCTTCGCCAATTGTCGGCGAGGGCGGCAAGGTCGAGACGGAGGCGGAGCGGTGCGGTCACGCCAGCGCGCATAGGCCGCCGGACGGCCTTCGTCGATTCCCTGCCGCCCCCACCAGCCGCCGCTCAGCGCGCGATGCGCCCGACCGGCACCATGATGCGGCTGCCGGGTAATCGTGCCACCGCCACGTCGAACACGTCGGCGACTACATCGGGCGTCAGCACCTCCGCCGCACTCCCTGCCGCGGCGACGCGCCCGTCGCGGAGCAACAGCGCATCGTCGGCGATCCGTGCCGCCTGGGCGAGATCGTGCAGCACCAGCCCCACGCCGCAGCCAGCCACCGTCAGTCCGCGCAGCCGGTCGAGCAGGTCGATCTGATGCGCGGGATCGAGGCTGGCGAGCGGTTCGTCGGCGAGTAGCCAGCGCGGTTCGCCCGCCAGCACCCGCGCGAGCAGCACGCGCGCACGCTCCCCGCCCGACAGAGCGGCGACCGTACGGTCAGCAAGATGCACCGTCTCCGTGGCGGCAAGGGCCGCATCGATCGCGACCAGGTCGGCGGCCCCGGCAGCGGCGAACGGCGCCCGATGCGGTAGGCGCCCCAAAGCGACAAGGTCGCGGGCGTACAGGTTCCAATGCACTGCACCGTCCTGCGGCAAATAGCCGATCAGTCGTGCCCGCTCGCGCCGCCCGATCGCGCCCACCGCGCGGCCGTCGAGAGTCACCGCACCGGATTGCGGCGGCAGCAGGCCGACCAGTGCCTTGAGCAGGCTGCTCTTGCCGGCCCCGTTGGGGCCGAGGATCGCCGTCACCCGTCCGGGTCGCAGCCGTGCATCGACGTCGCGGAGCACGGTGCGACCGTCGAGCGCGACGGTGAGGCCCTGCGCGATCAGATCCATGCCTGCCCCCGGCGGCGCAACAGCAGGATCAGGAAGAAGGGGGCGCCGATCAGCGCCATCGCTACGCCCAGCCGCACCTCGCTGGCGCCCGGTGCCAGGCGACAGAGACTGTCGGCGACGAGTAGCAGCACCGCACCGCCGAGTGCGCTCGGCAACAACAGGTCGGACGGGCGGTGGCCGAACAGCGGGCGCAGGAGATGCGGCACGACGAGGCCGACGAAGCCGACCACGCCGGTCCCCGCCACTCCCGCACCGACGCCGAGGCCGGTGCCGAGCACCACCAGCGCTTGCACCCGCACCAGGTCGACACCGAGCGAGCGCGCCGCCCCCTCCCCTAGCGCCAGCGCGTCGAGCGCGCGGCCAGTGATGGCGAGCAACAGCAGGCCGACGAGGATCGGCGGTGCCGCGCGCGCCACGTCGGCAAGGCCGCGATCCGTCAGCGCGCCCATCAGCCAGTCGAGCACGCTCGCCACGGCATAGGGGTTAGGCGCGATCGCGATGAGAAAGGCGGTAAGCGCGCCGGCGAGGCTCGCCAGGACCGTACCCGCCAGCACGAAGGCGACCGGGTCCGCGCCCCGCCAGGTTAGTGCGACGAGCAGCGCCATTGCCACCAGCGCGCCTGCCATCGCCCCGGCGAAGACGCCGAGGCTATCCGCCCCGACGTAGAGGATTACGGCGACCGCGCCGAGCGCAGCCGAGGAGGAGACGCCGACGACGCCGGGATCGGCGAGCGGATTGCGCAGGAAGCCCTGCATCACCGCACCCGACATACCGAGCATCGCGCCGATCAGCAGGCCGAGCAACGCCCGCGGCAGCCGTAGCTCGATGATGATCGCGGTGGCGGCGTCGTGTCCCCAAGGCAGGCCCTGCTTGCCCGCGCCCAGCGATGCGGCAAAGGCGAGGACGACCAATGCCGCCAAGATCGTCAGGCGGCCGGCGCGGTTCACGACAACACCTGCGCACGCACGGCGGCGAGGCGGCGCAGCGCCGGGATCAGGGTCGGCCCGCCGCAATTCATCAGCTGGCGGGGAAAGCCCGCCTCGATCGTGCCGGCACCGGTGCGAGCGAGGACCCGGCGACGCAAGGCGGCGGTACGGCCGTCGCCGTCGCTGAGGATGATGCGGGGCGGGCGGGCGGCGATCGTCTCGATCGGCAGCGTGCCGGTGAAGGCGAGACCGTAATCGGCGGCGGCGTTACGCAGCCCAACGCGCGTCATCATCGCGTCGAGCAGAGTATTGCCGCCGTTCGCCAGATCGCCGGCGATGTACAACAGGGCCGCGGGGCGCGGACCGATCTGCGGCGGGATCGCGTGGTCGATCGCGCGGATTAGCGCCTCGCCGCGTGCCGGATGACCGGCGGCGGCGGCCAGTTGACGAACCTGCGCCTCGCTGGCGGGGATGGTCGAAGCGATGTCGAGCGTCAGCACCTTTAGCCCGGCCCGCGCATAGGCCTCGCGGCTGGCGGCGGGCGCGAAGCTGTCGGTGACGACGAGATCAGGGCGGCGCGCGATGACGTCTTCGGCGGCCCCGGTCGTCGCCGGCCAGCGGCGGGCGAGTGCCAGCGGCATCGAGGTGGCACCCGGTTCATGCGAGTAATGGCTGACGGCGGCGAGCCGACCCGGCGCGACGACGGCGAGGATCGCGTCGGCACAGGGATTGGTCGAGACGATGCCGCCGGTGCGCTGCGGTGTCGGCGCGCAGCCGGCGAGGAGAGCCGCGACGAGGAGCAGGACGCTACCCTCACCCTTCCGGCGCTGCGCGCCTCCCTCCCTCTCCCACTGGGAGAGGGAAAAGCCGGCGAAGGGTGAGCGCGACGCCAGCCTCACAGCTTCACGCGTATCCCACCGTAAGCGGCGCGGCCGTAGGTGCCGTATTCGGCGACGGTGAAATAGCGCTCGTCCGTCACATTGTCGATCCGGCCGTAGACCGAGAAGCGGTCGCCGAGCGGCAGTTCGGCGCGGATCGATGCGAGCGCATAGCCGTCGACCTGCACGCGGTTGCCGTAGCTGTCGCTGTCGACGCTGTCGCCAACGATCTGCACCGTGCCGCCGATGCCAAGCCCGAACGGCAGGCGATAGTCGACGACGAAGGCCGCGGTCTCCTTTGGTCGGCGGAGCAGGTCGGTACCGAAGCTCGTCCCGGGCGTGCGGTTCTGACTGTCGATGTACGAGAAGTTCGCCGACACGGTCAGCGCGTCGACCGGCCGCAGGCCGATCGCCACCTCGACGCCCTGCGCGCGCGTACGCTGGATGTTGTCGTAGACCCCGAACGGCCGGTCGACGCAGATCGAGCCGGCGGTGCCCTGTTCGGCGCGCGAACAGCCGCGGAAGCCGATCTGGTTGCGCGTGTCGCGGTGGAAGTAGGTCGCACCGATTGTCGCGCGGCCGCCGAGCAGGCCCTGTTCGACGCCGAGATCGTAGTTCTTGGCGGTTTCGGGATCGAGGCGGGTGTTCCCGTAATCGCTGTATAGCTGGTACAGGGTCGGCGCCTTGAACCCTTCGCCGTAGCTGGCGCGCAGCGTCGTGGCGGAGGCGAGCGCCAGGGCGGCGTCGGCGCCGAAGGTGGTGTGGTTGCCGAACGTGTCGTGGTCGTCGTTGCGCACGCCGCCGGTGATGGTCAGCGGCCGGATCGGCTTGACGATCAGTTCGCCATAGACGCTGGTGACGCCGACCGAGCGGCGCAGACTCGCATCGCGATAGCGGCTGTCCTCATGCTCGACGCCGCCGACGACCCGCACCTGGTCGATCGGCTGAAAATCGCCCTGATATTCGTAGCGTTCCGACCGGCCGCGGAACGGCGACGGGGTCGCGCCTGCTCCCGCATAAGTATCGCGGTTGATGTCGGCGATGGTGAAGGCGACGCGGTTGCGGAAGTTGACGAAGTTCGCGTGTAGACCGGCATAGCCGTACAATTCCTGCGCGGTCGAATAGCTGGGATCGTCGGCCAGCACGTAGTTCGGCGCGGGATAGCCGTCGGTCTCGGTCTTGCTGTCCGCCCAATAGCCGCGCAGGTCGAGGCCGATGCCGTCGGTGAAGTCGATGCCAAGCCGTGCCGTCGCGCCATATTGGCGATAGCCGTCGCGCTCGCTGCCGTCGGCGGCGGCGGAGATGCCGTCGCTGCGCAGATAGCCGCCGGTCAGCGCGCCGGACACCGGGCCGCTGCGCCCCGACACGCCGCCTTGCGCGAAGACGCTGTCGGCATAGCCATATTCGACGCCGGCGCGGGCCTTCAGCCGTTCGGTCGGCGTTTCGGTGATGACGTTGACGACGCCGCCGATCGCCTGGCTGCCCCAGGGCACCGAATTCGGACCGCGCAGCACCTCGACGCGCTCGACGCTCGCCGCCAGCAGGTTGGCGAAGTCGAAGCCGCCGCCCGGCGACGAAGGATCGTTGACCCGCACGCCGTCGATCACGACCAGCGTCTGCTCCGCCTCCGCGCCGCGCAGGCGTACGCCGGTGAAGCCGCCCAGGCTGCCGTTGCGGGTGACGGTGACGCCGGGCGTGGTCGACAAGAGGTCGGCGACCGACACGGTCTGGCGGCGGTCGATCTCTTCGCGCGTCACGACGGTGACCGCCTGGCCGACCTCGCTCGCCGCCTGTTCGACGCGGGCGGCGGTGACGATGACGTCGTCGGAACGGTCCTCGGCGGGAGCGATCTGCGCCGCGGCGGGCGACAGGCAGGCGGCGGCGAGCGCCAGCACGCCGGCGGCGGAAAGGTAGCGGGTCACGGTCATTCTATCGTCCATCCTTCGTGACCGCGGGCGACCATTCGCCCACGGCGGATGTCGTTCGCTCACGAAGGTCCCCCCTTCGGCTGTCCGGCACACCCCGTCCGCACAGTGGATCGACGGTGAAAGGCAGGTCTCCTGGCTTCCGGGTCGTCGCTGGTTCCTCCACCTTCCCGGGCCGGAGCCCAGTGGCATCACGGAGGACCGCTATCCGGTCACAGTTGCGGGGGCAGCGCCGGGCTCGCGACAAGGCTCACCGGACTTCCCTTTTGACCCCGTTGCCGGGGACCCTTCACGGTCCGGGCCTTTAGGCGGGGGTGCAGAAGGCGTCAATGCGGGCGGAGCGGTCGCGAGTCTTGACAGATTTGACGCCTGGATGATGCGTCGCCGGCTTTCCCGACGAACGATTGTTGCTTGCACGTCAGCGATGAGAAAGAGCGCCGTGAACGTTACGTGGGTCGTACCCTTGTAGGACAGCACTTTTTTCGGCCCCTCCCCTGAAGGGGAGGGAGTTATCGGAGTTTGGCGCGGAGTCCGATCCACAGCGTCCGCGGCGTGGCGCGTTCGACGATGGTGCCGCTGCTGATGCCGGACTCCACCCGTTCGTCGAACAGATTCTCGCCTCGCGCCTCCAGCGTTAGCCCGGCGACCAGCGGCAGCGCGGCGAAGGCGTCGAGCGTCGTCGCGGGCGCGAGGCTGCGGCTGTTCTGGTCGTCGTCGAACTGGCGGGCGACGTGACGCAGCGTCGTTGACAGCGCCCAGGCGCGGCGTTGCCAGCCGAGCGTCGCCGACACGGTGTCGCGCGGCGTCTGCGCCGGCCGCAGGCCGTCGAGCGCGACCGCGGCGCCGCTCGCCTCGATGCGGGCATCGACATGGCTCCATGAGGCGCGGATGCCGACCGGGCCGGGCGCATAGGCGGCATCGACCTCCACGCCGGTGGAGCGGATCGCATCCAAGTTGCGGCGGACGCGGGAGGCGCTCGTCGCGGTGGAGGACAGGGTGACGTTGGCGATCGCATCCGCCAGCCGGTTGTGGAAGACGGTGGCGGCGAGGCTGGCGCCGCGCAACGGGATCAGCGTCACCCCCGCCTCGATCCCGGTCAGCCGTTCCGGATCGAGCGCGGCATTGGCGGCGGTGACGTCGTTGCCGACGCGGAACGGGCGATAGAGCTCGTTGAGCGTCGGCAAGCGCCAGCCGCGATAGGCGGCGGTGCGCAGCGTCACGCCGGTGACCGGCCGCCAGGCCGCGCCCGCGCGGCCGGTAAATTCCGTCCCCGACCGGTCGGCAAAGCGGTTGTCGGTCAGTGCCGCACCGCCGGCGAGCGGCGCTTCGGTCAGATACCCGCCGCGGATCGTCCAGCGGTCGACGCGCGCCGCCCCGGTCAGCGTCAGCGCGCCCAGATCGGCGCTGCCGTCGGCGAACAGCCCGCCGGTCAGCGTCTCACCGCCCGCCTGACGACGGCGGGTCGGCGCGCCGGCGGCATAGCTGAACAGCTCCTGCGTCCGGCCGGACACGTCGCGCAGGTCGGCACCGAGGCGCAGGTCGACGTTGGCGGCGACCGGCGGCTGCACCTCCAGCCGCGCGCCGAGGCCGGTGGCGGGCGTGTTGTACTGGTTCAGCGTCTGGGTCGCACTGGTCCGCGCGGCGTTGATGCTGGCGAAGCTGGAGGCGAAGGCGCGCGTCTGCAGATAGGCGAGCGCCGACCAGCCCCAACGGCCGCGGCCGACGAGGCGCAGACTGGCGTCCGCCCCCTGCGAGCGGTTGGCGGTGAAGTCGGTGCCGCGGTCGCGGCTGTCGGTGAAGGCGGCGACATTGGCCTGGAGCTCGGTGGCAGGCGCCAGGCGGACGACCGTACGCAACGCAGCCGAGGCCTGTTCATAGGGGGCGGGCCGGTCGACCGGGCCGCGGCTTTCCGGCACGGTAGGCGTGAAGCCGTCGCCGCGTGCATAGGCACCGGACAGGGTGGCGAAACCGGCGTCGCGGACCAGCGCCGCCGACCCTTGCGCTTCGATCGAATCCCGGCTGCCGTAGAACAGGCTGGCTTCCAGCGGGGCGAGCTGGTCGGGCGTGGCGCTGTCGAGCTCGACCGTGCCGGCGAGCGCGCCGGGGCCGAAATAGCCGCTGCCGCCGCCACGGGTGACGCGGATGCGGCCGAGCCGGCCGGTGGCGTAAGCGGGGAAGGCGACCCAGCCGCCGAACGGATCGGCCTGCGGGACGCCGTCGAGCACCAGCAAGGCGCGGCTCGACGCATTGCCGCCGATGCCGCGCAGCGACAGGCCCTGGCTGGTCGGATTGGCGCTGCGCGAGTCGGAGCGGCGGAACTGCTGCAGCCCGGCGACATCCGCGAGCACGCTTTCCAGGCGCTGGCTGGCGTTGGCCTGCAGCCGGTCGCGGTCGATGGTGACGATGTCGAGTGCCCGGTCTCCGGGGGAGTCGGTCAGGCCACGCCCGGTGACGACGATGTCGGGGCCGGTCTGGGCGGACGCCAGGGCGGGCGCGGCGGCCGCGGCAAGCAAGAGAAAACGCATCGCGGGCGTGCAGAGGGGAAAACCCGTGCGATTGCAACCGCCTGCGTTGGGATCACCTGATCACCTTGCCGCTCGCGGGGAGGATAAGGAAAATGGCTCACCTCGATCAATCCGGTCGGAACGGCAGCGGCGGCCATGCGGTTCGGCCCCATTCACGGGAGCCTTAGCGATGACCGACTACCCCATTCCGCCCTATCCCGAGCAGCAGCAGCCGATCCCCGGCCGCACCGATGCGATGGACCCGCGCCCCGATCATGGCGAGGACAGCTATGTCGGCAGCGGCCTGCTCGACGGACGCGCGGCGATCGTCACGGGCGGCGACAGCGGCATCGGCCGCGCCGTCGCCCTCGCCTTCGCGCGCGAGGGTGCCGACGTGCTGATCGCCTATCTCGACGAACAGGACGATGCCGAGGAGACCCGCCGACTGGTCGAGGACGCCGGCCGTCGCGCGGTGCTGGTGCCGGGTGACCTGTCCGATCCCGACCATGCCCGCGCCGTCGTGGCCAAGGCGGCGGAAGCGTTCGGGCGGATCGACGTGCTCGTCAACAATGCGGCGCACCAGCAGACGTTCGAGGCGCTGGAGGACATCAGCGACGGCGAGTGGCAGCGCACCTTCGCGACCAACATCCACGCGATGTTCTACCTCGCCAAGGCGGCGGTGGCGCACATGCGCGAGGGCTCGTCGATCATCAACACGACCTCGATCAATGCCGACAAGCCCAAGCAGACGCTGCTCGCCTATGCGACCACCAAGGGGGCGATCCACAATTTCACCGCCGGGCTCGCCCAGATGCTCGCCGAGCGAAAGATCCGCGTGAACGCGGTTGCGCCGGGCCCGGTGTGGACGCCGCTGATCCCCTCGACCATGCCCGCCGACCAGGTGAAGAGCTTCGGCCAGGAGACGCCGCTGGGCCGTGCCGCGCAGCCGGCGGAACTGGCCCCGGCCTATGTCTATCTCGCCAGCGACCGGGCCAGCTATGTGACCGGTGCGACGATCCCGGTGACGGGGGGCACGCCGTTCCTGTAAGCGGAACGAACGGGCCGTGCGGTGCGCTTGACGGGGGATCGACCGCTACGGGAGCCGACGCATGGCCCGCGCCACCCTGACCGCCGAAGCGCTGCGCGACGAGCTCAACCAGGCGGCATTGCGCCTGTCGCTGGACAGCGAGGGCGCCAAGATCGACTTCATGCTGCCGACGCTCGCCGACAGCGGCGGCGGCGCGGCGGACCATAATTGGGATGTACAGGCCTATTGCCCCGAGGGGCTGGACGACATCGCCCGGCGCGCGGTCGAACAGGTCGCGGCGGCCTGGGACCTCGACCCGCGCGGCGGCGGCGACGAGAGTTAAAGCGCGACCCTGGCGCGGCCGGCGATCTCGACGACATATTGCCAGGCGACGCGGCCCGACCGGCTGCCGCGGCGGGTCGCCCATTGCACCGCCTCGGCAGGATCGAACGGCAGGCCGTAATGGTCGGCATAGCCGCGCACGATCGCCAGATAGCCGTCCTGATCGACGACGTGGAAGCCGAGGCTGAGCCCGAAGCGGTCGGCGAGCGCCAGCTGGTCGTCGACCGAATCGCGCGGATTTATCGCGCTCGCCTGTTCGGACATGTCGCGGGTGACGAGGTGGCGCCGGTTGGAGGTGACGACCAGCCGGGCATTGGCGGGCCGTGCCTCCGCCCCGCCCTCGAGCAGCGAGCGGAGCGCGCGCGCCTCCGCCGCGGCGTCGAAACCGATGTCGTCGAGGAAGATCGCAAAGGCGCGCGGGACGGCGGCGATCGCGTCGAACAGCGCCGGCAGGCTGGCGAGCCGGTCGGCGGCGACCTCGACCAGGGCGAGCGCGCCGCCCGCCGCCTGCACGTCGCCGACCGCGGCCTTGACCAAAGCCGACTTGCCGGTGCCGCGCGCGCCCCACAGCAACGTGTCCTGTGCCGCCGCGCCGGCGGCGAGCCGGGCGAGATTGTCGCGCAGTGCGGTCTTCTGCGCCTCCACCCCGTGCAGCATCGTCAGCGGCAGCGGTGCGAAGGCGCGCGCCGCGACCAGTGCGCCTTCCCGCCAGACATAGGCGGGATGCGCGCGCGGATCGGCGTCGGCCGGCGGCGGCGGCGCGAGCCGTTCGAGCGCGGCGGCGATGCGGTCGAGGGGGTCGGTCATCGGCCCCGCTGTAGGCGCTGGCCGCCGGTGCCTCAACGCAGGATCGCGGCGGCATGGCCGGCGATGACGGAATCGCGCGGGGCGAGCGCCCGTGCCTTGACCGCAAGCTGGCGGGCGGCGCCGAGATCGCCGGCGGCGGCGAGTGCGACGGCATAGGCATCGGCGGCGACCGGGCTCAACGGCGCCAGCGCATAGGCCGCGCGGCCGTAGACGCGGGCGATGTCGCCGTCGTCGGCGCCGGCATAGGCCTGGGCGAGTTCGGCGAGCAGGGCGGCGTCGCGGTTGCCGGCGAGGCGGCGGACCGCCTCCAGCGTCTCGATCGCGGCGTCGCCGTGGCCGGCGAGCCGCTGCCAATGGCCGAGCAGCATCAGCCCGGCGATGTTCTGCGGGTTCTGCTGGAGGAACAGCGACAGCGCCGCAGCGGCGTCGCGCGGGCGGCCGGCCCGCCCCCAGGCATCGACCAGGCGCAGCATCGTCGGCTCGTCATAGGCGAGATCGGCGGCGCGGGCGTAAACCGCGGCCGCTTCGGCGAAGCGGCCGGACGCGACCAGCGCATCGCCGAGCGCGAGCAGCGGCGCAGGTGCGCCGGGGGCGCGGACGACGAGGGTGCGGGCCTGCTGCACCGCCCCGGCGGCATCGCCGGCGGTCAGCTGCGCGCGGATGACGCCCAGCCAGTAATTGGGATCGTCGGGTGCGTCCGCGGCATCGGCGAGCCGCGCGGCGACGCCGTCGTCGCTGGCGAACACCGTCGCGGCGGTGCGGCCGCCCGATGCGGCGCGGTCGAGCAATTGCGCGGCGGTGGCCCGATCGCCCGTCCGTTCATAGGCGCGGGCGGCGACGGTCAGCGCATAGGTGTCGGCATCGCCGCGCGCGATCAGCGGCGCCAGCATGGCGATGGCGGCGGGCGCATCGCCCGAGCGGAGCAGGGCCGCGGCGAGCAGGCGGCGGGCGGGCAGGTTCATCGGCTGGTCGGCGACGAGCTGGCGCCAGCTGTCGATCGCCCGTTCCCAGCCGCCACCGGCATAATCGAGCGCGCCGCCCACCAGGGTCGCGCCGGGCAGACCGGCGATCGCCGGGCCGGCCCGCTGGAGCAGATCGCGCGCCACTTCGCCGCGGCCGGCGCGGGCGGCGAGCACCGCCTGAAGGTACAGCGCCTGGGGACTGTTCGGCCGGGCGGCGAGCGCGCGCCGGGTCGCCGCCAGCATGTCGCGGTTGCGGCCGACCTCGCTCAGGGTCGCGGCATATTCGATCAGCGCGGGATGGAAATAGGCGTCGCGGCGCAGCGCCGCCTCGAACCAGGGCAAAGCGGCGATCAGGCCGTAACGGCTGCGCGTCAGTTCGCCCGACAGGGTCAGCACGACCGGGTCGCCGGGGCGCAGCCGCAGGGCGCGGGCGATCGCGTCGCTCGCCGCGGCGATCTCGCCGGCGTCGAGGCGGATCCGGCCAAGATCGGCCCAGGCCTCGCCATCCGTGTCGTCGCGGGCGAGCTGCGCGGCGAGCAGGCGGACGCCCTGTCCCGCGTCACCCTGCACCGCCAGCGCGCGGGCGCGGCTGCGTACCGCGAGCCTCTCGTCGGGCGCGGCGCCGGCGGCGTCGATCGCCCCCTGCGCATCGCCCTGCAGCAGCCGCGCCGCGGCGAGGCGGCCGGCGAGCGTATTGGCGGGCAGGCCGGCGGTACGGGCGCGGCTGATTACACCCTCCGCCGCCGGACCGTCGCCGAGGTGGAGGTAGCTGTCGGCGAGCAGCATTTGTGCCGCCGCCTCGCGCGGACTGATGGCGATCACGGTCAGCGCATGGTTGCGCGCCGCGCTGTAATTGCCGAGCGCATAGGCGCGGCGCGCGTCGGCCAGCGCCGCAGCCGGATCGACCCGGCGATGCGGGCGCAGCGCCAAGGCGGCGATGGCGACGGCCAAGGCGACCAGAATGGCGATGGCTATCAGCCGCACGCCCGCCAGCCGCGGCAGCGCGATGCGCCGCCGCGTCCGTCGCGGCCGCAGCATCGGATAGACGGCGTCAGGCATGCAGATCGTAGCTCTTGAGCAGGTCGTAGAGCGTCGGGCGGCTGATCCCGAGCAGGCGCGACGCACCCGAAATATTCCCCTCCGCCTGGGTCAGGGCGATGCGGATCGCGCGCCGATCCGCCGCCTCGCGCGCGTGGCGCAGGTTGAGCGGCAAGGTATCGCCGTCATCCTCGCCAGCACGATCATCGAGGTCGAGGTCTGCGGCGGTCACCTGCTTGCCGTCGGTCATGATGACGGCGCGCTTGATCCGGTTCTCCAGCTCGCGGACGTTGCCGGGCCAGGGCCAGGCGGCGATCGCCGCGACCGCATCGGGCGCGAGGCCGGTCACCGCCAGCTTCATCGCTGCGGCATGATGGCGGACGAAGTGGCGCGCCAGTAGCACCGCGTCGCCCGGCCGCTCGCCGAGCGCGGGGATGCGCACGATGATCTCCGCCAGCCGATAATAGAGATCCTCGCGGAAGCTGCCGTCGGCGACCATCGCGTCGAGGTCGCGGTGCGTCGCGCAGACGATGCGCGTGTCGACCGCAATGGCCTTGCGCCCGCCGATCCGCTCGATCGTCCGTTCCTGCAGGAAGCGCAGCAGCTTGACCTGCAACGCCAGCGGCACGTCGCCGATCTCGTCGAGGAACAGGGTGCCGCCCGCCGCGGTCTCGATCTTGCCCGGCGTCATCTTCACCGCGCCGGTGAACGCGCCCTTCTCATGGCCGAACAGCTCGCTTTCCAGCAACGTTTCGGGAATGGCGGCGCAATTGATCGCGACGAAGGCGCCGCGCGCACGCGGCGAGGCGTCGTGCAGCCCGCGTGCGAGCAATTCCTTGCCGGTGCCGCTGGCGCCGAGCAGCATCACCGAGACGTCGGTCGCCGCGACGCGCTCGACCGTCCGGACCACGCGCGCCATCTCGTCCGAGGCATAGATCAACCCGCCGAAGCCGCGCCCCGCGGCCTCGTTGCGGCGCGCCAGCCGACGGTTCTCCGCCTCCAGCGCCTGGACGTGGAAAGCGCGCGTGACGATCAGGCCGAGCGCGTCGATGTCGATCGGCTTGGCATAGAAATCCCACGCTCCCCGCGCGATCGCCTCCAGCGCGCTGTCGCGCGCGCCATGGCCGGACGCGACGATCACCTTGGTATCGGGCTTGAGCGCGAGAATGTCGGCGAGCGTCGCGAAACCTTCGGTCGTGCCGTCGGGATCGGGCGGCAGCCCGAGGTCGAGCGTCACCACCGCGGGTTCGTGCGCGCGCACCGCCTCGATCGCCTCGGCGCGAGTGGCCGCGGTGACGATCGTGTAGCCGTCATAGGCCCAGCGCAGCTGGCGCTGCAGTGCGAGGTCGTCCTCGACGACGAGCAGCACGGGTTTGTCGGTCATGCGGCCTGATCCAGCGACTGGGCGGGTGCCGCGGGCAGGCGGACGCGGAAGCGGCTGCCCGCGCCCTCGCGGCTGGTGACGTCGATCGTGCCGCCCATCGCCTGCGCCAGCTGCCGTGCCTCATAGGCGCCGATGCCGAAACCTGCCGGCTTGGACGAGGCAAAGGGACGGAACAGACGTTCGCGGATGAAGGCGGCGCTCATGCCGCACCCCTCATCCTCGACATCGATGCTGACGGCAGCACGATCGCCAGAAACGGTAAGGCGCACCGCACGGTCCGGCGGGCTCGCCTCCACCGCATTCTGCACCAGATGATCGAGCAGTTGCTCGAGCCGATGCGGTTGCGCCAGCGCGATACCCTGCCCTGCCACCTCGATCGAATGCTGCGCGCGGCGACGCTCGGCGAGACGCGCCGCAAGCGTGCCGACATCGACCGGCTGCACCGGCTCGGTGCCCCCCTGATGATGCTGCGACAGGCGGGCGAGCAGTGCGTTCATCCGTGCCGCCGAATCCTGCAGTGTCGCGATCATATCGGCGCGAAAGGCCGGGTTGTCGGCGTGACGCTCGGCATTGCGTGCGACGAGGCTGACCCCGCTGACCAGATTCTTGATGTCGTGCATGATGAAGGCGAAGCGGCGGTTGAACTCGTCGAACCGGGCCGCTTCGGCAAGCGCCGCATGGGCGCGCTCCTCGGCCAGATAACTGGCCGCCTGGCGCCCGGCGATGCGCAGCAGGTCGAGGTCTTCCCAGTCGAGCGGCGGGCTGGCGGCGGGGCGGGCGAGCAGGATCGCTCCGGCCAGCTCACTGCCATGGAGCAGCGGTACCAGCGCCCAGGCGGCCTCGTCCTCGACCATCCACGCCGGCACCGCCGCGGCCTCGGCGGCGGGCGCCTGGGCACGACGAAGCTCGTCGAGGCTGACGATCCGCTCGCTGGCGGCGAGATAGGCAACCAGCGCGGCGCCGCCGCCGAACGGCATCGGCCAGTTCCACGCCTCGTCGGGTTCGAGCTCGCCGTCGCGGCAAACGAGCAGCAAGGCGGCAGGCGAGCTGGTCAGATCGGCGATGGCGCGGACGATGCGGCGGCCGAGCGGTTCGGCGCCGGGACGGCCGAGTCGCGTGGCGAAACGCTGCCACTCGACGCGATAATCGTAGCGGTGGCGGAAGAAATGCTGCGCCAGCTTCACCTTGGCCCAGCCGCGCAGCCAGGGCGCGGTCAGCAGCGTGCCGAGTGCCGCGGCAGCGCCGCAGACGATCGCGGTCTGCGCGATACGGCCGTGGCTGCCGGCGAAGCGATCGACGATCTGGATCAACCCGACCGTGAGGCCAACATACAGGATGACGGCGAACAAGGTCAGCAGCCGCAGCGCGCCCGCATGCGACATGGCGAGCGGCCGTTCGGCACGCATCACCGCCGGCGCCATCAGCATCGCCATCGCGATCATCGCAAAGCCGCGCACCGCGACCATCGCATCGGGCCAGCCGGCGCTGTAGGCGAGCACGGCAAGCGCCAGATCGGTGGTCCACATACCGGCGATCGCTGCGGTGAACAGCAGCAGCACGCCACGCCGTTCGCCGGCCGCGAGGCTGACGGCATATTGATGAGCAAGGACGAGGCCGAGCAGCGCCCCGACCATGCGCGCGACCAGCGCCAGGCCGGCCGCCGCTTCTGCGCCGTCGCCGGCGAGCGGCAGTGTCTGGATCAGTGCCAGCAGCACCGCGCCGATGTTGATCGCCCCGGTGACCAGATAGACGAGGAGCAGCGCGGCGCTGCCGCCGCGATCGCGGCGGCCGAGCTGCCACAGCAGGCCGAGCCACGCGAGGTTGCGCGCCGTCTCCGCCAGCGCGGTCGCGGGATCGCGGGCGTTGATCCCCGCGACTGCCAATGCCCAGCAGGCGGTGAGCGCGCAGGCGCCGGCGAGCGACAGCCGCCCCCACAGGCCGCCGTCGCCGCGCGCCGCCGCGACCGCAAGCAGGCCGAAGCCGAGCGCGGCGAGCGCATGGCTCCACAGGGTCAGTGCCAGCGTCACCGCGCCCCCGCCGGCCACAGCACGACGCGCAGCGTCTGCAGAAGGATCAACAGGTCGAGAAAGGGCGAATAGTTCTTGGCATAGTACAGATCGTATTCGAGCTTGTGCCGCGCGTCCTCGATCGACGCGCCGTAGGGATAATTGATCTGCGCCCAGCCGGTGATGCCCGGCTTCACCATGTGCCGCTCGGCATAGAAAGGCAGATGCTGTTCGAGCTGTTCGACAAACTGCGGGCGTTCGGGGCGCGGCCCGACGAAGCTCATGTCGCCCTTCAACACCGTCCAGGTCTGCGGCAGTTCGTCGATCCGCACCTTGCGGATGAACCGACCGATGCGGGTGATGCGGGGATCGTCCTTTTCCGCCCAGACGGCCGTGCCGGCAACCTCCGCATCCTGACGCATGGAGCGCAGCTTCAGGATGTCGAACGGCTGGTTGTACAGGCCGACGCGCCGCTGGCGGTAGAAGGCGGGACCGCGCGATTCGAGCTTGATCGCGATGGCGGTGACCAGAATGATCGGCAGCGTGACGGCGAGCAGCAGCAGGCTGGCGAAGACGTCGAAGGCGCGCTTCACTATGCCCGAGACCATCCGCCCGGAAGCGAAACCGTCGGAGAAGATCAGCCAGGAGGGATTGACCGAGGTGAGGTCGATCCGCCCCGTCTCGCGCTCCAGGAAGGTCGAGATCTCGCTGACCGCGACGCCGGTCGTCCGCACCCGCAGCAAATCCTTGAGCGGCAGCGCGTTGCGGCGCTCCTCCAGCGCAAGCACCACCTCGACGGCATTATGGTCGACGACATGGCCGGCGAGATTGGGGATGGCGTCGCGCGGCACTGCACCGACGACGGCCGGGGACGGCTCGCCCATCGCGACATAGCCGGCGATGATGACATTGGCCCCCGGCCGCGCAGCCAGTTCCCCGATTCGCGCCGCGCGTGGCCCGGCGCCGAGCACGACGATCCGGCGCTTGAGCGTATCGCTGCCGAGCGCACGGCCGAGCAGGGCGCGGATGGCGACCAGCAGCACGATTGCGATCAGCATCGCGTAGAACAGGTTCGACCGCCAGAAGGTCAGTGCCGGCACCAGGAAGAAGATCAGCGCCAGGAAGGTCACGCCCAGCGCCACCGCCACCGCCAGCCGCGCCGCGGCGAAGCGCAGCGACAGGAAGGAGGCGACGCCATAGGCCCCGACCGCGACCAGCGCCGTCTGCAAGGCGATGACGAAGCTGACCAGCTGCGGCAGGCGCGTGGTCAGCGGCTCCACCGTCATGCCGATCTGATGCGCGCGGATCACCCAGCCGGCCTCCGCCGCCGCGAACAGCAGCAGCGCATCGACCAGGCCGAGCAGCAGCACCGCCTGTGGGATATAATGCTTGAACAGTCGGATCATCGACCGAGACTATCCTTCAGCGTGTGTAAGCCGTTCCGACACCTCGCTTTGCCTGTCTCAGAAAATGTAAAAGAAAACTTGAACAAGACCCCGGCCTGGATCGTTACGGCACCGCACCCAATCCTCTAGAGGTGCGCCTCCAAGGGAGACCCACAGCATCATGACCATCGTTCCCGTGATCCTTTCCGGAGGATCGGGCACCCGGCTCTGGCCGATGTCGCGACCAGAAATGCCCAAGCAGCTCTTGTCGCTGACCGCCGAGGAGACGATGCTGCAGCTGACCGCGAAGCGCGCGCATGGCGAGGGGTTCGCCGCGCCGATCGTGGTCGCCAATGCGGCGCATGCCCGCGAGATCGAGGAGCAGCTGCAGGCCGCCGGCGTGACGCCGCAGGCCGTGATCCTGGAGCCGGCGGCGCGCAACACGGCACCCGCGATCGCGCTGGGGGCGCTCGCCGCCAAGGGCGAGGATGCGCTGCTGGTCATGCCGTCCGACCACGTCATCCACGACGTCGCGGCATTCCATGCCGCGATCGAGGCGGCGATGCCGCTGGTCGCCGAGGGATGGCTGGTGACGTTCGGCATCACCCCCGATGCGCCCGAGACGGGCTATGGCTGGATCCAGATCGGCGAAGAGATCGGCCACGGCGTCCACCGCGTCGCTCGGTTCGTCGAAAAGCCGCAGAAGGAGCGGGCCGAAGCGATGCTGGCGGCGGGCGACCATGCCTGGAACGGCGGCATCTTCCTGTTCCGCGCCGACATCTTCCTCGGCGAGCTGGGCCAACACGCGCCGCAGATGCTGACCGCGGCCAAAGATGCGATGAGCCGGGCCCGGCGCGAACGGAGCTGTGTGTGGCCGGATGCCGAGGCCTTCGCCGCCTCGCCCTCCGATTCGATCGATTATGCGGTGATGGAAAAGGCTGGTCGCGTCGCGGTGGTGCCGGTGGCGATGGGCTGGAGCGACGTCGGCAGCTGGGACGCGCTGCATGCGATCAGCGACACCGACGACAACGGCAACGTCCACCGCGGCGAGGTGCTGGCGGTGGATACCCGCAACTGCCTGCTCCGCTCCGACGGGATCCGCATCGCCGCCGTTGGGATCGAGGATCTGATCGTCGTGGCGAGCGGCAACGACGTGCTGGTGCTGCCACGCGGCCGCAGCCAGGAGGTCAAGAAGCTGATCGAGGCGATGAAGAAATAGGCATCCGCCACCCTATCGCGCGTGGACGGTCAGTGCAGCACTGTCCACGCCCACAGGCCGGCGAGTCCGGCGAGCCCGAGCAGCATCTGCCGCGGCCGCAGCCGGGCGAAATAGGCCGGCGCATTCCCCGACAGTGCTGCACGACGGTCGAGCACAGCGGCGAGCGGATAGCCGATCATCAGCGGGATCAGCGCGATCGACGGCGGTCCGATCACCAGCGCCAGCCCGCCCAGCACGAAATAGGTGATACTCGAGGCGATGGCGATCGCCGTCGATGCCGGTGGGAAGCCGAAGCCGAAGCCGCGGCGCACCCCCGCAATGAACACCAGGATTAGTGCCGCCCAGATGACGCCGAGATGCACCGCCCAGAAGGGCCAGGGCGGCGGCATCAGCCACGCCCCGATCGCCGCGGCGACGGTCGGCAGCATCGGGCCATAGCCCAGGATCACGCCGTCGGCGGGCGGTTCGGTGCGGGTGGCGTCGTGGCTCATCGCCGGCGGTAACGAGCGGCGACGACGCGGGTTGCCGCCGCGGGCTGACGAGATGGCGGGCGTCGGGATCCAGCACGACGCTCGATCGAGCCCGCAGACGCAAAAAAGAGCCGGCGGATCGCTCCGCCGACTCCTTCTTGTTTCGCCTTGGCAGGGCAGCGGCGAAGCCGCTGCCGGGACGTCGGACGTGTCTGGCGGCCCCGCCGCCAGCACGCCGGCCGATCTGATGTGGTGTCCGGGGCAGCTCTCGCTGCCCCGGTCCGAAATCAGAAGTCCATGCCGCCCATGCCGCCGCCGGGCATCGCCGGCATCGCGGGCTTGTCGTCCGGCAGCTCGGCCACGGTGGCTTCCGTGGTGATGAGCAGGCCGGCGACCGAGGCGGCGTTCTGCAGCGCGGTGCGGACGACCTTGGTCGGGTCGATCACGCCGGCCGAGACGAGGTTCTCATACTGGTCGGTCGCGGCGTTGAAGCCGAACGACGTATCCGACTGGTCGAGCAGCTTGCCCGACACGACGGCGCCGTCGTGACCGGCGTTCTGCGCGATCTGGCGGACCAGCGAGGTCAGCGACTTGCGGACGATGTCGATACCGCGGGTCTGGTCGTCGTTGGCCCCGGTCAGGCCCTCGAGCGCCTTCGTGCCGTACAGCAGCGCGGTGCCGCCGCCCGGAACGATGCCCTCTTCGACCGCGGCGCGGGTCGCGTGCAGCGCGTCGTCGACGCGGTCCTTGCGCTCCTTCACCTCGACCTCGGTCGCACCACCGACCTTGATCACCGCGACACCGCCGGCGAGCTTGGCGAGGCGCTCCTGGAGCTTCTCGCGGTCGTAGTCGCTGGTGGTGTTCTCGATCTGCGCACGGATCGCCTCGGTGCGGCCCTTGATCGCGTCGGCATTGCCCGCACCATCGACGATGGTGGTGTTGTCCTTGTCGATCGTAACGCGCTTGGCGGTGCCGAGCATGCCGACGGTGACGCTCTCGAGCTTGATGCCGAGATCCTCGCTGATCAGCTCACCGGCGGTGAGGATCGCGATGTCCTCGAGCATCGCCTTGCGGCGATCGCCGAAGCCCGGCGCCTTGACGGCCGCGACCTTGAGGCCGCCGCGCAGCTTGTTCACCACGAGCGTGGCCAGCGCCTCGCCCTCGATGTCCTCGGCGATGATCAGCAGCGGACGGCCCGACTGCACGACGGCTTCCAGGATCGGGAGCATCGCCTGCAGGTTCGACAGCTTCTTTTCGTGGATCAGAATGTACGGGTCGTTGAGTTCGACCGTCATCTTCTCCGGGTTGGTGATGAAATAGGGCGACAGATAGCCGCGGTCGAACTGCATGCCCTCGACGACGTCCAGCTCGAACTCGAGACCCTTGGCCTCCTCGACGGTGATGACGCCTTCCTTGCCGACCTTCTCCATCGCTTCCGCGATCTTCTCGCCGACCTCACGGTCGCCGTTGGCGGAGATGATGCCGACCTGCGCGACTTCCGCCGAGCCCGAGACGGGCTTGGAACGACCCTTCACGTCCTCGACCACCTTGGCGACGGCGATGTCGATGCCGCGCTTCAGGTCCATCGGGTTCATGCCGGCCGCGACCGACTTCATGCCCTCGCGCACGATCGCCTGGGCGAGCACGGTCGCGGTGGTGGTGCCGTCGCCGGCGACGTCGTTGGTCTTCGAGGCCACTTCGCGCACCATCTGCGCGCCCATGTTCTCGAACTTGTCCTTGAGCTCGATCTCCTTGGCGACCGACACACCGTCCTTGGTGATGCGGGGCGCGCCGAAGCTCTTGTCGATCACGACGTTGCGGCCCTTTGGCCCCAGCGTGACCTTGACCGCGTCGGCGAGGATGTCGACGCCGCGCAGGATGCGCTCGCGTGCGTCGCGCGAAAACTTAACGTCCTTGGCTGCCATGTGACTGCCCTTTCAAAATGTGGAAAGTCTCAAAAGTCTCACTCCCGCACGGTTGGCGCGCGGGGGTGTGCGGAGGGTCGAAGTTAGCCGACGATCCCGAGGATGTCGGATTCCTTCATGATCAGCAGGTCTTCGCCGTCGACCTTGACCTCGGTGCCCGACCACTTGCCGAACAGGATGCGATCACCCGCCTTGACGTCGAGCGGCGTGACCTTGCCGTCTTCGGCCTTGATGCCGGTACCGGCGGCGACGACCTCGCCCTCCTGCGGCTTTTCCTTGGCGGTATCGGGGATGATGATCCCACCGGCGGTCTTCTCCTCGGCCTCGACGCGGCGGACGAGAACGCGATCGTGCAACGGACGGAAGTTCATTGCGAAGTCCCTCTTCGGTTCTAAAGTGTTACAGATTTCTGGCACTCCCGCGGGGAGAGTGCCAACGCGGCGGATATGTGCCGCGAGGCCGGACCCGTCAAGAGAGTCGCGGCCGGCTTTTTTCGCCACGCCACGACCGGGCGCCGATCAAGGTCGTCCCGCCGCATGATGCGCCGCAGCAAACATATGTCACGTCCGGTGCATGGAGCGTTCGGACGGGTCGCCTATCTGATGGTCTCCTCTCTAACGATCCGGGAACGACCGATGCATCGCGACGACAAAAAGCGTTATCAGCCGAACTGGACGTCGGCCCTGGTCCTCGCCTTCGGGCTGCTCGCCCTGGCGTTTCTGGTGGCGATCGATCGCCCGGGCTGGTGGCAGATCAAGCCGGCAACCGGTACCGCCGCGGCCATGTCCTATGCGGCGGAGAAGCCGAGCAAGGGGTAAGGCCCTTCCACCGGCGAGGAAGCATCGTTCTGTATTGCGCCGATAATACGGGCGATTGCCTCCGGCCCGGCTCTGCTCTAGCTCTGGTCGTCACGAGAGCGAGGAGCAAGGTGTGAAGCTGGTTCGGGGTGCCTGGAAGCTGCTGGTGGCGATCAAGGACGGGTTGGTCCTGGTCGCGATGCTGCTGTTCTTCGGCCTGGTGTTCGCGGCGCTCAACGCCCGCCCGGGGTCGAAGCCGATCCGTGCCGGCGCACTGGTGCTCGATCTCGACGGGCCGATCGTCGAGCAGCCCGAGACGCCGAGCGTCACCGCCCTGCTGTCGGGCGGCGGCGAGAACGTGCCGCACCAATATCGGCTGCGCGACGTGGTGCGCAGCATCGATGCGGCGCGCGACGACGATCGCGTCAAGGCGCTGGTGCTCGATCTCGACCGGTTCGGCGGCGGCTATCCCGCCTCGCTCAACGAGGTGGCCGACGCGATCCGTCGCTTCCGCAGCGGCGGCAAGCCGGTCCTCGCTTATGCCACCGCTTATACCGATGCCGGCTACCGGCTGGCCGCCAATGCCAGCGAGGTCTGGGTCAATCCGCTCGGCGGCACGATCTTCACCGGGCCCGGCGGCAACGCGCTCTACTATAAGGGTCTGATCGACAAGCTCGGCGTCAACGTCCACGTTTACCGTGTCGGCAAGTTCAAGAGCTTCGTCGAACCCTATACCCGCACCGACCAGAGCCCGGAGGCCAAGGCGGCGAGCCAGGCGCTGTACGGATCGCTGTTCGGCCAGTGGCAGGAGGCGATCGCCAAGGCACGGCCGAAGGCGAACATCCGCGCCTTCCTGAGCCAGCCCGATCAGCTGATCGTCGCGGCCGGCGGCGACATCGCCAAGGCGAACCTGAACGCCGGCATCGTCGACAAACTGGGCGACCGCGTCGCCTTCGGCCAGCGCATCGCGCAGATCGCCGGGGTCGATGCCAAGCGGCCGCTCGGCGCGTTCAACACGATCCGCTACGACAGCTGGGTCGACGCGCATCCGCTGGCGAAGACCGGCGACGCGATCGGCGTCGTCACCATCGCCGGCGACATCGTCGATGGCGAGGGCGGCCCGGGCAGCGCCCATGGCGACACGATCGCCAAGGCGATCCTCAACGGCCTCGCCAAGAAGGATCTGAAGGCGCTGGTGGTGCGCGTCGATTCGCCGGGCGGATCGGTGCTCGCCTCCGAGCGGATCCGGCTCGCGATCCTCGAGGCGAAGAAGAAGGGGCTGCCGGTCGTCGTGTCGATGGGCGGGCTGGCCGCCTCTGGCGGCTATTGGGTGTCGACGCCGGGCGACGTGATCTTCGCCGAACCGTCGACGATCACCGGCTCGATCGGCATCTTCGGCATCATCCCCAGTTTCGAGGCGAGCCTCGCCAAGATCGGCATCACCACCGACGGGGTGAAGACCACCGCCCTCTCCGGCCAGCCGGACGTGACCGGCGGCTTCAACCCGGTGCTCGACACGATCCTGCAATCGGGGATCGAGAACGGCTATCGCAACTTCCTCGCCCGCGTCGCCCAGTCGCGCCACATGACGCCCGAGCGCGTCGACACGATCGCGCAGGGCCGGGTGTGGGACGGCGGCACGGCGCGGCAGATCAACCTGGTCGACCGGTTCGGCACGCTGAACGACGCGGTGACGGAGGCGGCGCGCCGCGCCAAGCTCGACCCGACCAAGGTCCATGCCGAATACCTGGAAAAGCAGCCGGGCTTCGCCGCGACGCTCGCCGCGTCGCTCAACACCGGCGACGACGAGGACAGCCAGGCCGGCGGCGACGTGTTCGCCCGCGTCGCGAGCGAACGCCGCGCCACCTTCGCCCGCGCGCTCGGCGATGCGCGCCGGCTGGCGACCGGCGGTTCGGTACAGGCGCGCTGCCTGGAATGCGGCGGGCTGGCGCCGGTCGCCCCCGGCCGCGACGATGCGACGCTGGCCGGCCTCGTCATGGCGAAGTTCGGGATCGCCGGCTGGTGATCGCGCTGCGCGCCGCGACGCCGGAGGATGCCGGCGCGATCGCGGCCATCTATGCGCCGCACGTGCTCGCCGGCACCGTGTCGTTCGAGGAAGAGGCGCCCGATGCCCGCGCGATGCGTAGCCGGATGGCGGCCTCGCACGGCCTCTATCCCTGGATCGTCGCGGTGATGACCAATCCCGGCGACGCGGCGGAAGCGGGCGTGCTCGGCTATGCCTATGCCGCCGAATTCTCGCAGCGCCGCGCCTATCGCTGGGTTGTGGAGACGACGATCTACATGGCCGATGTCGCGCAGCGGCAGGGGATCGGCCGGCTGCTCTACGGCGGATTGATCGCGACGCTGCGCGAACAGGGCTTCACCCAGGCGATCGGCCGCATCGCCTTGCCCAACGAACGGTCGATCGCCCTGCACGAGGCGGTCGGCTTCCGCCGCGCCGGCGTGTTCCGGGAGATCGGCTACAAGCACGGCCAGTGGATCGACGTCGGCTATTGGCAGCACGAACTGACCGAACCATCGGTGCCGCCGCGCGAGCCGAGGCCCTTCACCGAGATCGGCGTGGTCAGGGGGTAAATGGCGACGGTTCTGGCGCGGCTCGATCACGCGGGGAGCCGGCAGACCGTCGTCATCATCGATCGAGCGATCGATCCGATCTGGCCCCTTGCATCCGGCGGCGCCACGCGGCACAGAGCGCGCATGACTTCGGCCATGATCCTGCGAATTACCGGGCGGCGACTTAGCGCCGGCGGTGTCGCCGTGTCTGCGCGTCGCCGCCAGCCGTAACGCCTCGCCGGTTCTTCGCCGCGCGCGCTTGCGCGGCCTTCGGACGGGGCCCTGATCCTCGCGCCGAAAGTCTTCCGATCATGACCGTTCCCATGCCGATGCGTGCCGCGTCGCCCTTCGTGGCCGTGCAGTCCCCCGCCGTGCCGTCCCCCGCCCCTCGCCCGCGGCTGACGCTGGTCGGCGTCACCTCCGCCTGCCCGAGCGGGCTGATGCGCGTGCTCGACGCCGTGCTGGTCACCGGCGGCGTGCCGACCGAGATCAGCGTGCGCCGCGCCAGCGCCTCCTTCCGGTTCAGCGTCGTCGTCGCCGACAGCGACACCTCGCCGCAGCGGCTGCGCGACCGGGTGGCGCAGATCGTCGGCGTGCGCACCGTCGCCGCCGTCCCGGTCTGATCCTCGCCGGGCGGCTAGCGCCGGCCGCGATAGGCCGGCAGGCCGAGATGCCAGTGGATCGCCGCGGCGCGCAACGCGAAGCCCGCCGCCGCGGCGATGCCCGCGGCGACCGCGCGCGGCACGCCGAGGAGATCGAGCAGGACATAGCTCGCCGAGGCCAGCGCGGCGGCGGTGACATAGAGCTCCGGCCGCATCAGGATCGACGGCTCGCCTGCCAGCACGTCGCGGATGATGCCGCCGACGCAGGCGGTGACCACGCCCATCACCGCGGCGGGCACCGGCGGGATGCCATAGCCCAGCGCCTTGGCGGCGCCGTAGACGGCATAGGCGGCGAGGCCGATCGCGTCGAACCAGGCGAGCGCGTCGTCGCGCCACCAGCGTTCCGGCGTCACCCAGATCAGCGCGGATACCGCCAGGCATACCGTCGGCACGCGGGCATCGTGGACCCAGAAGACCGGTGCGCCGATCAACAGGTCGCGCACCGTCCCGCCGCCGACGCCGGTGATCAGGCCGAAGAAGGCGAGCGTCACCGCGGTCTGCCCCCGCTTCGCCGCGGCGAGCGCGCCCGAGGCGGCGAACACGCCGAGGCCGGCGATGTCGAACCAGGGCGCGAAGGCGGGCAGCAGCAGGGCGGTCGGCGTCAGCATCGCGACAGCGGTTAGCCCAGCCGCGGACATCGGCAAATGGTCATCCGACCCTGCCGCCGATGGCGATGATGAAGACGACGACGACGGCGGCGGCGGCGGCGATCAGAAGCGGTGGCCGATCACCAGATTGACCATCGGATTGATCGGGCTGCCGATCTGGTTGCGGTCGGCGCGGGTCTGGCGCGCGACATTGGCGACGTCGTTATAGGCGCGGCCCTGCATCGCCCCGACTTCGACCCCGACGCTGGTGTCGGTGTCGATGCGGTCGGTATAGCCCATCGTTACCGCGGGCGCGCGACGCATGCTGGTCTTCATCCCCGGCAGGTTGAGCCGGCGCTGGCTGGGCAGCAGGCCGCGCATCGCTACGTCGGACGGGCCGAGCGCGCGCGGATTGAACACGCGCGTGCCGGCCGACAGGTGAAAGCCGTGATCGCCGGCGGGGAAGAAGTCGACCATCTGGCCGGTGATCCGCGAGTGGACCCGGTCGCGCGCGCTGCCGCCGCTATTCTCGACGGTGACGCGCATCGACAGCGTGCGGCTGAGGCGGGCGTTGCGTTCGACCCGGCCGCCCACCGCATTGGGCACCAGCGACAGATTGAGCGCGCCGCGCGCTGTGGGCGCCGGCGCCGGCAGGATGGTGGGCAGCGGCGTCGATGCCGTCGTCGGCGCGACCTGCGCCCCGGCCGCCCCGGCCGTGCCCCCGACGATCAGCCCCGCGATCCACCCCAAGCGCCGCATGTGCTCTCCCAGCCACAGCGTTGAATTCCCCGCTCCTCGTCCCCACGAGGAGCATTGTGCTGCATATCATCAGACGGCGCGGCGGCGATCAAGGCACAATTGCGGCAAGGATAAGATGCGACGAACCGTTTCGAAACGTCGCCGACATGTTGCATCCGGGAAATGCTGGTCAAGGATGAGGGAGGACGCTAAGGCCGCCGCCTTCCCTTCTATCAGATCAGAGCTCCACTCATGGGTTTCCGCTGCGGCATCGTGGGCCTGCCCAACGTCGGCAAGTCCACCCTCTTCAACGCGCTGACCGAAACGGCCGCGGCGCAGGCGGCGAACTATCCGTTCTGCACGATCGAGCCCAACGTCGGCAACGTCGCGGTGCCCGACCCGCGGCTGTACGAGCTGGCGCGGATCGCCGGATCGGCCAAGATCATCGAGACGCAGCTCGCCTTCGTCGACATCGCCGGACTGGTCCGCGGCGCGTCGAAAGGCGAGGGCCTGGGCAACCAGTTCCTCGGCAACATCCGCGAGGTCGACGCGATCGTCCACGTGCTGCGCTGTTTCGAAGACGGCGACGTGACGCATGTCGAGGGCAAGGTCGATCCGATTGCCGATGCCGAGACGGTCGAGACCGAGTTGATGCTGTCCGACCTGGAAAGCCTGGAGAAGCGCGTCCCCGCCCTGATCAAGAAGGGGCAGCAGGGCGACAAGGAGGCGAAGATCGGCGCCGCGGTGCTCGGCCAGGCGCTCGAGCTGTTGCGCGAGGGCAAGCCGGCGCGGCTGACCCAGCCCAAGGATGCCGAAGAGGAGCGCGTCTTCGCGCAGGCGCAGCTGATCACCGCCAAGCCGGTGCTCTATGTCTGCAACGTCGAGGAAGCGAATGCCGCGACCGGCAATGCCCATTCGGCACGCGTGTTCGAGAAGGCGGCGGCCGAAGGCGCGGAGGCGGTCGTCGTCTCCGCAGCGATCGAGGCCGACATCGCGACCATGGCGGCGGAGGATCGCGGCGAGTTCCTGAACGAGCTGGGCCTGACCGAGACGGGCCTCG
The DNA here is from genome assembly GCF_052907485.1 of Sphingomonas benefaciens. NCBI lineage: Bacteria > Pseudomonadati > Pseudomonadota > Alphaproteobacteria > Sphingomonadales > Sphingomonadaceae > Sphingomonas > Sphingomonas benefaciens. The sequence goes on along the minus strand of NZ_JBREIC010000003.1, from coordinate 97,956 downwards.
GCCGCGTCATCCGCGCCGGCTACAAGCTGCTCCACCTGCTCACCTTCTTCACCGTCGGGCCGAAGGAGGCGCGCGCCTGGACCGTCCATGCCGGCGCCAAGGCGCCGCAGGCGGCCGGCGAGATTCACACCGACTTCGAGCGCGGCTTCATCCGGGCCGAGACGATCGCCTATGACGACTACGTCAAGTTCAACGGCGAAGCCGGCGCGCGCGACGCCGGCAAGCTGCGCCAGGAAGGCAAGGACTACGTCGTCCATGATGGCGACGTGATGCTGTTCCGCTTCAACGTGTGAGGCGGTGACGGCGGCGGCGGGACGGGATAGCATGAGGACATGCTGATTCTGCTCGCGCTTGCCGCCCAAGGCACCGACACCGCCCCCGCCCCCCTGTCCGACCCGGCGACCTGGTTTCCCGCCAGCGCCTATCCGGCGGATGGGCCCCGCGATGCCGGCCCGGTGTCGGCGTCGCTGGCGATCGACCCGATGGGCCGCATCATCGGCTGTCGCATCGTCAAAACGAGCGGCGTCGCGACGGTCGATCGCGCGACCTGCGAATGGGCGCATCGCAACGTCCGCTTCGCCCCGGCCCGTCGTGCCGGCCAGCCGGTTGCGGGCACCTACGATCTCGATGCGATCCACTGGACGACGGCGCGCTGACATCGCGATCGGCCGGCGTCAGCCGGCTGATCTGACCAGCGGCGTCGCTGCTATGCGGCAATTCGTCCGCCGCGCGATCGGCGGGATCACCGCCCCTGCCTGGGATCCGGCAGCATTTCTCGGCGCGTGACGCCGCGCGCGATCCGGGGTACCATCCACCTGTGCTGATCCGCCTGATCCTCGCGCTCTTGCTGGCCGCTTTCACGCTGCCGAATGCGGCGGCCGCGGCCTGTCACGACACGTTGGCGCCCGGGGCGGCGGCGCATGCGATGCCGATGTCGCACCCGGCGCCGCGGCAGGAGGCGGTGGCGGTCCATGGCTGTATCGGCTGCATCCCGCCGAGCGATTGGTGGCGGGCGCCGATCGTTGCGCCGGTGCCGGCGCCGCAGCCGCTGCTCGCCGCCACGATCCGCCCGCTCGATCTCGGCCGCGCCGCTCCGCCGGCGCTACCGCCGCCGCGCATCGCCTGAGAACGCAGGGGTCGACGCCCCTGCTTCCCCGTTCGAACGCGCGAAGAGAGATTCGATGACCAGCTATCTGTTGCTCGCGGCCCTGGCCGCGGGCCCGACTGTGCCGGCGACGGCGCAGGATCACGCCATGTCCGGCATGACGATGCCAATGCCACCGGCCAAGGACGCGGCGACGCCGCCCCCACCCCATTCCCATCAGGCTCATCCGACTGTGCGGCAAACGCCGCCGGGATCCACGGATCAAACGATGTCCGGTATGGACCAAGGGCAGATAGATCGAGGCGCCATGGCCCACGGCGCCATGACGATGCCCGCCTTCACCGCTCCCGCCGCCTGGCAGGCGGCAGCCGTCGCCGCCTCTGCCAAGGCACCCGCCGGTGCGCCGCCGGCGACGATGACGATGGGCGCCGGCGGCGGCTGGTATCAGATGGGCAGCGGCACGGCGCGGCTGCCGGCGGGCGAAGGGCCGATGCGCGGCGCGATGATCCATGCCGGCGACTGGATGCTGATGGCGCACGGCTATGCCTGGGGCGTGGCGACCGAGCAGGGCGGCCCGCGCGGCGGCGGCGACGCCTTCGTCGGTTCGATGGCGATGCTGATGGCGGACCGCGACCTGGGCGATAGGCTCCACCTGCAGTTGCGGGCGATGGGCAGCCTGGAGCCGGCGATGGGGCCACAGGGCTATCGCAACCTGTTCGCCACCGGTGAGGTGGCGGACGGACGGCCGCTGGTCGATCGCCAGCATCCGCACGATCTGTTCATGGAGCTGTCGGCCCGGCTGGACGCGCGAATGGGCGGCGACGCCACCGCCTTCGTCTATGCCGCACCGGTCGGCGAACCGGCACTGGGACCGAGCGCCTTCATGCACCGTGCCTCGGCCCGCTATCTGCCGATGGCACCGATCACCCACCATTGGTTCGATTCGACGCACATCACCTATGGCGTGGTCACCGCCGGCTATGCCGGGCGGCGCGTGCAATTGGAGGCCTCCGCCTTCCGCGGGCGCGAGCCGGACGAGCATCGCTGGGACATCGAACGGCCGAAGCTCGATTCGTGGAGCGTGCGCGGCAGCTGGACGCCGTCGCCGTTCTGGGCGCTGCAACTCAGCCACGGCCGGCTGGACAGCCCGGAGGAGCAGCATCCCGGCGAGGACGAGGCGCGCACCACCGCCAGCATCGGCTATGCGCGCGGCGGGCTGGCGGTCACCGCCGCCTGGGCGCGCAAGCGGCGTCTGCCCGCCGATGGCACGGCCGGGCCCGTGCTCACCGCCTGGCTGGGCGAGGCGACGTGGGAGATCGACCGCCACCATGCGATCTTCGGCCGGATCGAGAATGTCGCCAACGACGAGCTGTTTCCCGCCCTGACCGACCCGCGCCACGATATCGCCTATCGCGTCACCAAGGCGGAGGGCGGCTATGCCTATCGACTGCCGATCGCCGGCCCGTTCGGGGTCGCGCTCGGCGGCACGGTGGCGGTCTATGGCCGGCCGCGGGCGATCGCCGATGCCTATGGCAGTCCGGTCAGTGGTACGCTGTTCGCCAAGCTGGCATTGGGACTGTAGCGCCCCGCCGGAACCGTCCGAAGGGGGGCGCTTTCCCCATCTACTCATAATGGCTAAGGCCCCGTGAACAGTTGGCTTTTCGGATGGTCCCGCCGTGAGAACGCTCCCCCTCGCCGCCCTGTTGCTCTCGCTGGCGGGATGCGGCCTGCCCGTCACCCCGCCGGCGCTGGCGCCCGCCTCCCGCCCCGCGCCGCCGGCCATGGCCGCGGTGCCGAACGCCCCGGCCGCCCGACCGGCCGGGACGACGATGGCGGCGGATGCGCCGGTCACCATCCTCGTGTCGATCGACGGCTTCCGGCCCGACTATCTGACGCGCGGCGTCACGCCCAATCTCAACCGGCTCGCCGCCGGCGGGGTCAGCGCCTCGATGCGGCCGTCCTTCCCCTCGGTCACCTTTCCCAACCACTGGACGCTGGTGACCGGCAAGGTGCCGGATCACAACGGCATCGTCTCCAACAAGATGGAGGATCCGCGGCGGCCGGGCCAGACCTTCACCATGGCGAACGACAATCCCTTCTGGTGGGACGAGGCGGAGCCGATCTGGGTCACCGCCGAGAAAGCGGGCGTGCGCACCGCGACGATGTTCTGGCCGGGCGCCAACGTCGGCTGGGGCGGCACGCCGTCGCCGCACGGCCACGGCCTGATCGACGGCGCGACCCGGCCGGAGGACTGGCAGCAATTCAACCAGGCGGTGACGCCGACCCAGCGGGTCGATGCGGTGATCGACTGGCTGCGCCGCCCCGCCGCGACGCGACCACGGTTCGTCACGCTCTATTTCGACACGGTCGATACCGCCGGCCATGCCAACGGCCCCTACGCACCGGAGACGACGCAGGCGGTGGCGACGATCGACGCGCAGATCGGCCGCCTGGTCGCCGGTCTCGCCGCGCTGCACCAGCGTGCCAATCTGGTGATCGTCGCCGATCACGGCATGGCCGCGACCGACACCGCCCGCGTCGTCGCGATGGATCGCATCGCCGATCCCGCCGACTATCGCCTGTTCGATACGGGACCGTTCGCGACGCTCTACCCCGTGCCGGGACACGAGGCGGCGCTGGCGGCGGCGCTGCTGAAGACACACGATCATCTGACCTGCTGGCGCAAGCAGGACATACCGGCCCGGCTGAACTACGGCACCAACCCGCGTATCCCGCCCTATGTCTGCCTGGCGGACGATGGCTGGCTGGTACTCAAGTCGGCGCCGACCGAGGCCGTTCACGGCGGCATGCACGGCTATGACAACCGCGCCCCCGACATGGCGGCCTTGTTCATCGCCAACGGCCCCGCCTTCGCCGCGGGGCAGCGGCTGGCGCCGTTCGACAACACATCGATCGCGCCGCTGCTGCGCGACCTGATCGGCCTGCCCGCCGGCATGGGGCTCGACGGCACCGACGCGCCGTTCCAGAAGGTGCTCAGACGATAGGAGCGGACGGCATATGCGCTATTTCGAGGATGTGGCGGTCGGCGACGTCGCCCGGTTCGGCGATTATGCGGTGACGCGCGACGAGGTGATCGACTTCGCGCGCAAATACGACCCCCAGCCTTTCCACCTGTCCGACGAGGCTGCGGCGCAGACGCATTTCGGCCGGCTCGCCGCAAGCGGCTGGCACACGTGCGCGATGACCATGGCGATGCTGGTCGCGCATATGCACGAGGAGGGCCATGCCAGCCTGGGATCGCCGGGGATCGACGAACTGCGCTGGCTGCGCCCCGTCTATCCCGGCGACCGGCTGCGGTGCGAGACCGAGGTGCTCGACACGCGGCCGTCGGCGAGCCGTCCCGAGATGGGGATCGTGCGGAGCCGGATGCGCGTTCTCAACCAGGACGATGTGGTCGTGATGACCTTCGAGTCCAACGGCATGATGCGCACCCGGCCGGCGCAGGGCTGACCGTCAGCGGCGGCCATGCCAGCCGCCATGGCCGCCACCGCCGCGGTTGCCGCCGCCCCAGCCGCGACCGCCGCCGCCCCAGTTCCGCCCGCCGCCGGTGCCGCGTGGCGTCACCGTTCCCGGCGTCGTCGCCTGGGGCTGTGCCTGCGGGGTGCCGGAGAAATTGCGGCGCCCGTCCCAGCCGCCGGGCCGCCCACCATTCCAGCCGCGGCCGTCGCCGCCCGGCCGGCCATTGAAGCCGCGCCAGTCGCTCTGGAAATTGCGATCGCCGCGCCATTGGCCGCGACGGCCCTCCCAATAGCGGCGCTGGCCATCGTTCCAGCGATAGGGGCGACGGTAGCGGTCGTAGACGTAGACGCCGGTGCCGGGATAATAATAGTCGCCGTACCAGCCATAGTAGCTCGGATAGCCGTATCCGTAGCCGCCATAGCCGTACGGATCGCCGTAGCCGTCGTAATAGCCGGTGCCATAGCCGACGGAGACGCCGCTATAGCCATAGCCGTCGGTGCAGGCGGCGGTGCCGAGGCCGGCGCCGAGGATCAGGCCGAGGAGGCCGAGACGCTTGAGGATCATGATGCTCTCCCAATACGCGGGCGCGAGCTGAATGGCCGATACGCGCCGATCGTCGTAAAACGAGGGCGGATCATCGCTGGTTCCGGCTGAATGGTTACTGAAGCGTTGCAGATCGGGACGCGACCGTGCGCCCTCAGTGGCCGGGGAAGGCGAACAGCGCGTCGACGCGCACGCCGTCCGCGGCCAGCGCCGCGGCGCCGCCGAGATCGGGCAGGTCGATGACGAACTGCGCCTGCTCGACCGATGCCCCGGCCTTGCGCAACAGCCGGATCGCCGCACGCGCGGTGCCGCCGGTGGCGATCAGATCGTCGACCAGCAGCACACGCTGGCCCGGCACCAGCGCATCCTCGTGCATCGCGATCCGGTCCTGGCCATATTCCAGCGCATAATCCTCGGCGATGGTGGCGCCGGGCAGCTTGCCGTCCTTGCGGATCAGCAGCACGCCGGCCTCGAGCGGCACCGCCAGCGCGGCGGCGAACAGGAAACCGCGCGCCTCGATCCCGGCGACGAGGTCGACCGGGCCGAGCGTGGCCGCTGCCATCCGCTTGACCGTCTCGGCGAGACCGTGCGGGTCGAGCAGCAAGGTGGTGATGTCGCGGAACTGGATGCCGGGCTTGGGGAAGTCCGGGATGGTGCGGATCAGCGCCTTGAGGTCGTCGTTCATGGCCGCCGCTGTCGCGTGCGGCGATGGCCGGGTCAATGGGGGTGGCGGCGCCCGCCCTTTCCTTCGTCATCCCGGCGCACGCCGGGACCCATGGTTACGGGCGGCCGGTGGTGTCGCGCCATCGCTTCGCCATCGTATCCATGGGTCCCGGCATGCGCCGGGATGACGACAAAGGGATGGCCGACCTGTCCAAAACAAAAGGGCGGGCGACGCTGTCCGCGCCCCCCGCCCCTTGCATCCATCCGCCCGTCAGGCGGCCGGCATCAATGTTTCACGTCGCGCCAGACGTTCTGATAGGCACCCCAGGCCAGCACGATGAAGATGCCGATGAAGATGATCGCGGCCAGGCCGGCGGCGTGGCGTGCCTCGAGGTTCGGCTCGGCGGTCCAGGTCAGGAAGGCGGCGACGTCGCGCGCCATCTGGTCCTTGGTCGCCTTGGTGCCGTCCGAATAGGTCACCTGGCCGTCCTGGGTCAGCGGCGGCGGCATCGCGATGTTGAGGTTCGCGAAATAGGGGTTGTAGTGCAGCCCCTTGGGCGTCGTGAAATCCGGGAATTCGCGCTTCAGCGCAGGCGACGGCGTGGCATAGCCGGTGATCAGGGCATGGACGTAATTCGGCCCATCCTCCCGCGCCTTGGTCATCAGCGACAGGTCGGGCGGCAGCGCATTGTTGTTCGCGGCGCGCGCGGCGACCTCATTGGCGAAGGGCGACGGGAAACGATCCGACGGCAGGTTCTTGCGCGTCGCGGGCTCGCCCGTCTCCGCATTCACGCTCGGCTGTTCGATCTGCCACTGGTTGGCGATCGCCTTCACCTCGGCTTCCGAATAACCGATCTTGGTGAGATCGCGGAAGGAGACGAACTTCAGGCTGTGGCAGGCCGAGCAGACCTCCTTGTAGACCTGGAAGCCGCGCTGCAGCTGGCGGTTGTCGAACTTCCCGAACAAGCCGGCGGACGGCAGGTGGATGTTCTCCGGATGCAGGTGGAAGACCTTTTCGGGGCCTTCCTTGGCCGGTTCGGTGATCGCGGTCTTGACCGTGCCGAACAGCGCGATCGCCAGCACGAAGACGAACGCCGCGCCGACCAGGGATGAAATGAGACGGACCATGTGTTCTGTTCCCCCTGGGCCGGATCAGGCCTGCGCCGCGCTGTGCGCGATGCTGGTGCCGCCGTGCTTCGCCAGCACCGCCTCGGTGATCGAATTGGGCAGCGGGCGCGGGCGTTCCGAACGGGCGACCCACGGCAGGATGATGAGGAAGTGCGCGAAATAATAGGCCGCGGCGATCTGCCCCATGATGACGTTGCGCGCGATCGGCTCGGCGCCGCCGACATAGCCGAGCACCAGTACGTCGAGCAGCAGGATGCCGAGGAAGATGCGGTATTTCGGGCGGTAGTTGGCCGACCGCACCGGCGACGAATCGAGCCACGGCAGGAAGAACAGCAGCAGGATCGAACCGAACATCGCCAGCACGCCCCACAGCTTGGCCGGCAGGATGAAGTCGGCGGTGAAGCTCTTGAGGATCGCGTAGAACGGCAGGAAGTACCATTCGGGCACGATATGCGCCGGGGTCGAGAGCGGGTTCGCCTCGATGTAATTGTCCGGGTGGCCGAGCAGGTTCGGGCTGAAGAAGATGAACAGCGCGAAGATCAGCAGGAAGACGCCGAGTCCGAAGCCGTCCTTCGCGGTGTAATAGGGGTGGAAGGGCACGGTGTCCTGCTCGTCCTTCACCTCGACGCCGGTCGGATTGTTCGAGCCGGGGATGTGCAGCGCCCAGATGTGCAGCATGATCACGCCCGCGATCACGAACGGCAGCAGATAGTGGAGCGAGAAGAAGCGGTTGAGCGCGGCGTTGTCCGGCGCGAAGCCGCCCAGCAGCCAGACGCGGATCGTCTCGCCGACCAGCGGGATCGCCGAGAAGAAGCCGGTGATCACCTGCGCCCCCCAGAAGCTCATCTGGCCCCAGGGAAGGACATAGCCCATGAACGCGGTCGCCATCATCAGCAGGAAGATGACGACGCCGAGCAGCCACACCATCTCGCGCGGCGCCTTGTACGAGCCGTAGTAAAGGCCGCGGCCGATGTGGATGTAGACGACGGCGAGGAACATCGACGCGCCGTTGGCGTGCGCATAGCGCAGGAACCAGCCGGCGTTGACGTCGCGCATGATGCTTTCGACCGAGCCGAAGGCGACGCCGGCATTGGCGGCATAATGCATCGCCAGCACGATGCCGGTGACGATCTGGATCGCCAGCGCGGCGCCGGCGAGCACGCCGAAGTTCCAGAAATAATTGAGGTTGCGCGGCACCGGATAGCCCGCACCGACGGCATTGTAGACGAGGCGCGGCAGCGGCAGCTTCTCGTCCAGCCAGCGCATCAGCGGCTGTTTCGGTTCGTAATGCTTGGCCCAGGGGAAGCTCATGTCTCGGTTCTCCCTCAGCTGGCCGCGCCGACCGTGACGGTCGTGTCGGTGTCGAATTTATAATCGGGCACGACGAGGTTCTTGGGCGCCGGTCCCTGACGGATGCGCGCCGCGGTGTCATAGGCCGAACCGTGGCACGGGCAGAAATAGCCGCCGAACGGGCCGCGGTTCTCGCCTTCGCCCGCGCCCAGCGGCACGCAGCCGAGATGGGTGCAGACGCCCAGCGTGATCAGCCAATTCTCCTTGCCCGCCTTGGTCCGCTCGGCGAGCGTCTGCGGGTCGCGCAGCGTCTTGATGTCGACCTTATTCGCCTCGGCGATTTCCGCGGGCGTCAGGTTGCGCACGAACAGCGGCTGCTTGCGGAACTGCGCCTTGATCGCCTGGCCGGGCGCGATCTTCGAAATGTCGATCTCGGTCGTCGACTGGGCGAGCACGTCGGCCGACGGGTTCATCTGGTTGATCAGCGGCAGGACGATCGCGACGGCGCCGACACCGGCGAAGGACACGGCGGCGATGTTGATGAAGTCGCGGCGACGGGGATCGGCGACCTCCTCGTGGAACGGCTCCGGCGATTCACCGGGAGGCACCATGCTGTCAGTCGCCATGCGTCTCTCACCCTAACCGTCTTTATTGCGGAGAAGTCATCCCTGCTGTTCCGTGCGGAACCCGCGGAAGTGATGCCCCCGTCCGTGCCTTGCCATCCCCTTGGCAGGCCGATCGGGTGATAGACGGCGCGTGCGCGCTTTGCCAACAGGCTTTTTGCGCGAACCGCCGGTGGCAGGCGCCGCATCTCCGTCGGGACGGTTCCGGCCGGCGGCGATTCGTCCTATCGCGGCGCGATGCGCATCGCCCTGTTCGAACCCGATATCGCCGGCAATGTCGGCACGTTGATCCGGCTCGGCGCCTGCATGGGGATCGGCATCGACCTGATCGAACCGATGGGCTTTCCGTTCGGCGATCGGGCGATGGCGCGCGCCGGGATGGACTATGTCGCCCAGGCGGAGGTGCGCCGCCACGCCGACTTCCCGGCCTTTATCGCCGCCGCGGCGGGACGGATCGTCTTGCTGACCACGGCCGGGGCGACGCCGCTGCCGGCGATGGCCTTCCTGCCCGACGACATATTGCTGCTGGGCAGCGAGGGCGCCGGCGTTCCCCCGCACGTCCATGCCCGCGCCGATGCGCGCGTGCGCGTGCCGATGCGCGCAGGCGTGCGTTCGCTCAACGTCGCGATCGCCGGCGCCATCGTGCTGGGCGAGGCGCTGCGCCAGACCAATAGCTGGCCGAGCCCCGACAACTTTCCGACAAGCATCTGATAATCAATGTAAATCAAAACGATCGCGATGCATTGGCGCTAGCAGCGGTAGACCGTCCGTCCGGAACCGCACACTTGCTCGATCACCTGCCGACCCATCGCCTCCACGAATTCGCCACGCTCACCCCCGGCGAGGTGGAGCAAATCCGCGCGCTCGGCGAGCCGCCGGTCCGTCTGCCGCGGCATGGCATCGTCCGCCGCGAAGGTGAGCCGGCGCATGCCCTGTGGCTGCTGATCGACGGATGGGTCGCCTCCTCGATGCTGTTGCCCGACGGCGAACGGCAGATCGTCAAATTGCACCTGCCTGGTGACATGCTCGGTACCGCGAGCCTCAGCCTGACCCACGCCGCCGACACGCTGACGGCGCTGACCGCGATCACGATCAGCCGCGTGCCCGCCGCCGCATTCGGCCAGTTGTTCATGGCGAACCCGCGCTTTGCCGCCTGCATGTTTCTCAGCGCGCAGCGCGAGCGGGTATCGCTGATGGACCGGCTGGCCGTGATCGGCCGCACCTCGGCGGTGCAGCGGCTGGCGGCGTTGCTGCTCGACCTCAGCACGCGGCTGGCGTCGGCGGGCGGCGCCTCGGCTGAGACGTTCGAGATGCCGGTGACGCAGGAACAGATCGGCGATTATCTGGGCCTGACCGGAGTCCATGTGAACCGGATGATCCGCCAGTTGGAGAGCGAGGGCGTTATCGTCCGTACCCGGCAGCGCATCACCATCGCGGATCCGGACCGGCTGCGGCGCATTGCCGCCGCCCATGATCGTGACGCAATGCGCGACCCCGAGTGGCTGGCGAGCGTTCCCCCCGTCGTGTAACCTTCTGCGCCGCCACCGCGGCTTCAATTCCCGCCGCCACTTGCCTAAAGCCCGGCCCATGATCGCACTCGACGAGCAGCAAATGGCCGCGCGCCAATGGTTCGAAGCCCTGCGGACGCGGATCTGCGCCGAGTTCGAGGCGATCGAGCGCGAGGCCGGATCCGACGCCGCCTTCGACTATATCGCCTGGGACCGGGCCGATCCGTCGGGCGAGCCCGGCGGCGGCGGCGTGCGCGGCGTGATGAAGGGCCGCGTCTTCGAGAAGGTCGGGGTCAACGTCTCTACCGTCGGCGGCACCTTCGACAGCGAGTTCGGCAAGACGATCCACGGCGCCGGTGACGATCCGCGCTTCTTCGCGACGGGCATCAGCCTGGTCGCGCACATGGCCAATCCGCATGTCCCGGCGGTCCATATGAACACCCGCTTCCTGGTAACCACCAAGCGCTGGTTCGGCGGCGGTGCCGACCTCAACCCACCGCTTCCCTATGCGGAGGACACCGAGGCATTCCATGCCACGCTGAAGACCGCCTGCGATGCGCATGATCCGGCCTATTATCCGCGCTTCAAGGCCTGGGCCGACGACTATTTCTACATTCCCCATCGCGGCGTGCATCGCGGCGTGGGCGGTATCTTCTACGATCATCTGGAAGGCGGGTTCGACGCCGATTTCGCCTTCACCCGTGCGGTCGGCGAGGCGTTCCTGGCGATCTATCCGCGCATCGTCCGCCGGCGCATGGGCCTGCCGTTCGATGCGGAGCAGTTGGCGACGCAGCGCGCCTGGCGGGGACGCTATGCCGAATTCAACCTCGTCTACGATCGCGGCACGCTGTTCGGGCTCAAGACCGGCGGCAACGTCGATGCGATTCTGATGAGCCTGCCGCCGGTCGCGACATGGGATTGACGCCGGTCGCGCCGGATCAGCTGGCGACGGTGGTGACCACGCTGGAGATGCCGGCACGGCCGCCGCTGCGCCCGCTTCCCACCTCGCCGCTGCGGCTGGTCGGCTGGCCGGCGCCCGATCCGGCCCGCTATCGCCTGCTGTTCGCGCGGGTCGGCGGCCCGTGGCTGTGGTATTCGCGGTTGGCGATGGATGATGCGACGCTGACCGCGACCATCCACGATCCGCGCGTGGCGGTGTTCGCGGCGGTCGATCCGCAGGGGATCGAGGTCGGCATGGTCGAGCTCGACTTTCGCGCCGCCGGGAGCTGCGAATTGTCCTATTTCGGGTTGGTGCCGGAGCTGGCCGGCAGGGGCCACGGCCGGTGGATGATGGCGGAGGCGATGGCTCGCGCCTGGCGACCCGGGATCGGCAAGGTGTGGGTGCATACCTGCACGCTGGACCATCCGTCCGCGCTCAATTTCTACCGCGCGCAAGGCTTCGTCGCGGTGTCGCGGACGATCGAGACCTTCCCCGATCCGCGTGCGCTCGGCCTGCTACCGGCGAGCGCGGCGCCGCACATCCCCTATCTGGCGACGGCCAGCCGGCGATAGGCGGCGACCGCGATCATCGCGCCGCCGAGTTGCGCGGCGGTGGCGACCGCCGCCGCAAGTGCATCGACCATCGCCACGGCGATCGGCTGCCCCTGCGCACCCTCACCGAGGTAGGTGGCGAACATCAGGAACGGCTGCCCCGCCAGCATCGCGGCGAGATAGAGGAAGGCAGTGGCGCCGAGCAGCGCGAGTTGCGCGCGGCGCGTCCGCCGCCACGAGCGGCCGACCGCGGCGAGCGCGCCGACCGGCGCCTCCGCGACCAGGATCGGTCCCGCGAGCAGGAACCGGCTCATCAGCCACAGGCCGGGCAGCAGCACCAGCCACAGGCCGGCGCCGGACGGAATGGCGACGACCAGCATCGCCAGCAGGAATCGGGGGAACAGCCGCAGCGTGCGCAGCAATCCCTGCCCGACCGTCGGCCGGGCGGGGTCAAGCAACAGCACGTAGAGCAGTGCGATGCCGAAATAGGTGGCGAGATAGGCCAGGGTGCAGCCGAGGCCGTAGTCGCCCATCCACCCGTCGACCGCGGTCATCCAGCTCTGCGCCCGCGCCTGCGCGTCGGCGATGGTCGCGTCGGGCATCGGGAAGGGCGCGACGAGCAGCACCAGCGCGTAACTGGGCACGAACAGGAACAGGCCCGCCGCGCGCAGCAGCAAATCGGCGTCGCGGCGGAACAAGGCCCAGGCGTCGGTCAGCAGGCCGGCGAAGCTCGGGCCGGCGGCAGGCGTCGTCATGCGGCGGGCCGGGCGCGGCGGACGAGCGCCACGTACAGTTGGGCGGTGAAGACGATGGCGATGACGCTGAACACCGTCGACACGGCCGCGCCGACGACCGCGACCAGGAAGGCGACGACATTGAGCGCCCCTGCCCCCAGCGCCAGCCGGAAGACGGTGCCGACCACCGCCTGCGCCGCCCAGGTCGCGATCAGCAGCACGATCCCCCAGAGCAGCAGCACGCCGACGATCCGCCAGGTATGGCGGCGGGTCAGCCGCCAGGCTTCGGCGATCGCGCCGAGACCGCGGCGTTCGTTGACCACCACGGCATAAAGCGGAACCAGCCGCGCACCGACGAACAGGATCACCAGTCCCAGCACCACCAGGTAGAGCGACAGGCCGATCGCCGTGCCTGGTGCCATGGTGACCGGCTGCGGCGCACCGGCGGGTGCGGTGAAGTCGAAGCCGGCTTGGATCGCGAGCACCGCCGGCGGCAACGCGAGCACGGTCAGCACCGCGACCAACAGCGCGGCAATCCCCAGCGCCGGCAGGAAACGCGCGGTGGCGAGATGGCGCGCGTCCGCCGCTTGCGTGGCCGGGTCGCTTGCTGCGGCAATCAGCGCCAATTGGCCCCACAGCGAGATCAGCGCGATGACGATGGCCAGCAGTCCGCCAACCAGCGCCGCAGCCGGCCCGGCCGCCGTGCCGGGCACCGGCGCCGTCGCCAGCGCCCACAAGGCGCGCAGCACCGCCGGCACGAACAGCGTCGGTATCGCGATGCCGGCAAGCATGCCGCCGCGCCCCGACAGCACCTCGGTGCTGCGGTCCCACACATTGCTCATCTTGACCATCACGCGTCCCCGCATTGCCTGCCCTGCCGCGCGGCCTAGCCTAAGCCGCGCGGCTTGACCATCGCACCGGCTTGCATCGCGTCGCATCGATCCCCATGCGTGACGGATCATGACCGACGACACGATGGCCGCCGGGCCCGCCGGCCTGCACGATATCGAATGGCGGGTGAGCCCCGGCCTGACCCCCTACGCCGAGGCGCTCGCCGAGATGGAGGCGCGGGCCACCGCGGTCGCCGCGGGCGAGGCGCGCGAACTGATCTGGCTGCTCGAGCATCCGCCCGTTTATACCGCCGGCACCAGCGCCGATCCGGCCGAGATGATCGACCCGCGCTTCCCAGTCCATGCCACCGGCCGAGGCGGCAAATATACCTATCACGGGCCGGGTCAGCGGATCGGCTACCTCGTCCTCGACCTCAACAAGCGCGGACGCGACGTGCGCTGCTTCGTCCACGGCGTCGAAGGCTGGGTAATCGCGGCGCTGGCGCAGCTCGGCGTCACCGCCTTCCGCGCGGAAGGCCGCGTCGGTATCTGGACGCGCGACGGGGCGGCGCCGGGCGAGCCGGAGGCGAAGATCGGTGCCATCGGCGTGCGCGTGCGGCGCTGGGTGACGCTGCACGGCTTCGCGGTCAACGTCGCGCCCGACTTGACCCATTTCGGCGGGATCGTGCCGTGCGGCCTGCCCGACTATCCGGTCACCAGCCTCGCCGCGCTCAACCGGCCTATCCCCATGGAAACCTTTGACGCCGCGCTGGCGTTGAGCGCCCGGTCGTTCCTCGAAACTCTTTCTTGTCCCCTATAAAACGAGGGTTGAGAGGCAGGCATTATACGACTAATGTCCACTGTGATTTGGGTATTAGGGGCCAGCAAGCCGTCCAAATCCTCTATCTAGGGAGCTTCCAATGCGTGCAATCATCTCCAAGGTCCTGACCGGCTCGCTGATCGCCGGCGCCGCGCTCGCCGTGTCGGCTTGCGGCCCGAAGACGGAGACCACCACCGAGAACACGATGGTCACCGACATGAACAGCACTGACGACATGGGCACCATGTCGGACAACATGACCGCCGTCGACGGTTCGATGAACGGTGGCATGATGGCCAACGACACGATGATGTCGAACGACACCATGATGTCGAACGACACGTCGGCGACCACGACCAACGCGATGTAATAACCCGCAAGGGTTCGTTACACGTACGAAACGGCCGTCCGGGCAACCGGGCGGCCTTTTCTATTGGTTCCACCGGCCACACTCGGCCTGACGACTGCGTCACCCGGTTCGTCGCCTCGGATCGTCGCAAATAGTAAATGGGGGATTGGGGAAACCTGCGGATTCCTGTATTTGGCGTGCCATAACAGACCCGCTTCGGGAGGAACCCTTAGTCATGATCCAGTTGCGTATCGCGCTGGCGGTCGGCGGCGCGGCACTGGCCGCGATGCTGGCGACGCCTGCTTCTGCCCAATTCTTCCTGCGCTCGCACGATTTCCGCACGGACACGCTGAAGGGCGATCCCACCGGGATCAGCGAAGCGCTGCCCGGCGCCACCGATGTCGAAAAGCGCGCGATCGTTGCGTGGAACATGCGTGCCGCGCTCAATGCCGCTGCGTTGCAGTGCCAGTTCGAACCGACGTTGCTGACCCCGCAGAACTACAATGCCATCCTGACCGATCATAAGGCGGAGCTGGACGGCGTGTGGACGACGCTGACCAAATATTTCGCGCGCAACAACAAGACGCCCAAGGCCGGGCTGGCCGCGCTCGACCAGTTCGGCACGCGCCTCTATTCCGGCTTCTCGGCAGTGCCGGGCAAGATCGGTTTCTGCCAGACGGCGAGCGTGCTGGGCCGTGACGCCACCTTCGTGCCGCGCGGCGGCTTCACCGATTTCGCCACCCAGCATCTGCCGGAACTGCGTGCCAGCCTGGTGCCTTATGGCGAGCAGCATTTCTCACGCATCCTCGGCCGGGACTATTCGTCCAAGCCGCGGTTCGACCCGATCTGCTGGAACAAGAAGGGCGATTGGGTGGTGAAGAAGTGCGGCGCCTTCAACTGGCCGCCCGCCGCCGTATCGACCAGCACGATCGCGACCAGTGCGGCCCCCGCCGCCGCGCAGACCGCGCTGCGCTGACGCCATGCCGCCGGCGGGCCCGCCCCGCCGGCGCACGGCTTCCGGGCTGCTGCGGGTCAGCGCAGTCCGAGCATCTTATGGGTCTGCAGGGTCAGCCGCCATTGCGGTCGCGCCATGACCAAGGCGATCGCCGTCTCGACATGCGCGGCGTGATCGGCATCGTCGAGCGGCTGCAGCAATCGATGCCGGAAGTCCCAGCCTTCCAGTGCGTCGATGTCGCTGCCCGCCTGCGGCCAGACCAGCTTCAGTTCGTCGCCTGAGCGCTGGACCACCGTGCTGCCCGCCTTGGGGCTGATGCATACCCAATCGATGCCGGGATGCGTGGGCAGCGTGCCGTTGCTCTCGATCGCGATGCGAAACCCGGCAGCGTGCAGCGCCTCGACCAGGGCATCGTCGACCTGCAGCATCGGCTCGCCGCCGGTCAGCACGACGAAGCGGTGATCCCGCCCCTCGCCCCAATGCCCTTCCACGGCTGCGACCAGCGCCGCCGCATCGGCGAAGCGGCCGCCGCCGACGCCATCGGTGCCGACGAAATCGGTGTCGCAGAAGCGGCAGACCGCGGTCGCCCGGTCCGCCTCGCGCCCGCTCCAGAGATTGCATCCGGCGAAGCGGACGAACACGGCGCGCGCGCCGGCATTCGCCCCCTCCCCCTGTAGCGTCAGGAACATCTCCTTGACCGCATAGCTCATCGCCGCCTCACGCCCGCGTTGCGTAGACTGTCGGATCGGGGATGCCGGCCTCTTCGAACCCGCGTGAGCGCAGGCGGCAGCTGTCGCACAGGCCGCAGTGTACGCCGCCCGGCGCCGGATCGTAGCACGACCAGCTGAGCCCCATGTCGACGCCCAGCCGCTGGCCCTCGCGAACGATGTCGGCCTTGGTCATGTCCTGCAGCGGCGCGTGAATGCGGAACGGCGATCCCTCGACGCCCGCCTTGGTCGCGATCTCCGCCAGTCCTTCGAACGCCTTGATGAATTCGGGACGGCAGTCGGGATAACCGGAATAGTCGAGGGCATTGACGCCGATGAACAGATCCCGCGCGCCCGCCGCTTCGGCCCAGCCGAGTGCGAGGCTGAGAAAGATGGTGTTGCGCGCCGGCACATAGGTGACGGGAATGCCGCCACCCGCCTCCGTCCCCGCACCATCCTTGGGGACGGCGATGTCGTCGGTCAGCGCGGAACCGCCGAACGCGGACAGGTCCATCGGCAGCACGATATGCCGTTCGGCACCGAGCTCGTGCGCGACGCGACGTGCCGCGGCGAGTTCGACGCGGTGACGCTGATTGTAGTCGATCGACAGCGCGAGCAGGCGATAGCCCGCCTCGCGCGCGCTGGCGGCGGAGATCATCGAGTCGAGCCCGCCGGAGACGAGCACGACCGCAGCAGGATGGCGTGTCATGATCCGGCCGCGGCTAGGCCAGTTTCGACCAAAAGAAAAGGGCCGCGCACGCATGCGCGGCCCTTCGAGGGAGAGCATTGCTGCTCGCTTGGGAGAAAAGCGTGCTCACCGCAGGAGTTTGCACCCCCGCTGTCTAGCACGAGATGGTAAAAGACCGATTAACGCCATGAGGTTGCGCCAAATTTTTTTTTGCGAGGGCACAGCGTAGGACGAGCGGTGGCCCGTCTGCGATGAACCGCTCAGGCCTCCGCCGGCACCGGGAACTTGGTGGCGCAAAAGGCGCAATCGACCTGGATCAGGCCGTTCTCATCCGCCATTTCGCGACGTTCCTCGACCGTGAACTTGGACAGCACGCCGGCGATATATTCGCCGGTGCAGCGACAGCCGCGCGAGAGCGGCGTCTCCGCCAGCACGCGCACGTCCTCCTCCTCGTTGAACAGGCGCCAAATTAGCGTCTCGAGCGAGAGCGTCGGGTCGGCGAGCTCGTCGGCCCCCATCGTCTCGCCGAGCGCGGCGACATGTTCCCATTCGGGATGATCGAGCCGCGTGTGCAGCCGCTCACGCCCGACCTCGCCTTCCGGCAGATGCTGCAGGAACAGCCCCCCCGCGATCGTGTGGCCGTCCTTGCGGCTGATACCGACGCGGACCAAGCTGGGAATCTGCTCCGACTGGATGAAATAGCTCTGCGCCGCCTCGGCCAGCGTCGCGCCGTCGAGCGGCACGATCCCCTGATAGCGCTCGCCCGTCGTGGCGAGGTCGAAGGTGATCGCCAGATACCCCTCGCCGAACAGCGCGAACAGGGTCGGCTTCTCCGGCAGGCCGGCGAGCTTGTCGGCGTCATACTGGATATAGCCGCGCACCTCGCCACCGCGATAGTCGCAGACCATCAGGTTGATCGCGCCACGGTCGGTCCGCGTCTGGATAGTCAGCTGTCCCTGCGGATCCTTCAGCGTCGAGCCGAGCAGCGCGACCAGCGTCAGCGCCTCGGCAAGCAGTGCCTCGATCGCCGGCGGATAAGCGTGGGCGGCGAGCACCTGGTCGAGCGCCGGCCCCAGCCGCACGAAGCGGCCGCGGGCCGAGCGGGATGGGATCGCGAACGCCAAAGCGCGATCGAGGTCGAACGTCACGGTCTGTTGCATCGCGTCAAGATGGGGGCTCGGGAGCGGATTGAACAGTGGGCGGTTCCGCGGGTGGCTCGTACCCGATGACCGCCCCTCCCAGTTCCGTCATTCCCGTGTTCGCGGCGATGTCGAGGGACGTGACGGCAGATGCCGTGCTATCCCACCTGTCCGAAGACCCAGCGCAGCACCGCCTTTTGCGCGTGCAGGCGGTTCTCCGCCTCCGGCCAGATCAGCGACTGCGGGCCGTCGATCACCGCATCCACCACTTCCTCGCCGCGATGCGCGGGCAGGCAGTGGAGGAACTTGGCGTCCGGCTTGGCCTGCGCCATCAGCGCCGCATCGACCTGGAAGGGCATCATCGCCGCCAGCTTCTCCTCGGCATGCGCCTGCCCCATCGAGATCCAGGTGTCGGTGACGACGATATCCGCCCCGGCGACCGCTTCCGCCGCCGTGCCGACGACGCGGGCGCGGCCGTGGCCGAGCGCGATGTCCGCCGCGCCGGGCGCGAAGCCGGGCGGGCAGGCGGCGACGACGTCGAACTGCATCAGCCCCGCCGCCTCGATGATCGAGGCGAGGACGTTGTTGCCATCGCCGAGCCAGGCGACCTTGAGGCCGGGCAGCGCCTTGCCGCTTTCGATGATCGTCTGCAGATCGGCCATGATCTGGCAGGGATGCGACGCATCGGTGAGGCCGTTGATGACCGGGACGGTCGCATAGCGCGCCATCTCCTCGACCTTGGCATGGTCGTCGGTGCGGATCATGATCGCGTCGACATAGCCCGACAGCACGCGTGCGGTGTCGGCGATACTCTCGCCGCGGCCGAGCTGCATCGAGCCCGCGTCCATCACGATCGACATGCCGCCGAGCTGGCGGATCGCCATGTCGAACGACACGCGGGTGCGGGTCGAATTCTTCTCGAAGATCATCGCCAGCACATGGCCGGCGAGCGGCGCGTCGGCATCGACGCGGCCTTTCGGCCAGCCGGCGCGTGCCGCCTTGCGATCGATGGCGTCGGCCAGCATCGCCGCGACCCCATCGGCGCCGGCATCGGTCAGGTTGAGGAAATGGCGCATCGTCGATCCTTCTGTCCCCTCCCGCAAAGGGAGCCACGAAGCGCAGGGAGGAAGAGCGGCGCTGCGTCGGTGCCGCCCTCCCCACGCTCGCGACGCGGGCTATGGTCGGGTCGGACAGCCACCGGCATGTCCCGAACAGTACGGGGCGCTGTTCACCCGAAATCCCCCTCCCACCGGGAGAGGGCAATCGATCAATCGTCGGCGACCGGCACGTAGACCCGCGCCGCCGCGCTCAGCTTCTCGACGCATTCGGCGACATGGCTTTCGTCGATCACCAGCGGCGGCACCAGGCGCACGACATTGTCGCCCGCCGAGACGGTGAGCAATTGATGCTCGTCGCGCAGGAAGCCGACGAAGCGGCGCGCATCGGTCTTCAGCTTGAGGCCGAGCATCAGACCATGGCCGCGCACCTCCTCGAACAGATGGTCGTGATTGGGGATCATCTGCTCGAGCGCCTGGCGCAGCCGCTGCCCCATGGCGGTGACATGGTCGAGGAAGCCCGGCTCCTGGATCACGTCGAGCACCGCCTCGCCCGCCGCCATCGCCAGCGGATTGCCGCCATAGGTCGAGCCGTGGGTGCCGAACACCATGCCCTTGGCCGCTTCCGCCGTGGCAAGGCAGGCGCCGAGCGGGAAGCCGCCACCGATGCCTTTGGCCGACGCCATGATGTCGGGCGTGACGCCGTACAGTTCGTGCGCGAAGAACGTGCCCGTCCGGCCGTAGCCACACTGGACCTCGTCAAGCACGAGCAGCAGGCCGTGCTCGTCGCACGCCTGGCGCAATCCCTTCAGGAACGCCTCGCTCGCCGGGCGCAGGCCGCCCTCGCCCTGGATCGGTTCGACCAGGAAGCCGGCGGTATGCTCGTCGACCAAGGCCAACGCCGCCGCGAGATCGTCGAACGGCGCATATTTGAAGCCCGGCAGCAGCGGCTCGAAGCCGTCGCGCATCTTCGCCTGGTTGGTCGCCGAGATCGTCCCCAGCGTACGCCCGTGGAAGGCATTGTTGAAGGTGATCAGGTCATGCCGTTCCGGATGGCCGTTGGCATAATGGTAGCGGCGCGCGGTCTTGATCGCGCATTCCACCGCCTCGGCGCCCGAGTTGGTGAAGAACACCGTGTCGGCGAAGGTGGCGTCAACCAGCCGCTGCGCGAAATGCTCGCCCTGCGGACTGCCGTACAGGTTCGACACATGCATCAGCGTCGCCGCCTGCCGCTGGATCGCCTCGATCAGCTTGGGATGGCTGTGACCCAATGCATTGACGGCGATGCCGGCGGCCATGTCGAGATAGCGGGTGCCGTCCTCGGCGATCAGGTAGCAGCCTTCGCCTCGCACCGGTCGCACCCCGCACCGCGGATAGACGGGCATCAGGGGGGCAATGGTCACGGGACGTCTCCTCTTCTCCAAACGAGAAAGGGCGGCCCGTTCGCGGACCGCCCGATATCGTCATACCGGCAAGCGATGCGGCGAATCAACACCGCGTCGCGATCAGACCGTCAGGACACGGGCACCGTCGCATCGCCGAGGCCACCCGGCCGCGCCGTCGTCACATCCATGGTCATCAGACGCCCGGCATCCGAGCGGATCGGAACCCGGCCGAAACCCGGCGTACGATCGAAGATCATCGAATAGCGTTCGACCCTGTAGACGCCGGGCGAATCGGCGCCGACGGGGAGCGGCGCATAGGTGCGCTTGGCGACATTGGCCATCTTCGCCCGCAGCCAGGCACCTGGTTCGGCAGCGGATCGCTGGACGACCTCGACATCATCGACCGATCCGTCCGGCCGCACCCAGAAGCCCACGTCCGCCCATTGCGGACGATCGTCGATCGTGCTGCCCTGAAGCTGGTAACCGGTCAAATCGAGAAACGGCTCGTCGACCAACAAGGGCGAGCGCCGTTCGTCGGCAGGGAGGGTCATGAGCAATTGCCGCGCCGCCTCCCCCTTGCCGCTGCGTGCCGCGATCCGGGCTTGCAGCATCAGACCCGCACTGCGGAAGGGCGCGAACGCGGCCCCGTCATGGTCACGCAGCGCTGCAATCGCCCGTAGCGCCCGATCCTTATAAAGAGGCTGGTCGCGGGCAACTTCGGTCAGGACGGATGCCTTGCGGAAGAGCGCATGCCCCTCCACCGGCACGTTCCCGAGCTGCCGCGCCTTGGCGGCAACCTCGTCGTAGATGGCCAAGGCCATATTGAGGCGCACGACCGGATCGCCCCCGTCATTCAACAGCATCCGATCCGCCGTTTCGAGACGCTGAACTTGAATGATCGGATCGGTCGCCTTCAGGCCTGCCCGCAACGCATCCGTGGCCGATCGCGCGTCGATCCGCGACGCCATGATCCGACCGTCGTAAGATGACAGGACCGAACTCGCCCGGGCAAGATCGGACACTTCATAGGGAAATTGCGCAGCAAAATGGTCGTTGCGACTGCGCGACATGCGAATGGTGCGCAGGGCTTCAGGATAGTCGCCGGCGAGAAACTGTTCGTTGGCGTAGCTGAGTGCTGCGCGCATTTCCTTGTTCGGTGGGCATTGCTGCGCGATGCATGCGTCCAAGGCATGCTTCGCACCGGCCAGACGTGTCGCCGTGACGACGACTTCATCATCGGCGTTGCCCGGGCTGGATGGTGCCGCGACAACTGTCTGCAAGAGAAGAAATGCTGCTAGCATCACGATCAACACTCCCTGCTTTTAAATGTTCATACCTCAAAAAGGGACGGCAAGCGAGAGGCCCCCGCGCAACAGGTGACTGACCGCCCAACCATGAACAGGCCGCCGATGCTTGGCGACAGCCGCCACTTTCTGGTCTTCCCGCCCAAGGCGCTTAGCCACGGAATAGGCATAATCTTTGTATTACAGCATCTTAGGTGTTTGGCATGGGTAATGCAGTGCATCAGGTACCGGGCAGCAAGCTCGGACCAAATATCGATCGCAGGAGGACCTTCATCATGACCCGTACCGCATTCGCCCGCCCCGCCCTGTTCGCCGCCGCCATCGCATTGGCCGCCGGCGCTTCCGCTCCCGCCTTCGCACGCAGCAAGGCGCCGGCGACAATCACGATGACCGCCAAGATGATGGATAACAAGGAAGGCCGTCTCTGCATGCCCAAGACGACGCTGGGCAGCAAGGCGACCAAGGACATGCCGCAGACATTGTGCCAGACCCGCGCCGACTGGGAAGCGCAGGGCGTGACCTTCGTCGTCAAGTGAGGGGCGACCCGGCTCCGCGGCCCGCGCCGCGGAGCCCCGTCACGCGTCGATCGCTTCCTCGTCCAGCCGTGCGGCATTTTCCTGGATGAAGGCGAAGCGGTGGGCCGGATTGTTGCCCATCAGCCGGTCGACCAGATCCTTGACGCCCGCCCGCTCCTCATATTCCTGCGGCAGGGTGATGCGGATCATGCCGCGTGTCTTCGGGTCCATCGTGGTTTCGCGCAGCTGCTGCGGGTTCATCTCGCCCAGCCCCTTGAACCGTGCGACCTCGACCTTCTTGCCCTTGAACGCGGTGCGCTCCAGCTCGGCGCGATGCGCGTCGTCGCGGGCGTAGAGCGACTTGGCGCCCGCGGTCAGACGATAGAGCGGCGGCTGAGCGAGATAGAGGTGACCGCGCCGGACGAGGTCCGGCATTTCCTGGAAGAAGAAGGTCATCAGCAGCGTCGCGATATGCGCGCCGTCGACGTCCGCGTCGGTCATGATGACGATCCGCTCGTAGCGGAGGTTGTCGGGCAGGCAGTCCTTGCGCGTACCACAACCCAGAGCCTGGATCAGATCGGCAATTTCCTGGTTCGCCAGGATCTTGGCGCTGGTCGCGCTGGCGACATTGAGGATCTTGCCGCGGATCGGCAGGATCGCCTGCGTCTTGCGGTCGCGCGCCTGCTTCGCCGAGCCGCCGGCCGAATCGCCCTCGACGATGAACAGCTCGGTGCCCTCCGGGCTGTCGGCGGCGCAGTCGGTCAGCTTGCCGGGCAGGCGCAGTTTGCGCGCGCTGGTCGCGGTCTTGCGCTTGACCTCGCGTTCCGCCTTGCGGCGCAGCCGCTCGTCCATCCGGTCGAGCACATAGCCGAGCAGCGCCTTGCCGCGCTCCATATTGTGGCCGAGCCAATGGTCGAAATGGTCGCGCACCGCCTTTTCGACCAGTCCCGCCGCCTCCGGGCTGGTCAGCCGGTCCTTGGTCTGGCTCTGGAACTGCGGATCGCGGATGAAGACGCTGAGCATCAGCTCGCTGCCGATCATCACGTCGTCCGCGGTGATGTCCTTCGCCTTCTTCTGGTTCACCAGTTCGCCGAAGGCGCGCAGGCCCCGGACCAGCGCCTGGCGCAGACCCTGTTCGTGCGTGCCGCCGTCCGGGGTCGGAATGGTGTTGCAATACCAGCTGTAGCTGCCGTCGCTCCACAACGGCCAGGCGACCGCCCATTCGACGCGGCCCTGCTCGCCGGGGAAATCCTGCCGCCCGGCGAAGAAGTCGGTGGTGGCGCATTCGCGGGCGCCGATCTGCTCCTTGAGATGATCGGCGAGGCCGCCGGGGAACTGGAACACCGCCTCGGCCGGCGTATCGCTGCCCTCGACCAGCGCGGGCGCGCACTTCCAGCGGATCTCGACACCGGCGTAGAGATAGGCCTTCGACCGCGCGAGCTGGTAGAGCCGCTTGGGCTTGAAGCCGAGTTCGGGGCCGAAGATCTCGACGTCGGGCACGAAGGTCACCGAGGTGCCGCGCCGGTTGGGCGCCGCGCCGACATGCTCGAGCGCACCCAGCGTCTGGCCGCGGCTGAAGCGCTGGCGATAGAGCTGCCGGTCGCGCGCTACCTCGACAACCGTCTCGCTGGACAGGGCATTGACCACCGAAACGCCGACGCCATGCAGGCCGCCGCTGGTCGCATAGGCCTTGCCGGCGAACTTGCCCCCGGAATGGAGCGTCGAGAGGATCACCTCCAGCGCCGACTTGTCGGGAAATTTGGGATGCGGATCGACCGGGATGCCGCGGCCGTTGTCGACGATGGTCAGCCGGTTGCCCGGCTCCAGCGTCACCTCGATCCGCGTCGCATGACCGGCGACCGCCTCGTCCATCGCATTGTCGAGCACCTCTGCGGCGAGATGGTGCAGCGCGCGCTCGTCGGTACCGCCGACATACATGCCGGGGCGACGGCGGACAGGTTCGAGCCCCTCCAGCACCTCGATCGAGGAGGCATCGTAATTCTGTTGGGTGGAAGCGTTGGAAGCGAACAGATCGTCGGCCATGTGCGAACGTATGGGGTACGGGGGCGCGAAGGGCAAGGTGCGGGCCGGATTGGCGCCCTGTCGACCGGTTTGCGGCTGCAAGGCCGATGTTCTATCTTAGCGCCGGTACGGAGGAGCGCTCGACATGATCCAGCGAGACCGCTGACGCGGCCGAACATCCGCAGGCGGCCGATGCCGCCGGTCGACCTCTGGTTACGAGACCATCATGCAACGACTGAAAGACAAGACGTGCGTCATCACCGGCGCGGCGCGCGGTATCGGCCGCGCGATCGCCCAACGCTTCCATGACGAAGGGGCGACCGTCGTCGTCACCGATATCGACGATGTTGCCGGCGCTGCGACGGCCACGGCGATCGGCTGCCGGTTCGAGCCCCTCGATGTCGGAGAGGAAAGCGATTGGTCGCGCCTGGCCGCCTGCGTCCCGGTGGCGGACGTCGTGGTCAACAATGCCGGCGTCACGGGATTCGAATCCGGTATGACGCGACACGATCCGGAACATGCCAGTCTCGCCGATTGGCGGGCGGTGCATCGGATCAACCTGGACGGCACCTTCCTCGGCTGCCGCTATGCGATCGGCGCGATGAAGGCGGCGGGCGCCGGATCGATCATCAACATCTCGTCCCGTTCGGGGCTGGTCGGCATTCCCGGCGCCGCGGCCTATGCTTCATCCAAGGCGGCGATCCGCAACCACAGCAAGACGGTCGCGCTCTATTGTGCGCAGCAAGGCTGGCAAATCCGCTGCAACTCGATCCATCCCGCCGCAATATTGACGCCGATGTGGGAGCCGATGCTGGGTGATGGCGCAGACCGGGAAGCGCGGATGCAGGCCCTGGTCGCGGACACGCCGCTGCGGCGCTTCGGCCTGCCCGAGGAGGTCGCGGCGGTAGCGGTGACGCTGGCGTCCGACGAAGCCACCTATGTCACCGGGCCGGAAATCACCATTGACGGGGGGCTGCTGGCAGGCTCCGCCGCGGCGCCGGGTTGACGCAAGAATGCCAGCGTAGCCCGTCATGGGAGTAACTCCCATGACGTCGGACGCGGCTCGTGGCCGTGCCGGCCCGCAGACCGCGGCGCTGAAGCTTGGCTTCAGCGCACGCGCGGGCCGCCGAACGGCAGCGGCGGCGGCGGGCGACGGTCGCGGCGGGGCAGCTGCGCCTGATAAGCGTGGCCGCAATGGGCGACGCAATAGGGGAAGCCGGGGTTCACCTTCTCGCCGCAGAAATGGAAGTCGGGCTCGCCGGGATGGCCGAGCGGCCATTTGCAGATACGGTCGTTGAGATCTAGCAGCGTCGTCTTGCCCGCGATCTCGGGCGAGGGCTTGGCCGGCACCAGCCGGCGCGGCGGCGCGGGGGTGGCGGGCGGCGCCTGCTCGCCGGGCGACTGGCGGACGAAGCCGCCGGGGCCGACCGAACGCAGCACCGGCTGCGGGTCGCGCACCGGTTCCGGCGTCGGCGGCGCGACCGGCTCGTCGCGGAACGGCGGTTCCTCGGCGGCGGCCTCCACCTCGGGCTCCGGCGCGGGCGGGGCCGGTGGCGCGGCGACGGCCGCGACCGGTTCGGACGCCGCCTTGGCCTCCGGCTCGTTCGGCTTGACCGGCGACGGGCGCGACTGCAGGCCCAGCCGGTGCGCCTTGCCGATCACCGCGTTGCGGCTGACGCCGCCCAGCGCATCGGCGATCTGGCTGGCGGTCTGCCCCGCCTCCCACATCGTCTTGAGCGTATCGATCCGCTCGTCGGTCCAGGACATGGTCTTCCCTCGTTAACACGTCAGCCGGGTTGCGGGCGGCAGTCGCTGCGGTTACCCGCATCGGCCATGAGCAGCCAGCCCCCAATCGGCCAAATTCCTTCGGCGATCCGGTCCGCACCCGGTGTTCCGGTGATCCGGAACGTCAATTGGGGCGGCCTGAAGACCCTCTATGTGAAGGAGGTGCGCCGGTTCTTCAAGGTGCAGCTCCAGACGGTATGGGCGCCGGCGATCACGACTTTGCTGTTCCTGATCGTCTTTACCATCGCGACCGGCGCGAAAAGCCCGGTGCAGGTCGGCGGCACGATCATCCCCTTCGCCGATTTCATCGCCCCCGGCCTGATCATCAGCCAGGGGATGATGGGGCCCGCCTTCGCCAACGCCAGCTTCTCGCTGCTCGTCGGCAAGATCCAAGGCACGATCGTCGACTACCTGCAGCCGCCGCTGTCGACCGCCGAACTGCTCGCCGCGCTGGTCGGCGGCGCGATGACGCGGGCGTTCATCGTCGGCTTCATCTGCTGGTGCGCGATGGCGCTCTATCCCGGCGTCCACGTCACGCCGGCCCATCCGCTGGCGATCCTATGGTTCGGCTTCCTGGGCGCGGGCTTCCTCGCCTTCCTGGGCGTGCTGACGTCGATCTGGGCGGAGAAGTTCGACCATGCCGCGGCGGTGACCAATTTCGTCATCGCGCCGCTGTCGCTGTTGTCGGGCACCTTCTATTCGGTCGACCGGCTCGCCCCCGCCTTCCGCGCATTCAGCCACGCCAATCCCTTCTTCTACATCATCTCCGGCTTCCGTTACGGCTTCCTCGGCACCGCCGATTCGCCCATCATGGTCGGCAGCGTCGCGATCCTCGCGGCGGACGTGGTGCTGGGGGTGACATGCTATCTGCTCTTACGCAAAGGCTGGAAGCTCAAGAACTGATCGCTGCGCTGGCGCTCGCCGGACTCGCGCCGAGCGTCGCAGCCGCACAGACACCGCCGACCGAAGCGGTCGCGGCCGACCCGGCGGTGCGGACGCAGGCAGAGGCCTTGCTGCCGCTGCTCGCCGGCGGTCCGGGCTATGACAGCTTGTTTGCCCCCGTCTTCCGCCAGGCGGTGCCGCTCGGCCAGTGGACGCCGCTGACGAAGCAGCTGGCCGATACCTTGGGCGCGCCGCGGCGAATCGCGTCGCTGACGCCGCGGGGGCGTTTCGCCGCGACGGTCGAGGTCGCCTACGACCGCGGCACCGCGACGATGCTGATCGCGGTCGATCCCGCCCCGCCCCATGCGATCACCGGGCTGCGCATCACCGGCACCACGCGCGCCGACGACAGCGCCGCCGCGCTCGCCAAGGATCTGGCCGCCCTGCCCGGCGCCACCCGCCTTGGCGTCTATGCCCTCGCGGGCGCGACGCCGAAGGCCACGCTCGCCATCGACGACGCGACGCCAGCACCGATCGGCTCCGCGTTCAAGCTGTGGGTGCTGGCGGAGGCGGCGCGTCAGGTGGCGGCGGGCCGGCATCGCTGGGACGAGGTGGTTCCGGTCGGTGTGCCATCGCTGCCCTCGGGCATCCTGCAGGGCTGGCCGCGCGGCACGCCGGTGACGTTGCAGACCTTGGCGACGCTGATGATCGCGATCAGCGACAATACCGCGACCGATACGCTGATCGGCGTGCTCGGCCGGCGCGAGGTGGATGCGATGGCGGCGCGCTTCGGCGCCGCGGGACCGGTGCTGACCACGCGCGAGGCCTTCGCGATCAAGGCCGATCCGGCGCTCACCGCCGCCTGGACCGGCGCCGATGCCCCGGCGCGTCGGGCTTTGCTGACGGCGCAGGCCGCGCGAATTGCCGGTGAGCGGATCGATGCGATGATGTTCTCATCAGGCCCGGTCGCCAATGACGCGGTCGAATGGTTCGCCGCGCCGCGCGACATGGCGCGATTGCTCGCACATCTGCGCGATGCGGGGCCGGTGGTGCGCGCGATCCTGGCGGTCAATCCGGGGATCGACCCGACGACCGCCGCGCGTTTCCGCTACGTCGGCTTCAAGGGTGGGTCGGAACCGGGGGTGATCGCCCTCAACCTGCTGGCCGAGACGCAGGACGGCCGCTGGTATGCCGTGGTCGGCGACTGGCATCGCCGCGACGCCGCGGTCGACGACGCCGCCTTCGTAGCACTGGTCACACGCGCGCTGGCGCAGGTCACACGATAGATCAGCGCGGCTCAACGCGCGTGGCGGCCCGACCGGCGGGAACGCACCAGCAGGACGAGGCTGGCGAGCAGCCTCCCCCGGCATTGCCGGTTGCTCAGCGGCGCCATTCCTCCCGCAGCAGGCCGAAGAGCAGGGTGTCGCGCACGCCGATATGCGTCTCCCACTCCCCGCGCAGCCGCCCCTCCAGCGTGAAGCCGAGGCGGCGGAGCAACGCGATCGACCGGCCATTCTCGGGATCGGTATCGGCGAAGACGCGGCGATCCCCTTCGACGAACAGGCGGTCGATCACCGCCGACACCGCCTCCGCCGCGATCCCCTGTCCCGCAGCGTCCTGCGCGAGCAGATAGCCGATCTCCGTGACGCCGGGCCGACGGGCGCCGGCGGATACGAAGCCGATCGCCGTGTCGTCGCCCGTCCGGGTGATTGCCCAGGCACGCCACGGCCCGGTGTCGCGCATCGCGAAATGATCGGCCAGCTCCGCGACGTCGGTGAACGGCGGCCGCGACCACCAGGTCATCGCCGCCGGATCGCGCATCGTCGGGAACAGCGCCGCCGCATCGGTCGCCACTCGCGGCCGTAATGTCAGCCGCGCCGTGGCGAGGATCGGGATCACGCGGTCAGCGCGTCGACCAGCGCCCGCACCTTGGCCTGGCGCCATTGCGGCAGGGGAGCGACGAACCAATAGCCGAAGCGCGACGGTTGCGGCTCGCCGATCGCGACCAGCCGTCCCGCCGCAATGTCGGCAGCGGCGAGCAGTTCGGGCACGGTCGCCCGGCCGAGGCCGGCCGCCGCGGCGTCGATCGCCAGACCGGCATCGCCGACCCGGACCAGCGTCGTCCCCTCCGGATCGGGACCGCCGGGCCAGCCGATCGTCGCCTCGCCCGCCTTGCCGCTGCCCGGCGCGACGACGGTGATCATGCCGTCCGATTCGATCGCCTCGCCCTCATGTTCGCCGGGCCCCTCGCCCCAGCGAAGCGCGAGATCGAGGTTGGCTTCGGTGAAGTCGATCGCCGCCGCCGGCCCATGGCTGTCGGCGGCGACGAGCATGAAGCGCAGGTCGGGATCGGCAGCGGCGATCCCCGCGAGGCGCGGCATCAGCCACTTTTCGGTGACGTCGCGCGGCGCCGCGATGGTCAGCGACTTGGACGACTGGCCCGCCTGCATCGCGCGGACGGCTTCCTCGAACTGCAGGAAACCGTCGCGCAGCGGGGCGAGCCCCGCCTCCGCTTCCGGCGTCAGTTCCAGTCCCCGCGTCGTGCGGCGGAACAGCACCACGCCCAGCGTGTCCTCCAGCGCGCGGATCTGCTGCCCGACCGCGGCGGGGGTCACTGCCAATTCGTCGGCGGCACGGGTGAAGGACAGGTGGCGCGCCGCGGCGTCAAGCACGCGCATGCCGTTGAGGGGAAGGTGCGTCCGCTTCATCGCCGGCGGCTCAGATCTCTACCGCCGGGGCGCTCAGCGCGAAGCGGGGAATGGCGACGTCGAACTCTGCGCCGTCGCCACCGACCATGCGGTAGCTGCCCTGCATCGCACCACTTGGCGTCGCCAGCGGACAGCCGGAGACGTAATCGTAGCTGGCGCCGGGAACGATCAGCGGCTGTTCGCCGACCACGCCCTCGCCCTCGACGCTGTGCCGCGCGCCGCGGCCGTCGGTGATCACCCAATGGCGGGTGAGCAATTGCACGGGCTGCACCGAATCATTCTCGATGCGGATGTGATAGGCCCAGAACCACCGCCCGCGGCCCGGCTCCGACTGATCGGCAAGATAGCTGACCGAGACGCGCACGGTGACCCCGTCCGTCGTCGCGGCATGCGGGAACAGCCTCTGGACGCCGGCGGCGATCACAGGCCGACCTGGCGCAGCGCCTGGTCGAGATCGTCTATCAGGTCCTGCGGGTCCTCGAGCCCGACGTTGAGCCGCAGCATCCCCTCGGTCACGCCCATCTCGCTGCGCGTCTCCGCCGACACGCCGGCGTGGGTGGTGGAGGCGGGATGCGTCATCAGCGAGCGGGAATCGCCGATGTTGTTCGAAATGTCGATCAGCGTCAGCGCGTCGAGCAAGCCATGCGCCTGGGCGCGGTCCGCCACTTCGAAGGCGAAGATCGGGCCGGTTGCGCGCATCTGGCGCATCGCCAGTTCGTGCTGCGGATGGCTGGGCAGGCCGGGGTGGAGGATGTGCGGCACCCGCCCTTCGAGGAAGCGGCCGACCGTTAGCGCGCTCTCCGACTGGCGCATGATCCTGAGGTCGAGCGTCTCCAGCCCCTTCAGCACCACCCAGGCGTTGAACGGCGACAGCGTCGGGCCGGTGTTGCGGGTGAAGGGCAGCAGCGTGTTGGTGATGAAATCCTCCGTCCCGCACACCGCGCCGGCGAGGACGCGGCCCTGGCCGTCCATCATCTTGGTCGCGGAATAGGCGGTGACATCGGCGCCGAAGTCCATCGGCCGCTGCAAGGCCGGCGTGGCGAAGGCATTGTCGACGACGGTGGTGATGCCGCGCTCGCGCGCGATGCCGCAGATCGCCGCCAGATCGGCCACGTCCATCGTCGGATTGGCCGGCGTCTCGAAGAAGAACACCTTCGTCTCCGGCCGCACCGCATCGAGGAATTGCTGCGGATCGCGGGCGTCGACGATCGAGGTGGCGATGCCGAACTTGGGCAGCAACGTGTCGGTCAGCCAGCGGCACGAGCCGAAGGCGGCGCGGCCGCCGACCAGATGGTCGCCCGCCTGCAACTGGCAGAGCAGCACCGCGGTCATCGCCGCCATGCCGCTCGCCATGGTGCGGCACGCCTCGGCGCCTTCGAGCAGGGCGATGCGCTTCTCCAGCATCTCGACGGTCGGATTCTGCAGGCGGGAATAGGTCATCCCCTGCTGCTCGCCGGCGAACCGCGCCGCGGCATCCGCCGCCCGGTCGTAGGTGTAGCCGGAGGTGAGGAAGAGCGCCTCGCTCGTCTCGCCATATTCGCTGCGCGCGGTGCCGCCGCGGACGGCGAGCGTCGCGGGGCGCCAATGCTGGGTGATCGAGGGGTCCTGGCCTGCCTTGCGCTTCATGATGCCAAGCGCTTTGCCGGACCGGAGCCGCGCTCGCAAGGGCGTGCGGCTAAGCCCATGGCTTGCCAAGCGCCTGTGCAGCGGGAAGAACCATAGGGTGCGATCGTTAGCCCGCCCCCTGCCCGTCGCCGCCGCCATCGGCCTTGTCGCGCAAATGCTGTTCAGCTGGCGGCTGACGGTGCCGCACCAGCTCGTCTTCGACGAGGTCCATTATGTCCCGGCGGCACGCATCCTCGCCGGGCTGATTGGTCCGAGCAACATCGAACACCCCCTGCTCGGCAAGACGCTGATCGCGGCGAGCATGCGACTGTTCGGCGACGATCCGCTCGGCTGGCGCGCCGCCTCCACGCTGGCCGGGACGGCGGTGGTGGTCGGCGTGTTCGCGATCCTGTGGCTGGGCCTCGGCCGGCTGCGCAGCGCGACGATCGGCGCGCTGCTGACGCTGCTCAACTTCACCGTCTTCGTGCAGGCGCGGATCGCGATGCTCGACGGATTCATGGCGGCGTTCGTCGTGACCGGCCTGGCGACGTTGCTCTGGTCGATGCGCGCGGAGACGACAGGCGCGGCGTGGCGGCGCTGGATCGCGGGTGGCGTGCTGCTCGGCCTGGCCGTCGGCACCAAATGGACGGCGCTGCCCTATCTCGCCTTGGTCGGGGCAGGATTCCTGTGGCTGCGACGCGGCCGCCCCGACCGCTGGGCCGGGCTGCCGGCCTTGCCCGCGCTGGTTGTGCTGGGTGCAGCCAGCACCCTGACCTATGCCGCGACCTTCTGGCCGGCCTTCCTCTACACCAACGATCCCATGACGCTGGCGCGGCTGATCCCGTTCCAGCTCGATATGTATCGCCAACAGACGCAGGTGCTGCCGCCGCATACCTATCAGTCGGCCTGGTACAGCTGGCCGTTCGACTATCGGCCGATCTGGTATCTGTACGAGCGCGCCGACGATGCGCAGCGCGGCATCCTGCTGCTCGGCAATCCGGTGGTGATGTGGGGCGGACTGGTCGCGGTGGTCGCCGGCCTGTGGGCGGGCGCGCGCGACCGCGCCGTCGCCCCGGGCCTGGCGGCGCTGCTGTGGATCGCCAGCGTCGCGATGTGGGCGGTGATCCCCAAATCGCTCGGCTTCTATTATTATTACTATCTGTCGAGCATCTGGCTGGCGGTGGTGCTGGCCGCGGTGGTCGATCACTGGCGCCGGCGGCTGACCTATTGGGACGAGGGACTGTTACTCGCCGCGGCGGTGCTGTTCGTGCATTTCTTCCCGATCCTTGCCGCGACGGCGCTCAGCGGGCCGGGGGCGTTCCATCGCTGGACGTGGTTCGCGAGCTGGATCTGACAAGGCAGGGTTTTCTGCGCGAGTCTTGACAGAATTGACGCCTGAACGCGGTATTTCACACTCCTCGGCGAAACGTGAATGCCGGTCATGATCTGGACGGTGCAAAGAGCCGGCAGCGGGGCTGCCGACTGACGGCTAGCACAGGGCGCGGCTTGTAGGAAAACGCCTCATGCCCACCATTCGTCATCCCCGCGGAGGCGGGGATCCAGACGCGCAGGTTTGGCTTTCGGTCACGAGGGTCAGCGTCTCTGGACTCCCGCCTGCACGGGAATGACAGAATGGGCCGGAACGCCGCTCAGTACCGCCCCCAGACGAACTTCGACGATAGCGCATAATTCCACACCGCGCCGACCAGGATGCCGATCAGCGCCGACGCCGCCGCACCGCCGTTGCGGAAGTCGTGCAGGAAGGCGGCGATGCCGATGTTGGCGACCAGGCCGACCGAGCAGACGACGCAGAACGACACCCAGCCGTCGAGCATCTGGCGGAACCCCTTCAGCCGGCGGTCGCGATAGGTCAGCGCGTTGTTGAGGAAGAAGTTGAACGTCATCGCCGCCATCGCGCCGAGGATCTGCGCCAGCAGGAAGGAGGCGCCGAGGATCATGCCGAGGCCCAGCACGCCCATGTGCACGCCGACGCCGAGCACGCCGATGCCGGAGAACATCGCGAAGCGGACCGGCACGACATGGCCGAACATCCGGTCGTAGAGCGCGATCAGATATTCCATCGCGACGACGTGGTCGAGCTTGCTCTCCCCCTCCGTCCGCACGCGGAACGTATAGGGCAGTTCGGCGAAGCGCAGCGGCTGCGGCGACGTCGTCATCAGGTCGAGCAGGATCTTGAAGCCGATCGCCGACAGTTCGGGGACGAGCCGCCGCACGACCTCGGCCCGGATGGCGAAGAAGCCGCTCATCGGGTCGCTGAGATCGCCCTTGAGCACGCGGCGCGACAGCTTGGTCGCGAAGGCCGATTTGGCGACGCGGTCGCGATCCCAATCGCCGGTGCCGCCGCCGTCGACGAAGCGCGACCCGACGACGACGTCGAGGTCGCCGTCACGCTGGAGCAGGTCGAGCATCTTGGGCAGCAGCGTCTCGTCATGCTGCAGGTCGCCGTCGATCACCGCCACCACCGGTGCGGCGGTGGCGCACATGCCCTCGATACAGGCCGACGACAGGCCACGCCGGCCGATGCGCTGGATGACCCGGACGCGGGCGTCGAGCCGGCCGAGCTCGCGCGCGGCATCCGCCGTACCGTCGGGACTGTCGTCGTCGACGAAGATCGCCTCCCATTTGCGGCCGACCAGCGCCTGGTCCAGCTTCGCGACGAGCACCGGCACGTTGGCGCGCTCGTTGAAGGTCGGGATGACGACCGCGATCTCGAGCAGGTCGCTCATAGCTGGGCGAGGATCACGTCCGCCATCGCGCGGGTCGACAGGTCGCCGCCGAGGTCCGCGGTGCGCGCGCCGCGATCCAGCGCGCTCGCCACCGCCGCCTCGATCCGTTGCGCGGACTCCTCGTCGTCGAGCGAGTGGCGCAGCAACATCGCCGCCGACAGGATCGCCGCGCACGGATTCGCCTTGCCCTGGCCGGCGATGTCGGGGGCGGAGCCGTGGATCGGCTCGTACATGCCATTGTCGCCGCTCCACGCGCGCAGCGAGGCGGAGGGCAGCATACCGATCGACCCGGCGCACATGCTCGCCTGGTCGGACAGGATATCGCCGAACAGATTGCCGGTGACGATGACGTCGAACTGGTTAGGTGCGCGAACGAGCTGCATCGCCGCGTTATCGACATACATATGTTGCAGCGCGACGTCGGGATATTGCGCGGACAGCTCGACCACCACGTCGCGCCAGACCTGCGACGTCTCGAGCACATTGGCCTTGTCGACGGAACACAGCCGCCTCTTGCGGCGACGCGCCATCTCGAAACCGACGGTGGCGATACGCCGCACCTCCTCCTCGTCGTAGCGCATCAGGTCATAACCCTCGCGCAGTCCTCCGTCCGTGGCGCGCTGGCCCTTGTCGCCGAAATAGACGTCGCCGGTCAGCTCGCGGACGATGACGATGTCGAGGCCGTCGACCACCTCCGGCTTGAGGCTGGACGCATCGGTCAGCGCCGGGAAGATCGTCGCCGGGCGGATATTGGCGAACAGGCCGAGCGCGCTGCGCAGACCGAGCAATGCCGCCTCGGGCCGGAGATGCCGTTCCAGCCGCTCGTAGCGGGGATCGCCGATCGCGCCGAACAGCACCGCATCGGCACGCTGCGCCAGCGCCAGCGTCGCGGGCGGCAGCGGATGGCCCGCCGCCTCATAGCCGGCGCCGCCGACCGGCGCCTCCTCGAACGTCAGGCCGAGGTCGAGCGCCTCGAGCACGCGGCGCGCCTCGGCCGTCACCTCTGGGCCGATGCCGTCGCCGGCCAGGATTGCTACCAGCGCCATCGCTGTCCCTCTTCATGGCAAAAGAACCGTCGCGGCTTCATGGCGGCGGCGTCGGTTTCAGGCAACCGCCCTTTTCATCAGGTCGACCAGCCGGGTACGTGCGGCGAGCGGCTCACTGCGGCGATCGATGAGGATGTCGCGCGCAAGAAAATGGCCGGTGATGCGCAGCGCGTCGAAGACGTCGGGCCAATCCGCCATCCCGCCCTCGCGTAGAAAAACCGGCAGCGCGTAGAGGCGAGCCTCATAGCCCGCCGCCGCCGCGCGGCTCACCGCACCGCCGCTTTTCGGGCTGACGAAGGCGAGGTCGTCGAGCGCGCCGCTGGCGATGCAGGCCGACAGGTCGAGGCCGAAGCCGAGTTCGGCGAGCAGCAGCAATTCGTACCGCGCCAATGCCGCCGCCCACCCGCGCGCGCTCGGTGCCGCCTCGACCGCGTCGAGCACGCCGGTCAGCCCGTCGTAGACGCGCGGATAGGGCTGCGCCTCGGGCAGCGCCGCCGCGGTGAGCGCGGTCAGCCAGGCGAGAGCGGCGGCGGGCAGCGGTTCGGCATGCAGCGCGGCCCGGCTGTGCAACGGCTCGACGGTCAGCGCCGCGAGCTGTTCGCCGGTGCGGGCGCGCCATTCGCCGCGGATCGCATTGGCGGGCTGCAGCACGGGCCGCAGCCCGCGCGACCGGCCGCCGCGGACGTAGCCGGGCTGCACCCCGTCCTGGCGGGTCAGCGCCCGCACCACCGCGCCATGCTCGCCATGCGCCCGGACGGCGAGGATCACGGCTTCGGCGAGGCGGTGCATCGGGAGGATATAGGCGGTGGGGGTGGCGTCGTCACCGGCGCCGCTTGGCGGCTAGCGAGGCGATCGGGGGACAAGCCGTGCGGTGCTGCCATCGGCGAAGGTGATGGTCAGCCGCCCCGCTGATGCTGCCCATGAGCGCGGTCGCCGCATCTTGTCCCAGAACAGCGTGCCGTCACGATCCGCCGGCGAGTCATCACAGCGGATCGTCGTCCAGAACATCGAGCCTTTGGGATCGACGGTCAGGGTTCCCCGCGTGCCGGTCCGATCGGTCGACCACCGTATCCTGTTACCACCGAATGAACTGCAGCCGGCGCTCCCGCCGATCTGGCGATCGGGCCCGAAGACGAGATGAGCCGCGTCGAACCGCCCGGTTGCGACCGGTCGACCATCGATCTCGCTCAGCATCCATCGGGTCGTTGCCGGTCCGCCACGCGACTCGGTCCCCTGCGCCGAAGCCGCCAGCGCGACGACAACGATGCGATGGTGCAGGGGCGGCATGGCAAAAGCCTATCCGCGCTGTGCCGCTGCGTCACGCAATCACTGAGGCCGTCGCGGCACCGACGCGCACCTCACCGCCGCCCGTCCCCCATCATCCCGTGTCGAGCGGACACCACGATCCTCGATGACGCCTCGGGCGGCCGAGCGCGTGACGGTGACCAAGCCCCTTCCCGCTCAGGCGCCGCGGAAGCTGAGCGTGAACATCGCGCCGCGGCGGTCTGGGCCGGGGGTGATCGTCAGCAGGCCGTGGTGCGCCTCCGCGACGCGCTGGACGATCGACAGGCCGATGCCATAGCCTTCGCTGCGCGCGCCATCGCCGCGGAAGAAGCGCTCGGTCAGCCGCGCGACCTGGTCGGGGGCGATGCCGTCGCCATTGTCGCGGACCGACAGCCGCGCGCCGGGGCCGATCGCGACGGTGATCTGCGTGCCCGGCGGGGTGTGGCGGATCGCATTGTCGACCAGATTCTCTAGGGCCAGCGTCAAGGGTCCGGCAAAGCCGTGCATCGTCGCGCGGCCCTGATCCTCGAGCGCGATCGTCCGGCCGCCGGCGAGAATTGCCGGTGCCCGCGCGGCGACGACGTCCTCGGCAAGCGCGGCAAGGTCGACGCGGCCGCCGGAATCCTCGACGCGGCGCTCGAGGTCGGCGAGGCCGAGCATCTGGGTCATCACGCGCGAGGCGCGGTCGACGCTGGCGAGCAGCGCACGGCGCAATTCCTCGTCGGCGACCTTCTCCGCGCGCAGCCGGACGATGGCGAGCGGCGTGCGCAGTTCGTGCGCGATATCGGCGGCGAAGGCGGCCTGGACCCGATAGCCCTTTTCCAGCCGGTCGAGCGCAGCATTGGTGGCGATCGCCAGCGGTTCGACCTCGATCGGCAGGGTGCCGCGCGGCAGGCGCTGGTCGATCGCCCGCGGCCCGATGCCGGCGGCGATGGCGGAGACGGTGCGCATCCGCCGCGTCAGCCGCCGGGTGAGCAGCGCGCCGCTGAGCGGCAGCAGCGCCGCGATCGGCAGCAGCAGCAGCGCGAACCGCTTCAGGAAGGTGCGGACGATGTCGTCGGTCACCGCCTGCGGCGCGGCGGCATCCTGCGATACGACGATCCAGCCGGCGGCGAACGGCCGGCTGATCGCACGCACCGTGCCGCGGCGGAAGAAGACCGCCTTCGGCCCGTGCGGTGCCTCAGCGACCAGACCGGGCATCGCCGGTCCATGCACCAGCCGCGTATGGCCGTTGCGATCGATGACGCTGATCGACAGGCCGCTGACCGGCAGGTCGGTGGCGGAGACCAGCACCGCATCGGGCCGTCGCGCCAGCACCCGCGCCGCCGCGCCCGCCTGCTGGACCAGCAGGTCGCGCTGATAATGGCTGGCCGTGCGGTTGAGCAGCACGGAGACGCCGAGCGACAGCAGCACCGCGGCGAGGATGCCGAGCAGCACGTGCAGCGCGATGAACTGGCCGAACAGCGATCGCGGGATCAGGCGTTTCATGCGCCGGCAGCCGCTGCGATCATATAGCCGACGCCGCGGACCGTATCGATGCGCACCCCGCCCCCCGCCTCCGCCAGCCGTTTGCGCAACCGGTGGACATAGACCTCGATCGCATTCGAGCCGAGATCGCCGCCGACGCCAAACAACTGGTCCTCGGCGAGCCGCTTCGGGACGACGCTGCCCTGGCGGCGGAGCAGCAGCTCGAGCAACTCGGTCTCGCGGGCCGACAGGGCGAGCACGGTCGTGCCGATCCGCGCCTGACGGCCGGCGATGTCGAAGACGAGCGCGCCGCAGCTCAGCGTCTCGCCGACGTAGCCGCCCTGCCGGCGCAGCACCGCGAGGATGCGCGCATGCAGCTCGTCGGTGTCGAACGGCTTGACCAGATAGTCGTCGGCGCCGGCGTTCAGCCCCTGGATACGTGCCTCCACCGCGCCGCGCGCGGTGAGCAGCAGCACCGGCCGCGTCACGCCGCGTGCGCGCAGCCGGCGCAGCAGCGTCAGCCCGTCGGCGTCGGGCAGACCGAGGTCGAGCAGCAGCGCGTCATGCTGCGTCGCCCGCAGGAACGCCTCGCCCTCCTCGGCGTCGCGGGCATGATCGACCGCGAGTCCGCGCCGCTCCAGCG
Source organism: Sphingomonas benefaciens (assembly GCF_052907485.1). NCBI lineage: Bacteria > Pseudomonadati > Pseudomonadota > Alphaproteobacteria > Sphingomonadales > Sphingomonadaceae > Sphingomonas > Sphingomonas benefaciens. The sequence continues at coordinate 59,455 of NZ_JBREIC010000003.1, read as the reverse complement.
CGTCGACCAGCTCGCGTGCCAGATCGGGATCGTCCTCGACCAGCAGAATCCGCAAAGTTCTTCGCCCCTTCCCGCAACGCAGCAACCGTAAGCATCCTGTAAGCAACAGGCCCTATCCGGACCAGTCTGATCTCGTCAGGACTTCCGATGCACGCTGCCGAACTCGCCGAACCGCTTCCCGCCGCCACCACGCTGTCGCGGTCCGCGCAGTTGCGCTGGCTCGGCATCGCCGCCGCGGTGATCGTCGGGGTCGCGCTGCTCATCGCCTTGATCGGCAAGCTGACCCATCACGAGGCCACGCCGCCCGCACCGCTGCCGGCGGGCACGCTGAAGCTGACCGGCGCGCAGATGGCCGGTTTGCAGACGGTGCGCGTCGGCGTCGGCGAGTCGGGCGAACGCACGCTCGCGTCCGGCGCGATCACGGTGGACGGCAACCATTCGACGCCGGTGCTGATGCCCTATTCGGGCCAGGTCGTGCGCGTCCTCGCCGATGCCGGCCAGCGCGTCCGCCAGGGGCAGGCGCTGCTGCTGATCAAGACCAGCGACTTCGTCGACGCGCGCAGCGGGCTGTTCGCGGCGCGGGCGGCGTTGCAGAATGCGCAGGCGCAGCTCGCCACCGCCCAGCGCAACGCCGACCGCCAGCAGCAGATCTACCAGACCGCCGGCGGCGCGCTGAAGGATTATCAGCAGGCCAAGGCCGACCTCATCGCCGCGCAGGCGACGGCGCGCACCGCCGCCGCCTCGCTCGGCGCGGCGCGCGACAAGCTCGCCATCCTCGGCAAGTCGCCGGCCGAGATCGCCCGGCTGGAAAATGCCGGCGAGGTCACCGGCATCCACGACGTCACCACGCTGCATGCCCCGATCAGCGGCCTGATCGCCACGCGCGACGTGTCGGCGGGCGAATATGTCTCGCAGGGCGGCGACAAGCCGGTGATGACGATCACCGATCCGTCGCGCGTCTGGCTCGTCGCGCAGGTCGCGGAAAGCGATGCCAGCGACGTCCATCTCGGCGATGCGGTGACCGTCACGACGCCGGCACTGCCTGGTCGCACCTTCCATGCGACGATCGATCTGGTCGGCGCCGCGCTCGACCCGCAGACGCACCGCCTGCCGGTGCGCGCCAGCATCGCAAATCCCGACGGCGCGCTGAAGCCGCAGATGTTCGCCAGCTTCGCGATCCACCGCCGCAACCTCGGTTCGGCGATCCGCGTTCCGGCGCAGGCAGTGATCCACGAAGGCGATAGCGCGCGCGTCTGGCTGGTTCGTCCCGATGGCCTGCTCGTCTCGCGCAACGTCGAGACCGGCGACGCCACCGACGGCCAGGTGACGATCACCGCCGGGCTGAAGCCGGGCGAGCGGATCGTCACCGCCGGCGCGCTGTTCGTCAACGAAGCGGGCCTCGGCCAGTGAACCGCATCGTCTCCTTCGCGCTGCGCCAGCGGCTGCTGATCGTCGGCGTCTTTGTCGCGATGCTGGTCGCGGGCGTGATCGGCTTCGCCAACCTCAATATCGAGGCCTATCCCGATCCCGTGCCGCCGATGGTCGAGGTGATCACCCAGACCAAGGGCCTGTCGGCGGAGGAGATGGAGCGCAACGTCACCATCCCGATCGAGGTCGGCATGGCGGGCATCCCGCACATGACCGCGATCCGCGCGATCAGCCTGTTCGGGCTGTCCGACGTCAAGATCCAGTTCACCTACGACTACACCAACGAACAGGCCAAGCAGCAGGTCATCAACCGCCTGTCGCAGCTGCCGCCGCTCGCCGGCGGTGCGCAGCCGTCGATCTCGCCGACCAGCCCGGTGGGAGAAATCTACCGCTACAAGATCACCGCGCCGGCCGGCTATTCGGTGATGGACCTGAAGACGATCCAGGACTGGATCCTGGACCGCCGCTTCAAGCGCATTCCGGGCGTGATCGACGTCACCGGCTGGGGCGGCAAGCTCCGGACCTATGACGTCGTCATCGATAACGACCGGCTGGCGGCGCACAACGTCTCGGTCAGCCAGGTGCTGACCGCGCTGTCGAAGAGCGACGGCAACGTCGGCGGCCAGACGATCAACTTCGGAAGCCAGGCGGCGATCGTCCGTGGCGTCGGCCTGATCCAGTCGGTCGGCGGCATCGAGAACGTGCTGGTCGGCACCGCCGGCGGCCAGCCGATCCTGCTCAAGGACGTCGCCCACGTCCAGATCGGCAACGCGCCGCGGCTCGGCATCGCCGGCTACAACGACCAGGACGACATCGTGCAGGGCATCGTGCTGATGCAGCGCGGCGCCCAGTCGATGCCGACGATCAAGGCGGTGCAGAAGGAAGTCGCCGACATCAACGCATCGGGCGTGCTGCCGCCGGGCGTGCAGCTGACCCGCATCTACGACCGGTCGGACCTGATCAACCTGACGATCCACACCGTGCTCGAGAATATGGTGGTCGGCATCCTGCTGATCTTCGCGCTGCAATGGGTGTTCCTGGGCAATCTGAGGAGCGCAGTGATCGTCGCGGCGACGATCCCTTTCGCGCTCGCCTTCGCGATCCTGATCCTCGTGCTGCAGGGCGAGAGCGCCAACCTGCTCTCCGTCGGCGCGCTCGACTTCGGCCTGGTCGTCGACGCCAGCGTGATCATGGTCGAGAACATCTTCCGCCACATGGTCGAACGGTCCGCCCATGTCGAAAGCGGGCGCGGGCATTTCACGCTCGCCAACCGCTTCTCGGCGGTGCTCGGCGCGTCGAGCGAGGTCAGCCGCGGCATCTTCTTCGCCGCCGCGATCATCATCGCCAGCTTCCTGCCGCTGTTCACGCTGACCGGGGTCGAGGGCCACATCTTCGGCCCGATGGCCAAGACCTATGCCTATGCGATCACCGGCGGCCTGCTCGCGACCTTCACCGTCGCGCCGGTGCTGGCGACATTGCTGCTGCCCGACAGACTGTCGGAGGTGGAGACGTGGATCGTCGGCAAGCTGCGCCGCGTCTACGAGCCGGCGGCGGCCTTCGCGCTCGCCAACCGGCTGCTCGCGATCGGCGGCGGCGTGCTGATGCTCGGCCTGGCGGTGGTCGGCGTGCGGTCGCTCGGCATCGAGTTCCTGCCGCACCTCGAAGAGGGCAACATGTACATCCGCGCGACGCTGCCGCCGTCGATCAGCCTCGAGGCGGGGCAGCCGATCGTCAACGGCGTGCGCCGGATCATCGCGCAATATCCGGAAACCACCGCGGTCCTCTCCGCCCACGGCCGCCCCGACGACGGCACCGACGCGACCGGCTTCTTCAACGCCGAATTTTTCGTGCCGCTGAAGCCGTTCGACGAATGGCCGCACGGCATGACCAAGGAAAAGCTGATCGAGGAGCTGTCGAACAAGCTGCAGGCGAAATATCCCGGCGTCGACTTCTCCTTCTCGCAGATCATCGAGGATAACGTCGAGGAGGCGGCGTCGGGGGTGAAGGGCGCCAATTCGATCAAGCTGTTCGGCCCCGACCTCGCCACGCTGGAAAAATACGCCGACCAGATCAAGACGCAGATGGCCAAGGTGCAGGGCATCGAGGATCTGGGCGTGTTCCAATCGCTCGGCCAGCCGACGGTGCGCATCGACGTCGATCGCGGCAAGGCGGCGCGCTACGGCCTGACGCCGGACGACGTCAACGCCACCGTCGCGGCCGCGATCGGCGGCGAATCGACCGCCGATCTGTACGAGGCGGGCACCGACCGGCACTTCCCGATCATGGTGCGGCTGAAGCCCGAACAGCGCGATTCGCTGGAGGCGGTGCGACGCATCACCATCGGCGCGCCCGCCCCCGACGGCACCGGCACGATCCAGGTGCCGCTTTCCGAGGTCGCGGACGTGCGGCTGACCACCGGCGCCTCGTTCATCTATCGCGAGCATCAGGAACGCTACATCCCGATCAAATTCTCGGTGCGCGGCCGCGATCTCGGCGGGGCGGTCGGCGAGGCAAAGGCGCGGATCGCACGCAACGTCCACCTGCCCGCCGGCTATCACCTGGAATGGGCGGGCGAGCTCGACAACCTCCAGAATGCGATCGCGCGGCTGGAGATCGTCGTGCCGATCAGCCTGCTCGTCATCCTGTTGCTGCTCTACGCCAATTTCGGCTCGATCCGCGACAGCCTGCTCGCCTTCTCGGCGATACCGATGGCGATCGTCGGCGGCGTCACCGCGCTGGCGCTGACCGGCACGGCGTTCAGCATCTCGGCCGCGATCGGCTTCGTCGCCTTGTTCGGCATCGCGGTGATGGACGGCATCCTGGTGGTGACGACCTACAACAACACGATCGACGAGGGCGCGAGCCGCGACGTCGCGCTGGCGACGACGGTGAAGAACAGCCTGCGTCCGGTGGTGATGACCTGTCTGGTCGCGGCGATCGGCCTGCTGCCCGCGGCGCTGTCGCACGGCATCGGCAGCCAGGTGCAGAAGCCGCTGGCGCTGGTCGTGGTCGGCGGCATGACGCTGGCGCCGGTGCTGATCCTGCTGCTGCTCCCGGTGCTGATCGCCCGCTTCTCGCATCGCGTGCCGCCGGTCGATCGCGGCGCCCACGGCCGCGACGTCGGCCATCATCCGCGCGATCCCGGCCCCCATGGCCCGGATGCGCCGCAGACGGAGGCGCTGGCATGACGCGGACACGGACGGCGATGCTCGCCACCACCCTGCTCGCCGGCTCGCTGCTCGGCGGATGCGCGGTCGGGCCGCACAATCTCGACGCCCATGCCGTGCTGCCGCCGGCGCCCGCGCCGGTGACGGTGGCGCCTGCCGGCGGCCCGGTGCAGGCGACCGGCACCGCGCCGGTCGCCGCCGACTGGTGGCATGGCTTCGCCAGCCCGTCGCTCGACGCATTGGTCGGCGAGGCGCTGGCGCACAACACCGACGTCGCGGTCGCCGAGGCGACGCTGCGCCAGGCGCAGGAGCAGGCGCGCGCCGCCGGCGCCGCGCTGCTGCCGCAGGCGGACGCCAGCTACCAGGTCGAACGCACGCGCGTGTCGAACGCGCTGTCGCCCGCGGTCGCCGACCAGAACCAGCAGATCTATACGCTGCACACCGCGCAGGTCACCGTCTCCTACGCGCCCGACGTGTTCGGCGGCACCCGCGCCCGCGTCCGCTCGGCGCGGGCCGCGGCGGCGGTCCAGGCGCATCGGCGCGACGCCGCGCGGACCACATTGGTCGCCAATCTGGTCACAGCCGCGATCACCCGCGCCGCCCTGGCCGACCAGATCGTCGCGGCGCAGACCAGCATCCGCGTCAACCGCGACATCCTCGCCGCGCTGCAACGCCGCCAGCAGCTCGGCGACATCGGCCTGGCCGACGTCGCGACGCAGCAGACTGCGCTCGCCACCGCGGAGGGCGTCTTGCCGCCGCTGGTCCGCGCCGAAGCGCAGCAGCGGGTGCTGATCGGCACGCTGATCGGCCGCCCCGCCGGCGATCCGCTGCCGGTGCTGCCCGACATGGCGTCCTTCACCCTGCCCGCCACCCTGCCGGCGATCGTGCCGTCCGATCTGGTCGCGCGCCGCCCCGATGTACGCGCCGCCCAGGCGCAGCTGGAAGGGGCGGGCGCCGATGTCGGCGCAGCGATCGCGGCACGGCTGCCCAGCCTGCAGCTGTCCGCGACCGGCGGCGGCACCGCCCAGCGGTTCGAGGACATGTTCAAGAGCGGCAATCCCTTCTGGACGCTGCTCGGCGGCATCACCCAGCCGATCTTTCATGCCGGCGCGCTGCGTCATCAGCAGAAGGCGGCGGAAGCGGCGCTGGAGGCGGCCAAGGCGCAATATCGCGCCGCGGTACTGCAGGCCTTCGGCGACGTCGCCAATGCGCTGACCGGCCTGACGACCGATGGCGACGCACTGACCGCGGCGACGCGGGCGAGCAATGCCGCCGACCAGGCGCTGACCTTCGCACGGCGGCAGCTGGCGCTGGGCAGCGTCGGCACGCTCAACCTGCTCAACGCCACCGCCGCCGACGCCCAGGCGCGGCAGCAATTGATCCAGGCGCGTGCCGCACGGCTGACCGACACGGTGGCGCTGCTGCAGGCGGCGGGCGGGCCGATCACCGGCTGACGCTCGCTCGGCCGGGCGTGTCGTTGCGTCGGCGGATCGACAGGCGGGTTGCCGCGTTCGATCGGCCGGCGCTATGCGCGCCATCGCGCGGTTCCGCGCGACCGGGATACAGGGGCCGACGGATCCGGCCGAAGGAGACTGGACGACGATGCTGCGCACGCCCTGGACGCTGGCGGCGGTGGCCGCGCTGGCCGCGGGTCTGGTCGGCTGCGCCGCCCCCCGCGTCACGCCGCCGCCGGTCGTCGCGACGCTGCCGCCCCCTCCCCCGCCGCCGCCGACCATGCCGCGCGGCGGCTATGCCGGGATGGAGATCGCCGCCAAGCGCGACGACGGCAGCTACGTCACCCCCAATTTCCAGATGACCGACGCGGCGGCCGTCTGGCATCTGCGCGGCGCGCTGAACGTCGCGGCACTGGCCTGCGACGGTGCGGGCGGCGGAGTCACCGACCCATATAACGCCTGGATCGTCGCCCATCGCGACGGGCTGGACGGTTACGTCAAACGCTACCAGCACGAATGGGAAGAGACGGGCTGGGCCGATTGGCAGGCGGCCTATGACAATCAGCAGACCCGCCTCTACAATTTCTACAGCCAGCCGGCGATCCGCGTCGCCTTCTGCGCGGTCGCGCGGCAGGAGATCGCCGCCGTCGCGCCGGTCGCCGACGCCGATCTGCCGCTGCACGCGCGCGGCGCGCTGGCGCGGCTCGACAAGCCGTTCATCGACTTCTTCACCGCCTTCGACAAATGGCGCGATTATTACGAGCCGAAGGTGACGCCGCCGCCGGTCGTTCCGACGCTGCCCGCCGCGGCGACCCCGGTGGCGACGGTCGCGATCCCGCCGTCGTCCGGTGCGGCTGCGGCGAGTGACGTTGCGGCGCCTGCGGATGTGGGCACGCCTGCTCCCACGGTGAATCCTGCAGCGGAAGCAGCATCGACGTCGCCCGCGCCACCGGAGGTCAAGGCGACGCCGGTGCCGTCGGCGACGCGCCCGGCTGCACCGGGGCAGCCGAGTTCTTGAGAAAGGACGACCTCACGATCCTGTAAGCGCGGAGTACTGGTCGGCGCTGCCGCGATGGGGCACCTCCGGACATCGGCATTTACCGCCTCGGTGATGCTCTTGCCGTGCCAGGTCGTCGGGGGACCGGTCGCACTGCCGCCCTGGGTGGGCAGGTGACGGGGCGGGCGTTTGGCCTATCGCCCTCCGTGGCCTGGACGTTATCGCATCCGGATGGTCATGCCGCGACGGCGAGACTGCGATGTCTTACTGTCGATCAAACGGCCGGCGCCCGTTTCAGCGCGTGACTTCGCGAGATCGCCGGCTGCAGAGATCACCGACCGTCGCATCGATGCGGGTCAGCCCTGCCTAGACTTCGCGGCCGCGGCGGCGAAGCTGTCGTTGGTGAGATCGACCGCATAGGCATTGATGATACCGGGCAGCAGGCCGGGGAATCGTGCCTCCACCTCGTCCCAGCGCGGCGTGTTGCGCACCTCCACCCCATGGCGCTCGCTGCGGATCAGGCCGGCGTCGCGCAGGATCTTGATATGGTTGGACAGCGACGATTTGGGGATCACCCGATCGCCGACGCACGCCACCGCCGAACAGGCGTCGACGCATCCCGCCTTCATGATCGTCGCGAAGATCGCGGCGCGCGCCGGGTCGGACAGTGCGTGCAGGATCGCGTCGGGCCGGATGTCTTCGATCGCCGGGTGGATCAGGGGTCGCATGTTTTTTGCATAAGGGGTCTTGATCCCGCTTCGGTTAGTTCCAGATTCCCGAACTATGGGATTAACGGTTGCCGTCGTGGTGCCGGCCCATAGCAGAAGGTTCAGGTCATGGCGAAACTTAGCGGCAAGGTTGCGATCGTCACGGGGGCATCGAAGGGCATCGGTGCGGGAATCGCCAAGGCGCTGGCCGCGGAGGGCGCAGCGGTGGTGGTCAATTATGCTTCCAGCCAGGCGGATGCCGACGCGGTCGTCGGCGGGATCGCCGCCGCCGGCGGACAGGCGATCGCGGTGCGGGGCGACGTGACCAAGGCGGACGACGCACGGGCATTGGTGACGGCGGCGGTGGAGCGGTTCGGGCGGCTCGACGTATTGGTCAACAATTCCGGCATCTACGAATTCGCGCCGATCGAAGAGGTGACGGAGGAGCATTACCGGCGCCAGTTCGACGTCAACGTGCTCGGCACGCTGCTCGTCACCCAGGCGGCGTCGCCGCACCTTCAGGCCGGGGCGAGCATCGTCAACGTCTCGTCCGCGATCACGCACGTGCATACGCCCGGCGCGGCGGTCTATGCGGGCACGAAAGGCGCGGTGAACGCGATCACCGGTGTGCACGCCAATGAGCTCGCACCGCGCCAGATCCGGGTCAATGCGGTCAGCCCGGGCTTCGTCGTCACCGAGGGAACGCACAGCGCGGGCATCGTCCAGTCGGACATGGCGGCCGGCATCGTCGCGCAGACGCCGCTGGGTCGCGCCGGCCAGCCGGAAGACATTGCCGGCGTCGTCGCCTTCCTCGCCTCCGATGCGGCGGGCTGGCTGACCGGCGAGAATATCACCGCGAGCGGCGGCATCCGCTGATCGGGACGTGCCGCCGGGATGGGCCGATCGGCGCCGCGACGCGTTGTCGACGGCATGCAGACGATCCGCTTCCCCGACGGCACCGTCGTTCCCGCGCTCGGCCAGGGCAGCTGGATGATGGCCGAGAACCCCGCGCGCCGCGGCGATGAGATCGCCGCGCTGCGCAAGGGCGTCGCCCTCGGCATGACGCTGATCGACACGGCCGAAATGTACGCCGACGGCGAATCCGAACGGCTGGTCGGGGAGGCGATCCGCGGCCTGCGCGACGAGGTCTTCCTGGTCAGCAAGGCCTATCCGCAGAATGCGTCGCGCGATCGCCTGCCCCGCGCCTGCGAGGCGAGCCTGGCCCGGCTCGGCACCGACCGCATCGACCTGTACCTACTGCACTGGCGCGGTCGCGTGCCGCTGGCGGAGACGGTGGAGGCGATGGAGCGGCTGGTCGCGGCCGGCAAGATCCGCCGTTGGGGCGTCAGCAATCTCGACTCGGATGACATGGCGGAACTGATTGCGGCCGGCGGCAGCGGCTGCCAGACTGACCAGATCCTCTACAATCTTACCCGCCGCGGACCCGAGCACGACCTGATCCCGTGGCTGGCGCAGCGGCACATGCCGGTCATGGCCTACAGCCCCGTCGAGCAGGGTCGGCTGATCGCCGACCGCGGCCTCGTCCAGTTCGCGCGCGAACGGCAGGTGACGCCGGCCCAGCTCGCGCTCGCCTGGCTGCTGGCGCGCGATGGCGTGCTGGCCATCCCCAAGGCCGGCTCGCTCGCCCATGTCCGCGACAACCGCGCCGCCGCGGATCTGATGCTGACCGCCGAGGATCGCCGGCGCCTGGAGACGATGTTTCCGCGGCCCCGCCAGCGCCAGCCGCTGGAGATGCTGTAGGCCGTCAGGGTCTGGCGGAGGCCTCGTACACGCTGCCCGGCACCGCCGCGACGAAGCGGTCCGCGGCCCATCCCTGCGCCGCCACCGCCTCGGCCAGCGCGGCAGCGGGTTCCTCGCGCGGTTCGTCGGTCAGCTGAAAGGTACCCCAGTGAATGCCGAGCGCGCGGCGCGCCTCCACCGTCGCGCAAATCCGTACCGCCTCGGCGGGATCGACATGCTGCGCCGCCATGAACCAGCGCGGCGCATAGGCGCCGATCGGGATCAGCGCGAGGTCGGGCGCACCGAGCCTGGCGCGGACCTCGCCGAAGATGGTGCCGTCGCCATAGCCGGTGTCGCCGACGAACCAGATTGTGCCCGCCGGCGTGGCGAGATGATGCCCCGACCACAAGGCCATGCGCACGTCGCTCGGCCAGCGGTTCGCCCAGTGATAGGCGGGGGTCAGCGTCGTCGCGATCCCCTCGCCCAGCGTCAGCCGGTCCCACCAGTCGCCGGTGACGCAGCGGGCGCCGGGCACCGCGGCGCGGACGATCGTGTCGTTGCCCAGCGGCATCGCCATCAGCGGCGCATGCGCGGCCTGCAGCCGACGCAGCGTCGCGACGTCGCAATGGTCGTAATGGCAGTGGCTGAGCAGCACGACGTCGATCGGCGGCAGGTCGTCAAAGGCGATTCCCGGCTCGGTCACCCGCTGCGGACCGGCGAACCGGAACGGGCTGGCGCGCGGCGACCAGATCGGGTCGGTGAGGATGTTGATCCCCGCCGCCTGGATCAGCAGCGTCGCATGACCGACCATCGTCACCCGCAGCCCGGCGACGCGGGCCGCGGGGCGCGCCTTCGTCACCGGCACGGATCTGGGCCAGCGCGCCGTCTCGCCCGCCAGTCGCCAGCGAATCAGGTCGCGCAGGCCGCGATCGGTCGGCGGCTGGCCCGGATTGAAGAAGCGGGTGCCGTCGAAATGATCGCTCGGCGGCCCCTGGTAATAACGGTTGCGCGCCATCAGCCGCGCGGTCGGATCAACGCCCGTCCCGCGTGGCGAGGTAGCGTTCCAGATCGTCGCTGCCGCCGATCCGCTCGCCATCAATCTCGATCTGCGGGGTGGTGTCGACGCCGCGGTCCGCCTTGAACGCCTCGACCGCCTCGCGGTCTTCGAGGATGCGGTCGTCGACCGTATAGCCCGCCGCCTCCAGCATCGCCTTGGCACGAACGCCGAACGGACAGACATGGTCGGGCAGGACCATACGGTAGAGGATCGCAGTCTGCGCGTCGGCCATCACATCGCTCCATGGCGGCCGGGGCGCCGCCGCGCCAACAAGCGCCCGGCCCCCACCGGCGTTCCGAACTGCCCGAATCGGCCAGAGCGCGCAATCATCCGGTCGCGCCCTTTGCGATCAGGTCGGCGAGGCGGACCGGCGCGAAGCCACGGGGATCGACGCCGACGTCGAACTGCCGCGGCATCGGCTTCAACCGGCCATGGCTGTGGCCGTGCAGGTTGATCGCGCCCTTGTGCTGGCCGTTCCAGCTGCGGAAGGGGTAATGGCACAGCACGAGGGCGTGGCCGTCGACTGTGACTTCGGCATAGTCGCCGACGCTCGCCCACCCCGCCGCCAGCCCCGTCGCCTCCGGATCGTTGTTGCCGCGGAGCAGGTGTTTGTCACCGTGCAGCTGCGCGAGCAGCGCCGCCACGTCCGCCGGCCGCCGCGCCACGTCGCCGAGATGCCAGACGACGTCCTGCGGCCCGACCGTCGCATTCCAGCGCGCGATCAGCTGCGCGTCCATCTCGGCGACGCTGGCGAACGGCCGGCGCTGGATGTTGATCGTGCGGTGGTCGCCGAAATGCGTGTCGGCGGTGAAGAAGACGCTCATGTCCAATAGAGGATGCGCGCCGCCGGCAGCAGCACGGCGATCCGCTCCTCGAAGAAGCCGCGCAGCGCGCGCATCGTCGCCGTGTCGTACACCTGTTTCTCCGTGCCGAACTTCGTCCGCTTGGTGGTGCGGTTGCCGCCGCCCATGTCGAGCGACGAGCCCGGATACCAGCTGTCGAGCACGGCCTTCGAACCGGCGGTGAAGCGGTGGGTGATCAGTTCGATCGTCAGGTCGAGCCCCGGCATGTCCGCCAGCGCGGCGGCGGCCGCCACCAGCAGTCCGTCATAGGCTTCACGCCAGCCGTCGGCGGCGATGATCGGCGCGATCGTCAGCCCGACCGGATAGCCCGCCGCGGCCATCCGGCCGAGCGCCGCCAGCCGCGCCGCCACCGGTGCGGTGCCGCCCTCGAAGCGGGCGAAACGCGCGGGATTTATCGAGGCCCGCATCCGCGTCCGCCCGCGATGATCGAGGGTCAGCAGCGGCGCGACGTCGGCGAACTTGCTGGTGAAACGCAGCTGCGCCGGGACATCCCACCCGCCGAACCAGGCGATGGCGGTCGACAGCGATCCCGTGATCGGCTCCAACGCGAGCGGATCGGTGTAGCACGACGCCTCGAAGGTCGTGCCCTCATGCGCCCGCGCCGCGCTGCGCGAGGTGACCGCACCCTGCCCCAGATAGGCAGGCAGGCCCGCGAGGATCTCGTCGAGATTGGCGTAGACGCGCGTGATCGGCGGCCCCTTCAACGAACCGGCGAGATAGCAATAGCTGCAATGCGCCGGGCATCCTTCGGCCAGGTCGACGCGCCAGTCCGCGCTCGGTGCGATCGGCTGCAGCCTACGCTTCGACGGCGGCGCGACGACGACGGCCAGCGTCGACTTGGCGGCGGCATAGGCCTGGCGCGGATCGTCGGACAGGTCGAGCGCCAGCCGGTCGCCGGCCAGCACTTGCACCTCGACGTCGAGCGCGGCGGCACGATCCGCGATCGCGCGGCCATGCGCGAACCCCATCGCCGCGCGCGTCACCAGGAGGCGACGCGGCCGCCAAGCTCGTTCCGTTCCCGCGTCCGATACCGCCCTGCTCGCCATTCCCACCCAACGAACGGCATCGGCAAATGTCCCCGCCGACGCTAAGGGACATATTGTGACCACAACCGCGCGGCACAGGCGCGGTCGATCACTGCGGTTCCTCGTGAGGGCAAGCCGGTTCGGATGTCGCGTCTTCTTCGTACACTGGGCGGCCTGGCCCTGATCCTGGCCGGCGTCGCCGCCGATGCCGCCCCGTCGCCCTTCGACCTGACCGGCCCGCGGCTGGAGGTGGCGGTGACCCGCAACGGCCAGACGCTGCCGCTGGAATGGGTGCCCAACCTTGCCGAAGGCGACCGCATCTCGGTCAAGCTGACGCTGCCGTCCGGCCAGGCCGACCAATTCCGCCTCGTCTCCGCCTTCCTGCGCGGCCCCATCGACCGGCCGCCCGACGATTGGTTTCACGACACGGTGACCGGCAAGAGCAAGGCGGGCGACCTGTCGCTGGTCGTGCCCAAGGGCGCGCAGCAGCTCGTCCTGTTCGCGCTGCCGGTGCACCAGGCGGGCAAGAAGTCGATCGTCAGCGCGGTCCGCAAACAACCCGGCACCTTCGTCCGCGCCGCACAGGACCTCAACCAGGCGTCGCTCGACCGGGCGCGGCTCGACACCTATCTCGACATGCTGTTCCAGGTCGGGCGCGAGGATCCGACCGCGGTCAACGCCGCCTCGCAGGCGTTGACCCGCAGCCTGGCGATCAAGCTCAAGACCGAATGCCTGCAGCAGCCCGCCGCCCTGCAGGCCGCCTGCCTGACCGGCGATCGCGAGACCCTGCTGTTCGCCGATACGCACAGTTCCGCGCTGGCCGACACGCTGACCGGCGCGCCGGTCGACCTCGCCTTCCAGCTCAGCGCGACACCGCAGGCGGGCTATGGCACCTACAGTTCCTATATCGGGGTGGTCCGCGATCTGTTCCGGCTGTTCGGCGCCTTCCAGTCGACCCAGCTGCAATTCGTCCCCGCGCTCGCCAAGATGGGGGACGGCGGCGTCACCCTGCTGCTCAACACGCCCTTGTCCTTCGCCAAGCCGGCCTCGGTCATGGTCATCGGCCTGCCGGCGATCGAGGCCGCCAAGCCGCCTCCCTTGCAGGCCGCGGGCGACGCGCCGCTGCTCTGCGGCAATGTCGGTGCGGTCTTGCCGGTCGAAGGCGCGCCATTGGTGTTCGCGACCCGCTATGCCCATGCGATGACGCTGCGGCTCGACGGCGCGGGCGGCGCACCGGTCGACATCCCCGTCCATGCCGATCCGCGCCGCGGCGGCTTCGTGCTCGACAAGGGATTGCCCGACGTAGGCCGCGGCGCGACCGTCACCGGCCGCCTGCGCGGCAATTGGGGCTTTACCCCGTTCGACGGGCCGCGCTTCCGCCTGTCGGACCCGCGCGTACAGCATTGGGCGGCGGCGCCGGATGCATCTCTGGTCGTCGGGCGCACCAACAGCCTGACGCTGAAGGGGGATGGCGGCGGCTGCATCACCCGGGTCGAGGCGCGGATCGGCGACGACGCGCCGCAGACCGTGACCTGGAAGCAGGTCGGCACCGATGCGATCAGCATCGACCTGCCGCTCACCAAGGCCGCACCGGGACCGGTGACGCTGACCATCGCCGCGACCGGCCAGGCGACGCCGGTCTCGCTCTCCGTTCCTGCGCTGCAGGAGGTCGGCCGGATCGACGCGCTGACCTTCGCCGCCGGCGACAACGAGGCGGTGCTGACCGGGTCGCGGCTCGATCAGGTGCGCAGCGTCGCGATCGCTGGCAGCGAATGGCAGCCGGGTGCCCTGACGCGCGCGACCAATACCGACCGGCTGATGCTGCAACCGCGCGATCCCGCCGCGGCGGCCAAATTGACCGAGGGCGCGCGGCTCAACGCAGAGGTCACCTTCACCGGCAACCGCCACAGGACGGTCACGCTCACCGTGGCGGCGGCGCGGCAGACCCCCGTCCTGCTGCATCGCAGTGTCGAGCGGCCACCGCATGCCGGTTCGCTGCCGATCGCCCTCGGCCCCGACACGATGTTCGCGCAGGACGGCCGTGTCACCTTCGCCTTCCGCCTCGATCCGGCGACCCCGCTGACCGGGGCGGAGACGATCGAGATCGGCACCGTCGCCGGCGATGCGGTCACGTCGATCGCCCAGGGCAAGGGCTATGACCTGCAGGATACGACCACCGGCATCGTCGCCTTCGTCCCGGCCGAGACGCTCGGCACGGCGGTGCACGGTGCGCTGCAGTTCCGCATCGTCCGCAATGGCGAGGCAAGCCGCTGGACCGCGCTCGGCACGGCCGTCCGCCTGCCGGACGTCCAGTCCGTCGCCTGCCTTGCGACCGCACCGGCGCATTGCACGGTCAGCGGCAACCGGCTGTTCCTGATCGCCACGATCGCCGCCGGGACGGATGGGCCGGCGCAGGCGGTTCCCGACGGCTTCACCGCCGGGTCGGTCGATGTGCCGCTGTCCGCCCGGGCAATGCCCGGCAGCCTGACGCTGCGCCTGCGCGACGCTCCGGAAGCGACCGGCACGGTGACGATCCCGCCGAAAGGCTAGTCGGGGGCTAGTCGGGCATGGCGTGGCCCGTGCACGAAATCACCAGGGGCGGCGAGCGACGCTTCACCCGCGGACGTTCCGCGACTAGCAGGAGGGCATGCCCGCCCTGCTCGACGCCGATACGCTCCACCCCCTCTGGCCCGACACGCCGCTCGACGGCGCGATCGTCTTCGCCGATCCCGATGCCGCGCCGGACGCGGCGGTGGTCGCCGACGTGCATCGCCCCTGGCTGTTCGGCTATGCGCCCGAACGACCCAACGGACGGGCGATGCTGGTACTTGCAGGCGGTGGCTATACCGCGCTGATGGTCGGGCGTGAGGGAGTCGCGGTGGCGCGCTGGCTCAATCGCCTCGGCTGCCACGCCTATGTTCTCGTCCACCGCTTTCCCAACGCGACGCATGGCGTTTCGGCAGCGCTCGACGATGCGATCGCGGCGATGCGGACGATCCGAGGACTGGCGGGCTATCAGGGTGTCGGCGTCGTCGGCCTGTCGTCGGGCGGCCACCTCGCCGCCTGCCTCGCCGCCGACTATCCGGCGGAATGGGCGCTGGCGCAGACGGCGGATGGATTGGCGATGCGGCGTCCCGACGTGCTGGTCATCGGCTATGCGCCGATCTCCACCAATGCCAAGGGTCGGACGATCGTCCCCGACAAGCCGCCGCTCGCACCGCCCGAGAAACAGGCCTTCTATGATCGCATGCAGCCGGACGCGCAGCTGACCGCGGCGCCGCCGCCGGCGTTCATCGTCTATGCCGCCACCGACGACGTCGTTCCGGTCGACAATGCCCATCGGCTCGACGCGGCATGGCGTGCCGCAGGCGGATCGGCGGAACTGCACGTCTTTGCCGACGCGCCGCACGGCTTCGCCCTCGATACGCAGAACTTGCCGGTGTCGATCTGGCCGACGTTGTGCGCGCACTGGCTGGCGCAGACCGGATTCGGCGACGGCACCGGCTGACGGCCGGTCACTCGCCCGCGGTCAGGCTTTCGATCACCTCGTCGAGCAGGCCGGTCAGCGTCCGCATCTTCTCCGGCGACAGGCTGACGCTGGCATAATGGTCCTCGCGACCCGCAAGCAGGCCGAGGCGGGCGACCATCGGCTCTGCCGCGTCGGTCGCGTATAGTCGCTTGACCCGGCGGTCACCCGGATCGCTGCGCCGTTCAACCCATTGCAGCGCCTCCAGCCGGTCGAGCGTCTGGCCCATCGCCACCGGGCCGATCTCCAGCTTCTCCGCCATTTCCTTCTGCGTCCAGCCGGGATGCAGCCAGATCGCACCGAGCGCCCGCCATTGTGCTTGGGTCAGCGCCTCGTCCGCGCTCGACGCCATCGCCCGCGCCCGCTCGTCGAATCGCTTGCGCAGCAGCCGGGCGATCAGCGCGATCTGCGATGCAAAGCTGCGCTGGACACCCTCGGCGGCGGGTTCGGGGGAGGCTCCGGCAGGAGCGGTCATCGAATATCTTCGTCCCATGCGAAACTCGTGGCGGCGTCACCCTAACCGTACCGTCGGCGGCTGTCAGCGTGTTGCGGCTCCGTCGATAAAGGTCAATGTCACTTATCTGTAAGTTGCCTTATTATCAGGTTGCTTTCCATTCCCAACGGGTGCACCGGCGCGACATTGACCGAGATCATCGGGGCGAGTCCCCGGATCCGCGAGGTAGCATGAGCCTGGACGATCACGCCGATTCCCGCCCCGACCACCGGACCGACCCCGATACGCTGGCCGATGCGCCGCCGATCACCGATCCCGCCCCCGTCGTGCAGGCGGCCGACCCGACCCCGGCGCGACGCAACCGGCTGCGCCTGCCGCTGCTGCTCGCCGCGCCGATCATCGCCATCGCGATCGGCCTGTTCTTCTACCTGAGCGGCGGCCGCTACCAGTCGACCGACAACGGCTATATCCAGGCAGGGTTGGTGCCGGTCGCCGCCAGCGTCAGCGGCCCCGTGGTCGCGGTGATGGTCCACAACAACCAGCGCGTCCGCGCCGGCGACGTGCTGTTCCGGATCGACCCCGCCCCCTTCCAGGCCGCGGTCGACGAGGCGGCGGCGGAGCTCGCCAACGCCCGCACGCAGGTGTCGTCGCTGCGCGCCAATTACCGCGAGGGCGAGGCCGGCCTCGCCGCCGCCCGCGCGCGGCTTGCCTATGCGGAGCGTGAGGCGGCGCGGCAGAAGTCGCTGCTCGCCGAGGGCATTTCGTCGCAGAACCAGTACGACCAGGCGGTGCTCGCCGCGCAGACCGCGCGCCAGCAGATCCAGACCTCGGTGCAACAGAATGCCGGCGTCGCCGCGACGCTGACCGGCAGCGTCGACGCGCCGACCGCGGCGCAACCGGCGGTGCAGCGGGCGGAGGCGGCGCTGGAACGCGCCCGCCTCAACCTCGGCTATACGGTGGTGCGCGCCGCGCAGGACGGCATCGTCACCAAGGTCGACCAGCTCCAGCGCGGCAGCTACGTCACCGCCGCCAAGCCGGTGTTCACGCTTGCCGGCACGCGCCTGTGGGTCGAGGGCAATTTCAAGGAAGACCAGCTCAACCATATGCGCGTCGGCCAGCGCGCGACCTTCCACGTCGATGCCTTCCCCGATCTGGAACTGACCGGCCGGCTGACCAGCTTCAGCCCCGGCACCGGCAACAGCTTCGCGCTGCTGCCGGCGGAGAATGCGACGGGCAATTGGGTCAAGGTCGTCCAGCGCCTGCCGGTCGAATTCAGCATCGACCGGCTGCCGCAGAACGTACCGCTGCACGCCGGACTCAGCGTCGAGGTCGAGGTCGACACCGGCTACCGCCGCCACCTGTTCGGCGGTGACGCCGCCGCACGATGACCGGCACCTATCCGGACCCGGTCTCGCGGCGCTTCATCACCGCCGCGGTGATGGCGGCGACGGTGATGAACTCGCTCGACAGCACGATCGCCAACGTCGCGCTGCCGCATATCCAGGGCAGCGTCTCCGCCTCGGGCGAGGAGATCACCTGGGTGCTCACCTCGTACATCGTCGCCGCCGCGATCATGACCCCGCTGACCGGCTGGCTGGCCGGGCGGTTCGGGCGCAAGCGGCTGATGCTGTGGTCGATCGTCGGCTTCACCGCGGTCTCCGGCCTGTGCGGCATCGCCAACAGCCTCGGCGAGCTGGTCGGCTTCCGCCTGTTGCAGGGCGTGTTCGGCGCGGCGTTGGTGCCGATGAGCCAGGCGATCCTGCTCGACATCAACCCGCCCGAACGCCACGGCCCGGCGATGGCGGTATGGGGGATGGGCGCGATCCTCGGGCCGATCATCGGGCCGGCGCTCGGTGGCTGGCTGACCGACAATCTGTCGTGGCGCTGGGTCTTCTACATCAACCTGCCGATCGGCGCGCTCGCCTTTGCCGGCCTGTCGGGCTTCCTGACCGAGACCAAGGATGCGGCGCGGCCCCGGCTCGACCTGTTCGGGTTCGCGATGCTGGCGCTCGCCATCGGCTCGATCCAGCTGATGCTCGACCGCGGCCAGACCAAGGACTGGTTCAGCTCGACCGAGATCTGCCTCGAGGCGGCGCTCGGCCTGTTCTTCGGCTATCTGTTCGTCGTCCACACGCTCACCGCGCGACGGCCGTTCATCGACATCGGCATGTTCAAGGACCGCAATTTCCTGACCGGATCGATCTTCGGCTTCTTCCTCGGCACCGTGCTGTTCGGCGTGCTCGCGCTGCTGCCGACGATGCTGGAAACGCTGATGGGCTATCCCGTCGTGCTGACCGGGCTGGTCACCGCACCGCGCGGCATTGGTACGCTGATCTCGATGATCGTCGTCGGCCGGCTGATCAAGACGGTCGATGCGCGCATCCTGATCTTCGTCGGCTTCGCCATCGCGGCCTATTCGCTGCACATCATGTCGGGCTTCACGCTCGGCATGAACGAGCGGCTGGTGATCGTCTCGGGCTTCGTGCAGGGCATCGGCACCGGCCTGGTCTTCGTGCCGCTGACCACGATCGCCTTCGCGACGCTCGACGCGCGCTACCGCAACGAGGGCGCGGCGATGTTCACGCTGACCCGCAACATCGGCTCGGCGGTCGGCATCTCGATGCTGCAGGCGCTGACCATCCGCAACGGCGCGACGGTGCACGCGCGGCTGGTCGAGGGGATCCGGCCGGATAATCCGCTGCTGCCGTCCACCTTCGACTTCGACGCGCCGTCGGCGGTCGCGATGCTCAACGCGCAGATCACGCGCCAGGCAGCGATGGTCTCCTACGTCGATGCCTTCTGGCTGCTCTTCATCCTCACCCTCGCCGTCATCCCGCTGCTGCTGCTGATGCGCCGCCCCCGCGCCGGCGGCGGCGACGGCCCGACGATCCACATGGACTGATCCGATGCGCGTTGCCCCCCTGCTCCTCTCCGCCGTCGTGGCCGGCGCGCTCGCCGGTTGCACCGTCGGCCCCGATTTCACGCGGCCGCAGGCCCCCGCCGCGAGCGGCTACCAGCCCGCCGGCGAGGCAGCGCCGCCGCGCGTCGCGTTCGGTGACGGGCCGGAGCAGCGCTGGTGGACCGCCTTCGGCTCGCCGCAGCTCGACGCGCTCGTCGATCAGGCGATCGCGCACAACCGCAGCCTCGCCGCGAGCAACGCGACGCTCGCCGCCAGCCGCGACGAGGTCCGCGCCATCGCCGGCCGCCGCCTGCCCCAGGTCGACGCCAATGCCCGCGCCGACCAGCAGCAGGTCAATCTCGCCGCCTTCGGCTTTTCCGGCAGCAATCCGCTCGCGCCCGGCGGCAATCCGGAATTCAACCTCTACACCGTCGGCGGCGGCATCAGCTACGACCTCGACCTGTTCGGCGGCCTGCGCCGCAGCGTCGAGCAGAGCGCGGCGCAAGCGGAGGCGCAGCAACGCCAGACCGAGGCGGCGCATCTCTCCATCGCCGGACAGGTGGTCAATCAGGTGTTGACCATCGCCGCGCTCAACGCGCAGATCGCCACCGCCCGCGCGCTGCTCGCCGACGACCAGCGCAACGTCGACCTGACGCAAAAGCGCCGCGCCGGCGGCGAGGGCACATTGGTCGAGGTGCTCAACGCGCAGAGCCAATATGCCGCCGACCGCGGCGATCTGCCGCAGCTCGACCAGCAGCTCGCCGAAGCGCGGCACCTGCTCGCGACGCTGATCGGCACCACGCCCGACGCGCTGCCGCCGACCGACGTCGCGCTCGACCGGCTGACCCTGCCGGCGACGATTCCCGTGGCGCTGCCGTCGGCGCTGGTCCACCGCCGCCCCGACATCCTCCAGGCGGAGGCGCAATTGCACGCCGCCACCGCCGCGATCGGCGTCGCCACCGCTCGCCTCTATCCCGACATCACTCTGGGCGCGACACTGACGCAGGGCGCGCCCGCGGTCGGCGACCTCGTCAAGAACGCCTTCCGCGGCTACGACCTGTTCGCCGGCCTGACCGCGCCGATCTTCCACGGCGGCACGCTGAAGGCCGAGCGCGCAGCGGCGGTCGACCGGGCCCGCGCCAGCCAGGCGAGCTACGAACAGACGGTGCTGGTCGCGTTCAGCCAGGTCGCCGATCTGTTGTCGGCGATGCAGAACGACAGCCGCTCGGTCGCCGACCAACAGGCCTCGGTCGAAGTGGCCGAACGCTCGCGCCATCTGTCGCGGCGCAGCTTCGAGGTCGGCAATTCGGGCATATTGCAGGTGCTGGAGACCGAACGCCTCTACCAGCGCGCCAGCAACGGCCTGGTCGTCGCGCGGACGCGGCAGTTCCTCAACGTCGCCCGCCTCTATGTCGCCACCGCCGGCGGCTGGATCGCACCGGCCGATGGCGCCAAAGGCGTGGCGATCCGTTAGGCCGCCGGGGTTCAGCGAGAGCGACCCCCCGCCCGCTGTCGGGATCGACCGGGCGGGGGACGCCAGCGGGATGGCGGGCGGCGCAGCATAGCCACACACCGCCCGCCGAGAGGATCATGATCCGCCGCGGCGGGATCGGTACGTGTCGTCAGAATTCCGACCAGTCGTCGTGGCTGACGGCCAGGGCTGTCGCGCCACGGCTGTGCGCCACCGGCCCGCTCCTTGCGTGGCCGATCGACGTCCGGCCGGCAGCGCGCCGGATCGGCACGGGATGTGCTCCCCCGCCCTTCCCCGTGTTGAACCGCGCGATCTGCTCCGCCAGCCGGTCCGCTTCGGATGCCAGAGTCCGCGCAGCGGCAGTGGCTTCCTCCACCATCGCGGCATTCTGTTGAGTCACGCCGTCCATCTCGGCGACGGCGGTGTTGATCTGCTGCAAGCCGGTCGCCTGCTGCTCCGTCGCCGTAGCGATCGACGTCATCAAAGCGTCGACCGAGACGATCTGCTCGACGATGTGATGCAGCGCGGTGCCCGCCTCGCCGACGAGGTGAACCCCTGACTTGACCTGTTCGGACGAGGCGGTGATCCGCGCCTTGACGTCCTTGGCCGCATCAGCCGTTCGCTGGGCCAGCGCGCGGACCTCCGATGCGACGACCGCGAAGCCCTTGCCGGCGTCACCGGCGCGCGCCGCCTCCACCCCCGCATTGAGCGCGAGCAAATTGGTCTGAAAGGCGATGGCGTCGATCACGCTGATGATCTCGGAGATTTCCGCAGAGGTCCGCTCGATCTCGTCCATCGCGCGGATCGCGGTGCCGACGACCTGCCCCGAATGGTCCGCGCGCTCGCGCGCGAGCCGCACCGCGTCATTGGCCTTGGCCGCATTCGCCGCGGTCATGCGGACGGTCGCGGTAATCTGGTCCATGGCGGCGGCGGTTTCCTCAAGGCTGGCGGCCTGCTGCTCGGTGCGCATCGACAGGTCGTCGGACGCCCGGCGGATGTCGTTAGCGCCGTTGTGGATCTCGCCGGTCGATTCCGCGACCTGTGCCAGCGTCGCCTGAAGGGCGGCGGCGGCGGCGTTGAAGTCGTCCTTCAGCTTGGCGAAGGCGCCGACCAATTCGGCGTCGACCCGGGTGACAAGGTCGCCCTGCGCCAGTCTCGCGAGGCCCGCCCCGATGCTGTCACAGATCAGGGCGGTCTGCGCCGCCTTGGACCGTTCGGCGGCGTCCAATTGGTCGCGGAACTGCCGGAGCGCCGTGGCTAGCATGCCGACCTCGTCGGCGCGTGCATCGTCGTCGACGGCGACGCTCAGGTCTCCGCCGGCAAGACGACGCATCGCCACGGTCAAGGTGCTGATCGGCGTCGCCACGGAGCGGACCAGGAGGGCCAGCACGGCGATCATCAGGGCGATGCCCAGGATGACGGCGGCGAGCGACAGCCACTTGCCGCGCTCGAACGACGCGAAGGCAGCGGCGGCGGTGCCGTCGGCGATCGACTGTTGGTAGGTCAGCAGCTCCTGCAGCGTCGTCTCGGCCGTGATGTACAGGCCGTTCGCGCGGCGCAGCGCCGTCAGCGCCGCATCGTTCCGATTGGCATTGGCAAGCTGGCTCGCGACCGCCGATGCCGCGACATAGGCCTGCCAATTGTGCTGGAAGGTCGCGAGCAATTCCCGCGAATGCGGCTTCTGCATCATGCCGTGCAGATTGGCGATCTGCCGCTCGACGAAGGCGGCGCGCTCCTGCTTCTGCTTGACGTCCACGGCGATGCGACCGGGATCGACGTCGAGGATCTCGTCGCGCTGCGCGATCAGATAATCCGAGGTCGCCGTGTCGATGCTCGACACCGCCATGTTGATCGGCAGGCGACGATGCGCGAGTTCGTCCGTCCCTTCGTTGAGCGAGGCGAGTTGGGAGACGGTGAACGCCGCAAAGCCGACGATGATCAGCGCGATCGGCACGAAGGCGAGCAACAGCTTGTTGCGGATAATTAGATTCTTCATCGGCAGCCCCCCGGCGCTGGAAATGGCCCCGATGCGCGAGCGCGGCCGGGGAAGCCGACCCATCTAGCTATAAGGCTGAAAAACTTTGTAAATTTTGCGATTCCGGTGCGGAGCACGGCGCTGCTCCCTGGCGATCCACCACAACGGTGCTGCAGATGCCGCCGCGCCGACGGGGCCCGTGCTAGGCGCGCACGAAGTCGATGAAGGCGCGTAGTGGCGGCGGCACCAGGCGGCGGCCGGAGTAATACAGGAACGGGCCGGAAAACGACTGCCACCAGTCGGGCAGCACCGCTTCAAGCGCGCCGCTGTCCAGCGCCGGCTGCAGCCAGCCTTCGAACAGCGAGACGATGCCGCCGCCGGCGACCGCGACGTCGACGAGCAGGTCGATCGCACCGGCAACGCTGGCGATCAGCGGCCCATGGGGTTCGATCCGCACGATCTCGCCATCCCGCTCGAACTCCCATGGGGCGGTTAGTGCGCCACTGCTGAAACGGCCGCGCAGACAAGCGTGCGCGAGCAGCTCGCGCGGGTGCGCTGGCCGCCCCCGCGCGTCGAGATAGGCAGGCGAGGCCGCGAGAGCGAAGCGCTGCACGCGCGGGCCGATCGGCAATGCGATCATATCCTGTTCCAGCCGCTCGTCGTAACGAATGCCTGCGTCGCAGCCGGATGCCACCATGTCGACGAAGCCGTCCTCGGCAACGATCTCGACCGCGATGTCGGGATAAGCGGCAAGGAAGCCGGGCAGGATCGCCGGGAGCACCAGTTTCGCAGCGCTCACCGGCACGTTGAGGCGCAACCTGCCAGCGGGCTGGTCGCGGAACAGGTTGACGACGTCGAGCGCGGCCTCGACTTCGCTCAGCGCCGGCGCCAGACGCTCGATCAGCCGCAATCCCGCTTCGGTCGGCGTGACGCTACGCGTCGTGCGATAGAGCAGGCGAACGCCCAGACGAATTTCGAGCCGGCGCACCGCCTCGCTCAGGGTTGAAGCGCTCGCCCCGACGGCACGCGCCGCATCCCGGAATCCGCGTGCCCGTGCGACCGCGAGGAAAGCGTTCAGATCGGAGAGGTCAGCCTGCATTGTTCGGCTTTCCGTACAGCCCGTGCGGATCACTCACGCTTATCGTGATGATCCGCAAGCCGTATCTTTGCGTCACAGTAGGAGACGCATGATGATCGAACAGGCAGGCACGTATTTCTTCGCCGGACGCGCCGTCAATCGGCTTGGCTATGGCGCGATGCAACTCGCCGGCCCCGGCGTATTTGGTCCGCCGCGCGACCCTGATGCGGCGCTCGCGGTGTTGCGCGCCGCCATCGCGGCTGGTGTCAATCACATCGACACCAGCGACTTCTACGGTCCCCACGTCACCAACCGGCTGATCCGTGAGGCCCTGTCCCCCTATCCGGACGAATTGCTGATCGTGACCAAGATCGGTGCACGTCGCGGCGACGACGCCGCCTGGCTACCGGCGTTCGCACCGGATGCGTTGGCGCGCGCCGTCGACGACAATCTGTCGAACCTCGGATTGGAGGCGCTGGACGTCGTCAACCTGCGCTTGATGTTCGACGTGCACGGTCCGGCCGAAGGGTCGCTAGCCGCGCCGCTCAAAGCCGTGGCGGACCTGCAGCGGCAGGGACTGGTGCGCCATATCGGCCTCAGCAACGTCACGCCCAGGCAATTGGACGAAGCGCGCGCGATTACCGAGATCGTCTGCGTGCAGAACCAGTACAACCTCGCCCACCGCGACGACGACGCCTTCATCGACGCGCTGGCCGCCGATGGTGTGGCCTATGTCCCCTTTTTTCCGCTCGGCGGCTTCAGCCCGCTGCAATCGGCGGTGCTGTCCGACGTCGCCGCAAGGCTCAAGGCGACGCCGATGCAAGTGGCGCTGGCCTGGCTGCTCCAACGGTCGCCCAACATCCTGCTGATTCCCGGCACATCCTCGGCCGCGCACCTTCACGAGAACCTTGCGGCGGCGCGGCTCACCCTGCCCGAAGACGCCTTGGCCGAACTCGACAGGATCGGTCGCTAATCGGGGCCGATTTGCCGGCGCCGGCTTGGTCAGCAAGCCGGCGCCGATTACCCGTGACCAGGGATGCCTATGCTCGAGATGAAAACATCCGCTTGACGTGCGCGCGCGAGGCCTGCGATCCGGTTGATCGGACGGCCGCCGCGCCAGTTGAGCGCATCGCCGCGCCCGATCTACATCATCCGCTCGCGCAGGTTAAACAGGATCACCAATGTCCCGCCGACCATTAGCGCGACGATCAACGCCGAGAAGAGGATCAGTTGCAGATCGTCCCGCGCCGAGCGGGCGAGGCTGATGTGGAGGAAGCAGCGGAACTGCACCACCATCTGCACCAGTCCGAGGCCGAGCACGATGGCAAAGAGCGTGTCTGACGCGAGCACCGGCCAATGGACAAGGGCGAAGGCGGCGCCGGTCAGGACAAGCGCACCGACATAGCCGATCAGATAGGTGCGAAGCTCACGCCGCTTGTCGTCTCGCACATCGCTCATCGCATCAGCCCAGGCAGGTAGACGGTGGAGAAGATCGCGATCCACACGATATCGAGGAAGTGCCAGAACAACCCCAGCCGCAACAGATTGATCTTGACCCGTGCATCGGTGCCGAAGGCCAACAGCTGCGCCATCATGACGATCAGCCACAGGCTGCCGATCAGGACGTGCAGGCCGTGGAGCGGGACCAGACCGAAGAAGGCGGACAGGAAGCCGCTGCGCGTTGGATAAGCGCCGTGAGCGAACATGTCGGCGAAATCGTGCCACTCCATCGCCAGAAAAGCCGCGCCGAGCAGCAGCGTCACGCCCATCCACGCCAGGATATGGCGAAGCCGTGCGCCATGTTTCATGGCGATCGAGGCCATGCCGTAGGTCAGGCTGCTGGTGAGTAGCAGCAGCGTTTCGACGAACGTCGGGCCGATCTTATATTCGGATGCCGGCGTCGGACCCCCCACCGTCGCCGGCAGCATCACCCCATAGGTCGCGAAGAGCAGCGCGAAGACCACTGCATCGCTCATCAGGAACATCCAGAAGCCGAACATCGCGGTGCCGGCCGCGTCGTGCGTGTCCCTGTCGGTATCGCCGAGGTTGAGACCGGCGTGCAGGACCTCGGCTCCGCTCATGCCTGTACCTCCGCCAAGCCCTGGTTCGCGCGGGTCGTCTCCAGTTCGCGCGAAATCGGTTGCGCGCGGGCCACGGCGGCCAGCCATGCCGCTTCCCTCAGCGCCACTTCGTCCGCGGGGATGCGCCGCTGCGTATCGCGGTTGAAGCTGCGCACGATCACCGTGCCGACGACGACCTGAATGCCGACGATCGCGAGCCACCACATATGCCAGACGAGGCCGAAACCCGCGGCTGCACTGGCGATCCCGATCACCGGCGCGACCACGCTGTTGCGGGGCATTTCTATCGACCGGTATCCCGTCGGCGGATGATAGGGCGCCCCCTCCCGCTTCTCCTGGTAGAAGGCGTAGCGGTGGTCGACATGCGGCTGCCGGGCGAAGTTGTATTCCGGTGGCGGCGCCGATGTGGACCATTCCAGGCCTCGCCCGTCCCAGGGATCGCCCGCGAACACGCGATTGGCATCGCGGTCGCGGATGCTCACCCACAATTGTACGATCAGCGCAGCCAGCCCGCAGAAGAGGATCAACGCGCCGAGTTCCGCGGCATACAGCCAGGGCCGGTAGACCGGCTCCATCACCGCCTGGGTACGCCGCGCCAGTCCTGCCGCACCGAGCACGTAGAGCGGCATGAAGGCCAGATAGAAGCCGACCACCCAGCAGGCGCAGGCGATCCGCCCCCATCGTTCGTTCAGACGGAAGCCGACGGCCTTGGGAAACCAGAAGGTGTAAGCCGCGATCAGTCCGTAGAGGGTCCCCGGAATCAGCATGTTGTGAAAATGCGCGACGAGGAAGGTCGTGTTGTGGACGACATAGTCGAGCGGCGGGAAGGCGAGGATGATGCCGGTCAGGCCACCCAGCACGAAGGTTACCATGAAGGCAAGCGCGTACAGCATCGGCACCGTGAAGCGCACTTCGCCGCGAAACATCGTCCAGATCCAATTGTAGATCTTGACGCCGGTCGGCACGCCGATGGTCATGGTCGCGATGCCGAACGCCGCGTTGATACTGGGGCTCTGCCCCATGGTGAAGAAGTGGTGCAGCCAGACCGTGAACGACAGCACCGCGATCGCCATGGTCGCGATCACCAGTGAGACATAGCCGTACAGCTCTTTCGACGAGAAGGTCGACACCACCTCCGAATAGATGCCGAAGGCGGGCAGGATCACGATGTACACCTCCGGATGGCCGAACATCCAGAACAGGTTGGCGTAATTCATCATGTTGCCGCCGGCCGCGTTGGTGAAGAAATGAAAGCCGAGATAGCGGTCCAGCGCCAGCAGCGCGGTCGCGACCGTCAGCGGCGGCATCGCGAACACCATCAGGATCGCGGTGCACAGGCTGGTCCAGCAGAACATCTGCATCCGCATCAACTGCATGCCGGGGCAGCGCAGCTTGTAGATCGTGACCGCGATGTTGATGCCCGCCAGCGTCGACGCGATCGAGCCGAGGGTCACCGCCCAGATCCAATAGTCGGGACCGACGCCGGGGTTGAAGGCGATCTCGGTATAGGGCGGATAGCCGCTCCAGCCGCCGGTCGAGAAGCGGCCGATCACCAGGCTGATCATCATCAACGCCGCGCCGCTGCCGGTCAGCCACAGACCGATCGCATTCAGCAACGGAAAGGCGACGTCCCGCGCGCCGATCTGCAACGGCACGAGATAGTTGATCACGCCGGTCAGGAACGGCATCGCCATGAAGAAGATCATGATCGAGCCGTGGGTGCTGAACAGCTCGGCAAAATGCTCCGGCGCCACCAGGCCGGGCGCGTTGATCGCCGTCGCCTGCTGCAGCCGCATCAGATTGGCTTCGATAAGGGCGCGCGCCAGCATGACGAACGCGATCACGACGTACATGATGCCGATCTTCTTGTGATCGAGGCTGGTCAACCATTCCGACCATAGCCATCGCCAACGGTGCGTCACCGTCAGCAGCAGGGCCACGGCGAGCGCACCCACGACCACCATCGCCCCCGCGCCGGCGCCGATCAGCTCGTTGATCGTCGGATCTTCCCAGGCACGGACGAACGGCAGGTCGTGCCATGCGAACCGGCCCAGCACCTCCGGCCAAACGGCTATGCTCATTGCCCCTCTTTCGTCCGGGTAACGGACATGATCCTGTCGAATAGATGCGGCGGCACGCGCGAGAACGCCAGCGGCCGCGGCTCTACCGATCGTGCGGTCATCCGCGTCAGCGCGCGGCCGTCCAATGGGACCGGCGTGGCGCGTATCTTGGTCAGCCACGCTCGGTAGCGGGTGGCGTCCATGGCGATCACGTCGAACTTCTGGTCCTGAAAGCCCTTGCCATTGTATTGGGTGTTCTCGCCGCGAAACACGCCCGCACGGCTGGCGGCGAAGTTCAGCTGGGTGCGCATGCCGGCCATGGCATAGACCTGCCCCGCCAGCTGCGGAATCAGCAGCGACTGCATGACGGTGCCGCTCGTCAGGCTGACATGGACCGGCCGCCCGGCCGGGATGACCAGCCGGTTGGCGCTGGCGATGCCCTCGTCCGGGTAGATGAACAGCCACTTCCAATCGAGCGCGACCGCCTGCACCTCGACCGCCGGCTGCGCGGCGAAGAGCGGGCGATAGGGATCGAGCCGATGCGTCGCATTCCAGAGCAGGAATGCAAGGCCGATGACGATCCCGATGGGCGGCACCCAGACCATGATCTCAAGCGGCCAGGAAAAGCCCCAATTGGGGCGGTACGCATCCCGCGTGTTCGATATTCGGTAATGCCAGGCGATCAGCGGCACCAGCAGCAACACCGGGCCGGCGACGAAGATCAGGACGACGGAGAGAATGACATAGACGTGCCACTGATCCGCCGCGACCGGACCGGCATGATTGACGATGCCGAGCTGCAACGCCGCGCAGCCGCCGAGCAGAAGTGGCAGCGCGAGGGCGACCAAAGCGCCTCTCGTGCGGCGCCTTTTCAGCCTGCTGCCTGCCATCGCCTGCTTGCTCAGCCGACGTCTGCCTGGACGACGATGCGCACCGGCACACCCTTTGCCGCGGGCGTCTTCGACAGTTTGTCATGGTACCAGAGCGGCACCAGCGGATTCATCTCCGGATAATAGGCGCCGAGACACCCGTCCGGCAGATCGAACGGCGTGACCGTCAGTCCGTCGACCTGCCGATGCACCCCGTCTCCGGCATCGCTGGCGAGGCTGACGACCTGCCCTTCGCGCAGTCCCGCGGCGGCGATCTCCTTGGGGCTGATCAGCAAGACGTCGCGCGTCCCCTCGATCCCGCGTAGGCGGTCCGAATAGCCGTAGATCGTTGTGTTGAACTGGTCGTTGGAGCGCATCGTGATCAGGCGATATCGGCCTGGCCGGTCGGGCACCCCCATCGCGCTCAGCGTCGTCGGCGTGGTGAACTCCGCCTTGCCGCTCTCGGTCTTCCAGATCCGCTCGCGCGCCTGATTGCCCTTGAAGAAGCCGCCGGGGGTGAACATCCGGGCGTTGAAGTCCTTGAACTTGTCCGGATACGTCGCCTCGATCAGGTCGCGGACCTTGCCATAGTCGCCGACCCATTCGTCCCATCTGATCGTCGGCTTGGGCGGCAAGGTGGCCTTGGCGATGCCGGCGACGATCGCCAGCTCGGACAGCAGATGCTTGCTGGCGGGCTTACGCTTGCCGACCGATCCGTGGATCATCGACAGCGAGTCCTCCATCGTGACGGTCTGCGGGCCGCCTTCCTGCATGTCTTCCTCAGAGCGGCCTAGGCACGGCAGCAGATAGGCGACCTCTCCGTTGATCAGGTGACTGCGGTTGAGCTTGGTCGCGATCTGGACGGTCAGGCGCATGCTCGTCCACGCCGTCTCCATCTGCTCGCGCTCGGGGATGGCACGCACGAAGTTGCCGCCAAGGCCGATGAAGGCGCGGATGCTGCCATCGACGATGCCTTCGCAGGCCTCGACGGTGTTCACCCCCTTTTCGGGCGGCGGATCGAAATCGAAGATCCGCTTGAGATAATCGTAGGGCACGAGTTCGGGTTTCTCGGAGATCCCGACCGTGCGCTGACCCTGCACGTTGGAATGGCCACGCACCGGCGAGATGCCGGCGCCCTCGACGCCGATGTTGCCGCGCAGCAGCAGCAGGTTGACCAGCATCCCGATCGTCTGCGAGCCATGGACGTGCTGCGTCAGCCCCATGCCATAGATGCCGATGACCTTGCCGGCATCGCAATACACCTGTCCTGCGGCTTCCAAATCCGCCCGCGACAGCCCCGACTCCGCCTCGATCTCCTCCCATGTCGTCGCCTTCAGCTTGGCGACCATTTCGTCGAAGCCGTGCGTGTGCTGGGCGATGAAATCGACGTCGAGCAGGTGATGCTCGGTTTCCGCCCATTGCCGCTCCTCGACCGCAAGGACGTGCTTGATCATCCCCATGATCGCGGCGATGTCGCCGCCCGGCCGCACCTGATAATACAGGCACGAGATTTCGGTCGGCTTCTGGGTGATCATCTGGATCGGGTTCTGCGGGTCGACGAACTCGATCAGCCCCTTCTCGCGCACGGGATTGAACGTCACGATCCTGCAGCCGCGCTCGACCGCATCCTTGAGCGTGTGGAGGAAGCGCGGGCTGTTGCTGCCGGTGTTCTGGCCGAAGAAGAAGATCGCGTCGCACAAGGAGAAATCCTTGAGCTGGCAGGTGCCGACCGGCGACCCCGTCACCTTCTTCAGCCCGACCGAGGTCGTCTCGTGGCACATGTTCGAGCTGTCGGGCAGGTTGTTGTGCCCATAGAGGCGGGCGAACAGCGCATAGAGGTAGGACGTCTCGAGGCTGGCGCGGCCCGACGAATAGAAGACGGTGGACTTGGGATCGAGCGCCTTCAGCTCGGCGCCGATCGCGGTGAACGCCTCGTCCCAGCTCACCGGGACGTATCTGTCGGTTGCCCGGTCGTAGCGCATCGGATGCGTCAACCGCCCCGTCTGCTCGAGATCATAGTCCGTCCAGCCCTTCAGCTCGCTGACCGTATGCTCGGCGAAGAACGACGGCTCGCACGTCCGGGTCGTGAGTTCCCAAAGCGTCGCCTTGGCACCGTTTTCACAGAATTCCGCAGGGTGCGGATGCTCCGGCTTCGTCCACGCACACGACACGCACATGAAGCCGCCGGGCTTGTTCTGTCGGCGCAACGTCTCCAGCGCCATGGGAGTCGCCCATTCCTTGCCGAAGATGCGCGCAACGCCCTGAAGCGATCCGAAGCCGCCTGAGGGGCCGTCGTAGTGAACGGTGTCGTCGTCTTGCGCCATGATGCGATCTCTCCGCGGCGCCCCCCCGGCAGGACATAGTCGCAACCGACACTTGGGGGCGCAACCCTCAGACGCCCCGCGACCGCCTTTATTTACCTGATGCATGTTGCTCGGAGAGCGGCAGGTCGGCGGTAGTCCTCGCAAACGGCAAACGCCCTATCAAGAGCGAAGTGGTGCAAGCTAGCCGGCTATCTTGAGGTTCGAGGGGCCAGCATCGTTCACACGAACAGAGCCCCATCCCGAGACGTGGTCAAGTGCACCCACAACGCCTCCGAGCGAGCGCTCGTTCACGAGATCATTGTCTCGTTTGAACCGCGCCGGGTTTGTCGGAGGCTCTAACTCCTGAGAGGAGGGGGCTATGACGAGCAAGACGACGAACAAGTTCTCGCCTGAGGTGCGCGCGCGTGCGGTGCGGATGGTGCTGGACCATGAGAAGGATCACGCATCGCGTTGGGCTGCGGTGGTGTCGATCGCGGCGAAGATCGGGTGCGCGGGGCAGACGCTGCACGAGTGGGTGAAGAAGGCCGAGGTCGACAGCGGCATGCGCGCCGGGGTGCCAAGCGATGTCGCCGACCGATTGAAGGCACTGGAGCGGGAGAACCGCGAACTGCGCCAAGCCAACGAGATCCTGCGCAAGGCGTCGGCGTATTTTGCGATGGCGGAGCTCGACCGCCGAGCGAGGTGATGGTGTCGTTCATCGACGCGCATCGCGAGGTGTACGGGGTCGAGCCGATCTGCCGGGTCCTGCCGATCGCCCCATCCACCTACCACGCCCATGTAGCGAGCAGGATTGAGCCGACCAGAAGGTCGGCTCGGGCTCGGCGTGACGATGCGCTTGGGCCGGAGGTGCGCCGCGTGTTCGAGCAGAACTTTCGCGTCTACGGCGTGCGTAAGGTCTGGCGGCAGCTGCGGCGCGGAGGGTTCGATGTCGCCCGCTGCACCGTTGCCCGCCTGATGCGGGCGATGGGGCTGGCCGGCGTGATCCGCGGCAAGCCGGCCCGCACCACCGTCAGCGACCGGACGGCGCCATGCCCGCTAGACCGAGTCAACCGGCAGTTCCGTGCACCGGCGCCGAACATGCTCTGGGTGTCGGACTTCACCTACGTCGCGACCTGGGCGGGGTTCGTCTACGTGGCTTTCGTCATCGACACCTATGCTCGCCGGATCGTTGGCTGGCGCGCCAGCCGGAGCGCACATGCCGGCTTCGTCCTGGATGCGCTGGAGCAGGCGCTACATGACCGACAACCGAGGCGGGGTGGCGGCCTCGTCCACCATTCCGACCGCGGCAGCCAATACGTGTCCATCAAGTACACCGAGCGCCTGGCCGAAGCGGGCATCGAGCCGTCGGTCGGAAGCGTGGGCGACAGCTATGACAACGCTTTGGCGGAAACCATCAACGGCCTCTACAAGGCCGAGGTGATCTACCGCCGCGGCCCATGGCGCAGCTTCGAGGCGGTCGAGTACGCCACCCTCGAATGGGTGGATTGGTTCAACTATCGCCGGCTGCTCGAACCCATCGGCAACGTCCCGCCCGCCGAAGCCGAAGAGCAATACTATGCTGCCGCAAACATCGTCGATATGGCAGCGTGACTCACATCCAACGGCCTCCGACAACCTAGGCGCGGTTCAGGTCATGGTGGCCGATGAAGACACCGCGGTGAATCCTGCGGGGATCAAGGGACTGAGTGAGATTGGCATCATCGGTGTCGCTGCAGCCGTGGCCAACGCCGTCTTCAACGCGACCGGAGTGCGCGTCCGCGACCTGCCGATCCGACCTGAGGCGATGTTAGATTAAGCAAGCGAATTAAGCTCCATCCGCAAGATCGTACTTTCGACTAAACCCTGCCCCTCGACGCGATGACCCAGAAGCCGACGTGAGGCAGGCCCTGCCGCTGCCGGAAAGCAGACGCGTATTCCTGTAAATGGCAAGGACCAGCGGTATTCCGTCCGGCATTAAACAATGAACCGTGTCTTTGCCGACTGATGTGAGGCCAGCCGGCCGTCCTCAGCCGACACTTGCAATAACGATAAGCCTGCGCAGTCAGGTCAATCATGCCGCACGATGCGGAGTTAGGACGTCAGCCAAGAGTGGGACGGGATATAGTCAGGCGCGGGACCTTTGCCGCTGATGCCATGAACCCTTGGGCTAATCGCTGGCGGCTCGGCTTGCGCGAATGCGGCATGCCAGCACGATCCAGCGGCCGGTACGGCGCGCCACCCGCACCTGCCAGGAACGCCCTGTCGCCGCCAGAAATGCCCGGTGCAAATGCGCGGCATGCTGCGCGAAATCAGGATAATCGACCCGATGATGCGCCAACACTAACATGCCGCCCCGGCGCAAGGCGGCCGCGGCATCGCGTGCCGTCTGCGCCATGTCGTGAGCCGTCAGATAATACAGGACCTCTGCGACAACCACGACGTCGTACCGCGGTCGCGGCAGACGGGCGGGCACGGCCAGTTTGATCGCCCGCGCCCGCGTTCGCCCCGCGACCGCCTTGGCGACCAGCGCCACACCAGTCGACGTTGCCTCGGTGGCGTCGAAGCGCAGAGCGCGTGGCGCGATGGCAGCACTGTTCGACCCGTTCCCAGCGGCGAGCTCGAGAACGCGGCCCCATGGTCCGGCGCCCATCGCATGCAGAATAGCGCGGCGCTTCAACTCCTCGTTCCGATCGGTAAACGTCGACCAAGGGTCATCGTTCTGGGCAAACTTCGCCGCAAAGCTGTCGAGCGTGATCGGCCTCATCGCCGCCGCTCCACGAAGACTTCACGCGGACCCGTAAATGCTGCGATCTGCGCGCGGGTCATCGTGAAGCCGTTCGGATCATCGGTGATCCGCCCGGTCTGGGTTCGGTAGCTGCGGAGCGCGTAGCGCTTTGCCAGCCGTTCCTGCCCGGTCAGGAACAGCGCGCCTGCCCCCGTGACCGCGCAGCCGGCCGGCCATACCGGATAGGCGAGCGTGCGGACGCCTGGCCGCCGCAGCGCTTCCACGCACGCAGCCACAGTGCGGTGATCGGCATGGTCGTCGTCATGAGCGGGGGACACCAACAGCGTCGGGCCGTGATTGCCCATCGCGCGGGCGAGGCCGCGACGCGCTGCCGCCGCACACATGTGCAGCTGACCATCTGGAAGGTCGAGGAACGTCACGGCAGCCGCCGTCACCCCGATGCGGCGCAGCACGCGCCGACACTCGCGTCGGCGTTCCGCCACCAGCTTTCGATGGGGCCAGCGCACACTGGAGGGATGCGACGCGGCGCCATCGGTAACGACGACAACCTGCACCGCCACGCCGCGTCGTCGCAAGCGGGTCATCATCACATACGCCCCGATCGCCTCGTCGTCGGGGTGCGGCGCGACCACAAGCAGCCGGCGCGGGGTTCCCGCCCGCAGCGTCACAGATGCGCGGTCAGGGTGCCCGCCGCGACCGCGGCCCCCACCTGCATGCGCTGCGCATCTGGCGATGGCTGGCGGAGATACACCGACAGGTCGGTGATGACTGCGGCGAGTGGATGGTCGACGAACAGAGATTGAACGCCCACCGCCTGCTCGGCAAGTTCGATAGCCTGACCGCCAGCCGCATACATCGCCGCACGCGCGGCGGCGACCAGCGGCAGACGCGCGGCAGGATCACCGAACCAGCCGGCCGCGGCAGTGCGTATTGCCCCCGCCGCGGTTTCGGCCAGCTCGTAGAGCGCCGCAAGGCGCCCCTTTTGATGCGGATCGTCCGCGCGCCCAGCCGCGACGAGATGCGCGCGCGTATGGTCGAGCAGCGCGGCAATTCCCCCGGCCTGCACGGCAACGAACCGCAGCGCACCACCGCTGAACCACGGTTCGCGGACGTAATCGCCAGGCGCACCGATCAGGTCGTCGGCGGTGACGCGTGCGTCGTCCCAGCGCACGACGTGCGTCTCCGACCGTTGCATCCCGGCAACCTGCCAGAATGTCCGATCGACCGCCGGCGTCGTGCGCGCAAGATCGAGCAGGATCAGCTGTCGCCCGCCGCCGCCATCCGCGGTGACCAGCGCGTGTGAAAGCAGCCCGGCTCCGCTGGCGAAGCTCTTACCGCCACACAGCCTGTTTCCGATCAGTCGAAGCGGCTCCCCCGCCAGATCGGCGTTCCACACGCCGAACGCGCCGCCACGCGCAACGGTCGCGGCGGCCTGCGCACGCTGAGACGGGGTGCCGTAGCGCTGCACGATTTGCATCGCGTCGACATGCCCTTCGAGGAGCCGGCCGAGAGGCAGATCGACGCGACCGGTTTCGTAAAGCAGCCGTAGCAGATGCAACAGCGCACTGGGTTGGCCCGGATCGCCCAAATCCGGCAACAGCGCTGCGCGCACCGCGATAGCCTGCCTCAGGGCGCTCACGCGGCAAACCTTCCCGCTGAAAGCGTCGCCAGTCCCGCTTCCGCCACCGCCAGCGTCACCCGGCGCATGCCGCCCGGCGGCACCGGTACGACGCGCATCGCGAAGGCTTCGGCGTTGGGGCTGTCGCGCAGGACGCCAACGAGATGATCGCAGGTCAGCCCGATCGCGTCGGCGAGCGGAGAGACATCCCCGTCGTCATACACGCGGCGCGCCAAAGCATGACCGCGATACTGCCAGGCGGCATCCTCAGGGTGCGCGACCATTACCGCATCGCCATCGCGATCGAGTACTCGCAGTCCCCCGGCGAAACCATGGACCACGCGGCCGGTCCGCCGATCCGACGTGTAGACCACGCTCGCCGCATCGCGCCGCACCCGCAGCCCCGCGCGTGACGCGTCATCAACCAATTGGGCGTCCTCAGCCGCGGGGATCGGGGGGAAGCCGCCCAGTAGCCGGTAATGGTGCACAGAAATGCCCAAGTTCGCGCCGCTTGTCTGATGGTGGGCCGCCGCCGCCTCCCACACGACTGGGTCGAGCACGCGCCGCATCGCGTAGAGCGACTCATAATATTGTTCGAGACGATCCTGCGCCGGATTGGGCCAAGTGACGGTGCGCACCACCTTCCCCGCGACAACGTCGACCTGGCCGAGCGCTGCGACCATCGCTTGCAGCCAATCGACCGCGGGCAGGCTGTCGGCGTCGGTGGTCAACAGAAGCCCTCGACCGTCCAACGCCCGTTCGCCCAGCAGCATCGCCCCGTGCCGGGCACGGCCGGCATTGGGTTCCGCCTGGGTAGCGTAGTCGATCCGTATCGGCAGCGACGCCCGCGCAGCATAGTCGTGCGCCACCGCCGCGCTTCGATCGTCGCAGCTGTCGAGCAGGAGACAGATGACGGGGTCCAAGCCGTACCGGTCGAGCCTGTCCAGCGCCGCGAAAAGCCGTGGCAATGCGTCCGCCTCGTTGCGGGCAGGCACACAGATTGCGACGCGAATACGACCTGCAGGCGACTGTTTCATCAGGTGAGATCGCCGAACAACATCCCGTCAGTCCTAGCGGCATATTTCACCTATGACACTGATCGCGATCAAGTGCTTGGCCGCCACGGTAGGATACGGCGGCAGGACACCGACACTCGCTGACCCTCTTGCATAGTAGATATAGCGGCCGCCCTGCTGTGTTGCCGTGAGAACCAATTCCAGCCGATCATCGGCAATCAAAGGCCTTCTCGAAAGCGGACGCTCGTTCATCGCAGTTCGCAGTCTGGACCATGCACCGTTCGACGACCCGGTCCCGCTCACGGTAAATTCCGGCGTATAACGAAGCCGCAGTGCATGGGCATCCGCACGTTCCTGATCTCTCTCTGGAAGTCGAGATCGGAGGTCGTTGGCCTCGGCAAAAGTCATGTGGGAGCAACGAGCGCGAAGCCACCGGTGAACGCCTTCAGCCGCCAGCTTAGCCTATTCGACGATATTGCTCAGACGGTCTGTTCATTCAGGCGCTGATCCGCCCGCTCTGCTGGGGAGGCCCGTCGCGCGTTGCCGACCTGCGCCCAGCAGGCGACGCCACCGGGCAGGCTTTCGCTCGGTAGTCGGCGCAAGCGCGGCCTTGTATAGCCACACGACGAGATCGCCGGGTGCAGGGTCGACATCGTGATCGACGCCGAAAAACACGAGTTCGCCACCAGCACGGATCAGCGCCACCGGCCAACCGTCGTCGCGACCGGGTACGTCGGTCTCGCCAATACCGAAGGGCTGCACGATGACGCTCGCGCCCGCTTCCATGAGATCGGCAAGGCGCTGAAACGTCATGTCCTCCCCGATGACGATCTTGCCGCGCCATTCACGGGACGCCTCATGCCTGGTCCCGGCGGCATCTGGCGCAAGCTGATGAACGCGTTCCCGACCAAGCTCCGGTGCGAAGCGCGTGCACACCAGTGCATTGTATGCATCGTCCGGCGTCGCGGCGAGCACCTGCTCCACATCGCGCAGATCGACGACCTCCTCCCCGATGACAGAGAGAACCTCGACGCGCAGCGCGGCGAGCCCGGCAAGCCGCGCCGCCTTCAGTGCGAGGGCGGATCGGTCCACCACGACGATTGGAATGCCGGCTCCATGCAGAACCTCGCCCAGCCTGATGCTCCAGCGGGATGCGCCCACGATCAGCAAGCCGCCGCGACCTCCCGAAGCCAGCTTCAGCCGTCGTGCAAGCGGGGCGAGCGTCAGGCCGTGAAGAAGTACCGTCGACGCGATGACCGCGAATACGAGAGGAAGCACAAGGCGGGCGTCGGCATAGCCCGCTTGGGTGAGCCGCTCCCCCGCGACGCCAGCAATTGCCGCCGCGACCACGCCGCGCGGACCGATCCAGCCCACCAGAAGCCGCTCCCGCCAGCTTGCATTCGCGCCGATCGTCGCCAGCCAGATGGCCGAGGGCCGGACAATGAACAAGATGACCAGCGTGGTCAGCGCGATCGGCCAGCTCAGCATCTGGACCGTGCCGCGATCGATGTTGGCGGTGAGGAGGATGAAGAGTCCCGAGACCAGGAAGACCGTCAGCGCCTCCTTGAATCGCCGCAGCTCCTGCAGCCCCGTGACGTCGATGTTGGCCAGCACGACCCCGAACAGCGTCGCGCCGACCAGCCCGGTCTCCGGCTGTATCGCTTCGCCTGCCGCGTATATGCCCAGCGCACCAGCCAGCAGGATCGGCGTCTTGAGGTATTCAGGAGCAAGATCGCGCGCGAACAGGGTCCGGATGCCGAAGGGCACTGCCAGGCCAAGTGCCGCGGCGACACCTGCACCAAGAACGGTATGCCAGGCGAGGCTAACGATCGCCGCCCCCCCGCTCATGCTGGTCGCGAGTGTGAGGTAGCTCAACACCAGCAGCGTCAGCGTAGCGCCGATCGGGTCGTTGACGATCGCCTCCCACCGGAGGAATGCCGCAGCCCGGGGCTCCAGCTTGGCCTGGCGCAGCAGGGGCATGATCACCGTCGGCCCCGTGACGACCAGAATGGCACCGACGAGGATCGCGACCGGCCAGGACAGTCCGGCCACCCAATGTGCTGCGATCGTACCCATCAACCAGTTGAGTGGCAGCGCCACCGCCACTAGCCGTGCAATC
The DNA here is from genome assembly GCF_052907485.1 of Sphingomonas benefaciens. Taxonomy (NCBI): domain Bacteria; kingdom Pseudomonadati; phylum Pseudomonadota; class Alphaproteobacteria; order Sphingomonadales; family Sphingomonadaceae; genus Sphingomonas; species Sphingomonas benefaciens. Next base: position 20,802 of record NZ_JBREIC010000003.1, on the reverse strand, counting down.
CCGGAACCTGCGGAGCGAAGCTCCCGCAAATTGAGGTTCAGGCCCCCTTCGAAGACGATGATCGCCACCGCCATGCCGATCGCCGGCCGCATCACGTCACCCAAGGCAACTGACGGACGGACGAAGCCGCCAATCGGCCCGAGGATGGCACCCATTATCAGCAGAGGGATGATGGCCGGCAGCCGCAGCCGCCAACCGAGCCATTGGCCAAATACGCCGGCGACGGCCACGCCGACGACGAGAAGCATAACCGTATCTTCCACCATGATCCCCCAAGGCGATCGCGGTGCCCGCGTCCCCCAACATGCAAAAAGCCGCAGCGGCGACATTCGTTGCGTGTTGGGTGGCATCGTCGCGAGCGGCGCGCTCCACCCTGATGACGTGTTCAGCCGACACTGGCGCCGCGAGCAAAGCGCACATAAGCATCACGCGTGACCAGAATGTCATGCGCCGATCTAGGACAGCGTTCCACCGACCCTGCCGCCCGCAGCTGATCAAGGATCAGCGTGACCAGTTTTGGTTATTCAGAACCGGATCGGATCTTCCGATAAGCAGACGTTCCGCTTTGCCACCTGTTCAGGCGTTCATAGGCCCCTACCCTCACCTGAACGACCGGCAACTTACGGGGTGGTTCCCCCGAAAGCGGACTGGGGGCTATCCACTAGTGTCGAGAGTCGCGGATCACCTACTCCGTTCGGGCGGCAACGTGGCACGCGATAAGCGAAAGCGCCTGGCCGGCAGTAGTGAGGATCAATACGCGCAACGCAACGAAGAAAAGCAGGTAAGGATACTGCCTCCGCGCCATGCGCCGGCGAGAGGTTGGCGCGATGGCGATCCATTCTGACGGAGCCGGCCGGACCGGTACGGTAAGCTAGCGCTGGCACCGGTCCCAGCAGTAACGATAGCGCAGTTCGGCGGTTTCGCCGGGCGGGACCAACACCGTCCACGTGGGGGCGCCATCGACGATCGGCAGCGTCGCGTCGATCGCCTCAATGCGCTGTCCTCCAGTGCCGATCGGCACATCGACCGGCGCGGACGTGCCACTGGCGTTGGTCACCACGATCCGCATGATGTCGGCGGAGATACGCTCCTGCATCACCGTTACCTGGCGGCTGATCCCCGCGGCGAGGCGGAAGGATTCGCCCTCGGCGCGGTCGGTCAGCGCCCCCTCCCCGAGCAGCAGCCGCTCGCCATTGCGCGTGGTATAGACCGCGGTGCTGCCCGCTGGCAGCGGCAGCCCGAGGCCGGCGTCACGGCGGTTGCGCAAGGCGAAGACGATACGCGTCGGCGAGCTTTCGATGGCCTGTGCCGGATCGAGGCGGGCGCGGTATCGGCGCTCGAACGAAACACCAGCGCGGGAGAGGAGCGCCACCTGCTTCTGTGCACGCGGCGCGACGGTGACGCGCATCGGCACGCGATAGAGTTTGAGGTCGCCGAGATTCTCGGGCGGCGGCGCCATCGGCACAGGAGCTGGCGGCGGTGGCGGTGCGCTTATCGGTGTCAATGATATCCGCGCCGCGGTGACGACGATGTCGGCCGCCTCCTCGATCGTTTGCTCGGGCAGGTCCGACGTCGTCGTGCCGAGCGGATAGCAGGACAGCGACAGCGCCCCGACGGCGCGCTCCAGCGCCGGCGTCCAGACCCGGTTGAGCCGGCCGGCGACCGCGCTGAGCTGCGCATCGGGAAAGCGCTCGGGATTGGCGTTGGCGAGCGTCAGCCAGGCGAAGAGGTCGAGCGTCCGGCCATCGGCCGCGACGGTGGCGACATAGCTCGATCGCCAGTCGAAGCCGCGGGCGAGATAGCTCAGGCGGACGGTGACGGTGCGCGCCACCGGGCTTATCGTCGTCACGCTGAGCACCGGTTTGGCGGATAGGCCGCCGGGTATGCCGGCGAAACTCAGCCGTTCGGGCAGCCCCGAACAGCGCAGCGTCTCGATCCCGGCGCGGGTCTTCAGCACGACGCCGCGCGCGGGGCCGGCGACGATCGTCGCCTGTTCGGAGACGCGGCGGCCGGTCGCGCGATCGGTGCGGGTCAGCGTCACGACGCGGCCGAGCGTGCCGTCGATCAGCGCGGCGGGCGACAGCAGGCGCGCATCCCGGTTCTTCTCGACCACGCCGCCGGGCAGCCCCTCCACCACCGCACTGACCGGCACGATGCCTTCGGCCACGCCCTCGAAGCGCAGGACCGAGGCCCCCTTCGGCACGGTGATGCGGCGGGTTTCGGTGACCAAGGCAAAGCCCTCGAGATAGTCGAGGTTCATCGCGCCGCGGCCGTAGGGCGCGCGATAGACCGTGAGCGCGACCGCGGCAGGCTGTGACGACGTGACGACGTCAGGCGTCGGCGGCGTTGGCGGCGGCGCGGCGCCGATCGCAACGAGGGCCGACAGGACCGTCAGCAGCGCGCGCATCAATAGCGCGTGTCGAAGGTCGCGGTGACCACCGCCTCCCCGTTGGCAGGTACCGGCACCTGCCATGTCGCGCTGCCTGCGTTGGGCCGTTCGCTCTTGCGGCTTTCCTCGGTGATGCGCGTGTCGGTCCAGTCGAGCCCGGACTGGGCGAGTTCGACCGTCACGGCGCGCGGCCGCGCGTTGGTGAGCGTATAGCGCATCCGCGTCCGCCACCGGTCGCTGGCCAGTCGCGTGTGTTCGACGATGGTCGGCTGGACCTTGACGTCGAAGGCGTCGCCGGTTGGCAGCGCGATCGTCGAGCCCTGCGGCGTGTGCTCGATGCGGTTCTCGCCGGTAAATTGCGGCTGGCCGCGGGCATCGCGGATGTAGACGCGCACCGTACCGGCGGGGAGCGCATCGCCGACGCCACCGGCGCCGCCGCGATTGGAGAAGCGGAGCACGCTCTGTGCGCTGCGCGGCGCGTCGGCGGAGCCGAGCCAGCCGTTCTCGAAGCGATAGCCGGAGCTGGCGGCGACGCCCTTCGCATCGAGGAAGCTGACCTGCTTGGTCTGCTTGTCGGCGATCGTGGTCCGCTCGGCGAGGGGGTAGAGGTAATAGTCGCCGAGCTGCTCGCGCGTCGACGTCTCGGTACCGGCACGGGTGCGTACCGGGCGCCGCGAACGGACCGGGGCATCGTCCCCGTCGGTTGCGCTGCCGACCTCGCCGGCGACGAGCAGGGTTCTGGCGTTGGTGAAGGTGGTGCCGCTCGTGTTGCGCAGCGTCACCCAGCCCTGCACGTCGATCGTGCCGGCCTTGTCGTCGAACAGCGCGACATAGTCGGCGCTCCAGCCGAGACCGCGGGTGAGATAGGACAGCTTCGCCGGCCGCGTTCCCGATCGCGTGCTCGCCAATGTCACCGACAGGGTCGGGCGGGCGCGCAGCGATTCGGGCACGCGGTCGAATACTGCGCGCACCGGCAGGCCGTCGTCGCGCAACACCTCGATCCGCCCGTCGATGTCGAGCACGACGCCGCCATTCACCGCCAGCACCCGCGCGCGCTCCCGCGTTTCTGCGCCGGTGGCGGGGTTGGTGCGGATCAGCGTGATCGTCTCGCCCACCGCCTTTTCCATCAGGCTCGAGGGGCTGAGCAGATCATAGTCGAAATTCTGCTCGACGATGCCGGCGTCGGGCATGCTGAGCGACACCGTCTCGGGGCGGATTTGAGCGCTGACGTCCGGGAAGGGCTGACGGACGCGGCCGGCGGCGAGGTCGAGTTGGCGAACATCCTGCACCAGCGCGACGTCGCCGTTGTAGATCGTCACCGACACGTCGCCCTGTGCGCTGCCCGCCCCTGGCAGCGCTGCGGGCGGTGGTACGGTCGTCGGGGACAGCTGCGCGACCGCGCCCGTCGGCAGGGCGAGCAGGCCCGCGATCATCAACCCGTTCCGCATGCGTCGTCTCCCCCGGCGTTTCGTTGCGAAGCATGCGGTGACGTCGGCGCATGTGCAACATGCAACGCGTAAACGCCTGGCAGTAGGCCGCTATTCCGCGACGAGGGCAACTAACGTACCGGTGACCCGCTCACGTAACACGGGATCGCGAGTGATCTCGAGCAACGCGGTAAGACTGTGGCGCGCGGCCGCGACGTCATTGTCGACGAGCTCCAATCGGGCCCGCTCCCACCAGGGATGGGGATATTGTGGCGCGATTGAGGTCATCCGACGATAGAGCGCCAGTGCCCGCCGGCCTTTGCCAGCCTTCTCAGCGCGGGTTGCCTGGTTGAGCAATAGCCGAACGAGAATCGCCCGGTTCTCCATGGCTGCGACATGCCGCACCGCGGCCGAAACGCCGCTGTTCGCCGCGGCCAGGAGCGCGTTGATCTCGTCGCCATCGACGCGCGTGCCGCCGCGAAACGGATCGATGATCACCGGCTTGGCCTCCTGTCCGACCAGGACGAGGACATGGCCGGGCAGGTTCAAGATCTCGGCGGCCCAGCCGATGCGTCGAGCGGCGGCGACGTAGAGGATCGACAGGCTGATCGGCAGACCGCGCAGACGATCGATGACGCGGATCAGGTCCGCATTGTCGGGATCGTCATAGGTCGCCGCGTCACCCGAGAAGCCGAATTCGCCGGCAAGCACCTGCGCGAGGCAAGCGGCACGCTCCGCCGCATCGGCAGCATCGACGCCGACCTCGTCCAAGCGCGACGCGATATCTGACAGCACGTCTTCATAAGCACCAATGTCGATCGCATCATGATCGAGCAGCGCCAGCGCGAGCGCGGCCTCGTCCAGGACGATGTCGGCATCGTCTACCAAACCCAAGTCTTCGAGATTATCCATAGACCCTAAGATGGTGTCCGTCTCGGGCTGTGCAAAGATGGCTCCAAGCTGTGCGGGGGCAGCGGACTTCTTTCGATCCCGCACCGGTCGGATCACCTCGCAGAGCGGTGGCGACGACCCCAGCGATGTCGAGGCCAACACGGCTAGGCCAGCGCTGCACAGCTATCAGGGAACCGCGGTGCGGATCGCCAGCGCCTGAAGCTTGCCAACGGATTATGTCGACCTGCCGCCGGTAACGGCCGGCGGCAGGTGGACGCACGTTCCGGTTTCCGCAGCTTGGTTCTCGTTGTCCACATAGGCCGACCGTTCAGCACGGCATGGCGCACTCTCCTCCCCCGGTTCTGAATGCATCGGCCGACCTTACTGGCCGTCGTCGACCGCCGACACTGATCGCGCGCTGACCGAGTCAATCCTTCAGCGCCGCCCATCCATCACGCTACACCTGGCGCATGCCGCCATCGACGCAGAGTTCGGCACCGGTGATGAAGCTGGCGTCATCGCTGAGGAGGAACACGGCCGCAGAGGCAACCTCATCGGCGCGAGCCATGCGACCGAGCGGAATGGGCGCAATGAGCAGCTGCCGCATTTCCTCGGACACCGCCGCCATCATGTCCGTATCGGTTGGGCCTGGCGCGACGACATTGACGCGAATGCGACGCGGCGCGAGTTCGGCCGCCCAGCTGCGCGCATAGGAGCGCAACGCCGCCTTGGTCGCGCCATAGGTACTGAACGGCGTCACGCCCATGACGTCGGCGATCGAACCGACCAGCACCACCGCGGCGCCGTCGCGCAGCACGGGTAGCGCCGCCTGGATGCCGAACAGCGCGCCGCGCACGTTGACGGCGAAGTGCCGATCGAAATGCTCGCCCGTCTCCTCGCCGATCGTGGCCGGCTCCGACAGTCCGGCGTTGAGCACCAGGGCATCGATATGCCCGTGCAGACGTTGGACCTCGCCAATGACCTGTTGCAGATCGACCTGACGCGCCGCGTCGGCTGTGATGCCATGCGCCGAAGCGCCGATGCTCTCCGCCGCAGCGGCGACTTCGTCGGCCCGACGCCCCGTCAGGACAACCTTGGCCCCAGCCTGTGCAAGGCGGCGGGCGGTGGCGAGCCCGATTCCTTTCGCTCCGCCGACCACCACCGCGACCTTGCCTGCCATATTCGTCATCGTGCGCCCTTCCAATTGATAGGGCGAACCAGATATACGGTGCATATCTGCTATCAAGAATGCACTCGGAGTAGCCTAGATATGGCGAGCGATACCGACCTGCAGGCTCTGTCCTGCAAGGCGATGCTGGACGTGCCCCGCATTCGCCCCGTGCTGGACAAGATCGCGGACAAGTGGACGATCATGATCCTGACCGTGCTGTGCCCTGAGCCGGCACGGTTCAACGCCATCAAGCGACGCCTCGACGGCATCACCCACAAGTCCCTTGCCGACGCGCTGAAGCGCCTGGAACGTCATGGACTGATCACGCGCACGGTCATACCGACCACGCCGATCGGCGTCGTCTATACGATCACGCCGCTAGGCCATTCGCTCCGCGAGCCCTTCGATGCGCTCTGTTCGTGGGCTTTGGCCCAGGAACAGGCGATGGCGGATGCGGTGGTCGCCTATGACAAGTCGAGAAACGCGACGCCGGACTGACCCAATTTCGCAAATTGGTTTCAATCTACGGACGCACGGCAACCCATTATTCGCCGGCGGATAGACCAGGCTCACAGGTAGGGTAAAGCCAGCGACGCGATACCTGGCTAACGCGACTTAGGCCGCCTTGGCCGCGGGTGCCTTCTTGCGCTTGCGGGTGGCTTTCGAAGCGCTGCGACCGGCTGCCTTGGCCTTGCCGCCCCGGATCAGAGGCACTGCGATTGCGGCAGCGGAGGCCAGGATCGTGCCGCCGATCGCCAGCCACGCACCTGCGCCTAGGCCGCCGTGCCGATGCCGCCCCTCCCCATCCGACGTCTGCGGCGGATGCTCGTCGTGATGCAGCGGGCCAGCGTGCTTCATGACGGAACTCGGAATGTAAGACATGGGCAATCCTTCCAAAGGCTTCCAACCCCGGGGCCCCAGCCGATGTTCCGCGAACAACAGCGACGATCGAGCGCGTCAATCCGGCGGAGCGTGCGTTTCGTCCGGCGCCCGCGGCACGCGCCGTCTAGCGCTTTTCCAGATCCCGCTCGAACGCGAGCGCCGCACCATCCCGCCCGCCGGTCAGCACCGCCTGCCGCTCGCCATCCTCGGCGAAAAAGACGGCGAAGTCCGGTTTTTCGACATCGCCCTCAACGGTGCGATCCTGGGGAGACTCGACATGCCCGACGTAGCGCAGGCTGACGTCATAATGACCCGACCAGAAGAACGGAACGTCGGCATAAGCGCCGTCGACCAGCCCCAGCAAATGCCGTGCGAGCCATTGACCCATATGCTGGGCGACGACCCAATGTTCGACCCGAATCGGATGCCCAAGGCGCGGATCGGGGGCGCTGGCGATGTCGCCGATGGCATGGATGACCGGATCGGACGTGCGCAGCAGCGCATCGACCTGAACGCCGCCGCCGGCCTTCTCGTCGGCCAGCGTCAGGCCCGCCGCCTCCGCCAGCTCCGTACGCGGGCGGACACCGGTGCCGGCGACGAGCAGGTCGGCGTCGATCCGCGTCCCATCGTCTAGGGTCGCCGCCTGCCCATCCCACGCCGTCACCGTGCGGCCGGTTTTGAAGATGACGCCCTTGCTCTGATGCAGCCGCCGGATCATCGCGCCGACCTCCGGCCCGGCCGTCTTCTCCAGCGGCACGTCGGCGTCGGACACCACCGTCACCGCCAGCTTGCGCCCGACCAGCGACGCCGCGACCTCCAGCCCAATATAGCTCGACCCGATGACGATTGCCCGATGCCCTTCCCGCGCCGCCGCGACCAGCGCATCGGCATCGGCGAGCGTGCGCACGACATGGACGTCGTCGCGGTTCGCACCATCGAACGACGGCAGGATCGGCTCGGCACCAGTCGCGAGCACCAGCCGGTCGTAGGGGACCGATTCGCCCGCACCGAGTTGCACGGATCGTACCTCGGGATCGATCCCCAACACCCGCGTTGCTAGGCGGATCGTTGCGCCCTTCGGCTCGGGCAGTATGAGCGCATCACGCTCGGCCTTGCCCGCGAGATATTGCTTCGAGCAGGCGGTGCGGTCGTAGGGCGCGTCCGGTTCGTCCGACAGCAAAGTCACCGTGCTGCCTGCACCATGCCGCGCCAGCATTTCCGCGCAGGCATGGCCCGCCGCGCCGCCGCCGACGATGACGATCCGTTCCAATAGGCCGGCGGCAGAGACCGGCGCGACGGCGGGCAGCGTGTCGCCGACCCGGATCGTGTCGCCGTCCTCGACCACCGCGAACCGGTCGAGCGGTTCGAACGCCGGAGCGCCGACCGCCTCGCCGGTCTCAACGTCGAACCGGGCATGGTGCCAGGGGCAGCGCAACGTACCGTCGGCGACGAGTCCTTTGTCGAGCGGCGCCCCGGCATGGGTACAAACGCCCGCCAGGGCGCAGATCTTGCCGCCGCTGCGGAACAGCACGACATCCTGCTCGCCAATCTTACCGGCGACGATAGCGCCGTCGTCGAGTTCGGACGAGGCGATGCCGTCCGCCAAATTGCGTTCCGTCATGGCCTCGCCCGTCCCTTCGCTGGTGATCAGTCGGCGCGCTGCAGCGCCGTGGCCGCGAGATGCTCGCCGATGAACCAGACTTGCGGCTCGTTGGAGCGGATGATGTCGCTGACCAGCAGGTCGTTGGTGCCATCATCACCCGATTCATCGGCCGCCTTGGCACCTTCGTGCGCCTGTTCCAGCACGATGCGGTGCGCCTCCAGCAGCCGCGCTAGCATCGTCGGCACGTCTTCGCGTCCCTTGGGCGGGCGTGGGATGCGCGTCATCTCGGCGACGTCGTGCGGCGTCGCGATGCTGATCCCGCCAAGCGCCTGGATCCGCTCCGCCACCATATCGACCAACTCGACCTGCTTCTCGTAATGCGTGTCGAGCAGCAGGTGCAGCTGGTAGAAAGTCGCGCCGGACATCTGCCAGTGATGCTTCTTGTACAGGTCGCGTAACATCATCGTGTCCGCGAGCACTTGATTGAGGATCGACACGCTCTGCTTGCGGGCGTTGTCGGACAGGCCGAGCGGCAGCTCCTTGAGCGTGCCGAACGGCTGAATCTCGCGATAGTCGATCTTGTATTGCGGCTGGGCTTCGTCCGTGGCGGCCACCATGATGCTCCGGTTATTGATGTAGGTGAAGGCCGAAGCGTTTGCCGGGCATCGCGGTTCCCTCACCACACCACCGCGACGGCCGCGCACAATTGATTTGGTGTCCGACAGAACCAACCTGGATCAAGAACATTATAAGCCGCTCAACCACTTGGGCGGCAGGGCATGGCGCAGGACGGGCAACGGCGAACGGGATCACGACCCTCGGCATGCTGACCGAATTGCTCGATCGCTGGCGACCGCACGACGCGGGTGTGCTCGATGCCCGGGTCGACGGCTATCTGCCGCTCGCCCGCTACGGTGCGCTCGGCGATGGCCGTTCGGTGGTGCTGTCGGGAAGCGACGGTTCGATCGATTGGTGGTGCGTTCCCAATATGGACTCTCCGCCGCTGTTCGATCGCCTGCTCGATGCCGATCAGGGTGGCCGCTTCAGCCTGATCCCCGATTGCGACTTCACCGTCGAGCGCCGCTATCGGCAAGACAGCAACGTGCTGGAAACGGTGTTCACCACCGCCGGCGGCCGCGCGAGACTGACCGAATCGCTCAACAGCGGCACCGCCGGGCGGCTACCTTGGGCTGAATTGGCTCGCCGCGTCGAAGGGTTGGACGGCACGGTCCGCTTCCTGCTGACGATGCGGCCCGGCCGCCGCGGCGACACGGTCAATCCCTACCATTCGACCATCGGCAAGCATACGGTCTTCCACGTCGAACGCGTGCTCGGCCTGTTCGTGCACGATCCGCGCATCACCTGCCGCTGGTCGGACGAGGGCATCACGGGCGAGGTCGCCGTCGCGGCGGGCGACCGACGCACCGTCGCGATCGTCGCGGGTCGCGACGAGCCGCTGGTGGCGCCACCGATCGAGGAGATCGACGCGCGCATCGACGTTTCCGACGCGGAATGGCGCGACTGGGCGGCCGGCGTCACCTATCAGGGAGCGGATCGCGCGGCCTTCCTGCGCAGCGCCCTCGCCCTCAAGCTGCTGCTCTATTCGCCGTCTGGGGCGATCGCCGCGGCCGCGACCACGTCGGTACCCGAAGGGATCGGCGGCAAAAAGAATTACGACTACCGCTACGCCTGGGTCCGTGACGCCGGCTATACGATCAAGGCCTTTCTGACCGCCGGTGCGCAGGCAGAGGCCAAGGCGGCCTTCACCTGGCTGCTTGGTCAGCTTCGCGAGACGGGCACGAGCGTCTGCTACACGCTCGGCGGCGGCGTCGTGCCTCAGGTGTCCGAATGGGCGATGCCGGGCTATCGCGGCAGCCAACCGGTCGTCACCGGCAATCTCGCCACCGACCAGGCGCAGCATGGCGTCTATGGCGACATCTTCGAAACCGCCTCCTGTTTCGTCGCCAGCGGCAACATCCTCGACAGCGCCAGCGCCGAATTTCTCTCGCATCTCGCCGATCAATGTGCCGATCGCTGGCGCCTGCCTGACGCGGGCATGTGGGAGTTGCAGGAGCAGCGCCATTACACGATGTCGAAGATCAGCTGCTGGCAGGCGCTCGCCCGCGCCGTCGAGCTCGCCGATCAGGGCCAGCTGCCGACCACCTGCCGCGAACGCTGGCAGCGCGAACGCGACCGGATCAAGGCGTGGATCGAGGCGGAATGCTGGTCGGAGGATCGGCAGGCGTTTGTCATGTACCCGGGCGGCGATGCCATCGATGCCTCGCTCGCCCTTGCCGTGCGCTTCGGTTTCGACGGTGCTGAGCGGCTGCGCCTGACGCTGGACGCGATCGACCGGGAACTCGGCGCCGGACCGTTCCACTACCGCTATACCGGAATGGCGGCCGAGGAGGGTTGTTTCCTGGCCTGTTCCTTCTGGATGGTCGAGGCGCGCGCGTTGTTGGGCCAGCGCGCGGAGGCGCGAACCGCGCTCGACCGGCTGACCGCAGCGCTGTCGCACGGCCACGGCATCCTCGCCGAAATGGTCGACCCCGACAGCGGTGCCTTCCTCGGCAATCTGCCGCAGGGCCTCAGCCATCTGGCCCATCTGATGGCGCTCTCCGTGCTCAACGAGGACGCCGTCTGCGACTGATCGACCGCCTTCTGGTTGATGCCTTCCCCCCAAAAGGAGACGATGATGACCGACCGCATGACGATGCAGGATCCGCGCGCGCAATATCCGCGCCCGCCCTTCCCCCGCCAGCCGCAGCCGGTGCCCGGTTCGGCGGCGAAGATGGACCCGACGCCAGATCATGGCGAAACCAGCTACACGGGCTCCGGCAAGCTGACCGGTCGCAAGGCGCTGATCACCGGCGGCGACAGCGGCATCGGCCGTGCCGCTGCGATTGCCTTCGCGCGTGAGGGCGCGGACGTCGCCATTTCCTATCTACCCGCGGAGCGCGATGATGCGGCGGAAGTGATCCGACTGATCGAGGCGGAGGGTCGCATCGCAGTCGACCTGCCTGGCGACATCACCGACGAGCATTGGTGTCGCGACATGGTCGAACAGGCGATGGCCAAGCTCAGTGGCCTCGACATTCTCGTCATCAACGCCGGCCGTCAGCAGAACCGCGAGGACATCAGCAAGGTCACGTCGGAGGATTTCGACAAGACGCTGAAGACCAACCTCTACGCCTTGCATTGGATCGCCCAAGCGGCGGTGCCGCATCTGCCCGCCGGTGCGTCGGTGATCACCACCGCCTCGATTCAGGCCTATGAACCGTCGGCGATCCTGCTCGACTACGCGACCACCAAGGCGGGCATCGTCGCCTATACCAAGGCACTCGCCAAGCAGCTGCTCGAGAAAGGCATCCGCGCCAACGTGGTCGCGCCGGGGCCGTTCTGGACGCCGTTGCAATCGTCGGGTGGCCAGCCGCCGGAGGCGGTGATGCAGTTCGGATCGGAGAGCCAATACGGCCGCCCCGGTCAGCCTGTCGAGATCGCACCGGTCTATGTCTTGCTCGCTAGCCAGGAAGCGAGTTTCATCAGCGGCGAGGTCTATGGTGTCACCGGCGGTGCCGGCGTCGCCTGACGGATATCGTCCCGGCGCCATAGGGCGCCGGGACATTTCGGCTTTTGATCAGCCGGCGATCGTGAACACCGAGCCGGAGTCGACGCGGATACCGGCGCCGTTGATGAAACTGGCGCGTTCGGAGACGAGGAAGGCAACCGCCGCCGCCACCTCTTCCGGCTTGCCGCGCCGCTTCAATACCATGCCGGGCCGTTCTTCCTCCAGGAAGCTGGCGATCGCTTCGTCGAAGGAGGTACCCTTCTCCTCCGCGCGCTTTCGCATCATCGCATCCGTCATCGGCGTCGCGATGAATGCCGGCGACACGGTGTTGACCAGGACGTTGTCGCATCCATAGGCCTTGGACAGTCCCTTCGCGAGACTGAGGATCCCGGCCTTGGACGCGCAATAGGCAAGCTCGTCGACATAGGGCTGCACCGCATCCTCGGACGCGAACAGCACGATCCGGCCCCAACCTTTCTCGCGCATCGCCGGGATCGCCTCCCGACACATGCGCACCGCGCCCATCAGATTGATGTTGAGCGTCTCGAGCCAGCCGGCGTCCTCGACGTCGAGGAAGTCGCCGGTCGCGCCGGTGACGCCGGCGGCATTGACGTAGATATCGGGTTCGCCCAGCTTCTCGCGAACCTGACGCCAGATCTCTGCTACCTCGTCGAGCTTGGTGACGTCGCCGGTCACCGCCACGATCTCGCCGAGCGGCGACAGTTCGTCAACCGCCTCGTCCAAGGTGCCGTCCGGCTTGTCGGTGATCGCGACGCGCACGCCCGCCTCCAGCAACAGCCGCGCAGTTTCCTTGCCCATGCCCGAGTCCGCCCCGCTGATCAAAGCGATGCGGCCCTTGATACCCAAATCCATGTCTCTCTCCTTCAGCCTCGCGTTGCGAGGAAACGGTCGGCGGTGCGCAGCGACAGCGCCATGATCGTCAACGCCGGATTGGCGGCGAGCGCGCTCGGGAACACCGAATTGTCGCAGACAAAGAGATTATCGATATCGAAGCTGCGTCCATCGGCGTCGACCACGGCGCGGTCGGCGTCATCACCCATCCGGCACGTACCGATCGTGTGTGCCGAGCGGTCGACCGCGAAGATGTCGCGCGCGCCCGCCGCCTCCCAGATCGCGGTCATCGTCTTTCGCGCATGCGCGTCGATCGCGCGCTCGTTAAGCCCGTAGCTGAAGTCGACCCGCGCCTTGCGCAACCCGTAGGCGTCGGTCTCGTCCGCCAGCGTCAGCCGGTTGTCGTCGGACGGCAAGCATTCGCCGTTGATGCCGATCCCGCCCAATTGGTTGTAACCGTCAAGAAGCTCGACCAGCGCCTGCCCCCAAAGCCCGGCGCCGCGCGCCAGATTGGCGGCGAGCGTCACCGGCATCACGCCCAGGCTCTGAATCAGATAGCCGCCGGCGTGATCGGCGTCGTCGGCCCGCATCATGTCCTCGGTGATCAGCGACGAGGGATAGCCGCGGTTCATACGCATGTCGGCGTCGAACCGGCCCCATACCTGCGTCGCGACATGCGCCATGAAGTTGCGGCCGACCTGACCGCTCGAATTGGCGAGATCGAGGTTGAGCAGCAGCCGCGGCGTCTCGACTCCGCCCGCGCACAGGAACAGCGCGCGGCAGGCCAATCGTCGACGCTCGCCGCGGCGGACATAGACGACGCCGGTTACCCGGCCGCTGCCGTCGCGTTCGATGTCGACGACGCGGCACTCCGCGCGCACCTCGGCGCCATGGGCTACGGCAAGGGGCAGCCAGCTCGTGTCGGTCGTCGCCTTGGCCGCCGTGCGGCAGCCCTGGTGGCAGGTGCCGCAGTTGATGCAGGCCTTGCGCTCACCCCAGTGTGGCTGCACGCGGTCGCGCGAGATCAGAGCGGCGGGAGCGTCGGTCGTGGCGATGCCGAGCGCCGCGCAGCCGCGTGCCATCGCGTCGGCGGGGGCGTTGCGCGCGACCGGAGGCAATTCGTAGCGCCGCCCCTCGTCCCACGGATAGCGCGCCGGGCCGGACACGCCGATGAAGCGCTCGACCGCGCCGACATAGCCGATCAGTTCGTCATGCGCGATCGGCCAGTCCTCACCCTGCCCGCTCTCGCTGCGCAGTCGCAGGTCGCGCGCGTCGGGCCGCGGGCAGAAAGCGCCCCAGTGCAATGTCGAGCCGCCGACGCCCATCCCCGAATTGTTGGCGCCGAAGGCGGTGGCGTCGGCACCGCCGCTCAGCCGCTCCTCCATCCAATAGATGTCTGCGGCGAGCTCGTCGGCGACATGATCGTCGGGCCGGAAGGCGCGCCCCGCCTCCAGCACGACGACCGAGACGCCCGCCTCCGCCAGCCGCGCGGCGAGCGGCGCGCCGCCCGCGCCGCTGCCGACGATAACGACGTCGGTCACGTCCGCCGCGGCGCTCATGCTCGCGACTCCAGCCGCTGCCAATCCTCGATCGTGTCGGCCGCGGTCAACCGATACCCCTGCTTGTGCGGTTCGTCGCCGCCGACCGCGAAACCATCATAGCCGATCCGAGCCATGGTCGCGGGCAGCGCCATCCATTGCCGCGCGATCTCCGCGCGCGCCTCGGCGAACCACAGTCGCATCTGGCGCGGATCGAGGTCATCGCCCTTCGTGTCGCCAGTTCCGTCGGCGATCGACCGCAGGCATCGCTCGCGATCCGCCGGGGCGGCGTCGGCGAAGCCGCGGGCGAGACGGTCGAGCGTGTCGAGGCCCGACGTCCAGACCTCGACGTCGGCAGGCAGTTCGGCGCTGCGCCAGCCGTCGCCGATCCCGCTCGTCAGCATCGCATCGATCCGTGCGGCGAGGTCGACCGGATCGGCGGCGCCCGGCAGCACCGTCTCAACCAGGGCGGCGAGCACCGCCCGCTGCTGCGGCGACAGCACTTTGCCAGGCGCGGGGGCGGCGTGTCGCTCGGTCATCACCGCGCGTGTCCGGCGGCTGACCCGATCGGACGCGAGCAGCGCGACGAACGGCGCGGGCAAAGCTCGGGCAAAGGCCGGCGTGACGTGGTCCCGGATCAGGGCCGCGACCGCAGCGGGCTGTTCATAGGGCAACAGATGCGCGGCACCGGCCACCACCTCGACGCGCGCGTCCCGATAGTGCGGCAGGTTGAGCCGCCGCTGCGCATCCTCGCCCAGATCACCGTCCTCGCCGCCGGCGACGATCAGCGCCGGTACCGCGAGCGTCCCCGCCACCGCCTGCCAATCCTCGCGGCTGTCGCGCTCCAACCAGCCGGTCCAAGCCAGGCGGCCGGAGCGCTCCACGTCGGCAATCGCCTGATCGCGCAGCGGTTCGGGCAGGCGCCGCGCGGTATTGGCATCGACGAACGTCGCCGCCTCGTCCGCATCGATCTTGCCGTCGGCGAACCAGCCGATCATCTCGGCGCGACGCTCCTCGGCCATCGGCTCGGGTGCGGGCGGCGAGGCGGCGAGCAACACCACCGCGGCCAGGCCGGCGAAGGCCGGATCGCCGTCGCGCGCGCGGGCGGCGGCGAGCGTGGCGATCTTGCCACCCATGCTATGACCGATCACTGCCCAGCTCTGCGGTTGCCGTGCCGACACCTGCGTCGCGAACCAATCGACCAGTCCTGCGACATCGAGGTCGGCGTCCGGGCTGTCGCCGAAGCCGGGGAGGTCGAGCGCGACGCAGTCCCCGACGTCGCCCAGTCCGGCGATCACCTGATCCCATTCGCGCGCACTCGCGCCCAGCGCGTGGAGGAAGAACAGTCTCGTCACCCGCGGCGCCTTCACATGTTTTATTGATCCATGATGAAGTGCACGTGGCGGGCGCTGGTTCCCAACGCTGCGAAATTGAGTGACTTAGATCGTCTTCAGATGGCAATGAAGGTCAGGCTGACGGGGCGACGGCCGTATAGGGCCCGTCGGCCTGGCGCACGATCAGTGTGTAGGGCGCGCGTCGAGACGCAGCATTGCCTCGGCGGCATCGAGGCCGAAACGATAGGTAAGATAGAACTGCGCGACATAGACATCGGGCACCGGCAAGCGATGCGCCGCCATCGCCTCGGCGAAGCCGTTCATGCGTATATGGCTATGGCTCGCCCGGATTTGCTGCGCCCCCGAAAGCACCTGCGCCGAGCGGTTCGGCACATAACGCATCGCCTCAGCGGCCTTTACGACGCGCTCGCGCCTGTCGGGCGCACGCTCCCCGAACTGCTCGTTACCCGGAACACGGTCATCTTCGACCAGCCGGCCGCCTCGGCGATATCGCCGATCGTGGCCCTAACCCTGGTTCTTGGCACTGTAAGCCTTCCGGGGCGACCGGTTCCGGTCATTGCCGCCCGCGTCAGGTTGGCACGCCGGTGACGTGCTGCGCGGCGGTGTAGAACGCGTCAAACGGCCGTCCGGAGGCGCGCCGGTGCTAGATCGGCTCCGCCCGTATGATGCCGGTGCGATGGAGCCGATCGATCGCCGATTGCAGATCGCACGCGATCCCCGTGCTCCCCTCGCCCACGTCGTCCAGGATAGCGAGCGCCAGGCCGGTCAGTGCAAGTGGTACACGCAGTTCTGCACGAATGGTCGATCGTGCCGGAGCGCTGGGCGCCGCAGCGATCACGCCTCTGATCTGCACCGCCATCTGCATCTCTCCCGACAGGTCGAGCATCTTGGCTGCCGTCTCGATTAGATCGAGCGCCGAGGTGACGATACGCGCGCGTTCAATCGCTTCCATGGCAATCCCTATGCGGAGCCGGCGACGCACTGGACGGTGCGTCGTCGCTCGGAACCGGGTGTTGGAAACCTAGATAGCGCTAGGCGCGAACGCCTTTAGCCGGATGGCCTGGACATGCGCGTCCGCCACCCGGTCGATCGATCCGGCTCGCTATCTCCGAGGTTTCCATGCCCCGCTACGTTGACCGTAGGCGACGGCCTTTAGTCAGGAATGGATAGAATTGCAAAGCTTTTACGGAATGCGGTTAGTGGAGGAGCGTCATCGCCCGTTCGATCATCTCCACCTTGCTGCGGCACAATCTCTTCTTTCTGACAGAAAAGCGCAGACCCATTGCATTGCCCGGCAACTCCGGCATGGCTGCGTTGATGACCGATCTCGCCATTCTTTATGAACATCCGCAATGGTTTACCCCGCTGTTCGCGGCGCTCGATCGACGCGGTGTCGCCTATCAGGCGCTGACGACCAACTTCGCTTTCGATCCGGCGGATGTTACATGCCCAGCACCGCTCGTGCTCAGCCGGCTGGCGATGTCGGCCTTTCTGCGCGATGCCGAACACCCGATCTTCTGGGCGCAGTCATTGTTCGCCCAATGGGAACGCGCCGGCGCGCGCGTCCTCAATGGCACCGCCGCTCTTGCGGTGGATACCTCCAAGGCGCGTCAGTTGGCGCTGATCGCCTCCCTCGGTCTCGCCATCCCTGTCACCCGTGTCGTCCATCGCGCCGGCGACGTACCAGCCGCCGCAGCAACAGTGGGCTTCCCGCTGGTGGTAAAGGCCAATATCGGCGGTGCCGGGGCCGGCATCGCCCGCTTCGACAGCGCCGACGAACTGAAGGCCGCGGTCGCCGATGGCCTGCTACCGACCAGCATCGACGGCGTCCTGCTGGTCCAGGATTATGTCCCCGCCCGCAACGGCACGATCACCCGGATCGAAACCCTCGACCGCCGCTATCTGTACGCCATCGACGTCGCTGGCGGCGGCGCGTTTGATCTCTGCCCGGCCGACGCCTGTCAGGTGCCCGGCAGCACGATCACCATGACCGCGGTGGAACCCGCGGCCGAGCTGCGTGCCGCCGCCGAGGCGATCGCGCAGGCCGCCACACTCGATCTCGGCGGGGTAGAGGTGATGATCGATGATCGCGATGGCGTTCCACGCTTCTATGACGTCAACGCCCTGTCGAATTTCGTCGCCAAGCCGCTCGACGTCTTGGGCTGGGACCCGCACGACCGGCTGGTCGATCGGATCGTCGGTTGGATCGGGGAGACACGCTGATGCGATACGGATTCTGGATGCCGGTGTTCGGCGGCTGGCTGCGCAACGTCCCCGACGAGGGAATGGAGGCGAGCTGGGCCTATGCCAAAGCGCTGACGCAGAATGCGGAGCGTTGGGGCTATGACCTGACGCTGATCGCCGAACTGAACCTCAACGACATCAAGGGTGTCGAACAGCCCGCGCTCGACGCCTGGTCGACGGCGGCGGCGCTCGCGGCCGTGACCGAGCGGCTCGAACTGATGGTCGCGGTGCGACCCAATTTCCATCACCCCGCGCTGTTCGCCAAGGCCGCGGCCAACATCGATCGCATCTCCGACGGTCGCCTGGCGCTCAACGTCGTGTCCAGCTGGTGGGCGGACGAGGCGCGACAATATGGCCTGCAATTTGACCAGCACGACGACCGCTATGCCCGCACGGCGGAATGGTTACAGGTTGTCGACGGGCTGTGGACGCAAGAGCGCTTCAGCTTCGACGGCCGGTTCTACACCACCGACGCCGCGATCTGCGCGCCCAAGCCGGTCAAGCGGCCGACCATCTATGCCGGCGGCGAAAGCGAAGCGGCCAAGACGATGATCGCGGAACGCTGCGACGCCTATGTGATGCACGGCGATCCAGTGGCGGCGATCGCGCCCAAGATCGCCGACATGGCCGCCCGCCGGGCCGCGATGGGCCGCCCCCGCATGCACTATGGCATGGCGGCCTATGCGATCGTCCGCGACAGCGAGGCGGAGGCGCGACGCGAGCTCGAACGGATTACCAGCGTCACCGAACTGCCGCCAGGCTACGCCAATTTCGATCAATGGCTGTCGGGCACGCAATTGGAGCGGGAGCTGAAGCTGCAGGAATATTCGGTGTCCAACCGTGGTCTGCGGCCCAATCTGGTTGGGACGCCCGAACAGCTGAAGGAACGGATCGCGGAATATGAAGAGGCCGGCCTCGACCTGCTGCTGCTGCAGATGAGCCCGCAGGCTGAGGAGATGGAGCGGTTTGCCACACAGGTGATGGGGACGGTAGCGGTATCCGAGCCGGCTTGAGCCGCTTGCGGGCCGCCAAAGGGGCGGATGACGGTGACGCGCCTTGGCGCGGCTTATCCTGGCTGATGATCGGCCGACCCGCCCTCGTCACCTGGGCGCAACCGGGCCTTCCATAGGCGAAAGCCGAGCACGGCGATCGCCAGGAGACCGAGCGCCACCCAGGTCAGATTGCCGAGTAGATCCGCGATCGCTTGCACCTTGTCGCTGAACAGGCGTCCCAGCGAGACGTAGAGCATCACCCAGATCAATTCGCCGGCGACGTCCAGCACTAGGAATTTCGGCCAGGGATAGGCGGTCATGCCGCTGGTGATGTTGATCCACGGGCCGAGCGGCCCGACCAGCCAGCGGCTGAAAAAGATACCCGGGCCGCCCCATTTGCGCGAGAACGCCTCCGCCTTTGCGATGCGCTCCGCGCCGGCAACCTTGCCAGCGAGCGGGCGGCCGCCCCAATAACCGATGGCATAGCCGATCTGGTCTCCCGCTACGGCGCCCAGCGTTCCCACCATCACGACCGGCACGAATGCCAGATCGCCCTGCGCGACGAACGAACCGACTGCGACGAGCAACAGCGAATCAGGGAATGGTGCGCCCGCCGACGTGATCAACAGGATCATGAACAGCGCCGGCAACCCGTAGCTGGTCAGCAGCGCCAGCAGCTCGCCGTTCACCGGGCGGCGCTCGGAGTAGCGGCGCGCGACGGCGGCCCGGGCGGCGGATATGGCGGCCGCGCATGGACGATCGCCCGGTTCAGGATCGCGCGTATCTCGCCGATGCTCTGCCCCCGACTGGCCGCGATCGCCGCGAGGTTGCGGCGCTCGGGCGGGCCCGGCGGCATGCCCAGCGCCAGAAACAGCACATGGGGTGGAACATGGTAGGAATGCGCGACATAGCCGATCGTCATCCATCCCTCGATCGGCTCATCCTGATGGGCATTCCAATAGATGGCGTCGCGCACGAGGCGCACGGCATGAACGGCCGTAAAGCCGATCGCCGCCACCAGTGCGACGATCAGCGCGATCCGCCCGACGTGCTGATTGCCCCTGGCCATCAGAATATGGCGATGAGGGTCACGCCCGCGATCATCAACACCGCGCCGACGAGACGGTAGGGGTTCATCGCATGCTGCTCCATACGCAGCAGACCGTAATGGTCGATGGCCAGACTTGCGATGATGTTGGCCGTAATCGTGACGCCATTGACCGGCCCCGCGCCGAGCTTCTGGATCAGCATGAAGCCGGCGAACACCGCGACGGCGCCAACCACACCGCCAAGCGGCGCCCACCAGGGCATCTGCGCAAAATCGCCGACCGAAGGCAGCGGCTTAGGCATGCAGGCAAAGAGGGCGACGGTCGTGAACATCACCAGCATGAAGGATATCGAAGTCGCCAACCATGGATTGTGCAGCGACTTGTTGAGCTGACCGCCCATCGCGGCACCAACCGCCTGCAGCATGCCGGCGGCGAAGATGAAGGGGTAGGCCCAAGCGGCATTCATCACGATGCTCCCGTGCGGTCATGGCGGCGCTGGGGCAAAACCATTGTGAAGCCAATGCACCCTCGCCCTCGCCCAACTCGCGACGGGCCGATGTGTTCGCCCGTGGACGGGTCCGAAGTGGAATTATTTGGATTGCACCGTTGGGGCGTGTTCCGTCCTTCCGGTAGCGCGGCCATTGCGGAGGGTGGGTGCGGCGGGAGGTTTGGGGGACGCGAAAAGCCCCCGTCAGCGTGAGCTGCGGGGGTGTTTGGTTGCGGGGACAGGATTTGAACCTGTGACCTTCAGGTTATGAGCCTGACGAGCTACCGGGCTGCTCCACCCCGCGACACTTGGAGATCCATGGCAATTTTAGTGTTGCTGGATATCCGGGGACGG